>NZ_BAAAUS010000020.1:0-207596 GCF_039534065.1 Pseudonocardia yunnanensis | reverse complement strand
CTGAACCAACCACCCACCACCAAGAGCTCAACCAGCGAGCACTTGACAACACATAGAAGCGTCCGCGCGAACGGACCGCTCGACCACTGGCCGAGCGCGGCCGCCCCGGTGCGGACCGGGTTCGGCTGGGTCCACTGGGCAGCCGGCGCGGTCGCACCCCGGTGGACGAGCGGCGCGGCGGCCCAATAGGTCTGCACAAGCGGGCCGCTCGTCCGCCAGGCCGGGCCGGCCCGGCGACGTCCACCCCCGTATGAACGGCACGGCCGTCCAATAGGTCCGCACGAGCGGACCGACCGTCCACCCGAGGGCGAGCGCGGCCACCATCCGTACGAGAGCCGGGTTCGGCGGACTCGTACCGCTGGAACAGCCGCTCCCCACGGACCAACGGCACGGCCACCCAATAGGTCCGCATGAACGGCCCGCTCGTCCACCGGATGCCGCCCCGTGCGGACCGGGTTCGGCGGGGTTCACCGGGAAGCCGGCGCGGTAGCGCCCCCAGTGGACGAACGGCGCGGCGGTCCAATAGGTCTGCACAAGCGGGCCGCTCGTCCGCCAGGCGGGCCGGCCCCGGCACCTACCTCTGTACGAACGGCACGGCCGTCCGATCGGTCCGCGCGAGCGGGACGCGCGTCCGCCAGCCGAAGAACAGGGTGTGAAGATCCCTTGAGCGCCAGGATCATATCAGATATGTTGCAGGTGACTCGGATCACAGGGGGAACCGCAACGTGACCGACCTGAAGTCGCAGACCATCTATCGCGCGCTGCGCGAGCGGATCCTGCGAAACGAGCTCACCGCCGGCACACGACTGGTGCTCCGCGAGCTGGCAAATCAGTACAACGCCAGCGACATCCCCGTCCGAGAGGCGCTGAGGATGCTCGAGCGCGACGGGTTGGTCGAAATGGTCCCCTACCGCGGTGCACGGGTCGCCACGCTCACCCGGCGTGAGATCGAGGAGACCTACTTCATCCGCGGTCATCTGGAAAGCATCGCCACCGGTCTCGCCGCCGAACGGATCAGCCAGACGGAGCTGGATGCACTCGACGCATTGATGGTGCTGATGCGCGCTGCGGTCGAAGCACAAGATGGACCACGTTTCTCCGACATCAATCACGAGTTCCACGCGACCATCGTCGCCGCCTGCGGCAACGAGATGCTCCGCGAGCTCACCATGGACATCTGGCAACGCCACTCCGGTTTCCAGCGAGTGTTCCGGATGGTCCCCGGGCGCCTGGCTCGCTCCCAGTCCGAGCACGAGGGAATCATGGCGGCTCTGCACGCACGGGACTCCAATCGGGCGGCGAAGCTCGCGCTGTGGCACAAACGCTCGGTGGGCGAAACCGTCAGCACGCTCGTCGACGACGCTCCCGATCAGCCGGGTGCCGAGGTCACCGCATGACGATCGACGACCGGCCCCGCCCACGGCAGCAGGCCGGCAATCCCCTCCCCCAGATCGGCATCCCCACCAACCCCGTATCGCACATCGACCTCACGTCCTACGGCGCTCGATCCGGCGCCGGCACCTGACGAGGAGTCCCATGCAGACCGCAGAGTCGCGGGCCGAAATGACCAGCGCTGTTCGCTTCGACCACGTCTACAAGGCGTTCGTCGGCCGGGGGCGCGGGAGTGATGCGGTACTGGCCTTGCAGGACGTCACGTTCGACGCGAAGCCGGGTGAGTTCGTCAGCCTGGTCGGGCCGTCCGGCTGCGGAAAGTCCACCTGCCTCAACCTTCTGGCCGGGCTGTCGAGCCCGTCCGACGGCACGGTCGCGCACCACGGCTCCCCGGTGCGCGGCATCAACACCTCGGTCGGCTACATCACCCAGGACGACAATCTGCTGCCATGGCGCTCATTGCGGGGCAACGTCGAACTGAGCCTCGAACTGCAGGGCGTCGAACGCCACGAGCGCCGCAAACGCGCCGAGGACTTCATCCACCTCGTCGGGCTGACCGGGTTCGAGGACCATTACCCGCACGAACTGTCCGGCGGTATGCGCAAGCGCGCCGGAATCATCCGCACCTTGGTCTACGAGAGCGCCATCGTTCTGATGGACGAGCCCTTCGGCCCGCTCGACGCGCAGACCCGGGTGATCCTGCAGGCGGAGCTTCTCAAGTTGTGGGAGCGTTCTCGCCCGACCGTACTGTTCGTCACGCACGACCTCGTCGAAGCGATTGCGCTGAGCGATCGGATCCTCGTGTTCACCAGTAATCCGGGCACCATCAAACGCGATTACCGCGTCGATCTGCCGCGCCCGCGCGACCCGTTCCGAATCCACGAGACACCGGGCTTCGGCGAGCTGCACGATGCGTTGTGGGCTGATATCCGCGTGGAAATCGAGAACTCCCGCGGACGGGGCGTGACGTGAGCATCGAGGCCGCACCCACGGAACGCGCGGCAGATCGCGGCAGGGAGGTCCTGGCCTTAGCAACCGAAGCCGAGCACCGCCGGCGGCACCGTGAGCGCGTCCACCTATGGCTCGGCACCGCCGGTCTCGGCATCGCGATCCTGCTGTTCTGGCAGTTCGGCATCCAGTACCTGGTCAATACGCGGTATGTGAGCGATCCGGTCTCGATCGCCGCGAGGATCGGTGAACTGCTCGCCGACGGCGAGATCATCGAGCACCTCACGGTCACGCTCACCGAGGCAGGGCTCGGCTTCCTCATCGGCGCCACAGTCGGCCTGCTGAGCGCCTTCGCTCTGGCCCAGACCCGGCGCGGATACGAGGTGTTCGAGCCCTTCCTCATCGGCTTCTACTCGATCCCGAAGATCGCTCTGGCGCCGTTGTTCATCCTGTGGTTCGGGCTCGGCTACACGCCGAAGGTCATCATGGCCGCGTTGCTCGTCTACTTCATCGTCTTCGTCAACGCAGTCACCGGGATCCGCGAGGTGAGCCCTGGTCTGCTCCAGGTCTGCCGGGTGTTCGGAGCGAGCCGGCGCGACCTCCTGCTCAAGATCGTTCTGCCTTCCGCGGCGCCTGCCGTCGTCGCCAGTATCAGGATCACCTTCACCAGGGCCATCGAGGGCGCGGTGCTCTCCGAGTTCGTGGCCTCGACCCAGGGGCTGGGCTACCTGGTCGCACGTGCTTCGCGTGCGTTCGACATCGAGACGGTCTTCGCCGGCATCCTGATCATCGCGACGGTGGTGATGATCGCGAACGGGCTGCTGCGATTGTTCGAGACCCGGCTCATGCCGTGGCAGACCGGCGGGGTGCACGGATGAACGCGCCGGCCCACGACACCGTCAGCTCCACAGGCGCCGCGGTGCTCACGAGGGCGAGCCTCGGTCACCTGGCCGCCCGCCGCGCCCACCGGCGGTTCCTCGCGGCGGCGCGCCTGGGAATCGTCGTCGTCGCGCTCATCGGATGGGAACTGGCGTCAGGGACACTGATCCGGCCGTTCTACATCAGCTCTCCGTCGGCGGTGGCACAGACGCTGGCCGAACTGGCGTGGAGCGGTGAGCTCTGGTACCACGCGCAGTTCACGGTGACAGCAGCGTTCGTCGGCTATCTGCTCGGTGCTGTCGCGGGAGTAGTGATCGCCTGGCCGTTGGGGATGGTGCGGCTCGCCTATCGCATCGTCGAGCCGTACTTCCTCGTGGCCTACTCCGTGCCCGCGGTCGCCATGGGCCCGGTGTTCATCCTCTGGTTCGGGATCGGCATGACCCCGAAGATCCTCATCGCCGCATACTTCGTCTTCTTCATCGTCTTCATCAACACCGTCGCCGGGTTTCAGCAGGTCCCACAGGGGCTGCTCGATGTCACACGGGTGATGGGCGCGTCGAACCGGGACCAGTTCCGAAAGGTCATGCTGCCGAGCGCCACCCCGTTCATCCTCGCCGCCCTGCGGATCACGTTGCCCGCGGCGATGATCGGTGCCGTGACCGGTGAGTTCATTTCGTCGAACCGGGGGCTCGGCTATCTCACGCGGGAGGCCGCATCGGTCTTCTCCACCGCAGGCGTGATCGCCGGGGTGCTCTCGCTCAGCGCGATCGTGTTGCTGATGAACCTCATGCTGCGCCCGCTACGCAACGCGCTGCGCTGGCAGCAAGCGATCGACGTGCCTCCCCTGGCCGGGGGCCGATAAAGCCGTTCTCATGCGCGACCGGTGTCCGATCCAGCCATGAGGGAGAGACCATGAGAGGACTACGGCAGTCCGCGATCTTGGGCGCACTGGCCTTGCTGATACCGGTCGCGGCCTGCGGAGGTGATTCCAGCCCGGGCGATCTCACGAAGATCACCGTCACCTCACTGCCGAGCGCGTTCCTCGCCTCGATGTACGTCGCCGACAAGCAGGGCATATTCGAGCGCGAGGGGCTCGACGTCGAGATCGTCGAGTTGCAGAGCGGCGCCGACGGCGTGGCAGCCGTGGTCTCGGGTAGCGCCCAGTACGCCGACATCGGCTTCGACGACCTCACAACGCTCGCAGCAGAGGGCGAGGAAAGCCTCGTCATGGTGCACAACCTCGTCGGACGGGTCACCTTCGCGCTGGTGATGAACCCGGATGTGGCGCGGGAGCGCGGAGTGAGCCGGGAGTCCAGCATCGAGGAGCGCTATGCCGCGCTCAAGGGCCTGCGGCTTGGCGTGACCTCGCCGGGTGCCGCCACCGACAAGTACATGCGGTACTACCTGCGGCAGGCCGGTCTCGATCCCGAGCGGGATGCAGAGATCATCGCGATCGGCGACGGCGCCTCGCTGCTCGCCGCACTCGAGACCGGGCAGATCGACGCCTACCAACTCTCCCCGCCGACGCCCTACGTCGCGCAGGCGGAAGGGTTCGGCACCGTCCTCATCGACGGCGCCGCGGGCGACGTTCCGCTGTTCTCCAATTTCGTCTACACCGGCTTCGCGACCAACCGCCAGTGGGCGGAGGACAACCCAGAACCGGCGCGCGCGTTCAGCCGCGCACTGAACACGGCCATGGCGCAGGTAACGGCCGACCCGAACGCCGCTGCTGCGGAGATCGTCGACCGGATGTCCGCCGGTGATGTCGCGATCATCCAGCAGACGCTCGGCGCGCTGATGCCTGCGCTCTCCCAAAACGGCTGTTTCGACGCCGGCGCCGTGCAGACCACGCTCGCCACGATGCACGACGTCGAGATAACGCCCAGCGCGGGCGATCCGGCCGAGGGCGTGCTGTGGACCAACGCCTACAACGACTGCTGACCGAGCGAAAGGAAATCCCGTGAAGATCGTTCGCTATCAGACGA
Source organism: Pseudonocardia yunnanensis (assembly GCF_039534065.1). NCBI lineage: Bacteria > Bacillati > Actinomycetota > Actinomycetes > Pseudonocardiales > Pseudonocardiaceae > Pseudonocardia > Pseudonocardia yunnanensis. The sequence continues at coordinate 202,392 of NZ_BAAAUS010000020.1, read as the reverse complement.
CCGGTCCCCCGTCATGGGGCGTGCTTTCCGACGGCGTCGTTCTCGCCGCCGAGGGAACGCCCTTCGTCGACCTGCGCTCCACCGGACGGCCGGTCGGGACGGTCGACGAGGTCACGCTGCTGGCTCCGGTCACTCCTCGCACCGTGCTCTGCGTCGGCCGCAACTACCGGTCCCATGCCGAGGAATTCGGCAACAAGGTGCCCGACGAACCCCTGCTCTTCCTGAAACCACCGGCTTCCGTGATCGGGCCGGGCGATGACGTGGTCTATCCCCGGATCTCGGGGCGGCTGGATCCCGAGGCCGAGTTGGTGCTCGTGATCGGGAAGCAGGCCCGATCCGTCGCGGCAGCCGATGCCTGGGACGTCATCGGTGGCTACACCTGCGGCAACGACATCACCGCCCGCGACATCCAGAAGTCCGACGGCCAGTGGACGCGAGGCAAGGGCTTCGACACCTTCTGCCCGATCGGGCCGTGGGTGGATACCGAGTACGACCCCACCGACGTCCGAGTGTCCTGCATCGTCGACGGTGAACGCCGCCAGGACGGCCGCACCAAGGACCTCATCTTCCCGATTCCTTTCCTCATCGAATACATCACTCGGTTCACCACACTCGAACCGGGAGACGTCATCCTCAGTGGAACGCCCGAAGGGGTCCGGCCGGTGCAGCCCGGCAACACGATCACGGTCGAGGTCGAAGGCCTCGGAGCACTCTCCAACCGGGTAGTGGCCGAGTTGGCCGCGCAGAGCGCATAGAGGAGTTGCCCCCATGACCGAGTCCGTCGAGTCGAGCACACCCCGCCTTGCCACCGAGCTTCCCAGCAAATATCTCCCCGCGGTGGGTTATCGCGACCTGCCCGAGCCGCGCAGCCTGCGGAAATATATGGGAGCCAGCATCATCCTCACCGCCACGGCGCTCGGCTCCGGCGAGCTGGTCCTGTGGCCCTACATCACCACACAGGTGGGCCTGGGGATCGTCTGGCTCGCGGTGGTGGGCATCACGATGCAGTTCTTCCTCAACATGGAGATCGAGCGCTACACCCTGATCACGGGCGAAACGGCCGTCACGGGGTTCTCCCGGATGTGGCTGCCCTGGGGCATCGTCTTCGTGCTGGGTGCAATCCTGCCGAACGCCTGGCCCGGATGGGCCTCCAGCGGGGCCACCGTTTTCACCTTCATATTCAACCTCAGCGAGTCGGCCGTCCCGCTGATCGCCACCATATTCCTCATCTCCATCGGTCTGGCGGTGACCATCTCGCCGGTCATCTACCAGACACTCGAGAAGATCGAGGGCGTCATGATCGCCCTCATCCTGGTCTTCGTCGTGACGGCGATAGCTGTGGCCACCACGGGTGGCGCCTGGGCGCAGGTCGTCACCGACATCCCCGAAGTCACCGGGAACCTGCCGGCCGTCGTCGCTCAGCTGGGTGCGGCGTCGCTGTTCGGCGCGATCGTCTTCGCAGGTGCAGGCGGTGCGAACAACCTCGTCCAGAGCAACTACATCAGGGACAAGGGAATGGGGATGGGCATCAACATCCCCAACATCGTCTCCCCGGTCACCGGCCAGGAGGTCGCGGCTCCTTCGCTCGGGTACATGGTCCCCTCGACGAAGGAGAACGAACGCCGTTGGCGGCAGTGGTGGCGCATCGCGAACTGGGAACAGCTCATCACGTTCTGGTTCATCGGAGCACTGCTGCTGGTCTCCCTCGCCGTCCTCGTCGTCTCGACGATCGGCACGAACACCGAACTCGAAGAAGGGCTGTCGTTCCTCCAGGCGGAAGGCAGCGCACTGGGCGACCTCATCGGACCCTGGTTCACCACAGCCTTCTACGTCGCCGGCTTCCTGATGCTCTTCTCCACGAACATCGGGGTCATCGACTACGTGAGCCGGCTCGCGGGCGACTCGTTGAAGGTGACCTTCCTGAAGGAGAGCAACTTCTGGAGCGAGAGCAAGATCTACATCACGGTGGTGTGGATCATGATCATCGCCGGTTCGGGGATCATCTGGACCGGCATCGAACCGGTCCTGCTCCTCATCATCTCCTCGGCCGGAGGCGGCTTCGTCATGGCGATCTACTCCGTGCTGATCATCATGCTCAACCGTCGGCACCTACCGGAGTTCGCCAAGCTCAAGGGCTGGCGGCTGCCCGTGATGATTCTGATCGCCATGTTCTACGTCGCCTTCTCGCTGTTCCTGACCTATCAGATGATCACCCAGGGGCCGGCTTCGGTGGCGTAGCCGACCAGCAGCCACATCAATTTGCGAGGGAAAGATGCAAGGAACATTCAGACGGCTCTGGCTGACCATCCTGCTCGGTCTCACGGTCTTCGTCGTGCTGATCTCCTTGGCCTACACACTGGGGCTGCTCACCTGACACTCCGTTGCACCGTCGTTGTCGAGGGTCGCCGGGCCGGCGTGGTCGAGACGCGTCTGCCCGGTCCCCGAGACACGAACGAGCGGCCCATACGTCCAGGCCTATCGCATGAACGGGCCACTCGCGCCGGCCCCGACCCGGTTTCTGGGCTGGTCAGCCACGCACTGCAGCCAGACACTCGTCGTACAGGTCCATGATGTCGCCCTTGCCGTCATTGCCGACCCACGTCATCGATGCGGCATCCAGGCATGCGAACGCCGTCGCGATCACTGCTCGGGCCTTCGCGTCCACACTGCCGGTAGCAGCGTCCATACGCGCCTCGATGAGCGGCAGCAGGTCGTCCTGGAACCGCAGTCGCTTTTCGAGCCAACCGGCACGCAGCGACGCGGTGTTGTGCAGGAGGCGGAACCGCTCCAGGGCCTGTCCGCGGCTGTCATGCAAGGCCAGTACTGCAGCAACCCCTGCGCGTAGGGCGTCCCAAACACCCACCTCGGACGGCAGTTCGCTGATCGCGCCTGTCAGGACCTGACCGAACCGGTCCTGGTTGCCGCCGAGCAGGTCCTCCTTGGTGCCGAAGTAGCGGAAGAGGGTGCGCTGGGAGACGCCGGCCTCTCGGGCTATCTGGGCGATGGTCGTCTCGTCGTAGCCCTGCTCGGTGAACAGGCGCAGAGCCGTCTCGAGGATCTCTCGGGAGGCAAGCTGTCGGGTCCGATCCCAAAGCGTGGCCGGTGCACCCCTCGCCGTCTCGGCTTCCTGCTCCATGTGCCCAGATTAACTCAGCACTGCCAGAGTGGCACCCGCATCCGCTTTGGCAGTCACTGCCAGACAGTCGTACGCTGCCAAAAGACCGTCGCGGTACGGCCCGCCGTCCCACTGACCGCCCCCCTACCTCCCAGAAGCACGCAAAGGAACGCATCATGTCTGGACCTGCAGCTTTGATCACCGGTGGAACCAGCGGCATCGGCAAGGCGACCGCTGAACTGCTCCACTCCCGCGGCTACCGCGTCATGGTCACCGGCGTCAGCAACGTCGCCAACGCCGGACTTCCCGACGACGTCACGGTCGTCCGGGCCGACGCACGGTCCCTGCCGGACATCGACCATGCGATGGAGCAGGCACGCCGGCAATTCGGCTCCCTCGACCTGCTCTTCCTCAACGCGGGCATCTCCCGACCCGGCCCGATCGAGTCAACCGACGAAACCGCCTTCGATGCCCTGTTCGACATCAACGTCAAGGGCACCTTCTTCACCCTGCAAAAAGCACTCTCGCTCCTCAACGAGGGCGCCTCGGTCGTGTTCACCGTGGGCGCGAGCGAAGGGGTCGGAGCCGCCATGACAGCCGCCAAGGGCGCTCTGGTGCCCCTCATGCGGTCCCTCGCCCTCGAACTCGCCCCCCGCCGCATCCGCGTCAACGCCGTCAGCCCAGGACTGATCAACACCCCCGTCTACAGCAAGATGGGTGTCTCGCGCGAAATGATCGACTCCTGGGGTCGGGAGGTCCCGCTCGGCCGCGTCGGCACTCCGGCCGATATCGCCGAAGCCGTGGCCTTCCTCGCCTCGGACGCCGCCGGCTACATCACCGGGGACAACCTCGTCGTCTCCGGGGGCATCGGTGTTCACGCCCGCCCCTGACGAGCAGTTTCGCAGACGGTCCACCCATCCAGACCGTGTCTCAGCTGTGCACCGCTCCGTGGGCGACCAGGGCGGTGGGCGCGGCAGGCATGTCTCGGCCCGGCTCGAGCGAGATCGCATAGCTGGAGAAGGCCGGCCCGTCGGGCGGGCTGTCGATGTCCTGAACACCAGATCCGGGCGCGGTGACGTTGAAGGAACCGAGGGGACGGGGGTTGCCGGCTCCGAGCCCCCACAGGACGTAGATCGTGCCGTCGTGGTCGTTGGGAGGAAGGCCCGTAGTCACCACCGTCCAGTCGGAGGCGGTGACGAGCACGGCCGCGAGGGACCGGCCCGCGTCGGTGCTGAGCATGGCGTGGCTGGTGCCGGGCCGGTCCAGCTGGGCGACGAGGTCGGCCAACGACTGCGACTGCGCGATCTGGGCGTCCCGCTCCTGCTGCACCTGTGCGGTGTACACCGCAAGGCCTCCGACACCGAACACCACCGCCACCGCGGCAGCAGCGGCCACGAGACGCGTACTCGACCACCGCCGGTGTGCATGTCCCTGCTCACGGGGGGTCGGCCGGCCGTCGCTGGGAAACCCGGCGTCGGCGGCGACGAGGCCTGGCTGCCGCCCCGTGGCGAGCGTCTTCTCGCGGCCCAACTGCGGGGTTCGCGCCGCTTGGGTGAGGATATTGTCGCGCAGGCGGGCCGGCGGATCGACCGGCTCCACGGACGTCGCCAACTCCCCCATGACGAGCTCGGTCTCCCGCACCATGTCCCGGCAGAAGCGGCAGCCCGGCAGGTGGGCCAGCATCGCCTGCTCCTCGTCGGGTTCGAGCGCATTCAGTGCCCAACCGACGGCCTGATCATTCATCGGACACGACCGCCGTTCACGCGCGTCGACCGCTCCGGTCACCGGGGACCACCGCGCGGGATGCCGGCCGAGGCGTCGCCCAGCACCCGGCCGAGCACGTGGCGCAGACGCTGCACGCCGCTGAACATCCGTGACTGCACCGTGCTCAGCGGGACGCCCGTCATCGCGGCGACCTCACGCTGGGTGTAGCCGCCGTAGTAGGTCAGGGCGAGTGCTCGGCGCTGGTCGGCGGGCAGTGCGCCGAGGGCGTTCCGGACCTGTCCTGGCCGGCCCGCCCGCGGCGCCCCATGGCCCGCGGACGGGGCCGGTATGACCACCTGTTGCTGCCCGTGATCACCGATGGGCTCGCTCCGGTGCCGGATCGTGGCTTCTCGGCGGACTGCGTCGACCGACTTGTGGTGTACGAGCGTGAGGATCCACGGGCCGAAGCTGCCGCGGCCGGAATCGAAGCGCCGCGGCTCCTGCCAGAAGGCGAGGAACACCTCCTGCACCACCTTCTCGGCCAACCCCTCGTCCACGCAGATGCGTCGGGCGAGCGAGTAGGCGCCCCGACAGTGACGGTCATACAAAGCGGCGAATGCGGACTCGACACCCGTCAGAACGGACTGAACGAACTGCTCGTCGGACTGGTCGCGACCACGCATGCCCGGAGCGGCCGCGCCGCCTCGGGCCCGTTGGTCCGACGCGTCCGGATTGTCGGCGACATGGGCCACCACCGCGATCCTCACATCCGCTTGTTCGCAGCACAGCGCTGTTCGGTTCGAACCTGACGAGAATAACGCCTCAGTGCGCCATCACGTGATGCGCAACCCACCCGATCGAGTGACGTCCAGAAATTGACCCGAACCGAAGGCAGAGCAACCGGGTTCAGCCGTGAGAGCGCAACCCTGCCCCATCTCGGGCGCTCTCGAGTTCCGCACGAACTTCGACGACGGGCCCCCATATGCGAATTCCGCCGCCGCAATCGACGGTACCCGATACCGTGCCCACCGTCAGCGACCGGAGCGACGACGCCACGCTGAGTGCGAGTGCGATTCGGCGGGTCAGCGTCGTTCACCTCGCCCGGACCGGCCTTCGCTTCACGGCCGGCGCCGAGGAGTCGGGCTGCCCCGAACGGACCGCGATGGCCTGGCGGGAGCACTGCCCGTCCGACGGCCGCGCCCGCTGCGGGATGCACCGGTCGTCCTTTACCTTTCGCATTCACCCGATCGGATCAGCGCCACTCAGTCGATCGACACGTGTGTCAGGTAGCGGCTCTCCGCGCTGTGCACCGATTGCACGGCGGACGTGCCCGATACCCCGGGATCGGAACTCGACCCAGGGCACCTCTCGCATCGAGGAGAAGCAGTGTTCGAAGGGTTCAATCAAGCATTCGTCAAGAACGCCATCACGCGGAGCTCGGAAAACGCGATGGATCGTCGCCGATTCCTGCGTGCCGCGGGCATTACCGGGGTGGGTGTCGCCAGTATGGGCGCACTCGGGGCCACCGCGGGCACCGCGTTCGCCGACGAAAGCGCGCAGAAAGGCCCGAGCGACGGCGCGGTCCTGAACTTCGCCCTCAATCTCGAGTACCTCGAGGCCGAGTACTACCTGCGCGGCGTGTTCGGCGAGGGGTTGAAGGACAACCAGATCGACGGATCCGGCCACCTCGGTGGCGTCACCGGCGGTTACAAGGTCAGGTTCGAGTCGGATCTGGGCAAGCAGTACGCGGAGGAGATCGCCGGCGACGAGCGGGCACACGTCGACTTCCTGCGCGGGGCCCTGGGCAACGCCAAGGTGGCCCGTCCGAAGATCAACCTGACCGACGCCTTCAACGCGGCCGCCATGGCAGCCGGTCTGATCAAGCGCGGCGAGGAGTTCGATCCGTTCGCCAGCGAGAACAACTTCCTGCTCGGCGCGTACGTGTTCGAGGACGTGGGCGTCACCGCTTACAAGGGTGCCTCGCCGCTGATCTCCAACAAGACCTTCCTCGAGGCAGCCGCAGGCATTCTCGCGGTCGAGGCCTATCATGCCGGTCTCCTGCGCACCGTCCTGCTGTCCAAGGGCCTGGAGATTCCCGCGGGGGCGGTCTCGGATGCCCGTGACAGCCTCGACGGCAAGAGCGACCTGGACCAGGGCATCGTCGACGACCATGGCCACGTCAACATCGTGCCGACCGACAAGAACGGCATCGCGTTCTCCCGCTCCGCAGGCCAGGTGCTCAACATCGTCTACCTGAACCCGTCGTCGGTGAGCGAGGGCGGCTTCTTCCCCAACGGCGTCAACGGCGAGATCAACACCAGCGACGACAACTCCTGACCGATGCGCTCCACGGGCGGCCCGACGCGGAATCACAACCACGCCGGGCCGCCCGCCGACCACCTCGAGTTCGACATGGCAGCAGCGACCCCCCTCCCCCGCTGATCGTTCCGAGATCCGCATGTGCGCCCCGCCAAGGGCCGATCGACCGATCTCACAGCGATCTTGGCGGGCATGATCGTTCCGAGATCAGGGTTCTCGCCCCGGCGAGGGCGGATCGGCCGATTTCGCGCCGATCTTGACCGTGGCGTTCCGAGATCAGCGGTCGAGGGCGCGGCGGGCCGGCCGCGACCGACCAGGGCCGCAGCATCACCTCGACCGCGCAGAACCGGGGGACGTCCCAGCCGCAACGGGTGAGGGTCAGAGATCGGGTTCCGACGACGTACGGATCTCGCCGGAGCGACTCGGCGCGGCGTTGCACGGCCGGGTTCGGGTTGTCTGGGCTCCGGCAGGCGATCGGTTACGACGGCTGGGTGGTGGAGGACTTCTCGACGGAGCTGCCGTTGCAGGAGCGCGTGCGCGACAACCTCGCCTATCTCCGCGAGGTCACCGCCAGGGTGGGAATCGGTTGATAGGACCGCCATCCCCGGACGATCATCGACGAGTCGGCCGGTTCGGCCAGCAACGCGCCCCGAGCGAGGAGACGATGCCGTGACCCGCGCAAGCGTGACCGTCGCGCCGCTGTCCGTGCAGCTCTACACCGTCCGGGAGATGCTCGCCGCGGATCTGGCCGGCACCCTGCACCGCCTGGCCGCACTGGGGTTCACCCAGGTCGAGCCGTTCGCCTTCACCACCTACGGCGAGGCGTTGGGTCACGCGATGGCCGACGCCGGACTCACCGCGCCGACCACCCACCAGCGCTTCATCGGTGAGGACGCCGAGCCTGTCTTCGCGGCCGCGGCCGCCATCGGCATCGGCACGGTCATCGACCCGCGTGTCGACCGGGGGCGGTGGGGCAGCGTGGCCGACGTCGAGCGGATCGCCGCTGATCTCAACGCCGCCGCCGTTGTGGCCGCACGCCACGGCGTGCGCGTCGGCTACCACAACCATGCCCAGGAACTGGAGATCGTCCTCGACGGCCGGACCGCCCTGGAGGTGTTCGCGGAGAATCTCGACGAGGGCGTGATGCTGGAGGTCGACACGTACTGGGCCGCGGTCGCCGGCCAGGACCCGGTGGCCCTTCTGCGGCGGTTGGGTGATCGCGTCGAAGCGGTGCACCTCAAGGACGGTCCGGCCACCACCGACGTCAAGGATCAGGTCGCGGTCGGCCATGGCGGGATGCCGATCCGGGGGATCATCGACGCCACGCCACACGCGCTCCGCGTCATCGAGCTCGACGACTCCCGGGCCGACCGGTTCCAGGCCGTCGCCGACAGCTATGCCTGGCTCGCAGCCGAGGGACTGGCATGACGGGTGGCGGCACGGTCGGCGTCGGGGTCGTCGGCGCCGGGGTGATCAGCTCCCAGTACCTGCGGAACCTGACAGCGTTCCCGGACCTCGCAGTGCTCTTCGTCGCCGACATCGACGAGGCCCGCGCCCACGACCGGGCAGCCGAGTTCGGCGTGCCGGGGAGCGGGTCGGTGGGTGAGCTACTGGCCCACGACGGGATCGAGATCGTCGTGAACCTCACGATCCCCCGGGCCCACGTCGACGTCGCGCTCCGCGCGCTGGCGGCCGGTAAGCACGTCTGGAACGAGAAGCCGATCGCCCTCGACAGGAAGAGCGGCCGGGAACTGCTCGACGCGGCGCGCGGCGCGGGCCTGCGCGTCGGAACGGCCCCGGACACGTTCCTCGGCCCGGGCATCCAGACATCGCGACGGCTGATCGAGGCCGGTGAGATCGGCAAGCCGCTCACCGCGCTGACCCTGTTGCAGGGCCCCGGCCCCGAGTCGTGGCATCCCAACCCGGACTTCCTGTACCTCGACGGCGCCGGCCCGCTCTTCGACATCGGGCCGTACTACCTGACCACGCTCGTCCAGCTGTTCGGACCGATCTCGCGCGTGATGGCCGTCAGGTCGCAGGCGAAGGCTGTGCGCATCATCGGCTCCGGACCGCGTGCCGGTCAGCGGTTCCCCGTGACCGTTCCGACGCACGTGAGCGCGATCTACGAGTTCGCCGCCGGGCAGACCGCGCAGAGCATGTTCACCTTCGACTCCATGCTGCGCCGCAAGCAGTTCGAGGTTGCCGGGGTGGAGGGCACGCTGGCCGTGCCCGATCCCAACACCTTCACCGGCGAGGTGGTGATCCACCGCAGCGACGGAGAGACGACCACTGTGGCTCCGGGCGAGTGGGCCTCGACGCGGGGCACGGGGGTGGTCGAGTTGGCACGTGCAATCCGCGCCGACCGGCCCGAGCGCGCGTCGGGCGAGCTGGCGTACCACGTGCTCGACGTGATGATCTCCACCAGCGAGGCCGCGGACCGGGGCGGCCCGGTCGACGTGGCGAGCACGGTGGAACCGACGCCCGCGCTACCGGAGGACTGGGACCCGCTGGCGAGAACCCTCTGAGGCGCCCATCGTCATCGCGCCTGGAGAACCATGGGTGTTTCGTCGTGTCGTGCCCTACCGTCCGAGGCGTGAGACATGAAGGGATCAACGCCGCCGTCAACACGGCCATGGGGGCCATCCGGCTGGTCGTGGCCGAGCACGAGGACATGCTCGAAGGCTCCGGCAACGCGGTCGTCGGGCTCCTCCAGGCACTCGCCAAGGAACACGGGCACCGCACCGTCGAGATCACCGCCCTCTTCCTGGCCCAGGCAGCAGCCGCAGGCTTCGAGAACCTCGCGCGCTCGCAGGGAGATCCCGTCGAGGACGTGCTGGCCCAGTATCAGGAGCACTTCGAGACGAACGTGGACTTCACATTGATCACCGCGCAGTTCGATGAGGGCGGGCAGGCTCCGAACGCGTAACCCCGGGGCCCCTCAGCACGACATCGCAGGCGTTGCCCGTCCAGGCCCGGTGAACTCCAGCCGGAGGGCGTCGCCGCGCGGGATGATGAGCGCGACGCCGTCCTCGCGCGTCCATCCCCCGGGAAAGAAGAGGTACTGGTCGCCGGACTGGAGCACGAGCTTCAACCCCTCGTACCGGAACCGGTAGGCAGCGTCCGGGTCTTGGCACGGCACTTCCCGGACGCCGGGCAGTTCGAGGCCCAGCCTCTTCTCGCTGTAGAGCACGGCATCGGGAGCGAAGCCGAGTTCGGCGACGAGCTGTTCGGCGCGGCTGGTGCCCACGCCGATGGCGTAGCCGTTGACGGCCCAGAACAGACCCACTCCGACAAGGACGAAGATCGCCGTCCACTCCGCGACAGCGCCGCCGACCGGGCGAGCCGGCCCGCGCGACTGCCCGCCGGCAGCCAACGTCCGAATGAGCCGGACCGCATAGGCGAGCAGCAGCACACCGATCGCCAGGCTCAATCCACCGCTCTCGGGGAATTCGGGGAACGGCGCATCCGCGGCCACCGTGGCAACCGCTGCGAACACAACCAGCGCGATGCCACCGACCGCGGCGAGAGGGGCCACCGCGCGGACGACCGCCGCCCGTGCCCGATCCGACCCGGAGCCGACCAGCAAGTAGTGCGCCCAACACGCCAGCACGGCGACACCCGCAGCGATCGTCACCGGGACGAACAGGCCGTCCGCACTACGGATCAGGTAGTCCTCCGGCGTGAGTTCGAAGACGGTCCACGGAACGCGCAGGTACCGGAACAGCGCCTGGGCGTGCAGCCGTCCGAAGTAGAGCAAGAGCGCGGTCAGCAGCGTCGTGGGCGCCACCACGGAGCCGATGATCCTCAACACCCGCGGAAGCGCCTCGGCTATCTCAGTGGTCAGTTCCTCATCGGCGCGGCGCGATGGATTGACGCCGTGCTGCGCTCGATCACGGGTCGCACGAGGCAAACGCGGAGATCTCCGCCCCGCTCCGCCGGACCTCGTCTCACTCGTCACTGTTCGCTTCAGAGGTCTCGACGGCCGCGTCAGTGGTCTCGACAGTCGATTCAGTGGTCTCGTCAGCGGAGCAGTCGACCTCGACGGGAATCTTGGCGCCCCGCTCGAGTTTGCCGTTCCGCGCGTCTGTTTGGTCAACACTGCTGACGACACAGTCGTCGGAGGCGCCCTTCGGTGTCACCACGAGCGTGAGGCAGGTCGTGACGCCCGGTACGTCGGGCAACCCGTCGCATTGGTCGGCCAGGTCGGCGCGAAGGTTGCCGAGCGTCGCGGGGGGACTCGTGGCCTCGAGCGGATCAACGTCATAGGGAGCGGGGGTCCGCCTGGGCGGGGCGGGAGGCTCGGACACCGGGACGCGTCTGGGCTGCGGCGAGATTGATGCGAGCTGCGAAGAAGTGAGCGCAGGAGACGGGTCGGGGTCTGGTAGCGAGGATTGGCCGATCGGCCGCTCAGGCGAGGGACTGACCAGCACAGACGCGGATTCCTCTGCCCGCCCCGAGTTCGGTGGCGCCGCTGCGTCGGTACCCGGAGTCGACACAACGGTGCTGATGGCGGCCAGGCTCGTCGGTACGCCTGTCGAACTGGTTGGCTCCACAGCAGGTGCGCAGGCCGACAAGGCCCCCGCAACGATCGCACCGGTGACGCTCAGCACCGACCAGGACCACCAGGACATGGAAAACTGCCGCGTCGTCATTGCAAGCTCCCGCCCGTGGATCGCGGAACCGCACCTGTGCCCGGAAGACGCGTGAGTTCCCGGCCCTGATACCCGACGGGGTGAATCAGCTCCTTATGATCAACAGGTCATCGCGGCGAGCTGGCATCGGGGGAAGCATGAGCTGGGAGAAGATCCGGGACTTGCACGTCGAGTTCCTCGCTGAGCAGGGGTTCCGGCCGAAGGTCGACGACGAGGGCGACATCCATTTCCGCTACGAGGGCCGCCACCACTTCATCATGGAGACGCAGGACGAGCACTACTTCCACCTGCTCTTCCCGAGTTTCTTCCCGCTCTCGAACAAGACCGAGGTCGAGGAGGCGGCGGTCGCGGCTTCCACCGCGTCACGCTCCACGAAGGTCGCGAAGGTCTACCTCAACCCGGCGCTCGACAACGTGAGCGCCTCGGTCGAGCTGCTCGTGAGCGACCCGACCGAGGTCCACACGCACCTCGTACGGTGCCTGGGCATCATCGGAACGGCCACCGGCACGTTCCTCGAGGAGATGAGCTCCCGGCTCGCGGCAGCCGCGCCGAGCGACCGCAATTCCTGAGGCGGCCGAACGGGGTCAGCCGCGCGCCGCTTCGTTGGGGTCGAGCAGGCGGCGCACGGCCCGCTCCACGAGAACCGGCAGGTAGTCGCGCACGGTTGCCGAGTCCAGCACCCGGCGCTGGTGCGCGATGTGTTCGAGGACGGCCTCCACTTCGGCACCGCCGCCGGGGGCGAAGTCACGACAGAGCCGGGCGGTGACGTCCTCCCACTGCTTCGCCATGCGCTCCTCGCGCGCCCGGGCGAGGAAGTCGTCCTCGTCGTCGGGTGCCCCCGCCACCGCGGCCCGCGGGGATACCTCGGTGGGCGCTGCACCCGCGCCCGCCGAGGCGTCGACGCCGGCACTGGCGCCGGCGTCGGCGAGCTGCACCAACCGCGCCATCAGGGTCGGCGCGCCGGGCAGGGTGGGGCGGTCCGACCGCGGGTCGACACGGGGTGTGTTGTCCACGAGCGGCCCGCCGGACTTCAGGTTCCGGTCGATCTTGCGGTGGACGAGCTTGAGGTTCTCGTCCGTCCGCCGCGGTATGGGCTGGGCCCACCGGGACGAGGGGCTGGGGCGCTCGTGGGCGGATCCGGACGCGGTCACGGTTGCGGTCCTCCGGTCAGGTCGGCTCGGCGCAGGTGATGATCATCTGGCAGGCTACCCGACCCGCGCCGGGCGGATCATCCGTCGTGCCGATCAGCGTCCGTAGGTTCCTCGCGAGCACACGACTCCATATCGGACTCCGAACACATAAGCCGCGGCAACGCTCGTCAGAAGGGCGTCACCGCCGCCGGGAAACCAATCCGCCACGGCGACCGGAGAGGCTGAAGTTCTCCGGGCGAGTACCCGGTTGTCCCGCTTACTTCGCTCAATGTTTGATCTTTTAACACTCAGTCGAGCGATCTCGCTGCGAGCTTTACGGGGCCGCATCGTTTCGCCCGACAGGAGACTACGTGCATTTACGCTCCCTTTTCGTGTTCGTTGTTGTCAGCGCTTCGGCACTGATCACGTCGACCGCAACCGCCGTGGCTGCAGAACCCTCCGCTCCCGCTCCCCCGATCCCGCAGGGCTGGCCGGTCGTCTCGTCCGCCTCCGCGACGCGGCCGGTGGAGATCGCCCCGGGCGTCACCGAGCACTCCGAGACGTACGTGACCGCCGACGGACCCGAGCACACACAGGTGCTCGAGGTCGACCTGGGCCGCAGTTCGGTGCAGGTCGACACGGTGGAGTCGCACGATCGCATCGTTGATCCGCCCGACGAACCGACCACGTCGATGGGCGAGCGCACGGACGCCGTCGCCGGCATCAACGGTGACTTCTTCGCCATCCACGCCTCAGGTGCCCCGCTCGGCGGCGTGGTCCGGGACGGTGTGCTGCTCAAGACACCGCGTCAGAGGTTCGCTGCGCAACTCTCGATCGTCAACAACCGCGCCTCGATCGGAGAGGTCGACTTCACCGGCCGGATCACGATCGGGGGCCCCTCCGCGACCATCGAGTCGGTCAACACCGTCGAGGACGCCGCACCCGGCAATTCCATGGCGATCACGTCGGACCTCGTCTCGAGGCTGGCGAAGCCCGTGGCCATCGACGGCATCACCGAGATCACCCCGGGCCTCGGTGGCGTCGCCACGATCCCGGCGGGCACGCTCGTCATCGCCCACCGCAACGGCACCAAGGCTGCGGTGGTCGACAAGGTGGTCCCCGCCGCGACATCCGTGCCTGCCCTGTCCTCCGACGAGATCGGGCTGCTCGGTGGGGGCGCCGGTGCTGACTGGCTCACCCAGCACGCCACCACCGGAGCCCGGATCACGCTCACCGACAGCCTCTCGCGCAAGGGCGTCGACGCCCTGATCGGCGGGGCGACCGTGCTGGTGCGGAACGGCGCGGTGTACGACGATCCCACCGGTGCACCCCCCAGCGGCCGCAACCCCGAGACGATGGTCGGCGTCAGCGACGGCGGGCGCCGGCTCACCATGGTGGTGATCGACGGCAGGCAGGAATCGTCGATCGGCGTCACCCCCACAGAGGCGGCGGAGTACCTCGTCGCGCACGGCGCGGACAGCGGGCTCCTGCTCGACGGCGGCGGTTCGAGCACACTGGCCGCACAGCTACCCGGCTCCACGGGCCTGACCGTCCTCAACCATCCGTCCGACGCCACCGGTGAACGGCCCGTCGCCAACGGACTGTTCGTCTACGACAAGTAACCCCGGCCTCGGTCGGTCTCCGTCTCTTCGCGAGAGGCGGAGATCGGCCGTCTGTCGCACCGGCATTCGCCGCGTGACCGATGGCCACCCCCGGCGGTGCTCACTAGCGTGAGCCCGATGAGCGGATCACGAGTTCGGTCCTTCCTCGCCGGCGTACTGGTGGGCAACAGCGCCCCACACCTCGCCACCGCGATCACCCGCCGCCGCCACCTCACCCCGCTCGCCGGCCGGCGCTCCGGACCAGCGGTCAACGGACTGTGGGGCGTGCTCAACCTGCTCGGGGGTCTTCTCCTGCTGACGCCGGACGCGCACCGTTCGCCGGGAACGTGGGACGACGACCTCGTGGCGTTCGAGGGCGGCGTCCTCGCGCTCGCGGCCTGGATGGCCGTGTCGGAGCGGATGTTGCGGACCAACACCGAACGGTGACGAGCCACCGGCTCAGGTCGGGGGTAGCTCGGCCTCGCCTCGTCCAGAGCGGGACTCGGCCGCCCGTCACTGTGCGCGGAGCAGTCCGGCGGGTCCAGCTTCGGGTCCGTCCGGACCGACGCGGCAACCTCGGTCATCGCCCAACCACCCTGCATGACGACCCCGAAGGTGTCGTGGACGTCCATCCCGAGCTTCACCGGGATCGAGCCCCACCAGCAACGACGACCCGCAGCGGAGGAAGCCGGGTGTTCCGCCTGTTCGCCTCGGAGACGAGGGCGGAGACGTAGTCGGGATGCCCGCAGAAGTAGGTCACGCCGACCTCCTCGACCAGCGACATGCCCGACTCGTTCTGCCAGGAGTCGGTCACGACCGCCCGGCCCCCGTTCTGCAATGGCAACAAGTTGCCGTAGGCCAGGCCGGCGGCGTGGGTCAGCACGTGCGGCGTGAACGTCACGTCGGCGGAGGTGACACCGTCGCGAAGACCCGTCTGCGACAGCCCCGCGTACCACTGGTTGTGGGTGAGCAGAACGCCTTTCGGCTCACCCGTGGTGCCGGAGGTGAACAGCACGATGCCGACGCTGTCGGGGTCCTCGGCGCTGGTGCCGACGTCGCCTCCGTGGGCAGCCGGCGAGCGCTGCTCGAGCAACCTCTCCAGGTCGAGCTGGCCGTTGCCGACGTGTTCGCCGAGAACGACCTGGTGACGCAGTTGCGGAAGCCGCAGGGCGATCTCGGCCAGGGCTGCCGCATGGTCGAAACCCGCCCAGCGGTCGACCGTGACGCACACCGGCGAGCCGAGCCGCGCCACCATCCGTTGCAGCTCGCGCGGCCGGACGGACGGAGCGATCGTCGCCGCGGTCGCGCCGAGGCGGGCACAACCCAGCACGAGCGCATTGACCTGCCACCAGTTGGGCAGCTGGATCGCGACCGCCTGGCCCGGACCGACCCCGAGCCCGCGGAGGACAGCGGCGAACCGCTCCACCTGCTCGGCGTACTCGGCGTAGGTCACGTGCAGGATCCCGGAGTCGCCCCGGTGGGCGGTGATGGCGATGGCGTCCGGGGTCTCGCGGGACCACCGCCGCAGGTCGGCAGGCGAGGACTCGCTCCGCCACAGCCCCAGATCTCGGTACTTACGCACCTGTTCGTCGCTCGGTCTCACCAGCAGCGGATCAACCACGAGTTCGCTCTTTCGAGCCCATGAGTTTCGACCGTACGACGATGACCGACCACTCGACATATCCGAATGAGCACCGTCACCATGAGGAAATTCGATACCCATCCTTCGAATCGTGATTCTGTTGCAATCCTCTGACCGGCCATGAAAGATCGTGGACAGTCAAAGGTTTCCGACCGATCATGAGCTTTGGGGTGGACGTGGAGATCGCCGATCTGGAAAGCATCGAGGACTTCTCATTTCCGGTGTTCTCGAGCAGGGGTGGGTCCGACCGGGCGCGATCCGTGGCGGCACGATGCGACCGGGCGACAGCGTGGCTGGCCTCCCATCTCGAGATGCCGCCCACGCCACCCCTGTTCGTGCTGGGCCGTCAGGACTGGCATCGCATCGCACTGATACCGCAGTACGGACTGCCGCACGCGTCACGCAGACAAATCGTCATGGGCCAAGAACCCAGCGACATCTGGCCCACGATGACGAGCACGGTCTGGCCCGACCTCTCCCATTCCGCGCAGGAGCGACTCCAGGATGTCTACGGCACTCCGCCGGACCTCGGCGCGTTCGCCGACCTGCTGGTCGCCCACGAGATCACCCACCTTGCGGACAACCCGGCGTGGCTGGACGAGCGGGGGCCAGGATCGGAGACATTCTGGGGCAACACCCCGCGGCTCCTCTGGTTCGTCGAACTCTTCGCGAACGTGGGACTGCACGGCTACATCTGCGAGCGCGAGCCCGAGTCCCTTCCGACGTTGGAGACGGTGTTCGACGTCATCTGGCACACGTCGCCGGCTCGATGGCCGATCACCGGCCTGCACCGGATGCACGAGTCCGCAACCGCAGCGGACGCCGATGGCACGAACTACGTCTGGTTCGAGTTCGGCCTGCAGGTGCTTGCCAAGCATCTCTGGGAAGAGTGCGGGGCGACGGCGTTGGAGTCCATGAGCTCCACGCTGCACGGCCCGATGCTCTCCGACGACCAGATCGTCGGCGTACTCGAAGAGCTGGACCCCGTGGTCGCCGACAGCATCCGATCCTGGCCGTCCACGCAGATCTGATGCGACGTCCACGAGGTCATCGCAGTCACCGCGGCTGCGGCGGATCCTGGTGCATCCGGGCGGCGCGGGCACGGTGGGCCGCAACTTTGGCGCGGTTCCCGCATTGTGCCTTCGAGCACCACCGCTGTTCTCGACCAACCGGCGCGAGGAAGATCAGGCGGCATTCTTCGGCGTAGCACTCGTGGAGGCGAGCGCGAAGCTCCGGAGTGCCGAGCACGTGCGCAAGGTCGCGTGCGATGACGGACAGCACAGCATCGATCGACAAACGCGTCGGCGCGAATTCGACACTGCCCGCCGCGGCAACGAGGAGCCGAGCGGGCGTGGGGAAGCGTGCGGCCGCGTTGATCGCCTCCAGATCGCGCTCATCCACTCCCTCTGCACGGACGAGGGCCCGCGTCAGGGTGTATGCCTGCTCCCGCATGTGGCGGAGCCGTTCGAGAAGTTCGGCCTCGTCGATGTCCTCGTCAAGGTCGAGCCGGGAGGTCTGGCACCACGAGCGCAGCGACGCCGTGTCGGGGAGCCGTTCGATCCGTTGGCTACCACGCCGCCCGACCGTTGCCATGAGGTTCAGCGCGAGCGAACCGGCGTCGAAACGTTGCGCCCGCAGGGCCGCGGTGACGCGCGTCCTAGGGGCCATGTCACGATAGTAACCCCGGCCGCGGTTACTAAGTTGGTAGGCATAGGATCAGGTCCGAGGCGGCCGGCGCCGTGGATGCGTGTCGCGGTCGCGATGCTCGCCGTCGGCTGGGGTGCGAACCAGTTCTCCTCACTCCTGCTCGTCTACCGCAGCGCCTCACACCTGCCCGACACGTTCGTCTCACTGGCGTTCGCCACCTACGCGCTCGGACTGATTCCGGCGCTGCTGGCAGGCGCAGCCCTCGCCGACCGCGTGAACCGACGCCTGCCACTGCGACTCGCCGTAGTGCTCGCCGGGGTCGGAACGCTGCTACTGGTCGCCGGCTCGCAGACCTCCTGGCTACTGCTGGCGGGACGATTCGTCTCCGGCGTCGCCTCCGGCGCCGCCCTCGCTCCGGGCAGCGCATGGATCGCCGAACTCTCCCACCACGACGGGCCAGGCGCCGGCGCGCGGCGCTCCACCATCGCCCTCTCGATCGGCTTCGGCCTCGGGCCTCTGGTCACCGGGCTGATCGCCCAGTGGGCACCCCTGCCGGAACTGACCCCCTACTCGGTGCACATCGTCCTCACCGTGATCGCGCTGCTGGCGGTATGGAACGTGCCGGACAAGCCCGGAGTCTCCCGGACCCGAGCGTCCAGCCGCCGCGCCGAGATCCGCGCCGCCCTGCTCTCCCCCGCTTTTCTGCGCACCACGCCGCCCACGGCCCCCTGGGTGTACGGCACTGCAAGCACCGCCTTCGCGATCGCCCCGAACGTCCTCACCATCCCCGGCTTCGGCGTGGTGGTCAGCGGCACCGCGGCAGGGCTGACCCTCGGCGCCGGCGTCGCGATCCAGCCCCTGGCCAAGCACTTGGACCGCAAACGCCCTGGCCAAGCCCCCCGCACGGGATTGATCCTGGCCACCGTCGGCCTGCTGATCGCAGCGGCAGCGTTCGAGGTCCACATCGTGTGGCTGATCGCACCGATCGCGCTCGCGCTCGGCGGTGCGTACGGACTGCTGCTGGTCTCCGGCCTCAGGCGGGTCGAAGACCTCGCCCACCCCGACGACCGGGCCGCGGTCAACGCGTTCTTCTACGCACTCACCTACGTCGGCTTCGCGGCCCCACTCGTCTTCTCCGAACTGACTGCACACCAGCTCAGCCCGTCCGCCCTGATGATCGGCGGCGCCGTCATCGCCGCGGCGACATCGGCTCTCCGACAGCCCGCAGGACCGTCTCGCTAATGGTTTCTCCGGCTTCGGATCACGAGCCGGAAGAAGAAAGCCGCGGCGAAGATGGAGAACGCCGAGGTCAGCTGGGATACCAGTTCTTTGCGCGCCCGGTCACGCGGATGTCCCTCTCTTGCAACCCCGGCAGCACCGAGTGGCGATACCCTGCAGTACGCCTGGAGCTACGAGGAGGAAATCTTCCCATGACGACACCTTCGGGATGTCCGATTGCCCACGGATTCGACCCTCTTTCCGACGATTATCTGGCGGATCCCTATTCAGTCCTCAACGACCTGAGGGAAATCGCTTCGGTCCATTATGTGCCCTCGCTCGACTATTGGGTGGTCACCCGTTACGACGACATCGCAGCCATCTTGACCGATCCCTCGACATATTCGGCGTCGAACGCGCAGGCGCCCTTTTCCACTCTGACCGACGAGGCTCAGGACATTCTGGGGCGGGGCCTGCGCAACGTGCCGGTTCTCTCCAGTGTCGATCCTCCGGCCCACAGCCGGGTCCGACTCCCTCTCGCGCCGCTGTTCCTGCCGCGCAAGGTGGCGAAGCTTCAGCAGCGGATCGAGGAGCTCGCGACACGCCTGATCGACGACTTCGCCCGGATGGGACGGGTGGACATCGTCCAGGCCTTAACCTTCCCGCTTCCGGCGCTCACGATCTTCCGCCTGCTCGGGTTCCCCGACGAGCACGCCGAACAGCTCAAACAGTGGTGCGGCGACAAGCTGGAAATCAACTGGGGGCGCCCCGACGCCGACTACCAGCGACGTGCGGCCACCAGCGTGGTCAAGTTCTGGGACTACTGCGAGCGCTTCGTCGAGATACGGGCGAAGTCGCCGGGCGACGACCTGACCAGCCGGCTGCTCAGCCGCCGGGAGACCGACGATGGTGTGCTGAGCAACCGGGAGGTCGCGAGCGTCATCTTCGGGCTGAGCTTCGCGGGTCACGAGACGACGACGAATCTCATCGGCAACGCCCTCCGGAACCTCCTCTCGCGACCCCGCCTGTGGCAGCTACTGCGCGAGGACCCGGAGCTGGTCGACTCGGCCATCGACGAGACGCTGCGGTTCGACTCTTCGGTGATCACCTGGCGACGGGTGACGACCAGGCCGGTCACCATCGGAGGCGTCGACATCCCGGCGAACGCACGGTTGATGCTCGCCTTCGGCGCCGCCAATCACGACCCGAGGGTCTTTCCCGAGCCGGAGGTATTCGACATCCAGCGCGAGAACGCGCGGGCGCAGCTCTCGTTCGGGAAGGGAATCCACTTCTGCCTGGGCACGCACCTGAGCAAGATCGAGGCGCGCACAGTGCTCGGCATGCTGACCCGCCGCTTCCCCGACCTCACGTTGGCGGAGGGACAGACCGTGACCTATCCCAGGAACATCACTTTCCGCGGACCCGAAAGCCTCGTCGTCGAGTGGACGCCGGAGGGGGCCTCGCAGTGACTGGACCAACGGTGTTTCCGGCGTGACCGCTCAGCCCGATCCGATGCCGGAAACACCGTTGGCGAAGCAGTCCCCTGTAGTCGCTTGGACGGTGGTCGAGGTCGTGTGACGACGGAGGCGCTAGATCGCCTTTCCCACGGGAGCGGTCGTGCTGGGCGTGATGGTGCGCAGGAACAGGACTTGATCGATCTGGCCGAGGAAGGTGTCGTCGATCGGGATGTACCTGAAATTCGGGGAGCTGCGTGTCGTGCCCAGTTGCTGGAGGGGCTGTAGCGCCGGTGCGGACAGGAGATGGTTCCCGGGTGGCAGGCCGTGGTGAAGGGCGCCTTCGATGGTGTCCGACGCCGGCTCCGGGATCTCGTGATGGGTGGCTTCGCCGAGCGCGCAGGCGATGACGCGGTAGTCGTTGCCGAGGCGGTCGGCGAGGTGTGCGCCTGCGGTTTGCCATCGCAGGGTCATCGGGCCGAACGACATCGAGCTGGTTCCGGCTCGCAGGTGCTCGTTGTGGGCGGACACGAGGG
The DNA here is from genome assembly GCF_039534065.1 of Pseudonocardia yunnanensis. Taxonomy (NCBI): domain Bacteria; kingdom Bacillati; phylum Actinomycetota; class Actinomycetes; order Pseudonocardiales; family Pseudonocardiaceae; genus Pseudonocardia; species Pseudonocardia yunnanensis. The sequence continues at coordinate 181,374 of NZ_BAAAUS010000020.1, read as the reverse complement.
TCGGACCGCGCTCGGCGATCGCTTGGAGGTTCTCGGCCATCATCGTGTCGCGGATGGCGGCGAGGCGTTGCCAGCGGTGGTCGGTGTCTCGTGCCATGGCCTCGTGATAGGCGAGCAGGCCCGCAGCAGCGCGGCCCGCGAGGAGGGCGTCCTCGAGGTCGTCGGGGCTGGTCTCGTGGCGCAGGCGAGGGGTCTCGCCGGTGAGGGCCCAGCGCAGGTCGTCAGTGATCGCGCGCAGGTCGTGGACCCGGGGATCGCTGCCGATCGAGCGGGCGGGTTCCATCGCTGCGGCCGGTTCGATCCAGGGCTCATCGGGGCCGAGCAGCAGGTCGATGGTGTCCCATGGTGGGAGGTCGAGTCCGCTGCCGGCGTGGGCGCGCAGGAAGGTGTGCAGCACCTGGAGTGCGGTGCGCGGGCTGGGTGCTTCGGTCATCTCGGTGGGAGCATCGAAACCCGCGAACCGTAGGTGCGCGGCTTTCGGGCGGTGTCGGTTCTGCTCGCGCATCCAACGGATCAGCATTCGGTTGGCGGGGAATTCGCCGAATCCGTGGGTGAAGCCGGCGGCCATGATGTCGTCCTCGACGCCGTCGCCGCCTCGGATGTAGGCGTCGACGGCGCGGCCGTGCCAGGCGCTGGTTTCGAGGGCGATCGAGGTGAAGCCTGCCTGCTCGACGAGGGCGGCGAAGACGGCGTTCCGGAGGCGGGGGAACTCGTCCTCGCCGTGCATGGGTTCTCCGAACCCGAGCAGCCGTGGCCGGTGCGGCAGGTGGGCGATCTCTGCGGCGATGGCCTCGCCGATCGTCTGGTGGTCGTCGCTGTCGGCGCTGATCACGGGGGTGGGGATGGCGCTGGTCATGCGTGGGCCTTCCGGTCTGTCGGTGGGCGCGTTGACCAGCTCAACCGTATCGTTGAACATTCGATTGAAACTTCGGAAGCGCTAGTGGCTGGTGGGCGCAGCGATACCTTCAATCGGATGGTAAGGCGGGCTGATGCGGCCGATCGATCTGGCGCGGACACACGGGCTGTCGACTCAAGCGGTGCGCAACTATGAGGACGCAGGTCTGTTGCCGCCGGCCGCGCGGACGGCGTCGGGGTACCGGCGCTATTCCGAGCGTCACGCGCTCGCCCTGGACGCCTTCTTGGCACTGGTCCCTGGTCACGGTCACCCCGCTGCCCGCGCGATCATGGTCGCGGTCAACGCGGACCGACTCGACGACGCGCTCGACCTGATCGATCGAAGCCATGCCGCGCTCGTCTCGGCGCGCGGGATCGTCGATGCGGTCGAGACCACCCTGAGAGACATCACCGTCCAGTCGTGGGACGGTGCGCCGGTCTCGATCGGGCCGCTGGCCCATCAGTTGGGTCTGCAGCCGGCGACATTGCGCCGCTGGGAACGAGACGGGCTGTTGCAGCCCTTCCGCGACCACCAGAGTCACCGGATTTATGTGGCTGGTGACGTGCGCGACGCTCACCTCATCGGCCAGCTTCGACGGGCCGGTCATTCGATCGCCGACATCCGGCTGTTGCTCGACGAGCTTCGCGACACCCGTGACCCCGCCCAGGTCACCCGTGCGTTGGCCGATCGCCGGCAGGCTCTGAATGCTCGGTCCCGGGCGATGCTGGTCGCCGCGGCGGCGCTGAACCGCTATCTCGCTGCGCGGCCTGGACAGTACGACCTGAGCTGCGCCGCCACCGCCACCTAGTGCGACCGCTGAACGGTGGCCGGGCTCCCCGGCAGAACGCGGTCGAGCTGGCTGCGTGAGGTGATGCCGAGCTTCGCGAACACCTTGCGCAAGTGGTACTGGACGGTGTGTGCGCTGATGAACAGGCGGGTGCCGATCTCCGGGTTCGACAGCCCGTCGCGCGCCAGTCGGGCGATCTGGGCCTCCTGGGCGGTGAGTTCCTCGTGCCCCTCGACCGGGGCGCGTTTGTGGGCGGTCTCTCCGGTGGCCCGAAGTTCACGCCTGGCCCGCTCGGCGAACGCGGCTACGCCCATTGCCTCGAGCATGCCGAGAGCCGTGCGCAGTTGCTCGCGCGCCTCGCCGCGGCGACGCTCCCGGCGCAGCCATTCCCCGTACAGGAGGTGGGCGCGGGCGCGATCGACGCGGAGCCGGGTCTTCCCGAAGCGGGCGATCGACTCGCGGTACAGGCGCTCGGCCGCGTCGCCCTCACTCAGCAGAGCGTGCGACCGCGCCTGGGCCCCCAGCGCCCAGTCGGTGCCGCCGGCACCGGTCATCTCGGTGAGCCGGCGGCAGGCCGCGGTCGCGGTCTCCGTCATCCCGCATCGTGCGGAGGCCTCGATCAGCTCGACCAAGGACCAGCACAGCGCGGCAGGCTCCTTGTCGTATGCGGCGGCACGCCGGCCCGCGGACGCGGCCTTGTCGTAGTGGCCGAGGCCGTTGTTCAGCATGGCGTTCGCCCACTCGGCGAAGGTGATCCCGATGCCTTCCCCGCGCCTGGTCACGTCCTCGATGGTGGCCTCGACCAGCGCGGATGCCCCCGCCTCGTCGCCGCGCAACGCGGTTAGGCCCAGAGCACCGTAGGGCGCGAGGCCGCTTCCCGTCGCTTCCGTGACCGCCTGCAGTTCGTCCGTCAACGACGCCGCCGAGGTCAGGTCACCGGAGAGCAGAAGCGTGAAGGTGCGCGCGGTGAGGGCGAGCGGAAGCTCGCTGAGCGTGCCGGTCTCGCGCGCGAGCTGGACGTACCGGGCGGAGAGCACGTCGCAGCGATGGTCGTCCCAGATCCGCATCGCCGTGATGCACGCCAGAAACATCCGGCGCAGTTCCTCGTCGACGGACATACCGGCACCGAACCGGGTCAGGGCCCTCCGCAGTATCGGGACGCCCGCCGCGTACTCCGTATGAAGAGCCGCTGCCGTGCCGTCGAGAAGGAGATCGGGGGCACTCGGGTCGCGCCGCGGCCGAGGTGCCGCGCCGGCCGCGCGGGCCACCTCCACGACGTCAGCGCCGGGGTTGGCCAGCCGGCCTGCGAAGGTTGCGGCAAGCAGCGCGTCCAGATAGGTCGCGCGGGAAAGATCCACGTCGATGGGCTCGAGCCGCCTCGCTGCCTTCAGCAGCAGCGCCGCAGCGTCACTACCCCGGCTGGTGACGAACGCGAGCTGGGCCTTGATCACGTCGACACTCGCCTGCTGGACGTCGCTGAGCGGCCCGGATTCGGCCATGGCCAGCAGGTCCCGCGCCACGTCGAAGACGCCCGCCTGCATCTTGGCCTGCGCGGCGGCCAGCGCACGCCCGGCCCGTTGCGCCGGGTCGAGTGTCAGCGTTGCCGCCTGCCTCAGGAATGCGGCTGACGCGGCCAGGCCGCCGCGCGCCTGCGCCCGCCCGGCCGAGCGTTCGAGCTCGACCGCGATGTCCTCGTCCGGCCCTGGCGATGCCTGCGCCCGGTGCCAGGCACGCCGGTCGGGGTCGAGTTGCGGATCGGTGACCTCCGCCAGGGCACCGTGCGCCAGTTGCCTGTCCTGCGTCGACGCCGACTGATAGGCCGCCGAGCGGGCCAGTGGATGACGGAACCGGACACGCGTGTCGAACTCGGCCAGACCGGCGTCTGCCGCGGGTGCCGCTGCGTCGGCGCCGATCCCGAGGCGGCCGACGGCTCGCCACACGAGCGCCGGGTCGCCGGTCGGGTCCGCGGCCGCAAGTAGCAGCAGGCGCCGGGTCCGGTCCGGAAGCGCGCTGACGCGCCGGCGGAAGCTCTCCTCGATGCTGCCTTCGAGCGGTACGGCACCGGGGAGCCCGAATCCGCCGGCGAGTTCCGCGACGGTCAAGCCCTGCGGCAGCTCCAGGAGCGCCAACGGGTTGCCCCGCGTCTCGGCGACGATCTGGTCGCGCACCCGCCCGTCGATCGGCCCGGTCAGCACCGAATCCAGCAGCGCGCGGGCATCGGCCTCCCGCAGCCCCCGGACCACCAGCTCCGGTAGTCCCGCCAGGGCCCCGCCCGGCGCCCGGGCCGCGAAGACGAAGCCGACCGACTCCGCCCCCAGCCGGCGGGCGACGAACGCGAGGACCTGCGCCGATGCGTGGTCGAGCCACTGCTCGTCATCGACCAGGCACACCAGCGGCTGCTCCTCGGCAACATGGGACAGCAGGCTCAGCGCAGCCAGACCGATCAGGAACCGGTCCGGGGCCGGGCCGGCATTCATGCCGAACGCGGTGCGCAGTGCATCTCGCTGCGGCAGCGGCAGCGACTCCGGCCGATCCAGCATCGGCGCGCACAACTGGTGCATCCCGGCGAACGCCAGTTCCATCTCCGACTCGACGCCGGCGGCGCGCACCACCCTGCAGCCGGATGCGTGCCCGGCCAGGTAGTCCAACAGGGCCGTCTTGCCCACGCCCGGCTCGCCGTGCACCACCAGGGCTCGGCTCTCACCAGCGCGGACAGCCTCCACCAGCCGGTCGAGCACCTGACACTCAGTGTGGCGGCCGGCCAGTTCCGGGGTGCACCGCCACTTCGGCGAGCTTCCGGGCAGCTGCACGGGGGCCACGTTATCCGTGTGGCGGGTCCACTACCCATGACGACCAGCAACCAGGGGATACGACCCCGGCCCAGGCGGCTGGAAGCTCCACCCCGAGCGCCTGAAGCCCGTCAACCGAAGGCACAGCAGACGCCACTGTCCGTCACCGCTACGCCGCCGATGCACCAGCGAAGACCGCGGCTTCCTGAAAGGAACGCCCTCATGACCGGACTCCTGCACGACCAGACCGTGCTGGTCATCGGACGGGGCAGCGGGATGGCTCGCGCCGTCACCCTCGCTGCCCGTGACGCGGGAGCGCGCGTGATCGCCGCCGGCCGCAACCAGGACACCCTGGCCGCGGCCTACGCCGGCGAGCCATGCATCACCACCGAACGCGTCGACCTCACCGACGAGACCTCCATCGCCGCTCTCGGCGAACGGCTCGGCGCGGTCGACCACGTCGTGTCCACCGCGTCCGCGCGCGCACGCGGCCGAGTCGCCGACCTGGACCGGGATGCGATCCGGCTGTCGTTCGACACGAAGGTGATCGGCCCGCTCATGCTGGCCAAGCACCTGGCGCCCCTGATGACGGCCGACGGATCGATCGTGCTCTTCTCCGGCGTCGCCGCGTCGAAGATCGCAGTCGGGACGATGGGCGTTGCCATCACCAACGGCGCCGCCGACGTGCTGGCCCGCTCCCTGGCCTTGGAACTGGCCCCGATCCGCGTCAACGCCATCTCGCCCGGTGTGATCGACACCGGCGCCTGGGACGACTTCGGCGAGCAGGGCAAAGCCGACTACTTCGCCGACATCAGCGCCCGCAATCCCGTCCGGCGGATCGGGACCGTCGACGACATCGCGAACGGTGTCCTGTTCGCGCTGACCAGCCCCTTCCTCACCGGCCAGACGCTGCACATCGACGGCGGCGAGCCGTTGACCTGACACCTCCGCGCCCCGCGGGCTCTCCAGAAAGGGAAACGATGGGTCTGTCCTGGCAGCAAGGGCCGCTCGCCCCGGGCGCGATCGGCCGGTTCCTCGTGCCTGATCCGCTACCCGCGCGGCTGCTGTTCGCCGAGCCGTTGCGCCGCCGTATGCGTGTCCGGTTCGGCGGCGCCTGGGTGGCCGACAGCGAGGACGTCGTGCTGCTGCACGAGCCCGGCCGCTACCCGGTGGCCTACTTTCCGCTCGGCGACATCACCGATGGTGTGCTTCAGCCCAGCACGCACACCACCCGGCACGCGGATCTCGGGGCAACGACCTGGTACACCGTCGAAGCAGGTGGGCAGAGCAAACCACGCGCCGCATGGCAGCACACGGAACTCGCTGCCCACGCGAGCGACCTGAAAGACCGGGTCGCGTTCGCGTGGAGGGCCATGGACGCCTTCTACGAGGAAGACGAGCGCATCGTCGGTCACGCAGCCGACAGCTACCACCGCATCGACATCCGCCAGACCAGCCGGCATCTCGTCGTCCGCCACGGCGACCGAGTCATCGCCGACACCAGCCATCCCCTGGCCCTGTACGAGTCCGGGTTCGCGCCCCGCTGGTACGTCCCGCGCGCGGACGTCGACGAATCTGCGCTCACTCCCGCATCGGGCCAGACGTTCTGCCCCTACAAGGGCCTGGCCAGCTACTACGACATCGACGACGCACACGGCGCAGCCTGGTCCTACCTGGACGCCTGGCCCGGGGTCAGACGCATTTCCGGCCTGGTCTCGTTCGAGCCGGACAAGGTCGAGGTGCACCTCGACGGCTCCCGGCTCCGGCTCGAACCCGGCCAGTCCGTGATCGCGCACGGCGTCGACCGCGACCTCACCACCGACGAGGTGTTCACCGGGCAGAACCTGGCAGGTGCCTGATGGAGTACCACCTCGACGTGGTCACCCTGCCCGTGAGCGACGTCGACCGGGCTGCCGCCTTCTACATCGAGAAGGTCGGCTTCACTCTCGACGTCGACTATCACCCCAGCAGCGACTTCCGCGTCGTGCAGCTGACACCCCCGGGCTCGGCCTGCTCGATCCAGATCGGCACCGGGCTCACCGAGGCCCCACCGGGATCGACGCGCAGCACCTACCTGGTCGTCACCGACATCGAGGCAGCCCATCGCGAACTCAGCGGACGCGGTGTGGATGTCAGCGACCTCCGGCACAAGGCCCCGATCGAAGACTGGAAGGGCGGCTGGCAACCCGGTCCCGACCCCGAACACCGGGACTACGCCAGCTTCGCCGACTTCACCGACCCGGACGGCAACACCTGGGTGCTTCAGGAGATCGGCTGTCGCCGGCGCGAGGGCGCGTAGCACGCGGCTGCGGATGGAAGCGGCTGCTCAGTCCTGTGCCAGGGAGGAGACCGGGGATGGCTCAGAAACCGAGCACTCCGCACCGACTGCACCTGTTCTCGGACGCCGTGTTCGCGGTGCTCATCACAGTTCTCGTACTCGATCTGAGGCCACCGGCGGAGCACTCCTTCGCGGCACTCCTGTCGCTGTGGCCGACAGGGGTCAGTTACGCGGTCAGCTACCTCTTCATCGCGATCGTGTGGGCCAACCACCACCACCTGATGGGCTTCGCGCAAACATCGACACCGCGACTGGTGTGGGCGAACTTCGCCCATCTCTTCACGGTCTCACTCGTGCCGTTCTCCACGGCGTGGGTCGCCGACTCCAGGTTGGCGCCGTCGCCCGTCAGCCTCTACGCAGCCATCTTCTTCCTGGTGGATGCGACGTATCTGGGTCTGTACTGGGAGGCATTGGACCGGCCGAAGTTGGGCGATCCGGCCCTGCGCCACATAGTTCGAACGCGGTCCTGGGTGACCCTGGGTCTCTTCGCAGCAGCAACTGTCGTTGCATTATTCGCTCCGGTAGTAGGCATGGCACTGATCTGCTTCTGCTTGGTCCTCTACATCCGGCCTGAACCCCGATTGCCAGCCGTCAAGAGCTAGATCACTTCATGGGTCGCATCCAGGCCCTCTCGGTCATCCCACACAAGGCCTCGACCCCAGGCGTTCCTTCTCCACCCTGGCGACCACGACCGCCACACCAGGGACACAACCGGGGCCTTCACGGGCGCAAGCCGCGCCGGTCCACGGCATGATTCGCAAGCGCCACAGTTGCATTCCAGAGGGTGCAATGCAACCGGGAAGTTGTTGCGAGCAACACATCACATGGAACGGAGCCGACATGGGCAGACTCGACGGCAAGATTGCATTCATCACGGGAGCAGCGCGCGGCCAAGGCAGGTCGCACGCCGTCCGTTTCGCCGAGGAAGGCGCAGACATCATTGCGTTCGATATCTGCAACCAGGTGGAGACAGCACCCTACCCGATGTCCACGCCGAACGACCTGACTTACACCGTTGAGCTCGTCGAATCGCTGAACCGGCGGATCATCGCACGCCAGGGCGACACACGAGACGGAGCGCGGATCCAAGAGGTGGTGGACGAGGGGCTTGCAAAGTTCGGCGCAATCGACATTGCGGTCGCCAATGCCGGGATAGCCGGCGTCGGATGTCTCTGGGAATTGGACGAGAGGTCCTGGCGAGACGTCGTCGAGATCAACCTCAGCGGGACATGGAAGACGATGAAGGCAGTAGCGCCCGCAATGATCGAACGCCGCCAGGGCTCCATCATCGTCACCGGGTCGACAGGCAGCATCGCAGCCCTACCTCGACTCGGCCACTATACGGCGGCGAAGCACGGCGTCATCGGATTGGTGAAGGCCTTCGCCGTAGAGCTGGCGCCGTACAGAGTCCGTGCCAACGCAGTAAATCCCGGGAACGTGAATTCGCCGATGATCAACAATCTCGCCGCCCGGGCGGCTTTCACCGGCTCAGCGGATATCACGGCCGAGCAGTTCTCCGCGGCGATGCAGGCCAACAACGCGCTGCCGGTTCCGTGGGTCGAGGTGCGAGACGTCTCCAATGCCATGCTCTACCTCGCCTCGGACGAGTCCAGGTTCGTCACGGGAACGCAGCACGTCGTCGATGCCGGAAGCCTGCTACCAGTGAAAGTTCCACAGCATTAATGAATACAGCACACAAATCACAGGAAGGGTGGAAAGTGGGCAAGTTGTCGGGAAAAGTAGCCCTGATCTCGGGAGGCGCTCGTGGCCAGGGGCGCTCGCATGCCAAGCACTTTGCCCTGGAAGGCGCGGACGTCGTGGTGTTCGACGTGTGTTCAGACACCGCGACGGCTCCCTATCCGATGGCCACGGACGAGGATCTGGCTGAGACGGTGAGACTGGTCGAGTCTCTGGATCGACGGATCATCGCGCGGCGGGCAGACGTCCGGGACAGCGCTCAGATCGACGCTGTCGTGGCCGAAGCGCTCGAAGAGTTCGGCCACATAGACATCGTGGTGGCCAATGCCGGGATAGAAAACTTTGCTCCGGCGTGGGAGCTGCGTGAGGCGGCATGGGACGACGTCATCGACGTCAACCTGAGTGGGGTGTGGCGCACTGTCAAGGCCGCCTTGCCCGCGATGCTGAAGCGGCGCCGCGGCGGCTCCATCGTTCTGACCAGCTCGTTCGCCGGCTTGCACGCTCTGCCGAACATGGCCCACTACAACGCGGCGAAGCACGGCGTGACGGGGCTGGCAAAGGCTTTCGCCGTGGAGCTGGCGCCGCACGGCATAAGGGTGAACTCGGTGCACCCGGCAACCGTGCGCACACCGATGATCGACAACGAGTACTTCATCGACTTCGTGGTCGGCTCCACTGGCCGGACGCTTGCTGACGTCGCGCTCCGGATGCAACACCTGTATGCCTTGCCCGTGCCGTGGTTGGAGGTCGAGGACGTCAGCAAGGCACTTGTCTTTCTGGCCTCGGACGACACGCGGCACATCACCGGCATCGCGCTGCCGATCGACGCCGGTGGCCGAGCGCCGTTCAGACTGCCGCATCTTCCCGCTGCCACGTCGGCCACAGCGATCTGAGTGCTCCGGGGCTTGTCCGGCCCACCCTCGTTTCCTTCCTCGATCGGCCTGCGATCTGCACGGTCGACTCTCGTGCTCCGCCACAGCGCCTATGACGGCACCACCGGCCACACCACGGGAGAGTCCGTCCGACCAGGGAGGTGCCACGTGCATTCACGGGTGCAGCCCGGCGCTCACGGCGCGACAGTTGGGCCTGGCTACCGGCGGCGCACGACCGAGAATCCGCGGCAGGGTCGCCGCGCTGACGGAAGCCCAACAGCACGGCGAAAGCCCATGCGCGCAACCGACCTCCCTTCACCTTTCCCGAAGGAGCATTTGCAGCGTGTCTCACCACCTGGATTCCGAGTTGTCTCGCAGGGACAACCGGCTCGACCTCACCGACCATTACGTCTTCCGCGGCGAGACCGGCACGGTCTTCGTCATGGATGTGAACTCCTCGCTGGCGACGGACGCGCCCCTCGGGTGGCACCCGGAGGCCCGCTACGAGTTCAAGATCCACGCCAGCGGTGGCGAGCTGGAAGATCTCACCTACCGGCTCAGCTTCGGCCCGTGGGACGCCGACGGCGGCCAGTCCGTGTCACTCCGTGTCCTCACCGGTTCCCAGGCTCGGGACGACGCCGCAGAAGGCGAGCTGCTCGCCGAGGGCCGAACGGGCGCCGTCATCACCGGGCCGGCCGGACTGCGGTTATGGACCGGCCGCGCTGCGGACCCGTTCTACGTCGACCTCACGCAGGTCTTCGCCATCAACGCCGCCGTCACGAGGGGCGCGGAGATCGAACTTCCAGGCTGGCGCCCCGACATCGCGCAGAGCAGTTTCGCCGGCTCGTTCATCCACTCCATCGTGCTCGAGATCGCCGACGACGACCCGCACCTGGGCGTCGACCGGAACATCGGGGTCTGGAGCGTCACCAAGCTGGCCACCGACGCCGGTGGCTGGCGACAGATCAATCGCGAGGGCCACCCCATGATCTGGCCGATCTTCCGCCCCGACGACGGCGAGGCCGCCAGCACGACGAACGAGACGCATCCGGCCGACGAACTGCCTGCCGAGAGCGAACACATCGCGAAGCTCGTCGCGGGCGTGGTGCGGGCGAACGGAACGGCCGGCGACCCCGAGGCCCACGGAAGATCGGTGGCACGACGGCTGCTGCCCGACGTGTTGTGCCCTATCGGACCGGCACGTCCGCCGAGTTCGGGTTCTCCGACATGAACGGTCGCGACCTGGCCGACAACGCACCTGAGGTGATGTTCTCGCTCGTCCTCAACTCTGCTGTCAGCACCGGTCTCACCTCGGGGCAGTTCGCGCGCACACGGAGCGCGGCTTTTCCCTACGTCGTGGCCGCCCCGGCCGAGTGACGGCCGCACCATGACCACACCTGCTACTGCACCGACGCAGTTCACCGCTCCCAACCTCTACATCGAGGCCGGCAACGGGATCACCTATGCCTACCGCCGCTTCGGCAGCACCGGGCCCGAGATGACACCGCTGCTGTTCCTGCAGCACTTCCGCGGCAACCTCGACAACTGGGATCCACTGCTCATCGACGCCATCGCGGCCGAACGTGAGGTGATCCTGCTCGACAACACCGGGGTGGGCGGATCCTCAGGACGAACACCGAACAGCGTCACAGCGATGGCGCACGACGCACTCGCCTTCGTCGACGCTCTCGGCCTGCGCACACTCGACATCCTCGGCTTCTCCCTCGGTGGGTTCGTCGCTCAGGAACTCACGCTCATCAGGCCGCACCTCGTGAACCGGCTCGTCCTTGCCGGCACCGGCCCGCAAGGAGGCGAGCAGATGCACGGCTTCACCTCAGACGTCCTGGACGCGGCCACACGCGACGAGCCCACGGGCGAGGACTTCGTCTCCCTCTTCTTCGAGCGCACCCCCACGAGCATCGGCAAAGGCTGGGAGTTCGTCGACCGCATCTGCAGCCGGACGCAGGACCGCGACGCGCCGACCAGCCTCCAGACCCGGGACGCCCAACTCGACGCGATCACCACCTGGGGAATACCCGACCCCACCCGCCTGCACCGGCTCTCGGGGATCACACATCCCACACTGGTGGCGAACGGCGACCACGACATCCTCATACCGACGAGGAACAGCAGGCTACTGGCCTCGAACCTGCCCAACGCCGCACTGTCGATCTACCCAGGCGCAGGCCACGGGTTCCTCTTCCAGCACCCGGAGGAGTTCGCGGCGGAGGTCAACGCCTTCCTGGACTGAGGTCGGCGCCGACGTCCGGAATTCACGGGTGCCCGATGTACGGCGCAGGAACCCAGCTGAATCCGTTCTGTTCGGCGCGAACGTGACCAAGCCCTGGGAACGAGAGATGAGCGCCACCGACAAGATATCCTTGTTTCGGGGCATCGCCCAGCATCCGCATTCTTGACGCCACCGCCTGCGCCGGATCCACGTCGTATTCAACAGTGATCGACGGATCCCGGAACTGGACCTCGGCGGCGTGCACGATATCGCCCCACAGCAGCATGCGCTCGCCCCGGCTTTCCACCAGGTAGCCCGTCAGTCCAGGCGTATGCCCGGGCTCGGGCACCGTGCGAATGCCCGGGAACAGCTCTGTCTCGCCGTCGAAGGTCCGGAGCCGGTCGGCCTGAATGTACGGGTCGAGGGTTTGCCTCGACTGTACGAACGTCATTTTGCGATCCGCCGGCGCGCCGGCCTCGGCTGCGGAGGAGAGCCAGTAGTCCGGATCATCCTTGTCGACATAGACCCTCGCGTTCGGGAACACGGCCTTGCCCCCGATGCTCAGGCCACCTGAGTGGTCACCGTGGATGTGCGTGAGCAGAATCGTGTCGACGTCTTCGGGTCGGTAGCCCGCAGCGCGCAGATTGTCGACCAGCTTCCCGGACGTCGCCCCGAACAGCTCGCCTGCACCGGTGTCGACCAGGATCTTCTGCGCGCCCGTGTCAACCAGGAAGCAGTTGATCGACAGCTCCGTCGGTAGCGCTTCATGCGACGCCTCGAAGGCCGCCCTGACATCGTCAGGCTTGCTCATGATCATAGGAAGGTCGCGAGGCGCCGTGCCATCCGACAGGACTGTGATCCGGAAATCGCCGAGCCTCAACCGGTAGAAGCCGGGAGCCTGCTGGTCCACCCATCCGGACGTTGCGGCACCCTGGTCGGCTGGGGCCGCGCAGGCCGCAGGTGCCATGGCGACAGTCACGGCGACGATGAGCAGAGCTCCCTTGCGCAACACCATTGTTCGTCTCACGTCGACTCCTTTCCCTGAGGGCGAGACATGATTGAAAGCGCCTATCCGCGCGATTTCCGGTTCATCTTCCGGCGGCACAGGATCGATGGCGCCCGTGGACACCCCGGTCACGTCCCCGGGGTGGGGCGCACCGCAGTCGAGACACCGGCCCCGGAATCGCCGCGCGAGCTAACCCCGGCAGGCCCGTATGGCGACGCGCAGTAGCTCCTCGGCGGCGCCGACAAGTTTCCGGCCCTCCGGCCACACCGCACGCAGAGTCCGGTGCAGGTCGACACCCGCAATGGCGACCTCGACGAGCTGGCCTGCGGAGATGTCCGATTGCACGGTGATCGCGCTCAGCACTGCCGGCGCCACACCCGCGATGACCGCGCTGCGTGCGGCGGCGTTCGAGTCGAGCTCGAGCAGGGGCCGAGCCGTGCGGAGATCGGCCCTCTCCAGCATGCGGTCGAGGGTTTCCCGTGTGCCGGATCCCAGTTCACGCACGATGAGCGGGGTCTGCGCGAGCTCCGCCAACTCGACGACGTGCCTGCGCTGCGCCCATGGATGCCCTGGGTGAACGACGATCGCCAACCTGTCCTTCGCCACCTGTTGCGAGCTCAGCCGTGCGGGGACCGTGGGAGCTTCGATGAAACCGATACCGATCTCGCCGCGCAGAGCCAGGTCGGCGACGTGCTCGGAGTTCGTGACCCTGAGGCTCGCGTGGAGCCCAGGCGTTCGCCGCTGCAACGCGCCGATCCAGCCCGGTACGAAATGCTCCGCGAGCGTCATGCTGGCGGCGATGCGCAGGTCGTTGGCACGGTCGGCGCGGAGTGCCGCGACGCCGACCATGAGTTCGTCCACCTCGGCGAGGACCCGCTGGGCCCACTGGGTCACTGCACGCCCCTCCGAGGTGAGGTGTGAGCCCCGGCGACTCCGATCGACGAGGGTGAGATGCAGGCGGCGCTCCAGTGCAGCCAGTCGTTTGCTCGCAGCCGGCTGGCTCGTCCTCAGCCGCCCCGCCGCTTGACCGAGGCTGCCGAGTTCGCCGACCAGCACGAGCAGCTTGAGGCTCTCGAGATCCGGAACGGTCTCGCTCATAACCAGATGGTAGGAGGTAATTCCCGATTGCGGTCTACCCCCGGCTCTCCAAATTCCTGATCCTTGAACACGCCGTTAAGCCAATGAACAGCAAGGTGCACAGCTCGAGAGCGCCTGAGTCGACTCGCCGGCGAACCGATCATTTCTGGAACTGTGCCCGGGTGCAGAATCCGGACAACATGGAGGAAGCCTCGTCATGTCTGCGCCCAACTCCCCCGGACCCGGCACCGCAGCCGGATGACAGGCGAGCCACTGATTCCACTCGGCCACGGCTCGCGGCCTGTCGATCTCGGCGTCGGGAGTTCCGATCGACCACACCGCGTGCTCACCGGGCGGCTCGACAACGGCGGGCGCCGGTCGCGGCGCCACCATGAGTTGTCGGGCAGGCGTGATGAGTGTGGAGTGCTCGATCGACTGGTGGCCGGCGTGCGGGCCGGTCAGAGCCTGGCGATGGTGCTGTGCGGCGAGCCCGGGGTGGGTAAGACCGCGCTGCTGGAGCACGTGGTCGAGCAGGTCACGGGATTCCGGGTGGCGCGGGCCGCGGGTGTGCAGCCGGAGACGGACCTGACCTTCGCCGGCCTGCATCGGTTGTGCGCGCCGATGCTGCGCTGGGCAGAGGTCCTTCCCGTTCATCAGCGCGATGCTTTACAGGCGGCGCTCGGGATGCGCGGTGAGCCGGGGCCGAATCGTTTCCTGGTCGGCCTGGCGGTAGAGGGCCTGCTGACCGAGGTCGCCAGGGAACGGCCGCTTCTTCTCGTCGTGGACGACGCTCAGTGGCTCGATCGCGCCTCCCTGCAGGCACTGACGTTCGCCGCACGTCGACTGGAATCGCAACCGGTGGCCCTGATCCTCGCGACGCGCGAGCCCGCTTGCACACCCGAGTTGACGGGCCTGCGCAAGTTGGTGGTCGCCGGACTGCCCGACGCCGAGGCGCGGGCATTGGTGCGCTCGTTCCACCGCGGACCGTCGGACGACCAGGTGCTCGACCGACTCGTCGCCGAGACGCGGGGGAACCCGGCGGCATTGCTGGGACTGACGCCTGCGGAGTTGGCCGGCGGGTCGGGATCGCCTGGGGCACAGGCTCTCCCGAGGTGGGTCGAGAAGGAGTACCTGCAGAGTCTGCCGGCGTCGCTTCCGGCCGCGACGCGCCGGCTGGTCCTGATCGCGGCGGCGGAGCCGCTCGGTGACCCCGTGCTCTTGTGGCGGGCGGGCGCCCGGTTGGAGATCGGTGTCGAGGCGGTGGAGCCGGCGGCCGCAGCCGGGCTGCTCGAGGTCGGCGCCCATGTGCGGTTCCAGCACCCGCTGCACCGCTCGGTCGTCTACCAGGCGGCATCGGTGCTGGAACGGCGCATCGCGCACCGGGCACTGGCAGAGGTCACCGACCCGGTCGCGGATCCTGATCGACGTGCCTGGCACCGGGCGCAAGCCGCAGCCCAGCCCGACGAGGAGGTCGTCGGGGACTTGCAGCGGACAGCGGCGCTGGCGCGGGCCCGCGGCGGACCGGCCGCGGCGGCCGCGTTCCTGCAACGGGCAGCCGAGCTGACACCGCCGGAGCGGGCGCGCCGCGCTGAGCGCGCTCTGGTTGCGGCACAGGCCGCGCATCGGGCCGGCAAGCCCGACGCGGCCCTGCGAATGCTCTCGCTGGCAGAAGTGGACCCGTTGGACGAGCCGCAGCGGGCCCGGTTGGAACTCCTGCGCGCACAGATCACGTTTGCCGTGAACCCGGGCAGCGAGGCACCACCGCTATTGCTCAGGGCCGCCCGACAACTCGAACCACTCGATGTCCAACTGGCCCGCGAGACCTACCTGGATGCGCTCTCCGCGGCCATGATCGCGAGCCCGTTGGCCGGCGTGCGCGAGGTCGCCGAGGCCGCACGTTCCGCGCCGCCCTCGGCGCTGCCGTCGCGCGCGACCGATCTTCTCCTCGACGGCCTCGCGACGCGTTACACCGACGGATACACGGCGGGGCTGCCGACGTTGAAGCGGGCCCTCGACGCCGTGCTCAGCCACGACATCTCCCGCCGCGACGGACTGCGCCTGCCCTGGCCCGCCCACATCACCGCCGTGAATCTCTGGGACGACGAAGCGCTGGAGATGGTCGCCACCCGCTGTCTCCAGGTCGCCCGGGACGCCGGGGCGTCCACCACGCTCCCCCTCGTCCTGAACTCACGCATCGCCACACACGTGCTCGTCGGCGAGCTCGCTGCAGCCGCGCCGTTGCTCGACGAGCTGGACGCGGTCACCGAGGCGACCGGGAGTCCCCTCACCCCCTATGGCGCCGTGCTGCTTGCAGCCTGGCACGGTCGGGAATCCGAGGCCTGCGAACTCATCGGGAGCACCGTCACCGACGCCCTGCGACGAGGAGAAGGCTTCGGACTGATCGTCAGCTACAGGGCCAAAGCGTTGCTCTGCAACAGCCTGGGCCGGTACGAGGACGCACTTGCCGCGGCCGAGCACGCCGAGAACGTGTGCCCGCAGGCGTCGGGCATGCCCACCTGGGGGACGCTGATCGAGCTCATCGAGGCGGCCGGCCGCAGCGCGATGCCCGAGCACGCTTCCGCGGCATATCAGCGACTCGCGGAAGCGACCGACGCGAGCGGTACGGAATGGGCGCTGGGCATCCAGGCCCGCTCCCGCGCTCTGCTGAGCAACGGTAAGGCTGCCGAGGAGGCATACCGCGAGTCGATCGCCCGCCTCGGCCGCACACGCATCCGCGGCGAACTCGCCCGCGCACACCTCCTGTACGGCGAGTGGCTTCGCCGCGCGAACTCTCGGCTGAGAGCGCGTGAGCAACTGCGTATCGCCTTCCGCATGTTCACAGCCATGGATATGGAAGCGTTCGCCCGCCGCGCTACTCGGGAGCTGCAGGCCGCCGGCCAACGCAGCCGCAGACGGACCGTCGAGAAGGATGGCGAACTCACGAGTCAGGAGATGCAGATCGTCGGCCTCGTGCGGGAGGGCCTCTCGAACCCCGAGATCGCGGCCCGGCTGTTTCTCAGCCCGCGCACCGTCGAGTGGCACCTGCACAAGATCTTCGGCAAGCTCCACATCACCTCACGCGTACAGCTCTATCGCTGAATCGGGCTTCCCTCCCGCCACACGCGGCGGTGGTCCCTCACGCTCCTACCGGAATCCACGGCGACACCCGATCCCGGTCGAGGAGATCAGGCCGCCCCAGAGAACCCAGCATGCTGTGCACAGCGACCTCGGCATCCCGGGTCCAGTCATGACACTGCTGCTTGGACCGGCACAGCATCGGCGCACGGCTCCGTGCGGCGGCGACGATCACCTCGGCATCGGCCCTGACCTGCTCGTTCTCGGTTGCTGGGTCACGAAGCTGCATGCCCGCCGAGGCAACGATCGCCGCGACATCGGACAGGCGGGTCCGCAGCCAGTCCCACGGCGCGGCCTTGACCGCCTCGTCCCAGTGACGCTCACTTGGCTCGACCCCCACGAAGTGCGGGTGAAAGTGCGCCGCCTCGAACGCTCCGGGGCTGCCGTCGAGACGATCGAACAGGTCCGCCCGCCACACGGGTTGATCGACCACGATCACCTGGGCGGCCGACTCGGAACCACGGCGCGGTTGAGGGGCCAACAGCCGGATCTCGACGCGCGCACCGTGCTCCATGTGGCTGTCGGCGAGGTCGATCTCGAACCAGTGCCGTACGAGAACGGCAACCTCGTTGAAGACGAAGGCATGCTGCACGTGCTGCTCCTGTCAGTTCGCCGGATTCCGGGTTGCGCATACCTGCCTACCTCCCCGCCAGGCCCGTGACCAGTAGCGCGTGATCAGGATCGGCTCAGGGGGCCGATCCGGATCATCAGTCGACGCTCGGCACCGGGACGGGTCGCGATCCGTTTGCCAGCGACTGCGCGCCCATGACGCCGACGAGTACTGCCGCAACCGCCGGACGCACCGGAACCAGCGGCGGCGCACCGTGCTCGATCGTCGCGCGGAACGCAGTGAGTATCAGCGCCGTTCCCTCGGCGCGCCGTTCGACCTCATCGCCCGCCAGGAACAGCGGCGGCGGTGTTCGCTCGTCGTCGCGGATTTCTCCGTCGTCGCTCGCCCACCCCTCGGTTCGAACCCGGACCGACCAGGCCCGCTCACCCGGGCCACGTCCGGACTCGACCAGCCCGCGGCTGCCCCGCACCGACACCCAACTCCAGTGGCTGTCCGCTTCGCCCTGCAGGAATCCGTGCCGGGTCACAGCCAGCGCGCCCGTGGACAGCCGGACCACCATGACCACCGCGGCCCGTCGGTTCGTCTCGTCCACGGTGAATGCGGTGACCTCCACGGGTCGCGCCCCGGTGATCGCCAGCACCGGCGACATCGTGTGGGTGCAGTACGCGGTGGGTGCGATGCGCCCCCTCCAGTGCGCTGGGTCCCCGATCAGCGCGTCCACCATCTCCGGCGACATGCCGTGCAGGTAGTCCGCCTCGATCAGCTCGACCCTGCCCACCTCGCCGCGGGCGACCACCTCCCGGATCGCGCGCACGTGTGGGTGGGCGACGTAGTTCTCCGCCAGTGAGTAGGTCGCGGCCGACCCGTCGACAGCCTCGATGAGCCGGCGTCCCTCCTCCACGGTGGTGCACGCCGCGGACTCGGACAGCACGTGCACACCCTGTTCGAGGAACTCCATCGCCGGCGGCGCGTGCGCGTCGAAGTCGTTCGCCAACACCACGCCGTCGAGGTCGAGTTCGAGCAGGTCCTCCCACCGGTCGGTGAGATTCGCGCCGGGCAAGCGGCCCGCCGCGGCGGCGCGGGTCTCCGGGTCGCGATCACAGCCGGCCACCACCTGCAGCCCGACGCGCTGCGCCCAGTCCGCCAGGTAGAGGCCCATCTTGAGACCCACGACGCCCAATCGCAGGCCGCTCGACACCGTCACCGGATCCGCCCCGTCCCCCGCTGCGACATGCGTGGCGGACCAGGGTGCCAGGTTCACCGTCCTCCGCAAGCTGGCTCGGAGCGCGCACCGAAAGCCGTTTGCGACGATTACGTAAATTCGTAATATTGGCGCCATGGAGTTCGACACCGAGGCGCTACGGGATCTTGATGCCCGCTTGCGGGCCGTCGAAGCGCGCCTCGACGGCGAACCAGCGGACCGTCGGGCGGTGAGCGCAGACGCCCAGACGTTCTGGGTGCTCGAGGGCCTGCGAGCGCGACTCGCAGGTTCTGACGGTGGCGAGGTGGTGTTCGCCGGCGAGGTCGAGACAGCCGCAGGGTCAGCGAGCTGGCAGTACGGGCACCCGACCGAAGCCCTGCTCGATCTCGACGAGGGTGCCGCGGACAGTGCGGCGGCACGCCTGTCCGCGCTCGGGCATCCGGTGCGCCTGCAGCTGCTGCTCGCCGTGCTGCGCGGCCACACGAGCCCAGCAGCTCTCGCCGAGCTCGACGGCATGGGGACGACCGGGCAGGTCTATCACCACGTCCGCATCCTGACCGCTACCGGCTGGTTGCGCTCCGCCGGGCGCGGACAGATCCACGTCCCGGTCGAGCGGGTCGTGCCGCTGCTCGTCGCTGTCGCAACGGCCCTATGACACGCACCGCAAGAACCGCACCACCAGGGGGAGGAAGCACCGTGACCAGCTCATCAACCATCGCCCCACACGCCCCGCCGCCATCCCGGCCCCGCGCCGGAGGAACCGTTGTCGTGGTGGTGGTGTGTGCCGCGCTGGCCCTTGCGGTCGGGCTCGTGGCGCGGCCCGCGCCGAGCCGGCTCCCCGACCACCACGTCGGGGACGCGGCGCTCGCGACGCTGGCCCGTGAGGTCGTCGGCGAAGGGCAGCCGGCGCTCGCCGTCGCCGCCGTCACCAGGGACGGCACGCGCACCGTGGCAATCGGCGCCGGTCTCGACGACCGATTCGAGATCGGATCGATCAGCAAGGGGCTGACGGGTCTGCTGTTCGCGGAGATGATCGGCCGCGGCGAGGTCACGGCCGCCACACGGCTCGGCGATCTCGTCCCGGTCGACGGACCGATCGCCGAGGTGACCCTCGCCCAGCTCGCCACGCACCACTCGGGCCTGCCGAGACAGCCACCCACCGTCGCGCAGTTTCTTCGGGGCTACTGGAGCGGGCTCTCGGCCGGGGACCCGCACATCGCGACGCTCACGCAGCTCCTCGCCGAACTCGCCGACGTCCACCCCGACGCCCCGCCGGCCACGTACTCCAACGTCGGTTTCGAACTGCTGGGCGCCGCGCTCGCCGCGGCCGGCGGGGCGCCCTATCCGCAGCTGCTGGCCGAGCGGGTGCTCATCCCGCTCGGAATGGCCGACACCATCGTCCCCGTCTCCGCCGCTGAGCTGGGCCCCCGCGACCTGCTGGGCGAGGCCCGAGGCGGCCGCCGTGCCGACCCGTGGCTCGGCGAGGCGATGGGCCCCGCGGGCACCGGCAGGGCCGACATCACCGACATGGCCGTTCTCGCCCGAGCGCTGCTCGACGGCAGCGCGCCCGGTATCGACGCCCTCACGTCTCGCAGCACCTTCGACGAGGAGGACAGCATCGGATGGGCCTGGTTCACGAGGGCCGTCCCTGCGACCGGGACCACGGTCGTCTGGCACAACGGGAGCACCGGCGGGTTCTCCTCATTTCTCGGGATCGACCGGGATGCGGGCACCGCCGTCGTCGTGCTGGCCGCCGCTGGGGAACCGGCCGACCGGATCACAGCGACGGGGTTCACCCTGCTCGAACGCATCGGAGGTGAGGCATGATCGCGGCGCTGGAAATCGGGCTGTGGTTGTTCGCGGTGATGATGACCGGCAACCAGGTGCTGCGGGCGTGGTCCCGAGGGGCCTTCGCGGCCCCCAGCAGGTTCGTGCTGGTCAGCTCCACCGTGGACGCCGTCGTGGCGCTGGCGTTCGTGCGTGCCGTCATCCCGCCGCCGGGCCTGCTGTCCTGGGCCTGGGTGATCGCGGCGGTCGCTGTCGGGATCGGGATCGCCGGAGTGATCCTGCGCTGGCCCACGCTGGGCTGGGGCGCCCCGACCTCAGGTACCTCGCGGCCCACCATGCGAGCGGTCCTCACCGCCATCTACGCGGCCGTCGGCGCCGGCATGGTCGTTGTGCTCGCCTGACCCGACCAGGGCTACGGCGGCGGCGGTGCGGTGCTCCGGCGCACCACGAGCCGGTTGGGGACGATCGTGAAGCCGTGCTCGGGCTCGTCCGTGCGGATCTGGCGCAGGACGCCTTGTACGCACTGGCGGCCGACCTCGGCGAAATCCTGATGCACCGTCGTCAGCGGCGGGAAGAACGACGCCGAATGCGGAATGTCGTCGAATCCGACGACGCTGACGTCACCGGGCACGGCACGGTCCCGTTCGTGCATCGCGCGGAGCACGCCCAGCGCCATCTCGTCGTTCGCCGCGAACACCGCCGTGCAATCCGCTTCATCGGCGAGGCGGAGCCCCGCGCGGTATCCGGACTCGGGGGTCCAGTCGCCGCGAACCACCGGGGGTACGTCCAGCCCAGCGGCACGGAGGGTCGCCTCCCAGGACTCCTCGCGGCGCTGCGCGGCGAAGGACGCAGCCGGACCGGCGACATGCCAGACCGTGCGATGACCGAGGTCCAGGAGGTGCTGAACGGCCGCACGTGCTCCGCCCGTCTGGTCGGTGTCGACAACGCTGTATCTGGCACCCGCGTCGTGGTCGCCGACGACCACGGGCATTCCCCGCGGCAGGTCGATGGCGGCGCTGTCGAGGAGGTGCATCTCCATGACGATGATCACCGCGTCGACCGCCAGCTCGCCGAGGCGGGTGACGGCACCGCGGAGGCTGCCCTGCGTAGGCACCGCGACAGGCAGCAACGTGATCGCGTATCCGGCTTCGGCCGCGGACGTGGCGATGCCCTCCAGGGTGCGCGTGCTACCCGTGGTGGACAAGGAGAAGACGATGACACCGATCGTGCGGAACTCCCCGCGCTTGAGGGCGCGGGCCGCGCTGTTCGGCCGGTAGCCGAGTTCGGCCATGGCCGCCAGCACCGTGTCCCGAGTCGACTCGACGACGCCGGGGAAACCGTTCGAGACGCGGGAGACGGTCTGGGCGGACACCCCGGCGCGGCGGGCGACGTCGGCTATCGACACCCGCCGCCCCCGCCGCGCGCGCGGCACGGCCGCGGCGCCGTCCACCACCGTCAGCTCGCCGTCGTCCATGCTCGGAATTCTCGCCCCTCCGCTCCTCGGACGATGTCACCGCCGTATCGCGAGCGGCAACAGCCGTAGCGAGAAGGTGGCGGGGGCGGGCATCAGCAGGTGTTCCGGCGCCGGGCCCGGTCCGCACGATGCCGACCCGAGCCCGCTCTGCCCGACGTCGAGGTTCACCCACAGCCGGTCACCCGCAGCCAGCTCGTACGGGTGCGCGGCCGCGCCGAGCTGCTCGCTGGTCCATCGCCGGGCGGTGAGGTCGATCGTCGGCAGGCCCTCCACCCGCAGCCCGCCGTCCGGGCCGGTCAGCTCGGCCCAGCGCGCCCCGCGCCGGTTGCCGTTCTCCTGCGGGTGCACATACGGCGTCTGTAGTTCGGCCACGCTTGCCCGGAACCGGCCGACCCGCACCGCAGAGCCGCTGTCGGCGTAGGACTCCCCCGGGCCCGTGCCGAACCAGGTGACGGTGTCGATCGCGGCAGGCAGGCCGGTGCGCAGGCCCAGCCGCGGCAACGGCACCTCCCACGGCCCGTGCGGCTCGACGGTGACGTCCAGGCGCACGGCCGTCTCGGGCTTCTCGCCGTCCGCGGTCCACCGGTACCGGACCCGCATCGCCACGTCCGTCGCGGCCGCCCCGACCCAGGTGGTGACGACGAGTGCGCCGTCGGCAAGCCGGACGTCGTCGACGCGGTGCTCCAGGCGGTCGAGGCCGATGGCCTGCCACTGCGCGAGCAGCGAGGCACCTTGGCCCGCCGCGGCTCGCTGCGGATGGCCGCGGTCGTTGTCGGTGGGCGCCCGCCACAGGTCCAGGCGGAGCCCGTCGACAGGCAGGTCTCCGATCCGGCGCAGTGCACCGTCGGCATCGAGCTCGGCGGGCCCGACGAGGTTCCTTCCACTGTGGACGGTGGCCGGCCACCGCGCGGGCGCACCGACCGGGGGCACCGGCCCGGCGGGCGTGACGAGCAGCTGGCCCTGGCCGACGACATGCCCGGCAGGCGCCCACGGTTCGTCGGCGGCGAGCTCCGCCCGGACGGTCAGCCAGCTCTCCCCCGTGGTGAGCGGCAGCTCCGGAACCTCCAGCACGACGGTCTCCCCCGGATCGAGCCGAGGTGTGGGCAGCTCGCCCTTGGCGATCTCCGCTCCCTCGCTCTCCAGCGCCCAGCGCAGGGTCACGTGCGTGAGATCGCGGACGTCGTACCGGTTGGTGACGACGATGCCCGAGCCGGACGCGGCGGCGATCCGGACCGGGGCGATCACGGCGGCCAGCTCCAGCAACCCGGGCGAGGGCGTGCGGTCGGGGAACAGCAGCCCGTCGGCGATGAAGGTGCCGTCGTGCAGGCGTTCGCCGAAATCGCCGCCGTAGCCGAAGAACTCGGTGCCGTCAGCGGTGCGGGTGCGCAGCCCGTGGTCGAGCCACTCCCACACGAACCCACCTTGGCAACGCGGGTAGCGCTCGAACAGCGCCTGGTACTCGGCGAGGCCACCCGGCCCGTTGCCCATGGCGTGTGCGTACTCGCACAGCACGAACGGCAACGTGCGCCTGCGGGCGTCGGCGGCCGGATCCGGATGCGGTTCCTCGGCACGGCGCCCGATCTGCTCCACTTCGGACGGTGAGGCGTACATCCGGCTGTACACGTCGGAGTTCATGGCCGAGCGGTCGTGCTCGTAATGCAGCGGGCGGGAGGGGTCGATCGTCCGGATCTCCGCGGCCATCGCCGCGAGGTTGACCCCGCTGCCCGCCTCGTTGCCCAGCGACCACATCACCACCGAGGGGTGGTTGCGGTCGCGGTACACGGTGCGCCGGGCGCGGTCCAGGTACGCCGCGCGCCAACGGGGGTCGTCCGACGGGTTGTTCCGCCACTCGACCAGGAAGAACCCGTGGGTCTCGAGATCGCACTCGTCCACCACGTAGAGGCCGTACTCGTCGCACAGTTCGAGGAAACGTGGATGCGGTGGATAGTGGCTGGTCCGCACCGCGTTGACACCGTGGCGTTTCATCAGGAGGACGTCGGCGAGCATGGTGGCCTCGTCCACGGCGCGGCCGGTGTCGGGGTGGAACTCATGCCGGTTGACCCCCCGGAACAGCAGCCTCCGGCCGTTGACGCGCAGCTCGCCGGCCTCGATCGCAACAGTGCGGAAGCCGATCCGCAACCGCACCCGCTCCGTGGCCGTCGCGAGCTCACCGTCGTAGAGCCGAGGCACCTCGGCCGACCACGGCTCCACGTCCGTCAGCGTGACCTGCTCGCCCGCCGGCACGTCGACGCCCAGTTCGGGCACGCGCAACCGCGCCGCAGCTCCGCCGCCGGTGACCGCGTCCACGCGGAGCTCGCCCGTGCCCGTCGCGGAGTCGAATCCGGCGTGCACGGCCACGTCCGTGATCCCGCCCTCGGGTCGGGCGAGCAGGGCGGTCTCGCGGAAGATCCCGGACAGCCACCACATGTCCTGGTCCTCGAGATAGCTACCGGCCGACCACTGCTGGACCCGCACCGCGAGCAGGTTCCGGCCCGGCCGCACCACCGCGGACACGTCGAACTCCACCGGCAACCTGCTCCCGGTGGACCAGCCCACCTCGGTGCCGTTGACCCACACCTGCGCCCGCGAGTCCACGCCCTCGAATCGCAGCTCCGTGGTGCCGGCCGGCCAGTCGGCGGGCAGCTCGACCCGGCGCCTGTACTCGCCCGTCGGGTTCTCCAGCGGCACCCGCGGCGGATCGACGGGAAAGGGGTAGGCGACGTTGGTGTAGGCCGGGCTGCCGTGGCCGTGGAGCTGCCAGTGCGCGGGCACCGGCAGGTCCGTCCAGCTGCTGTCGCTGCCGTCATCTGCCGGGTCGACGCCCGTGTCGGCGCGCGGGAACAGCCGGAACCGCCACGACCCGCAGAGGTCCAGCCGGGGTGCGTCGGAGCGCAACCAGGCACGTGGTTCCAGCGCGTGCGCCGAGGGTTCGTACGCGTCCGACGTCATCGGCGTGTTTCCCTTCAGCGGGTCGTCCACGACCCGATCTCCGGTTCGGCGACAGGTGTGCCGTCAGGCACGGGGGATGCAGAAGTCGAAGTCGCAGCCACGGTCGGCCCCCGTGACGTGCTCGTGGAACAACTTGCGGTATCCGGTCATCGGGCCCGGTTGGGGCACAGGCAGCTCCGCCCGGCGGCGGGCCAGCTCCGCGTCGTCGACGAGCAGGTCGAGGCTCGCCTCGCTGACCGACAGCCGGATCCGGTCCCCCGTCCTGACCAGCGCGAGCGGGCCGCCGATCGCGGCCTCAGGCGTGACGTGCAGGACGATCGTGCCGTACGCGGTGCCACTCATTCGCGCATCGGAGATGCGGACCATGTCGCGCACGCCTTTGCGCGCCAGCTTGGCGGGAATGGGCAGGTAACCGGCCTCGGGCATCCCCGCTCCGCGCGGACCGGCGTTCTGCAGTACGAGAACGTCCGACTCCGTCACGTCGAGGTCCGGGTCATCGACTCGTTCCGCGAGGTCCTCCAGCGAGCGGAACACCACTGCTCGTCCCGTGGTCTCGAACAGCGCCGGATCCGCGGCGGACCGCTTGATCAGCGCGCCGTTGGGCGCCAGCGACCCGCGCAACCACACCAGCCCGCCCTTGTCCCGGCTCGGTTCCGCGGCCGTCCGTACGACGCTTCGGTCGACCCAGTCGGGCCCCTCCCCCAGCACGTCGCCGAGGGTGGCGCCGGTGACGGTGAGCGCGGACAGGTCCAGCAGGTCCCGCAGCTCGTGCAGCACGGCCGGGAGTCCACCGGAGGCGTGCAGGTCCTCCATGTAGTGCGCGCCCGTCGGCTTGAGCTCGACGAGCACGGGCGTCGTCTCGCTGAGCGCGTTCAGCTCGTCCGGATCGATCGGGATTCCCAGCCGCCCCGCCATCGCCGTCAGGTGGACCAAGGCGTTGGTCGAGCCGCCGATCGCGAGCAGCACCCGCAGCGCGTTGCGGACCGACGCCGGGGTGACCACCTGGTCCGGCGTGCGCCCTGCTGCGGCGATCTCGACGGCGGCCGTGCCGGTCGCCTCCGCGATCCGCAGCCGGTCGGAGTGCACGGCAGGTGCGGTGGCGCTGCCCGGCAGCGCCATCCCCAGTGCCTCGACGACGCACGCCATCGTGCTGGCCGTGCCCATCACCGCGCACGTGCCCGCCGTGGTGGCGAGGTTCCGTTCGACCTCCGCGATCTCCTCGGCGCTGACGTCGCCACCGCGGTAGTTCGCCCAGAACCGGCGGCAGTCGGTGCAGGCGCCGAGGCGTTCCCCGTGGTAGCGCCCGGTCGACATGGGCCCGGTCACGAGCTGGACGGCCGGTCGCCCGGCGGAGAACGCACCCATCAGCTGCGCCGGGACGGTCTTGTCGCAACCACCGACCAGGACGACGGCGTCCATGGGCTGTGCCCGCACCATCTCCTCGACGTCCATCGCCATCAGGTTGCGGAACATCATCGCCGTCGGGTTGAGGAATCCCTCCCCGAGCGACACCGTCGGGAACTGCATGGGCAGCCCGCCGGCCGCAGTCACGCCGCGCACCACCGACGCGACCAGCTCCGGCATCGCCCGGTGGCAGGGGTTGAAGTCGCTCGCCGATGTGGCGATGCCGATCACCGGGCGATCGAGCGATTCCGGCGCACGGCCCGTCGAGTGCAGGAATGTCCGGCGTAGGTAGCGGGAGAACTCCCGGTCGCCGTAGTTCGTCAGGCCGCGGTAGAGCCCGGTCTCCTCAGTCATCGCTTCCTCTCCTACGGGAGCACGGCGCCCGGGGCACGGCGCAGGTGCTCGGCGAGCAACTCGAGCATGCGCGGCGGGATCGCCCGTGCGGGCGGCCGCACCGCGTCGTGCCGGATCAGCCCGCGCAGCACCAGGCTGTGCTTGCGCAGCCCGAGCGCGATGCCCTGCTGGAACTCGAAGTTCACCAGCGGCAGGTAGTCGCGCCAGACCTCACGAGCGGCGCCGAACCCACCGGACCGATACGCCGCGACGCAGGCGAGCAACCCCTCCGGCACCGAGAACCCGGTCATCGCGCCCGCCGCACCGACCGCGAGCTCGTCGAGCAGACACGTGCCGCCGAGCCCGCCGAACACGGGAACCTCGACACCCGCGACGAGCTCGGCCACGGCAGGCGGGCTGGGCGAGGACTCGGACTTCACCGCCGTCACCGACGGCACCCGTCGGACCGCGTCGACCAGATCACGCGCGGCGATGGAGACACCACTGATGACCGGATAGTCCTGGACGACGATCCCCTGTCCCGTCCGGTCGGCGACCTTCGTCAGGTGCCGAGCAAGCTCGGCCGGGTCGGGGGACGCGACCTGCACCATCAGCCCGGCCAGCCGCCCGTCCACCAGATCGAGCACGTTGTCCGCCTCGGCGCAGGCCGCGTCGGTCTCGAGCGCACTGACCCCGACCACCAGCGGCAGCCGCGGGTCCGCCGCCACCACCGTCTCCACGACGGTCCGCCGCTCGTCCTGCGTGAGCCGGGCCGCCTCGCCGAACACCCCCAGCACGGTGAGCCCGGTAGCCCCGATCCGCGCGTAGTGCTGCACCTGGCGGGCGAGGGACTCGGTGTCCACGGCGGATCCGTCGGCGGTCAGCGGCGTGGCCAGCACTCCCCAGACGCCCGCAGGAAGCGGTTCCTTGCTACTGCTCACGGCCTTCCCCTCGATGTCACGGCGGTGGCGATGGTGTACGCCTCGATGCTCTCGGTGCCGCCCTCCCGGCCGTACCCCGAGAGTCCGACTCCTCCGAACGGCGACGCGGCCGAGGCGAGTGCCGTCTCGTTCACCCCGATCATGCCCACGTCCAGGCCCGCCACCGCAGCGTCGGCCCGACCGAGGTCAGTGGTGTAGACATACGCCGCCAGCCCGTACGGCACGTCGTTGGCCCGGGCGAGCCCTTCGTCCAGGGTGCCGAACCGCAGCACCGGAAGGACCGGCCCGAACGGCTCCTCGCGCAGAACGGCGGCGTCCGCGGGCACGTCGGTGAGGACCGTCGGCAGGTAGAAGAAGCCCGGCCCGTCCGGCGCGCGGCCGCCGCACCGGACGGTGGCTCCGCCGGCCGCGGCCTTCTCGACCAACTCGGCCACGGCAGCGCGCCGCCGCGCGTTGGCGAGGGGGCCGACGTCGCTGTCCGGATCGCTGCCGGGCCCGACCCGCAGCTGCGCGACCTGCCGTTCGACGGCGGCGACGAAGCGGTCGTGGACGGCATCCTGCACGAAGATCCGGCTCGGCGAGATGCAGACCTGTCCCGCGTTGCGGAACTTCGACCGCACCACCGCGGCACCAGCGCGGTCGACCGCCTCGTCGTCGAGATCGTCGAGGACCAGCACCGGGGCGTGGCCGCCGAGCTCCAGCGTGAGCGGTTGCAGCCGCCCGGCGGAGAGCCGCACGAGCTGCCGGCCCACCGGCACCGAGCCGGTCAGGCTGATCTTCGCGATCACGTCCGACTCGATCAGCCGCGCACTGACGCGGGGCGGTTCGCCGGTGATCAGGTTGACGACGCCGTCCGGCACGCCGGCGTCGGCCAATGCCGCCACCAGCGCCATCGCGGTGCGTGGTGCCTCCACCGCAGGGCACAGCACGATGCTGCAGCCGAACGCGACGGCGGGCGCGAGCTTGCGCGCGGGCAGCGACGCCGGGAAGTTCCAGGCCGTGAACGCGGCCACCGGGCCGACCGGCCGCCGCTCGACCCACGACCGGCGCCCCGGCTCGGTTGCGAGCACCCGCCCGTAGGCGCGCACGGCCTCGCCGGCGAACCAACTGAACTGCTCGGCCGACTGGCGCACCTCGGCCCTGGACTCGTCGAGCGGCTTGCCCTGCTCCTGGGTGAGGACGGCGGCGATCTCCTCCGTGCGCTCCAGCAACAACGATGCGGCACGGGCGAGCGCCTCGGAGCGCTGGGTAGGGGACGCACGCCGCCAGGTGTCGAACCCCGAGGCCGCCGCAGCGAGGACGGCGTCGACGTCGGCGTCGGATGCGTCCGGCACCGTGGCCACGACCTGCTCGGTGGCCGGGTCGACGACGTCGATCGTGCGGCCGTCCGACGCGTCCCGCCATTCACCCCCGATGAACAGCTGGTCGGGCACGTCAGGCGCCCTCTTCGGGGATCAGCACCAGCAGGCTGAGCGAGGGCAGCGGAAGCTGCACCTCCAGCGTCAGCGTGCCGCCGTCGACCGTGACACGCGCATCGTCGGCGAACCGCTCGAGACCCTGCCGGTGCGTGATCGTGGCCAACTGCTCTGCCGTCGGGTCCTGTGGGGCACCGACGCCCTGCCACACCGTGTGGCTGTTGCTGTGATCGCGGTCGATCCGCCAGTGCTGCAGCGTCCATGCACCCGGCGTCAGCCCGTCGACCTGCAGGTCGACGACGGTGGGCGCGTCGTCTTCCGCGTACTGGTCGTCGGCGTGGCGCCAGACGAGCACCGCGACGCGGCCGTCGGCCGGCGACCGGCTGGCCAGCACGTCGACCTCCTCCGCGAGACCGGCGCCGACGACGGTCAGATCGTCCACGACTACGGCAGCGTCCGATGTGGCCCCGATCCGCCGATCACCGAGCTGGGCGAACACCCGGTAGGCGTTCATCAGTGGCTTCTCGATCCCCGACGCCGTGACGAAGCTGCGGGTGCCCTCGAAGTAGCGCTCGCCCTCCATGAAGAAGCTCCACGTGGTCGCCTCCGCGACCTGCGCATCGTGGCGCGCGTTCAGGTCGAGGACCTTCTTCATCAGCTTCGCCTGGAACACCGGGTAGTACTCGTTGTTGCGATAGGCGAAGTTCGCGTTGTCGTAGATCCCCCAGTGCGCGGGCACCGACGCGTCGCATTCGTCCACGATCGCGGGCAGCCCGGTGTAGGCCGGGAACTCCTCCATCACCGCGAGCATGCGATCGATCTCCCGCAGCATCTTCGCCATGGACGGCGACTGCTTCGTCGGTGCCGGCGCGCCGATCGGCGCATAGGTGCGCCACGGCGAGAATGCCGCTCCCTTGGTGTGGAACGAGACGAAGTCCAGCGGCAGGTCCCGCTCGGAGCACGCGGTCAGGAAGCCACGCAGGAACGTGACCCCCTTGTCGCCGCCGGTCACCGTTGGCCCGCCGACGCGCGCGGTGGGCAGCACGCTCCGGATCGCCTTCGCGGCCACCTCGTACAGGTCGTGGAACTCCTCGGGGGTGCCGCGCCAGTAGGAGATGTCGGGCTCGTTCCACAGCTCCCACAGCCAGTGCGACATCTCCTCCTCGCCGTACCGGTCCAGGCAGTGCTGCGCCAGCGCCGCCACGAGCCCGCCCCACTTCGCGTAGTCCTTCGGCGGGTAGGACCACCATCCCGCCTCGTACTCGCTGTAGAGCGTCGGGCTGCTCTCGAACGCGAACTCCTCCTTCGCCCTGTCCGGCACCAGGGCGCGCGGGGTGAACGCCAGCTCGACCAGCGGGTGATGGCCGGCCCCGACGATCGTGTCGTAGGTGAGATCGGCGATCGTGAAGTCGTAGAACGGGTTGCCGTCCGCGTCCTCGTGGTAGACGTTCCCGCTCCCCCAGTGCGGGAGACCGAGGCCCGTGCCGCTGTTGAAGATGTAGTGCGGGCGGACGTGGTAGGGCTTCTCGGCGAAACCCCCGATCGTCCCCAGCGTCCGGCGGCCCTGCGGGGTGTAGGTCCAGTTGATCTCGTCGTAGCCGAGGCTCGCCCACGGACGGTCCAGCACGCCGCGGTCGTCACCTGCGTCGACCGTCACCCGGGCCGTACGCACGTGCGGCGCGTCCGGATCGGAAGGCGTGTAGGGCACGGCCTGGACGCCGCTGCCCGAGCTGTTCTTCTCGGCGGCAGGATCGGCGGCCCCGTTGTCGGAACCGTCCGTGTCGATCTGCTGCAGATCGGAGGTCATCTCAACCCTTCAGTCCTGTACTGCTGATTCCTTCGATGATGAAGCGCTGTGCGAAGAGGAAGACCAGGAGCGGCGGCGTGATCGCCAGGATCGTCGAGGCCATCACCACGCCGTAGTCGATGTCGCCATACGCCGACCGGAAGGTCACAAGGGCGAGCGGGAGGGTCTGCATAGCGGGCGAGCTGGTGGAGATCAGCGGCCAGAGGAAGTCGTTCCAGGCGCCGAGGAAAACGAGGATGCCGAGCGTCGCCATGGCCGGGCGGATCAGCGGCACCACGATGTAGCGGTATGTCTGCCACGGGTTCGCGCCGTCGATCCGGGCGGCGTCGGTGAGGTCGTCGGGCAGGTTCACGATGAACTGCCGGATCAGCACCACACCGAGCAGCGACACGATGTGCGGCAGCGCAAGCGCGCCGTAGGTGTTGAGCAGACCGAGCTGGTTGAACTGCTGGAACAGTGGGACCAGCACCACCTCGTTCGGGATCAGCATCGTCACCAGGAGCAGCCCGAAGACCACGCCGTTGCCACGGAACGGCAGCCTCGCCAGCGCGTAGCCGGCCATCGAGCAGACCAGCAGCGCCAGCACGGTCGAACTGACCGCCACCACCGCGCTGTTGAAGAACGCGACGAAGATGTTCACCGCGCGCCCGCCCGGGTCGACGAGCATTCCCCAGTTGTCGAGGGTGGGGCTCTGCGGCACCAGCCGGTTGCCGTCGTCGTCGGCCGCCTCGAACGAGGAGGACAGGGCCCACAGCAGCGGAAGCGCCCACAGCACAGCCACCACGAGTGCGGCGCCCGTGGCGATCCACCGGGCACGACGCCGGGCGGCGGGTGGCACCTGCCCCCGGCCTGCTGCGGAAGCCGGGCGCGTCATGCTCGCGGTGTCAGCCATTGCCCGAGCTCCTCCGGGTCAGGATCTGCTGGACGATCGCGACCACGAGGATCACGAGTGCGAGCGTCCATCCGATGGCGGCGGCGTATCCGGTGCGGAAGTCACGGAAGCCCGTCTCGTAGAGCATCTGCAGCACCACACGGGTGCTGCCGCTCGGCCCGCCCTCGGTGAGCAGGTAGACCTGCTCGAACACCTTGAACGAGTCGATCAACCTGAGCAGGATCACGAGGCCGAGCACCGGCGCGATGCCGGGCAGCGTGACGTAGCGGAACTGCTGCCACGGGTTCGCCCCGTCGATCCGGGCCGCCTCGTACAGCTGCTTGGGGATGTCCTGCAGCGCGGCGAGCAGGATCAGCAGCGGGAACCCGACCCGCCACCACAGTGTCAGCAGCACGACCCCGCCCATCGCCTCACCTGGCTGGGAGAGCCACTGCTGTGCGGGCAACCCGATCGCCTGCAGCACGGTGTTGAGCGAGCCGTTGACGGGGTTGAGCACGAGATTCCAGATCAGGGCCACAGCAGCGCCGGGCAGCAGATAGGGCGACACGAACGCAGCCCGGATGGCGTTTCGCCCACCGAGGTCGCGGTTCAGGAGCAGCGCGAGCACCAGCCCGGCCGCCACGAGCACCGGCACGTTCAGCACGACGAAGAGCAGCGTGTGGCCGAACGCGGCGTGGAAGTCGGAGTCGCCGAGCAACGTCACGTAGTTGTTCAGTCCGACGAACCCGCCGGTGCCCTCGGCCACGTTGACGTCCGTGGCGCTGAGGTACAGACCGTGCACCACCGGCACCGCCCACAGCAGCAGGTAGAGCGCGGCGAACGGCGTCAGGAACAGAACGGCGGCTCGCCACGGACGCCTGCGCCGATTCCTGTGGGTCCGCGCACCGGTCCCGTCTCGAGTGGTTGCGCCGATCCCGGTGGTGACGGCACTCATGACGGCTCCTTCATCGTCTCGGTCGCCCGGGCCGTCGCGGCGCGGAGTTCTGATGCCACGTCTGCGCGCTGGTAGACGATGTTGTCCATCGCGTCGTTGAGGTACTGGTAGGCCTGGTTCCAGCGGTAGGCATACGGCGCGAAATGCGCGTACTTCGCCTGGTCGATGAAGAGGCTCATCTTGCGGACGACCGGGTCCGTGCTCGCGGCGATCGGTGCCGCGGCCGCCGTGCTGGCCGGCGCCTGCGCACCCGCCCAGTCGACGCTGCCCTCGCGGAACAGCCAGCTGATGAACTTCTGCGCCTGGTCCCGGACCCAGTCGTCGTTCGTGCGCTGGATCGGGATGGTGTAGATGTGCGAGGTCGCGATCATGGCCCGCGGCCCGTCGAAGAACTGCGGCAGCGGTGCGACGTCGAGCTCCATGCCGGTCTCGGCGTTCGTCTCCAGCAACTGCTGGAGCCCCCAGGGATAGGTGCAGACCATCCCGACCTGCTGGGCGCGGAACATCTGCCCGACCTGGAGCCCGTCCACGAGCTGCTGCGGCGACACCTGGTAGCGGTGCACGAGGTCCTGCTCCAACTGCGCCGCCGCGATGCCCGCGTCGCTGTCGAACATCGCGCGGCTCTCGGCGTCGATCAGGTCGCCGCCGCCTTGCCAGTTCATGCTCTGCCAGGGCATGTACGTGCCGGTCTCCCGGACGAAACCCCATGGTCCGGACGCCTTCAGCGCCTGTGCGGCCGCGAGGAACTCCTCACCCGTGGCGGGCGGGCGGGCGGGATCGAGACCGGCCTTCGCGAACAGCTGCCGGTTGTACCCGAGCGCCTGCGGCCCCGTGCTCATGGTGACGCCGTACAGCTCACCGTCGATCTCCGCGAGCTCTCTCGTACCGTCGACGAAGTCGGATTCGGCGAGCCCCAGATCCCCGAGCCGGATCGTGTGGAGGAAGCGCCGCAGCGGTTGGATCTCATAGCTGTGCAGCGCCACGATCGCGGGCGGTGCCCCGGCCAGCGCGGCCGTGAGGACCTTCGTCAGGTAGTCCCCGCCGTAGGCCGGCGCGCTGAACCGGACGAACACCTCGTCCTGCGATGAGTTGTACCGATCGACGATGGACTGCATCAGGTCGCCGTCGCCACCGGTGTAGAACGTGACGAACTCCAGAACCCGACCGCCTCCGCGAGTGGTCTCGTCGAATGGTGAGGAGCAGGCGCCGAGCGCGACACTCGCGGCGCTCCCGGCCGCAAGCGCCAGCAGCCGGCGCCGGGACAACGTGGGCAGCATCAGTCTCCCTCGGACATCGATGTCGTGGGCTTGTACTGGGCTGTGATCCCCGAGCTCACCGGGTCAGCCGGCGGCCGAGCTTCCGTGAACGAGATACGGCTGATCCGACAGGTCAGCGGCGAGGAAGGGGGCTGCGGTCATCGATACCGGGCGGGTGGATCTCCACCGGTGGAACGGCCGTGGCGATCGGAACGGACTTCGACCATGTGGGCGCCCAGCACGCGCTGCTCGTCTCGCCCTCCGCGAGCGGACCGAGCGGAACCTGGGCACGGAGCTCATCGACCAACCGATCACGCATCCCCCTCGACACGTTGTTAGCGCTCACAATGTTAGCGTTAACAAGGTTTGTCAACCGGGAGCGCCGACAACTGTTGATCGTTAGCGGCCGCCAAAGGGTGGAACGGACGATCACGAGAACCTGTGGACAACCGCGTTGTCGCAGCCAGCTGCGCATCGTCGCAGCAGGCCGGCGCGTTGCGAGGTCACCCCACGTGCTGCGAGGTGCGACGGATGATCGTAGTGCTCAGGCCGGGAGCGCGGTGCGTCGGATCGGGGAGCGAACCGTCGCCGCTGTCAGGGCCGCGGCGATCGCATCTCTCGACGCCTGCCTGCCGCTGGGGCCCTGCCCGCGCGGCTGATCGACACCTCAGGCTCGCCGTCGATCATGAATGTCTCGACGGGACACTGGAGGGATAGGCCCGTGCTCTGCGGTCGCGCCAGGCGCGACGTGCCAGGGCTGGAACTGACACGGCGAGGGAACCGGGGTCGAAGACCCGGACCCTCGCCGCACTTGGGTTGAGATCAGTTGTCGGTCGCGAACGGGTTCGCAACCTTCTTGCGCGGCCGGCGCTTGGGCTTGGCGTCGGCCTCGACTCCGACCGCGTCGGCGGTGGAAAGGGCTGCTGTCGCGCCCCGGCTCTCGTAGGCCTGGATCACCGCGGCGGAGATACGACCGCGCGCCGAAACCTGGTGGCCATGAGCAGCAGCCCACTCACGAATTGCGGCGGTGTCGTCCCGTCGGGGTGACGAGGCACCCGTGCCGCGCTGGCGGCGAATGGTGCTGCCACCGGCACGACGGGCTGCCCCGGCGAACGGAGCCAGAATGCCCCGCAGCTCCGCAGCGCGTTTCGCGCTCAGGTCGATCTCGAAGTTCTTGCCGTCGAGGGCGAAGGAGACCGACTCGTCAGCCTCGCCACCATCCAGGTCGTCGACGAGCCGTACACGCGTGACGCTTGCCATCTTTCACTTCCATCCATCAAGCCTTCAAGGGTCACGCAATTCTCCACGACAGTCGGAGAATGTCAAATCACCCGAGGATGTGGACGCCCCGGGTTCCCCCCTCGGCGTGAATAATTACCGTCGGTGGCCGGGCAGTGCTCCAGAAACGAGCAGCAACAGCCCGGCGGCCACCGCTGGCACGGGAATCACTGCAGCCCACACGCGGTATGCCCAACTGCGGCCGAGCAGCAGCAGACCCCCAGGTAGCCGGCCCGAGCTACCGCTCGGTCCCGCTCTTCTCCTCGGAGAAGGTCGGGTCGTCGCCGGGGTCGAAAATTGATTCGATCGGGTGCTCGAAGAGCCGTGCGATGCGGAAGGCGAGAGGCAGGCTGGGGTCGTAACGGCCGGTTTCCAACGCATTGACGGTCTGCCGGGAGACCCCGAGCCGATCAGCCAACGCGCCCTGGCTCCAGCCACGATCCCCTCGCAGCGCCCTGAGCCGGTTCCTCACTGCCGCCCCGCCCGCTGAGTGAGGACACCGCCGGCGACAGCCCAGCCGAGCATTCCCGCGCCGTAGACGACCCAACATCCCGTGGCCAACGGAAACGGCGGCTCCAGGCCTGCGAAGCCGAGAAAGCCCCCCGTCACCGCAACGACCATCGCGACCAGAAAGCCGACGCTGAGAGCTTGGAACGTCAGCAGCCGTTGGAATTCGTCGATCCTGTGCAGGTGACGCACGACGGCGCGCACCACCCACACCGCCGGTAGCACCGGAAACAGTGCCCAGAGGAAGCGCCACGGACTCTCGCCATCGAGCTGACCGAACACGAGCACCACGGCGAGCACCGCGCCATAACCGACTATCCCCGGCCAGAAATCACGGTGGTATGCCCGCGCCCGGATTCGATCACCGACGCTTCCGGCGGAACTGTCAAGGTCGCTTGTCATGCACTGAGGATCGACCCGCCGCGCCTCAATGTCAAGCGTCCTTGTCACCCGTGTGGATCAGGGTCGCCGGGACTGCCCTGGAGATCGAGATGTGCAGGTGCCGGCAGGTACGGGGTCGTGATCGGCGGGCGTCTCGGCGTCCTTCGACCCACCGATTCGACGCAGGGAGCGATCGACGAGGGTCACCGCCAGGAAGAGGAGCGCGCAGGGGCCGAGGAACAGGGCCAGGTGGTGCAGGCCGGGCGTGTCGGCGCGATCGGCCAGGAAGGCGCCGTTGGCGGCGGCAGCGCTGATCGCGCCGAGATAGAAGAAGGTGCGGTACAAGCCGGCCGACGAACCGGTCCGAGTGGGGTCGGCTTGGTGGTACATGGCGTTCTGGTTCGCGAGGTTGTTCAGCCCCTGGGGGATGCCCAGGAGCAGAGCGAGGCCGACGAGCCACCAGATCCCGGTGGCGGGGCCGAGCAGCAGCAGCCCGGCGCAGGCGACGACCTGGGCGACGGCACCGACGACGAGCTTTCCCCGCACCTCGGTACGGCGTCCGGTGACCGCCGAGACGACGACCCCGATGGCGAACATCGGGATCAGGACGAGCCCGGCCACGGTCGGCGACAGCCCGCGCCCCTGCTCGAGCCACTGCGTATACCCGTAGAGGAAGGCGTACGCCACGACCGCCGTCAGCAGGGTGCGGGCGTAGGTGGCGAGCAGCGGGAGGTTGCCACCGAGCACTCGCAGGTCGATGAACGGGGTCGCCGCGCGCAGCTCCCACCATCCCAGTCCGACGGCGGCTGCGACGGTGATCGCGAGCAGGTAGGCGTGTGAGAGCTGTGGGGTCGTCAGGAACAGCAACAGCGAGACGAGCATCGTGGCGAACAGGACGATGCCGGCGAGGTCCACCGTGCTGGCCAGCCCGGTCGTCCGTGCCGATGCGCGGGTGCGGGGCAGACGCAGCGCTCCGAGGACGAGACAGGCCACGGCGAGCGGAACGTTGACGGTGAAGGTGGCCCGCCAGCCGCCGAGGCCGATCAGCAGCCCGCCCAGGCTGGGCCCGACCACGGCGATGGTCTGGCTGGCGATCACGAGCAGGGTCAGGACGCCGTTGGGGCTGTCGCGCCCTGTGCGGGTGGCCTCGCTACGGATGAGGTACATCGCGGCCGGGTAGCCGGCGCACGTGCCGAACCCGAGCAACACCCGGGCGACGACCAGTGCCCCCACGGACGCGGCGAGAGCGCCGAGAATCCCGGCGATCCCCACCAGGGCGGTGCCGGCCAGGTAGAGGCGGCGAGGTCCGTAGATGTCGACCAGCCGCCCGACGACGGGCTGACCGATGGCGGTTGCGAGATACAGCGCGGAAACCAGCCAGGCCGTCTCGGACGGTGGAGCCCCGAGGTCGATTCCGATCGGGATGAGCGCCACGGCGATCATCGAGGAGTTCACGGGATTCAAGATCGACCCGAGGATCATCGGCGCGATCAGCTTGCGGTCGAACGTGTCGTCCGTCGGAAGGGAACGTCCGGGCCTGGTCAGGCGAGTCAGCCAGGTCATGCGTGGGTGAGCCGTTCCAGGAGGGCCATCGCCTCGATGACGGCGCGGCGCTCGGCTTCGGTGAAGCGCTCGTGGAGGGCACGGGCCAACCATTCCTCGCCCGCGTGCCGGCTGTCGTCGATGAACTCGCGGCCGGCCGCGCTCAGCGACACCAGTTGGCGCCGGCCGTCGCCGGGGTCGGGATGGCGCTCGATCAGCCCGCGCTCGTCCAGCACCGAGAGAACCGCCGCCACCGACTGCGGACGGACCCGCTCGGCCGCCGCCAGCGCGCTGGCCGTGGCCGCTCCGTCTTTGTCGAGGCGGCTGAGGATCGAGGTCTGGGACGGAGTGAGGTCACCGCTGTCGTAGGTCTCCCGGAGCCGACGTCGCAGCCGGCCAACAACCACCCGGACATCGCGCGCCGCGCACACCGCCGACGCCGCCACATCACTGCTGATCTCGGACATTCCGTGACCGTAGATTCAACAGTCCAAACTGACAAGTTCAAACTGAGCAACACAGACTGAACAGTTTGGGTTGTGGTTCAGCCGGCGAACTGGTGTCGCTGCGGATGCGTGGGCCCCGACTCTCGGACGAGCGGCACGTTCGTACGCCATCTATTGCACGAACGGTCCACTCGTTGCCGCGGGCGGGGCTGGGGCCCGGCCGCAAGGTCAGGAGCTTTGCGGGGGTGCTGGCGTGCTGATATCCGGACGATCGGCGCGTTCGTGCCGATCTAGTGGATGAACGGGTCGCTCGTTGCCTCAGACGGGGTCGGCTGCCAGATCGGGGGCTTGGGTGCTGGCGCGCCGATTTCCGGACGAACGGCACGTTGGTCCCGACCTACTGGATCAACGGCCCGCTCGTCACCCGCGCGGGCCGGGGGACGGCCCCAAGACCGGGAGCTTGGGTGCTGGTGCGCTCATTTCCGGACGAGCGGCACGTTGGACCCGATCTACTGGATCAACGGCCCGCTCGTGGCCCCCGGGTGGGCTGGAGCTGTCCTGAACGTGCGGTCGGCTACACGCCCGCGGCGACGAGCGCGCCGTGGACGAACTGCTTGGCCGCAGGCACCTCGTCCTCCGTGACGTGCTCGATGATCACGGGCATGTTCGGGTGCTGCGCGGCGAGCAGCTCGAGGTAGAGCGGGTAGTTCAACGCGCCCTGTCCGGGGCCGTGCAGCTCCATCGCCCCGACGCCGCGGAAGGACAGGTACTCCGCCGCACCGGTGTCGGCGTGCTTCTCGCCCGTGTCGGTGGCGCGGGCCACATCCTTGGCGTGCGCGATCTTGATGTACGGGCTCAGCTCGGCGAACATGCGGCGCAGCACGCCGTCCATGTCGTCGATGTTGTGGTCCTCGTAGTAGTTGGTCGGGTCCATCACCAGGCCCAGGTGCGGGCTCGAGATGTCGCGGAACAGCCGCAGCGTGGCGTCGATCGTGCCGATGACGTTGTTGACGTAGGTCTCCACGCAGAAGACGGCGTCGTGCTTCGCGGCCTCCTCGACCAGGCCGCCGATCACGTCGAGGCACTCCGCGTACCCGGCCTCGGTGAGGTTGCGCGGGTCGGGGGCCCAGTCGCTGCCGGTGTTGTAGGTGCCGGTCTCGCTGATGACGTAGGGCGTGCCGAGGTGGCGCCCGCTGCGGATGAGGGCGCGCAGCCGGTTCAGCCGCAGCTGCCGCTCGGCCGGGTCCGGGTGGATGATGTTGGTGTATCCGGACACCGAGACGATCGGCACGTCGTGGCGGCGGTAGGTGTCGCGGATCTCCTTGCACTCGACCTCGGTGAGCCCCTGCTCGGTGAAGCGAGGATCGGTGAAGTCGAGGTCGAACTGCACGCAACCGAAGCCATGGGCGCGGGCGCGCTGCGCAGCCTCGTCGAGGTCGTGCTGGTAGATGCCGGAGAAGATGCCGACGGGCAGCATGTGCCACTCCTTCGTGGAGGTCCTGAGAACGGTCGATGGGACTCAGAGGAACTCGGCGGGCGACACCGCGCGCCGCTCGTCGATCGATCGGTAGGCGGCCTCGACGAGGGCCATGGTCTTCAGGTTGTCGCGCGCGGGGAGTGCGGGCGGTTCGCCGGTCGCGAGCGCGTACTGCAACTGCTCCATGACGCCGGCGAACGCGTCGGGGAACCACTGGGTGTTCCAGGTGGGCTGCACCCACCCGTCGGTCGACTCGCTGGAGTACCGCAGCGTCGACGGGCTGCCGTCGGGGTAGTCCGGCCAGCCGAGGGTGCCGGTCGCCAGCCCGCGGGTGCCCTCGACCCGCCAGCGGATCGCCACGTCGCCCTCGACGCCCTCCTGTACCGGCCCGCCCCACACGTCCTCGAAGCTCACCGCGAGCACGCCGCCGGGGAACCGCAGTGTGGAGGCGACGATGCCGTCGACGTGCTCGAACGTCGTGCGCGGGTCTTTACGGACGGCGGTGTAGACGTCCTCCGGCTCGCCGAACAGGTACCGCAGCGCGTCTAGGTGGTGGACGCTCATGTTCGCGATCGTGAGCCGGTCGTAGTCGCGCAGGAACGGCTGCCAGTGCGGCACCGCGCGCATGTCGACCGTGGCCGTGACGATCTCGCCGAGCTCACCACGGTCGATCAGCTGCTTGAGCACCCGGATCGACTGGTCGTAGCGCATGTTCTGGTTGACCGACATGACCTTGCCCGCAGCCTCGACCTCGTCGACGAGCCTGGTGGCCTCCGCGAGGTTCAGCGCGAGCGGCTTCTGGGCGAGGACGCCGCGGATGTGGTCGTGCCGCAGCGCGGCCCTGATCACGTCCGGCTGCAGGTGCGGTGGGTAGGCCACGTCGAGGATCTGCACCGCGGGGTCGGCGACCAGGTCCTCGACGGTGTCATGGACGGTGGGGATGTCCCAGCGCTTGGCGACGGACTCGGCGCTCGCCCTCGTGCGGGAGGTGATGGCGCGCACCGGGAAGCCGGCACGCGCGTAGGCGTCCAACTGGACGTCGGCCATGATGAAGCCCGCGCCCACGGCGCCGATGCCGAACTCGCGGCAGCGCACCGGCTGGTCGGGACTCACGTCGGTTCCGCTCACAGCTCCCCCACCCGGAAGACCGTCTCGTAGCGCCGCTCCTCCCCCGGCTCGAGGAACGTCATCGAGCCGTTCTCGCGCGCGGCCACCTCGCCCTGGACGTGATGGGTGGACGGTTCGAACCCGATCGCGTAGGCGCCCTCCCGCAGGTGCAGCCACTGGAAGAACGCCGGGAACTGTGCGGTGTCGAACTCCAACTCGAAGAAGACCCCGAGCCGCTCGTTCACCAGCCGTGGGCGCACCTTGCCCGCCCCGTCGGGCTTGAGCTCGTGCTCGTAGACCTGCTCGACGAAGCCCTTCTGCGGGGCGGGCATCTCGATGTTGGACACGCCCTGCTCGGCGACACTGTCGCTCTGCCAGGCCGTGCGCTCGACCGGGAACTCGCAGCGGGCGCCCTCGTCGAGGAACGGCCAGCCGATGTTGACGTGGTAGAGGTACATGTGCGGCGTGGGGTCGAACCCGGCGTTGCGCACTGTGTCGATCAGCCGGATCTCGGTGCCACCGACGTCGGCCTCGATCCGGCGTGTCAGTCGCAGGTGCTCGCCGAAGATCGCAGCCTGGCGCACCTCGCCCTCGGCCCACAGCACGCAATCGCCCTCGTCGGTCCAGCGCTCGCCGTAGCCGTGCAGACGGGCGGGGATGTTGCCGACGCGTCCGTGCAGCCCGTTCGACACCGTCTCGCGAGGCGGGTAGCGGTACTGAGAGGCGTCCACCTCGGCGGAGAAGAGGGTGTGGTCGAGCCCGGCCGTGAGCAGCAGTCCCGAGAAGCTGCGCATCATCGACAGGCCGTCGTCGTCGCGGTACTCGTGCAGCCCCGGGTGGCGGAATCCGGTGGCGGATCGCCAGCCGAACCCGTTGCCGCGGAACTCCGCGGTGCCCAGGTCCATCGCGCGGTCGACCAGCACGTCGAAGGACAGTCCTGCGCCGGTGCGGAACTCCAGCGCGCGGATCCCGCGCTCCGCCCCGTCGTCCAGGACGACCGCGCGCACCCCGCCCGCCGCGGCGGCATCCCCTGCCAGCCGGGCCAGACCGGTGCGGTCGTAGTCGCGGCCGTTCAGCCTCATGCCATCACCCACCCTCCGTTGACCTCGATGCACTGTCCTGTGACGAAGGAGGAGTCCGGCCCGGCAAGAAACGCCACGACGGCCGCAAGTTCCTCGGGGCGGCCGCGCCGCTTGAGCGCCTGCCGGTCCAGCACGAACTGCTGGTACTCCTCCGGATTCTCGTGGATCTCCTCGGCGGCCGTGGGGAACGCGCCGGGCGAGACGCAGTTGACGCGGATCCCGTGCTCGCCGAGCTCTCGGGCAAGCGCGCGGGTGAACGCGGCAGCGGCGCCCTTGGTGGAAACGTAGGCCGCGAGGTCCGCCCAGCCGCCGTGCATCGTGATCGAGGCGATGTTCACGATCGCCCCCTCCCCTGCTGCGACCATGTGTCGGGCCGCTGCCTGCGCTGCCACCCAGTACGCGCGCTGATTGACCACGACGACCTGCTCGTACTCGGCGAGCGGCACCTCGAGGAACGGCCTGCTCGGGTAGATCGCGGCGTTGTTGACCAGCACTCGCGGCCCGCCCAACTCGGCGGACGTTCGCTCGACCGCTTCCTCGACCGCGGCGGCGTCGCGGAGGTCCACGGGCAACGGCAGGACGCGCACGCCGGTCTTCCCGACCTCTTCCGCCGTGCGCTCCAGGCCCGCCTCGTCCACGTCGAGCAGTGCGACGTCGAGGCCGTCGGCGGCCAGGCGCACGGCCGTGGCCCGGCCGAGTGCACCGGCTGCGCCGGTGACGAGCGCCGCCGTCACCGGGCACCACTGACCCGGACGGCGACTCGTGACGGTGCCGTCCCGGTCGGTCCCTCGACTCGTGCGCGCATCGGCGACCCCCATCCCGGCCCGCGCCGGACGTCTTCGTCACAGTGCCTGGTTACCCACGGTCTCCCGGAGCTCTCATTGGGCAACACACCTGCGGTTGACACCTCGAACCGGTGCTGCCTAGCGTGATGTTAGCGCTAGCGGTAGCGCTAACACCAGGGCGAGGGAGCGACCGTGACAGGCCAGCAGGAGGACCATCAGCGCCCCGGAGTACTCACCGGCTACCGGGTCCTCGACTGCTCCATCGCCATGGCGGGCCCGTTCGCCGCCCAGCGGCTGGGCGATCTCGGTGCCGACGTCATCAAGGTCGAGCCCGTCTCCGGCGAGTGGCAGCGCCATGCCGCCGCCGGTGGCGCCACCGGCAATCGGATCAACGTCTCGTTCCTCTCGCTGAACCGCAACAAGCGCTCACTGGCCGTCGACCTGAAGTCCGAGGCCGGCCGCGACATCCTGCGCACGCTGGTGGCGTCAGCCGATGTGTTCCTGCAGAACTACCGGCCTGGTGTGGCCGCCCGGCTCGGGGTCGACTACGAGAGCCTGCGCGCGATCAACCCCGACCTGGTCTACGTCTCGATCTCCGGCTACGGCGAGGACGGCCCCTACGCGGGGCGCCCCGGCCAGGACCTGCTCCTGCAGGGCATGTCGGGCGCCATGCTATCCAGCGGCCGCGCCGGCGAGGCACCGCGCGCGGCCGGGCAGTACATCGTCGACGCCGTCACCGCCTCCACCGCGTTCGAGGGGGTGCTCGCCGCGCTGCTGCACCGGGAGCGCACCGGCGAGGGCCAGCTGGTCACCGTCAACATGCTCGACGCGATCACCACACTCCAGATGCAGGAGCTCTCGGTGTACACCGTCGGCGGCCTGCCGCAGGCCCGCTCGGAGCAACCGCACGCGCACGTCTACATCCGCTCGCCCTACGGGACGTTCAAGACCGCCGACGGCTACATCGCGCTCGCCTTCCCGCCGCTCAAGACGCTGGGGGAACTGCTCGGCGAGGACTCCTTCCTCGACATGATCGACGAGGAGCACGGGTGGACCCACCGCGACGAGATCTTCGCGGCCACCGCCCGGCATCTGGAGACCCGCTCATCAGAGCACTGGCTCGACGCCTTCGCCGCGGCCGGCATCTGGGCAGGCCCCGTCTACGGCTACGCCGATCTGCTGGAGGACCCGCAGATCCGCCACAACGGCACATTCGTCACCTACGACCACCCCACCGAGGGCGCGGTCACGGTGCCCGGCTTCCCGTACAAGTTCTCGGCGACCCCACCCCGGATCGATCGCGGCGCCCCGCTCGCGGGCCAGCACAGCCGTGAGGTGCTCCGTGAGCTCGGGCTCGACATACCCGCGATCGAGGGACTGCTGGAGTCCGGCGTCGTCGTGGAGAGCACATGACCGCCTCGCGTGCGGCTTTCCGGGGCCTGACCTGGGACCATCCCCGCGGCCACGACGCGCTCGCCGCAGCGGCCGGGGACCTGATCGTCTGGGACACCCAACCGCTCGAGGGTTTCGAGTCGCACCCGATCGACGACCTGTGCGCCCGCTACGACCTGGTCGTCCTCGACCATCCCCACCTCGGGGAAGCCGTCGCGGCAGGCTGTCTCAC
Organism: Pseudonocardia yunnanensis; assembly: GCF_039534065.1. Taxonomy (NCBI): domain Bacteria; kingdom Bacillati; phylum Actinomycetota; class Actinomycetes; order Pseudonocardiales; family Pseudonocardiaceae; genus Pseudonocardia; species Pseudonocardia yunnanensis. The sequence goes on along the minus strand of NZ_BAAAUS010000020.1, from coordinate 137,353 downwards.
CCCGCTCGACGAGCTGTTCAGCGCCGACGAGCTCGCGGTGTGGAGCGCGGCGAGCATCGGCCCCACGATGCGCTCGTACGTCGTCGAGGGTCGCCAGTGGGCGCTCCCGCTCGACGCGGCCACGCAGGTGAGCGCCGCACGCGCGGACCTCGTCGGCGAGCCGCCTGCAACCTGGGACGAGGTGGAGCGGATCGCCCGCAGCGCGCCGGTCGCGCTCTCCCTGGCCGGGCCGCACGCGTTCCTGTCGTTCGCCTCGATCGCCGTCGCGCTCGGCGAGGAACCCGCCTCCTCCCCCGACCACCTGCTCTCGACCGGCACCGGGCTCGCGGTGCTCCGCCTCATGGAGTCGATCGACGCGCATGCACCGGCTGAGACCCGTGTGCTCAACCCCATCAAGCTCCTGGAGCTGATGTCGGCCACCGACCGGCTCGCGCTCTGCCCGCTCGTGTACGGCTACGTCAACTACGCAGGGCGCCTGGCGTTCGGCGACGCCCCCGCCGTCACGCCTGGCGGACGCCCCGGCTCGACGCTCGGCGGCACCGGGATCGCGATCAGCGCCCGCTGCGCGCCCAGCCCGGCGCTGCTCGACCACGTGCGCCGGCTGATGAGCACCGAGGCGCAGACCCGGTTCATCCCCTCCCACGCCGGTCAGCCCAGCGCGCGGGCGGCCTGGTCCGACGACGGCGTCAACGCTGCGGCGGGCGATTTCTACCGGCGGACGGCACGCACCTGCGAGACGGCTTGGGTGCGTCCGCGACACGACGGCTACATCGAATTCCAGTCGGACGCCTCCGCCGTCGTCCGAGCCATTCTCGCGGGCGATCTCGATAACCGCCGCGGGCTCGACCGGCTCCAGCACCTCTACCGTGCCAGCCACTCGGAACGGGAGAAGACCTCATGACAACCACGACACCCTTCATCGATCTCGGCACCGAGGAGGTTCTGCTCGACGTCATCGACTGCGTCGCAACGCTCACGCTCAACCGGCCCGCAAAGCTCAATGCCGTGACCTCGCGAATGTCCGCGGCGATCGTCCACGCCATCGGGTGGTGCGATCGCTCCGACTCGGTGCGGGCGATCGTGGTCACCGGCGCGGGCGACCGCGCCTTCAGCGCCGGCTCGGACATCGCCGAGCTCGACCGGTACGCCACGCCGTGGGACTTCCGCAACCGCACCGACTACTGCGACGCGATCCGCGCCGCGCGGACCCCGACAATCGCGGCGGTGAACGGGTACGCGCTCGGTGGAGGCCTCGAGACGGCCCTGTCCTGCGACATCCGCATCGCGTCCAGCACCGCCTCGTTCGCCGCTCCCGAGATCAAGCTCGGTTGGATCGGCGGCGGCGGCATGACGAGTTTCCTCACCCGCGCCATCGGTCCGAGCAACACGGCCTTCATGACCATGACGGGCGAACGGATCGATGCCGACCAGGCCCTGACCTGGCACCTGGTCAGCGAGGTGACGGAACCGTCCGGCCTGATTTCACGGGCATGGGAGATCGCAGCGATCATCGCCTCGCGAGCACCGATCGCCGCGGAGACAGCGAAGATCAACCTGCGGGCCGCCTACAGCATGTCGGAGGACAAGGCGCTGGAGTACGAGCGCGACCTGCAGACGATCTGCTTCGCCACCGAGGACGCCGCCGAAGGCAGGCGCGCCTTTGCAGAGAAGCGCGACCCCGTGTTCCGCAGGCGCTGATAGGAACCCATGGACGGAAGCAGTGACAGCGAGGGCGCCGGGCCGGAGAACCCGCACCAGGGGTTGGCTACGGTTCCGCCCGTGAACCCGACGCCTCGCCGCCCGCGCAGGCGCTCCGCGACTCGCTCGGTGACCCTCGCCGATGTGGCGACGGCCGCGGGCGTGTCTCCCCAGACGGTCTCCCGGGCGCTGCGCGACAGGGAGGCCGTCGCGGTGGATACCTACGAGCGGGTGGAGCAGGCCGTCGCCGCCACCGGGTACGTCCCGAACCTCGCGGCGAGCAACTTGGCATCCAATCGCAGCCGTGCGGTGGCGGCGATCATCCCGCTGATGAACGCCTCGGTGTTCGCCGAGACCGTGCACGCCTTCTCCGAGGCGCTGACCCCGCATGGCTACCAGATCTTCGTGGGCAGCACCGACTATCGGCCCGACCAGGAGGAGCAGCTCATCCGCAGCTTCCTCGGCAGGCGCCCCGACGGCCTGCTCGTCGTCGGCACCGAGCACACACCCGGCACACGGGCGCTGCTCACGTCGGCGGCCATCCCCGTCGTCGAGACGTGGGGCTGGACCGACGATCCTGTCGACCTGCTCATCGGGTTCTCGAACGCGGCGGCCGCGGCCGAGCTCGTCCGCCACCTGGTCGACAGGGGGCGGCGGCGCCTCGTCTACGCCGGCGCACTTCAGTCCGGTGACTTCCGCGCCGCCGAGCGCCGGGACGGGTTCGCCGCGGCCGTGCGTGAGCTCCTGGCCGTCGAGCCGCGGATCGTCGCCGCCGACGACCTCTCGGTCAGCATGGACACCGGTGTCGCGCTGCTCGACCGGGCACTCGCCCGCTACCCGGACACCGACGCCGTGGTGTTCGCAAGCGACGTCTTCGCCGCCGGCGCCCTGCTCGCCTGCACCCGGCGGGGCATCCCGGTCCCGGAGCGGCTCGCCATCACCGGGTTCGGCGATTTCGAGGTCTCGGCACACCTCGTGCCTTCCCTGACGACCGTGGCTGTGCCGACGCAGGAGATCGGGACCCTGGCCGGCACGCTGCTGCTGGACCGGATGCAGCGCCGTCCCGTGGCCGAGCCGGTCCGCGACGTCGGTTTCCGGCTCGTGCAACGCGAGAGCTCCTGACACAGTTCGGGCAGCTGATGGCCTGGGTTGCCGAACGGTCGCGCCCTGCAAGAAGGTGCGCAGTGTCGAGTTCGTCGACACGATCCCGAAGTCACCGAGCGGGAAGATCCTCCGCCGGTTGCTGGCCACGCAGCCGACCTGACGTGGAAGCGGTGTCAGGAAATCCCCCGATGGGCGGCTCCCCGACAGAGGGAACCGCCCACCGGGGCGTCGGGACGACTGACGCTCCCGGGCGTCACTGCTCCAGGAGATCCTCGATCACGATGGGGATGTGACGGACGCGGACGCCGGTGGCGTTGTAGATGGCGTTGGCAACGGCTGCCGCCATGCCAACCGTGCCGATCTCGCCCACGCCCTTCGCGCCGACGGCATTGTGCAGCGTGTCCGGGTACTGCACGAAGTGGACGTCGACCTCAGGAATGTCGGCGTTCACCGGGAGCAGGTAGCCCGCGAAGTCCCCGTTGGCCAGCCGGCCGTTCGCCTCGATCTCCATGCCCTCGTGCAGGGCAGCGGACACGCCCCAGATCATGCCGCCCATGATCTGGCTGCGGGCCGTCTTGTCGTTGATGATCCGGCCGGCGTCGAACACGCCCAGCATGCGTGACACGCGGGCCTCGCGCGTCCATTTGTGCACGCGGACCTCGCAGAACTGGGCACCGAACGAACTGAACGAGTGCTTGGTCAGCTCCTCGCCGGGTGCCGACGAGCCGGTGGCGGAGATCGACGGGCGTCCCACGGCCTGCAGCAGTTCACCGAACGTCATCGCCCGGCCGCCGCCCAGCACGCGACCGTCGGAGTACGAGACCTCCATGCCCTCGAACGGTGAGCCGGGGGACGCGGCCACGGCCAGCAGGTCGTCGATCACCTTGGTCGCGGCGATCATGATGGCCGACCCTGCGCTCGCTGTAGCGGTCGAGCCGCCGGACATGCCACCCGGCGGCAACGCCGAGTCGCCCAGCCGCGGCGTGATCCGGTCCGGCGAGATGTCCAGCGATTCCGCTCCCACCAGTGAGAGCACGGTCAGCAGGCCGGTGCCCGGGTCCGCTCCGCTGGTCGCGACCACGGCCGTGTCATCGGCCTGCAGCCTGACCTCGACGGAGGCCGGAAACCGCAAGGCGGGGAACATCGCGGTGGCCGTGCCGAGACCCACGAGCCAGTCGCCGTCGGTGTGGCCGTGCGGCGTGCGGTTCGCCCAGCCGAACCGGGCCGCACCGATGCGGAAGCACTCGTCGAGATGCTTGCTCGACCACTGCAGGTCCTTGCCGGGCGGCGCGGCCGAGTCGTTCCTCAGGCGCAGCTCGATCGGGTCCATGTTCAGCGCAACCGCAAGTTCGTCGATCGCGCTCTCCAACGCGAAGGAGCCAGGCGCCTCCCCCGGCGCCCGCATGAACGTGGTCGGCGGGATGTTCAGCGGCACCATCTTCTGGCTGATGGCCAGGTTCGGGGTGGCGTACCACTCCCGCGAGGTGCCGTGCGACGTCGGCTCGACGAACGACCGGTCGGCCGCTGTGCTGCACCACGAGTCGTGGCGCACCGCGATCAGCGTGCCGTCCGTGTCCGCGCCGAGCGCGATCGTCTGTACGGTCGCGGCGCGGCCCGCGGTCGCCGTGAACACCTGCTCCCGGGTGAGCGCGGCCTTGATCGGCCGGTCGAGAGCCCGGGCTGCTGCCGCCGCCAGGAACGCGGGCGAGGACGTGCGACCCTTGCCGCCGAACGCCCCGCCGACGAACGGGTTCACCGCGTGGACGGACGACGGATCCATGTCCAGCGCACCGGCCACCTCCGCTGCCTGGAGATCCGACCCCTGGTTCCCGCTATAGACGGTCAGCACGCCGGAGTTCCATACCGCGACCGCGGAGTGCGGCTCCATCGCGGCGTGGTTCTGGGTAGCGGTGGTGTACGTCGCCTCGACGACCACCGGGCTCGCAGCGAGCGCGTCCTCGATGGACTCGACGCCGTCGGCGAGAACCGTGTGGGACTGCGGTGAACCGTCGAAGGCCGGGGGCGCGTCCTCGGCCGAGGCCAGTCCGTCCTCCAGCGAGGTCAGGGCCGGCCGCGGCTGGTAGGTGACCGCGACGAGCATCGCCGCGTCCCGGGCCTGCTCGAAGGTCTCCGCCACCACGAAGCCGATCGGCTGGCCGTAGTAGGTGACTTCCCTGTCCTGCAACGGAACCCAGGTCTCGCCGAAGATCGGGGTACTCGGTGTGCGCAGCTCCAGCGGGTCGAACGGCGAGTACACGCCGATCACGCCGGGTGCGCTCTTCGCGGCGGTGACGTCCATGGCCTCGATCTCGCCATGGGCGATCGTGCTGAGCACGATGTATCCGTAGGCCATGCCGGGGAAGTTGTGGTCCGCCCCGTACTCGGCCCGGCCGGTGACTTTCAGCGGCCCGTCCAACCGGCTGACCATCAGTTGCTCCCCTCGGTCAGTTCGAGCAGTGCACGGAGAACGGTGCGCTTCAGCAACGTCACCTTGTAACCGTTCGCGGACAGCGGCCTGGCACCCTCGGCCGCCACGGACGCGGCGGCCTCCAAGGCCTCCGTGGTCACGGGCGCACCCCGCAGGGCCGCTTCGACCGCGGTCAGCCGCCACGGCACGGTCGCCACCCCACCGACCGCCACCCGGGCGTCGACGATGCGCGAGTCCTGGATGTCCAGCGCGACCGCGGCGGAGCACAGCGCGAACTCGTAGGACTGCCGATCCCGCACCTTCACGTACGTCGAATGCGACGCCCAGTCCAGCCGTGGGACCAGGACCTCGGTGATCAGTTCACCGGGGCGCAGGTCGTTCTCCACATCGGGAGAGTCGCCCGGCAGGCGGTAGAAATCGGCCAGCTCGACGATGCGGCTTCCCGCGGCGTCTGCCAACCGGATCTTCGCTCCCAGCGCGACAAGCGCGACCGCCACGTCGCTGGCGTGGGTGGCGACACACGATTCGCTCGTGCCCAGCACGGCGTGCATCCGGTTGGCCCCGGAGATCGCAGGGCAACCGCTACCCGGATCCCGCCTGTTGCACGGCATGGCGACGTCGCGGAAGTACGTGCACCGGGTGCGCTGCATCAGGTTTCCGCCGATGCTCGCCATGTTCCGCAGCTGCTGGGAAGCGCTCAGCAGCAAGGCACGCGAGATCACGGGGTACACGCCGGGGTGCCCGGCGATGTCGCTCATCCGCTCCAACGCACCGATGCGCAGCCCGTCGCTGGTGTCGATGCCTCGCAACGGCAGCTCGTTGATGTCCAGGACACGCTGCGGTGTCAGGACGTTGAGCTTCATCAGATCCACAAGGGTGGTGCCACCGGCCAGGAACGTGCCGGGTGACGCGAGAGCGGCCTCGACGGTAGCCGGTGCTGTGAGTTCAAAGGGACGCATCGGCGTGCCTCGCTTGTTCGATTGCCGCGATGATGTTCGGGTAGGCAGAGCAGCGGCAGATGTTGCCGGACATGAACTCGCGCACGTCCTCGACGCCGTCCTCGACCGCGGCGACTGCCGACATGACCTGCCCCGGAGTGCAGAACCCGCACTGCAGGGCGTCCTGGTCGAGGAACGCCTGCTGGACGGGGTGCAACTGATCCCCGTCGGAGAGTCCTTCCACCGTTGTCACCGGCTGCTTCACGGTGGCGGCCAGGGTCAGGCATGAGAGCACGGGCCGGCCGCCGACGTGCACGGTGCACGCGCCGCACTGGCCGCGGTCGCATCCCTTCTTGGGACCGGTGATGTCGAGGCGTTCGCGTAGCGTGTCCAGCAGTGTCACGCCAGGGTCCACGCTGAGTTGTTCCACCTTGCCGTTGACTTCGAGTGAGATGTCCACTGGATCTTCGTTTCCCCAGATCGTCCATGTTGGAAGCCTGACGGCATGGGTCGCGGTGCGGCTACGAGCCGCCGCGACACTGAAACGGATAGCCATCCGCTTCAGCCGTCCAAGCTAGCGGATTATGATCCGCTTCGCAACGAGGGCTCACGGGAGGTAAGCCCGATCCAGGGCCTGCTGCACTACATTCAGGACGAACGCGACGAACGATCCGGGAGAGCCAATGACGACGACGGGATCGGTCAGCCCCCGGCGTGCGGACACCCGGCGCAACCACGAACGCATCCTCGCCGCGGCCGCCGGGTCACTGGCCAGCTCGGACGAGGTCTCGTTCAACGCCATCGCGAAGAAGGCCGGAGTGGGGGTCGGCACCGTGTACCGGCACTTCCCCACGCCGGAAGCGCTCATCCTGGCGGTCTACCAGCGCGAGGTACAACATCTCGTCGACGTCGTGCCGAGCCTGCTCGAGAACCACACCCCCGAACAGGCCTTCCGCACATGGACCACCGAGCACCTGGCGCACTACATGATGACCAAGCGCGGCCTGGCCAACGCGCTTCGCGCCGCCACGCCCTCCCGCGGGGAACTGCCTCCGAATGCTTACGAGGCCCTGGTCGGTGCGATCGCCACACTGTTGAAGGCCAATGTCGATGCCGGAACCGTCCGTGCCGACCTCGATCCGGAAACCGTCCTGCGTGGCCTGGGCGGCCTCCTGTACCTCGACCGCAGTGCCGACTGGAAGAACCAGACCGCGTGTCTCACCGACCTGCTGTGGCGAGGTATGTGCGATCGCTCGAATTGAGCACAGGGTAGTCGCCCTGTCACGTGGCCCGCCGCCACCTTTATTCCGCGGGTTCAGGGTTCAATACCCGGTGGCCCATGTTGCGCGGCGGGCCGTACTCACGCCATGGGTCGTCATGGGACTCAACCGCGGCGTATGAGGAAATTAGTGGCGGCGGCCGCCAATCCGTCGAGTGCGCAAACACACTGTCACTGATCTCCATTCGGGATGTGTCGACCGTGCAGCGGAGTTGAGCCTCGATCAGAGAGATTCGAGAATCTCTGATCTTCGCATCGGTAAACCTGAACGCGATAGGCCCGAACTCGCTCCCTTCGAAGTTGAGGATAGCCTTGGGTCCGATCGTGGCCGCCTCGAACGAGAGGTCGTTGCACTCGAACTTTGCATGACGAAAGAAGAGGGTACTGCCCTCGACGCGTGCCCGGTAGAAACTCGCGCGACGCCCGATGAAGATAGCTCGATCAAAGAGAACGGCCGCACCCCGAAAATCGGCATTCACGAAGTTGGGAGAATCGAGCAGCGCGCCGGTAAAATTCAAGGTCAGCCCTGCCCAGGAAGCGGACGTGAGCGAGTCAGGGCGTAGATGATCCGCTATTGATCGAATTATCGTTCGACGGACCTCCGCTCCCCCAGGGGGTGAGTCTGCCGGGTTATACGGCATGCGGAGGTATGCACATAGGACGTCAACGCATGTCTGCCTCTGCGCGAGCCAGTCGTCGGCAAGACCAGCGATGGCGTAGACACCGGCAAGTCGTACAGCTGACTTCTCGTGACCCAACTGCACTGTGGCCGATCCGAAGCGCTCGTTGAATACGCGGGTATCTTCACGACTCTCCTGCGCGAGGGCGAGTTCGTGAGCGGCTTCAGCGAGGAGTTGCTTACGGTACGCCACGGTCAGCGCGACGACACCACCCATAAATGCGGCAGTGGCCAGGGAGAGCTGAAGAAGGGACACTATCTGACTGTCTGGCACACCGGCTAGACTTGGAGAGCGAGGCCACGTGACAGCCCAAACTGCAGCCACTGCCGCAGCCGCCGCCATGGCGAGCGCAATAAGAAGGGTTGCAGAAATTGCTACAAATAACGGCGGCTTATTGAATTTGCGCGTCGATGTCATCTGCGCACCGCAATGTACGAGCGAGACTGCTGCAAGCTTAGGGTCACCAGCGCTGCCTCCTAGCCCGAGAACCGAATGCAGCGATCGCGCAGTCGCGAGGATCACGACATGATCGCCTGCACTGGTATGAGCACCTGTTCCTGGCTCAGATACCTGGAAGCGCGGAGTGCGCAGTGCCGTAATCCGCTGAGGGCGGACGGGGCGGGGGCATGCCTGGGGTGCGCAGCCGATCTGAACCCGCTCCAACCAGGCGCCCGTCCGGGATCAGCGGACGGGCGAGAGACTCAAGCTTCTTGGCCTGCTGCCCGTCCCCCACACTTCGCCGACCGAAGAGGTCGTGCCCAGCCCCTCTGTAGAACGACCCGGTTATGGAGGGCAACACCGGCCAACGTCTGGCCCGAACCGGCCCGCCGACATCTCCCTCCCAGCCAGCGACCTCGTTTCGTGTCGTGAACTTTGTTCGTGGACGGCGCGGCTGCGGTCTCATGCGCAGCGGTTCGGCGAGGCCCGGACAACGTTGACCCTCGCCGACGAACGGCACGTCGGAACGTCCGCGAGAGGATCCCCCGTTCAGAAGACGCGCACGCACGCGGGAACGGGCTCAGTCCAAGCGATGCAATCGCGGCGGTCGTGACGTTGCTTGTGACACGAGCTGAAGGCCTGCGGCAGATCCAGTGCGGCTGGCGAGGCCGAGCGTGGCGCTCGTTGCAGAGCAATGGCCGCGGTGTACGTAGAGCGGCCGTCCCGTCAATGGCGACTCACCTGCTCTGCGCGCTTTCGGCTGGCGGCTGGTCGTCGAGGCTTGCGACGCGGAAGCCGGAGACGGCGAGCAGCAGCGCTGCGCTGATGATGCCCGCCGAGCCGATCCAGAGCGCAGGTCCTGGACCAGCGGTGTCGGCTAGCAACCCGCCCAGCGGGGCGCCGACCACGACGACGGCGCGGTTGAACGATCGCATCGTGGCGTTCGTCCGGCCCTGCAGCCGGTCCGGCGTGACGGCCTGACGGTAAGCCAGCTCGATCGGTCCTTCGGCGCCGAATCCCAGCCCGTAGATGAGCTGGCCCGCCGCCGCGACCACGACGACTGAGGTCCCGTCCGTTGACGCCGCGGCGGCGATGACCGCGATCCCGCCCGCCTCGATCACGCGGGAGCCCGCGATCGTCCCGGGGATGCCGACGCGGCGACCGAGGAACTCCGATGCGGAACTGCCGAGCAGCGCACCTACTCCGGCCAGGGCGAACGTCACGCCCAGGCCCATCGGGCCGATGCTCAGCTCCAGGTAGGCGTAGGGCACGTAGACCGTGACGAACACGGAGTTGAACAGGAACCAGCCGTGCGTGGAGAGCGCGAGCGGTCGCAGCGTGGGGTGCCGGTAGACCCAACTCGCGCCCTCGCGCAGCTCGGCGAGGACCGACATGGCGGTCGGTCGCGGCGCCGGGTCGCGCACAGGAACGGCGGCGATGAGCAGGCCCGACAGCGCGTAGCTCACGGCGTCGACGAGCACGGTGAGTGGTGCACCGATCGCGGCCACCAGACCGCCGCCGAGCAACGGGCCGGTCGTCTGGGCCACCGCGTCGCTCTGCTGAAGCCGCGCATTGGCGCGCGGCAGGAGTTCACGCGGGAGCAGGCGCGGCAGGAAGGACTGGTGGGCGGCAGCGTTCAGCACCGACAGCAGGCCGAACACCACCATCAGCGCCGCGAGCACCGGAACGTTCAGATGTCCGGTGGCGGCGAGCAGGGGCACTCCGGCCAGCACGACCGCTCGGCCGAGATCCGTGCCGACCAGCAGCGGTTTGCGGCGGACGCGGTCGGCCAGCACGCCTGCAAACAGTCCGACCGCGAGGTAGGGGACCATCCCCGCGCCTCGGACGATTCCGACGTCGGTGGCGGTGCCCCCGAGGTCGGCGACGATGAGCACACCGACGGCGAAGACGCTGATGTAGGTGCCACCGTCGGAGATCGTGGAGGCAGCCCAGAATCGGCGGAACCCCCGATGGCGGCGCAGCGGCGCGGTCTGGTCCGTCATGGGGACCAGCCGATCATGAGGCGAGCGTAGCCGTGCCCGCTTCGCCGCGACGGCGGAGAGCCCGGCTCAGGTCGGGAGTCCGTCGCGGGTGTGCTCGGCGAGATGTTCCGGAAGCTCGCCGGGTCCGTCGGTGATCGCGGTAAGGGTGGCGCTCGACGTGACGACGGTGCCGGGTTCGACCGGCCACAGCGGGTTGTTGCCGGCCGTCTCGCGCTCACCGGCGTACTGCCCACTGGCCGGATCGATCAGTAGCTCACGGGTTCGGGCGCCGACGTCGCAGGCCAACGCGACGCAGAGGCGACCATCGAGGTCGACGGCGTGCTCGTCGATATCGATCTCGGGACGCTGCAGCAGACCGCGATAGAGCACAGTGCGGAGGTCGGCGGGAAACAGGCAACTGCGTAGCGCATCGGCCACGTGCGTCAGTGGATGTGAGAAGCGGGTACGGGGGTGGTCGATCTCGAGTCGGGCAATGAGCCGGTCGGGATCGCGGGGTAGCGCAGCAAGGAAGTCCGGGCTGGGTGCGCGCCAGCTACCAGGACGCGGGCCCGGTCGCCGGTTCTCACGCTCGGCACGGAAATCGCCGTAGGGCGCGCGGACGCGGCCGGCGTGGTCCTGGTGGTCGAGGTCGATCCCGTCGGCGCGGGCTTCCTCTTCGGACCCGAGGAGCCACCATCGCCGCCCGGTGCGGCGCTGGTGGCCAATCCAGTCTCGGCTCGGCTGTGCCGGCACCCATCGGTCGGTGCGTAGCTCCTCCAACAGCATGTACCGGACGGTGGGTGTGCCGGATCGACCGCGCAGGAAACTGTGCGATCTCATCGCCCACGCGTGCGTTGACACGACCAGGTACTGGTCAGGGCCCAGTGGCTCGTCGGAGGCACGCAGCGCGTCGATCATCCCGCCCATCCTGCCGGGGCCGACATCGCCTGTGTCCACGCTGGACGCCGGCCCGCCAGGGGCACCGCGACCACGCAGTCCTCTTCGGCGGGTGATGGCGCCGCCGCTGATGTGGGTACAGCCTTCGAGGCGGGTCCGGATCCGGGAGGAGCGTGGTGTCGTGAAGGTCGGTGTGGTCGGAGCGGGTGCGGTCGGAGCGGCGACGGTGTTGTCGCTCGTCGAACGCGGGGGGATCTGCCGGGAGATCGTGCTGGTCGACAAGGCAGCCGAGCGGGCCGCCGGTGTGGCCACTGACATGCGCTATGCCGCCCCACTGTCGCCCGTGGTGGACGTGCGCGCTGGTGGGTATCAGGACCTCGACGACGCCGCGCTGGTGATCATCACGGCCGGAGTGAACGAGAAGACCGGAGGCGCCACCGACCGCTCCGATCCGCAGGGCCGTCTGCGCCTGCTGGACACCAACGCGAAGGTCTACGCCGACGTCGTGCCGCGGATCGTCGCAGTTGCACCCGAGGCCGTGTTGATGGTGGTCACCGATCCCCCGGACCCACTCGCGGATCTCACCCGCCACCTGGCCCGCCACGACCGGGTCTTCTCCACCGGCACGCTGATCGACAGCCTGCGCTTTCGCGTGCACCTGGCCGATCGTCTGCGGGTTCGCCCGTTGGACGTCCACGCGATGGTGGTCGGTGAACACGGCACGTCCGAAGTGCTGCTGTGGTCGTCCGCGGAGGTGGGCGGCATCCCGGTCCTCGACCTGCTCGACGACGGCGGGCAGCCGCTGGACGCGGTGCGCGCGGAGGTCGAGGAAAGCATCCGATACGCGAACATCACGATCATCGAGGGCACCGGAGCCAGCCAGTACGGCATCGGGGCCGTCTCCGCGCGCCTCTGCGAGGCAGTGCTGCGGGACGAACGCGCCGTCCTCCCGGTGGCCGCCTACAACCCCGACTTCGACGTCACTTTGTCCTTGGTCAGCGTGCTCGGCGCCGGTGGTGTCATCGAGATGCACCAGCCGCGGATGACCCCGGAGGAACGTGCTGCCCTCGACCGCAGCGTCTCCACACTCCGCGACGCCACACGCCGCGCCCTCGCGGCCGTCGACCAGTAGCCCTCCGCCGGCCCCAGCTGAACGAACACCAGCGTCCCCCGGGCTCGTTGCGATGATGCGCTGTGTAACCAGATCTTGACCGTTGGACAGGTGCCCGCCTAGCATCCCCAGTCACATCTTGAAACGATTCAAGACCGCAGCCACGTCTGACAAAGAGGTCAAACGATGCGCAAGCCCACGTCCCAGCGAGCGCGGGCGCTCGTCGCCCTCGCGGCAGCTGCCGTCGTCGCCACCGGGTGCAGTGCCGGCAGTCTCACCTCGAACGGGGGCGACGGTGAGGGCGTCACGCTGTCGTTTCTCACCAGCAACGGCCCCGAAGACATCGCAACCGCCGAGGGCCTGGCCAAAGCCTTCATGGCCCAGAACTCAGGCGTGACCGTCGAGGTCGAGCAACGCCCCCAAGGCACCGAGGGCGACAACCTCGTCAAGACGCGACTCGCCACCGGGGACATGGCGGACGTCTTCGTCTACAACTCCGGGTCGCTCCTGCAGGCCCTCGACCCGGCTCAGACCCTTCTGCCCGTCACGGACCAGCCGTGGACCAAGGACCTCGACAAGACATTCGTCGACGCGGTGTCCGGCAACGGCCAGGTCTTCGGCGCCCCGGTCGGCACCGTCCAGGCCGGCGCCATCATGTACAACAAGGCGGTCTACGCGCAGCTCGGTCTCAAGATCCCGCAGACCTGGGACGAGTTCATGGCCAACAACGCGGTGATCGCCGAACGCACCGACGCCGCGCCGGTGATCCAGACCTATCGGGAGACCTGGACCTCACAGCTGTTCGTCCTCGGCGACTTCCGCAACGTCCTGCAGTCCGAGCCGAGCTTCCCCGAGCAGTACACGGCCGGCAAGGTCAAGTACGCGACGTCCGCGGCGGCATTGCGGGGCTTCCAGCACCAGCAGGCGGTGCACGACGCCGGTTACATGAACGAGGACTTCGGATCCGCCACCTACAACGACGGGCTGCGGATGCTGGCCGAAGGCACGGGCGTGCACTACCCGATCCTCACCAGCGCGATCGGTGAGCTCGTCGCCAGCCACGCGGACGCGGTCGCCAACATCGGCGTCTTCGCGCTGCCGGGCCCCGACGCGGCGACGAACGGCCTCACCGTCTGGACGCCGAATGCGGCGTACACACCGCAGACGACGCAGGGCCCGGTGCGCGACGCGGCGCTGCGTTTCCTGGCCTTCATCGCCAGCCCCGCCGGCTGTCAGGCGATGACCGAGGCGGCAACGCCGACGGGCCCGTACGTGGTGCAGGGCTGCGAGCTCCCCGCGGACGTGCCGCCGGCGGTGCAGGACATCCAGTCCTACCTCAGCCGGGGCGCCGCGAGCCCGGCGCTGGAGTTCCTCTCACCCGTGAAGGGTCCGAACCTCGAGAACCTCACGGTGGAGGTCGGCTCCGGCATCCGCTCCGCGGAGGACGCCGCAGCTCTCTACGACCAGGACGTCGCTCAGCAGGCCCAGCAGCTCGGCCTCGAGGGCTGGTGACCGGCCCGCGCTGAAAGCCGGCAGACCCGACCGGGTCGCCGAGCCGGCTCTTCCGACGAGCCGGCTCGGCGCCCGGACCCGCGCAGGGAGGCGCACGATGGCGACGAACACGATGGTCGAACCTGCGGCGCCGCCCGGCCGCAGCACCCGGCCCGTCAAGGCGGGCGGCAAACGGAAGAGCCCCTACCCGCACTGGTTCTATCTCCCGGCGGCGATCGTCTACTCGGTGCTGTTCCTGGTGCCCACGTTCGCGTCCTTCTACTTCAGCCTCACCCGGTGGACGCTCTTCGACACCGAGTTCATCGGCTTCGGCAACTTCGTCACGTTTTTCGAGCAACCACAGCTCGTCACCGGCCTGGTGAACACGATGATCTACGCCTTCGTCACGTCCGGGGCGAAGGTGGTGCTGGGCCTGCTCCTCGCGGTGTTCCTCACGTCGCAGATCATCGCCCGCGGATTCCTGCGGTCGGTGATCTTCTTCCCGGTGCTCGTGAGCACCGTCGGTGTCGGTATCGCATTCCAGGTACTCATGGATCCGCAGGACGGGCTCATCAACGACTCCCTCGCGCTGCTGGGAATCGACGGGCCGGGATGGCTCACCGATCCCGACCTCGCGCTGCTGTCGATCGCCGGAGTCGACGTCTGGAAGGGTGTCGGCCTCGCGACCGTGATCTACATCGCCGGCATCGTCTCGATCCCGCAGGAGTACCACGAGGCAGCGAGGGTCGACGGGGCCAACTCCTGGCAGAACTTCCGGCACATCATTCTCCCGCTGGCGCGGCCCGCCACCGCCACGGTGATCATCCTGTCGCTCATCGGAGGGCTGCGATCCTTCGAGCTCATCTGGGCGATGACACGCGGTGGGCCGGGCTACACCTCCGACGTGATCGCGTCCGTCATCTACAAGCAGTACCAGGCCGGCTTCTACGGAATCTCCACCGCGGGCAACGTGGTGCTGTTCGTGGTCGTCACGGCGATCGTGCTGCCGCTGACTCTCTTCCTCAACCGGCGAGAGGTGGAGATGTGAACCGCACCTACCGCTATTGGGCCAGCACGCTCGGCCTCGTCCTCACCGGGGTCATCTTCGTCGTCCCGTTCGCGTTCATCCTGCTCACGTCGCTGAAGACGCGGCAGGAGGCCAACCTCCTCGAGTTCTCCTGGCCCACCGAGATCGCTTTCGTCGACAACCTCGTCGAAGTGATTCAGGCGCGCGATCTGATGCTCGTGATCGCCTTCATCAACAGCACCGTCCTGACGGTCGCCAGCGTGGCCGGCATCGTGGTGCTCTCCGCGATGGTGGCGTTCGTGCTGCAACGGCGGAAGACGCGCTGGAACCCGTTCATCAACTTCCTCGTGCTGTCCGGGCTCATCATCCCACCGGCCGTGGTTCCGACGATCTGGGTGCTCCAGGGGATCAGCCTGTTCGACACCATGCTCGGGCTCATTCTCGTCGAGGTGGCGTTCGGTCTGTCGTTCTCGATCCTGCTCTTCCGGGCCTTCATCTCGACGATTCCGCGGGAGATCGACGAGGCCGCCATCATCGACGGTGCCGGCCCGCTGCGGGTCTTCTTCCGCATCATCCTGCCGCTGCTGAAGCCGGTGGTCGTCACGGTGATCGTCGTACAGGCGGTGCAGGTCTTCAACGACTTCGTCAATCCCCTCTACTTCCTCCCCGGCAATCCCACCGTGCAACTCACGCTCTACAACTTCCAGAGCCAGTTCCAGACGAGCTACAACCTGCTCTTCATGGACATCCTGCTCATCACCATTCCGCCGCTCGTGATGTTCATCTTCTTCAACCGCCAGATCGTCGCCGGGATGACCTCCGGCGCCGTGAAGGGCTGAGCAGCCCACTCCCCTCCGTCGATCCGTTCCAGGAAGGACGTCCGTGACCGCTGCGCCGTCGACCCGCGTCATCCGCACCACCGCCGAGCACGCCACCGACCGCAGCACGGTCCCCACACCGACGCCGCGCCTGTCCTGGGTGGTCGAGACCGACGTGCCGGACTGGCGGCAGGCGTCCGCCGAGGTGGAGCTCACGCCCACCGGTGGCGGGGACGCGACGACCGCCCAGCTCGACAGCCCCGACTCGGTGCTCGTCGGCTGGCCCTTCGAACCGCTGGCAGCCGGCGACGAGGTCGCCGTCCGGGTGCGGGTCACCGGCGCCGACGGTGGGACCTCCGCGTGGAGCGAGCCACAGCCCGTCGTCGCGGGCTTCCTCGCCGACGGGCAGTGGAGCGCGCGGATGGTCGGACTCGCCGACCCGCAGCAGCCGGCGCAGCCGGTGCTCGTGCGGCACGCCTTCACCGTCGACCGCCCGGTACGGCGGGCACGCCTCTTCGCGACCGCGCACGGCGTCTACCAGGTCGCGGTCAACGGGCGCGACGTCGACGACGAGGTGCTGAAGCCGGGCTGGACCGCGTACCAGTGGCGCCTCGTTCACGAGACGACCGACGTCACCGACCTCCTCGTCGACGGGGAGAACGCCGTCGGCGTCCGCCTGGCGGGCGGCTGGTGGACGGAGCGCTTCGGCTTCCGGGACGCCGCCGCGCGCGTCTACGGCGAGCAGCCCGCGATCGCGGTGCAGATCATCCTGGACTACACCGACGGCACGAGCGAGACGATCGCCAGCGGCGAGGGCTGGCGGGCGAGCGGCGACGGCCCGACGACGCGCAGCGGGATCTATCTCGGCGAACGCTTCGACGCGCGGCTCGAGCCCGCGGGCTGGTCGAGCCCCGGCTTCGACGACCGCGCCTGGTCGCCGGTGCGGGTCGACGGGGACTGCCCGGTGCCGCAGGCGCGCCGCTCTCCGGGCGCCCGCCGCGTCGCCGAGCTCCCGGTCCGGGAGGTCGTCACGACACCGAGCGGCAAGACGGTGCTCGACTTCGGTCAGAACCTCGTCGGTTGGCTGCGCATCACTGCCCGCGGCGAGGCCGGAATCACGATCACGCTGAAGCACGCCGAGGTCCTCGAGAACGGTGAGCTCGGCACGCGACCGCTGCGCGCGGCCGCGGCCACCGACACGTTCACACTCGCCGGTACGGGCGAGGAGACGTGGGAGCCGTGGTCGACGTTCCACGGGTTCCGCTACGCGCAGGTCGACGGCTGGCCCGGCGAGCTCGACCCGTCCGACGTCGTCGCCGTCGCCGTGAGTAGCGACATGCGCCGCGCCGGCGAGTTCGAGTGCTCGCACGAGCAGCTGCAGCAGCTGCACGAGAACATCGTCTGGGGGATGCGCGGCAACTTCCTGCACGTCCCCACCGACTGCCCGCAGCGCGACGAGCGGCTCGGCTGGACCGGCGACATCCAGGTCTTCGCGCCGACCGCCACCGACCTCTTCGACTGCAACGGCTTCCTGGCGAGCTGGCTGCAGGACCTCGCACTCGAGCAGGAAGCGGCGGGCGGCATCGTGCCGTTCGTCGTGCCGCACGTCCTCGGCAGGCCCATCCCCGCGGCCGCCTGGGGAGACGCCGCCACGGTGGTCCCGGCGGTGCTCCACGAGCGCTACGGCGACCGGCAGGTGCTCGTCGACCAGTACCCGAGCATGCGCTCGTGGGTGGAGACGATCCTCGGGCTCGCGGGCGACCGCCGGCTCTGGGAAGGGAAGTTCCAGTTCGGCGACTGGCTCGACCCGGCGGCGCCGCCCCAGCGGCCGGGAGAGGCGAAGACCGACCCCGACATCGTCGCGAGCGCCCACGTCTTCCGCTCCACCGACATCCTCGCCCGCACCGCGGCGCTCCTCGGCCACACCGAGGACGCCGAGCGTTACCGGCACATCGCTGAGGAAGTGCGCGCCGCCTTCCTGCGCGAGTACGTCACGGGCGCCGGACGGATGCTCTCGGACACCCAGACCGCGTACGCGATGGCCCTCGAGTACGGCATCGCCACCGACCCGCAGATGCGCGAGCAGATGGGAGACCGGCTCGCCGATCTGGTCCGCGCGGCCGGGTACCGGGTGGCCACCGGTTTCGTCGGCACCCCGATCGTCTGTGACGCGCTGACGAGCACGGGGCACGTCGACGTCGCCGGTCGCCTGCTGCTGCAGACCGAGAACCCCTCGTGGCTCTACCCCGTGACGATGGGGGCGACCACGGTGTGGGAGCGCTGGGACAGCATGCTCGAGGACGGTTCGATCAACCCGGGCCAGATGACGTCGTTCAACCACTACGCGTTCGGCGCGATCGCCGACTGGATGCACCGCACCGTCGCCGGCCTGGCACCCGCCGCGCCCGGGTACCGGGAGCTGCGGATCGCGCCACATCCGATCGCCGGGCTCGACTTCGCCCGGGTCGCGCACGAGACCCCGTACGGGCGGGCGGCCGCCGGCTGGGAGCGAACCGCGGGAGGCGTCGTCGTGACCGCGGTGGTGCCGGCCGGCACCACCGCCATCGTGCACCTGCCCGACGGGTCGGACCCGCTGGTCGTCGGCTCGGGATCGCACTCCTGGACGGTCGCCCTGAACGGCCGGACCGCACCCGACGGCGCGGTCTCGCTCGACTCCGAGCTCGCCGACATCGTCGACGACCCGGCGGCGTACGCGGCCGTCATGGGCACGCTGCGCGAGTACGACGAGGAGCAGGCGCGCGAGTTCCGCGACACCACCCGGTGGGTGCGCGGCAGCCGGCTCGTCGACGTCATGCGCCGGATCCCGCCCGTCGTCCAGACCGAGGTCGCCGAGGCCCTGGCCGGCGTGACCCGGGCCCGCAGTGCGGGATGAAACGTTCCATCCGGCCCCTGTCCACCGCAGGCCCCGGCGCCTCGTCGAGGCCTGAGGATGCGCCACCACGAGGAGACGCTCGCGGCGTTCGTCGCCGACGTCCGCGGCGAGCCGGACGCCGTGGGCGTCGTCGTCGTGGGGTCGGTCGCCCGGGGTACCGAACGCGCTGACTCCGACCTCGACGTGTACCTCGTCGCCACCGACGAGGCGTTCGCCCGCGCGGGCGAACGGAACCGGCTGAGCTACGTCCGGCGGGACGTCGCCACGTATCCGGGCGGGTACGTCGACGTGAAGGTCGCGACGGAGCACTACCTGGCGGTGGCGGCCGAGCGCGGTGACGACCCGGTGCGGGCGTCCTTCGCCGGGGCCCGCGTGGCCTGGTCCTGCAGCGACGACCTCGATGATCTCGTCGCGCGCGTCCCCGTCGTGCCCGACGGCGCGTGGGAGACGCGGGTGGCCTCGTTCATCGCCCAGGCCCGGCTGTACGGGGAGTACTTCCTGCCCCAGGGCGCGAAACTCGGCAACGACTTCCTCCGCCACCACGCCGCCGTCCATCTGGTGACGGCCGCGGGCCGCGCCCTGCTGGCGCAGCACCGCGTGCTGTTCCGGGGACCGAAGTACCTCGAGGAGACCCTCCGGACGCTCGACCGGCTCCCGAAGGACTACCTCGACCTCATGTCCCGTGTGCTGACCGATCCCACACCGGACGCCGGGGCGGCGCTGCTGGCGGCCCTGGAGGCCTTCCACCCCTGGCCGTTGCCGGCCGCGGAGACGCTGTCGGTGTTCGTCCGCGACAACGAGCTCGCGTGGCTGACCGGCACCCCGCCGCCAGAGTTCTCCTGACTACCGCTGCCCGAACCGCAGCGTCGGCACCGCCCGTAGCCCCGACGTCGCCGGCCGCTGTGCGAGCTCCAGGTCCTGCATCGTGAACCGCTTGCCGTCGATGGAGTTCACCGCGGCGACGGTGGCGGCGAGCTCGGTGTTGGTCCGCAGCGCGCCGAGCCCGGTGCCGAAGACACGCACGACGACGGTGTTCTCGCCTGCGCGCAGCGCGTCGGTGACGTCGACGACGTAGGGCGGCGCCCACGCCCAGCCGCAGTCGACGTCGTTCACGATCACCTGGGCGACCTCGCCCACCGGTGCAGCGACTTCCGCCCGGTACGACGCTCCGCGCAGCGCCGGCTCGCCCGGGACGTCGCGTGCCTCGGCTCTCACCGGACCGAGATCGAGCAGCACGCGCCCGCCGGGACCGTCGCCGTCGACGATCACGGTCGTCTCGTAGGAGGCGCCACCCGAGTAGTCGGCCCGCCCGGGGTCGTCCTCCCAGCGGTGCGGCAGCACCACGTCTGCCCGATCCTGGGGAGCGTCGGCGTACACGACGGTCCACGGCCCGGTGAGCTCGACGGCGTCCGCATCGCCGTCCGGCGGTGCGGCCAGGACGTTCTGGTCGGGCGCAGGGAGCGCGACGATGACTGCGGCCTCGTAGGGCTGCAGGTCGAGCGGCACCCCGCCGTCGACGACATCCACCCGGTGGGCCCGCCCGGTACGCGCGTCCCACCGCTCGACCGCCACGGCGTCGTCGCGGGTGCGCAGCACGAAGGACTGCGGGTGCGGACCGGTGTTCACGACGAGATAGACGTCGACCTCCCCGGCACGGCGGTGCACGACACCGACGTCCGGCGTCGCAGGGCTGGTCGGGGCGTCCGGAGGCACGACCGCGGCGAGCGCAGGCCGTAGCGCATCGACGTCGTCCACGGCGACCCAGCCGTCCCTCTCGACGGCGCCGCCCACGGTGACGACGGCACCCCCCGCCGCGGTGTGCTTCTCGAGCAGCCGCGCCGTCTCCACCGGCAGGTCCCGGACGTACGGCAGGACGACGACGCGGTACCGGCTCCAGTCGGTCTCCCGCAGCGCGATGTCGTCGACGAGGTCGTAGTCGTACCCGGCCTCGCGCAACGCCGCGGGAAGCGCATCGCCGATGTGCGCACGGGTGGCGCGCCACAGGTCGAGGTAGCCCCGCGTGCCGGGTTCGAAGCGCAGCGCGGCGTCGCGGCTCGGCGCGTAGAGCGCGACGTCGACGACCGGGTGGCCCTGCCGCAGCAGCCAGCTCAGGCGGTGCAGGTAGCCCGCGAGTGCGGGCATGGCGGGCCACCACGGGTTCACGTCGCTGAGGGCACCGGCCGCGTAGAAGATCCAGCCGGGCGGCTGCGTGCCGGGCGGCGAGTACGGCCAGCCGTGCCCGATGAGCTGGTTGACGCCCAGGAGCAGGTGCTCGTGGGCCTCGCCGACCAGATCGAGCGGCGTGGCGGCCAGCGACGGTGAGTGCACCCAGGTCCAGGTCTCCGACGAGACGACCGGCCGCTGGTACAGGTGTGCCGCCGACGTGGCCCACTTCGTCTGCGTGACCGACCGCCACCCCCAGCCCTCCCCCTCGGGCAGGTCCGCGTGCCGGTACGCGCTCAGCGTGCCGGGCGGCTGGCCGTAGCTCTGGATGCGGAACAGGACGTCGTGCCGCTGCGCCCACTCCCGCACCACGGCGACGAAGTTCTCCTCGTAGAGCTCCCCGAGCGTCGTCGCGACGTCGGCGCGGACCCGCTCCGAACCCTCGCCGCGGGTGTGCAGGAGCGGTAGCTCGGACAGGAGGTCGTAGCCCCGGCGGGCGCGGAACTCCTCCGGCAGCAGAGGCGTCCAGTCCGCGCCGTACACCTCGAGGCTGTCGCAGAACACCGCGGTGACGAGCTCGCTCGGGACCGCGGCGAGGATCGGATCGGCGACGGCGCGCAGGTGCGTCTCGGTCGCCGTGCGGCTCAGGTGGTCGAGCACCGGCCCCTCCGCGCCGACGGCCGCCCGCTTGACGTTCTGGCCGGTCGGGCTCGACAGAGCGAGAAGGACGACGCGCGGCCCGGAGCCGTCCGGAATCTCGACGGCGCCGTCCCGGACCGGCAGCTGCCGCCACCGCACGGGCGGCTCCTGCAGAGAACCGTCGCCGACGTACGTGGCGACGAACTGGTCACCGGGCCAGGCCTGCGCGACGGGGAGCCGGGCGGCGCGCGGCGGTACCTCGCGCATGTCCCAGCGCAGCTGCCGCGCGGCCGTCTCGTCGGTGATGTGCGGGCCGCCGAACGACCACCCGCTGCCGATCGTGACGTCGAAGCGCAGGCCGAGCCGGGAGGCCGTCTCGGCGGCGAACCGCAGCCGGGACAGGAACCGCGCAGAAAGGAAGCCGCCCGTGGCCCGGTCCGCCTCGGACGTCGACAACGGGTACGTCGAGCAGACCTCGACGCCGCCGATTCCTGCGGCTGCCATGACCTCCAACTCGCGCGCGAGCTCGGCCTCCTCGACGAAGGGGCCGAACCACCACCAGCGCATCATCACGCGGCTGTCGGGCGGCGGGGCGGCGAAGCCCTCTCGCAGCGTCCGGGCGGTCGGCTCGGCAGACGTCATCGTCGCGGGCTCCCTTGATCAGCGTGTGTGAAACG
This sequence comes from Pseudonocardia yunnanensis, assembly GCF_039534065.1. Lineage (NCBI taxonomy): Bacteria > Bacillati > Actinomycetota > Actinomycetes > Pseudonocardiales > Pseudonocardiaceae > Pseudonocardia > Pseudonocardia yunnanensis. The sequence continues at coordinate 115,090 of NZ_BAAAUS010000020.1, read as the reverse complement.
TATCAAGGTCACACTGCGCGTGGCAGGCTCGATCGACGGAGCTAGCGAGGCACCGCGAGGACGTCCCGGACGACGTCCTCCAGCGTGACGCCTGCCAACTCGCGCCTCAGGGCCTCCTCGATGCCCTCGTAGATGCCCTGCATCACCGGCTGGATGCCGTGACCCACCACGCACCCCTGGTCCGGGGTGGCGCGGTGCATCGCGAACAGCGGGCCGGGTTCCACCGCCTCGTACACGTCCAGCAGGGTCATCGACTCCAGCCCGCGCGCCAGCACCCAGCCTGCGCCCACGCCCCGTCGGGACTCCACGAGCCCGGCCCTGCGCAGCTCGCCGAGCAGCCGCCTGATCACCACGGGATTGGTGTTCGCGCTGGTCGCGATCTGTTCGGACGTGGCGACCTCATGGCCCTGGCGCTGGTAGAGGCCGATCCAGGCCAGAGCGTGGGCGGCGATGGTCAACCTGCTGTTGGCGCTCATGGACCCTCTCTCTCCGCCGCAACGATCCATGTTACGACCGGGCGCAGTTGTAACAGAAGCTGTTGCTATCGATCGTCGTAACAACTAGCGTTACGACGGCCAGGGAAGCTCGATCAGCGAGGTGGGAAGAAATGAACAAGCCGCTCACGGGCAAGGTCGCCCTGGTCACCGGGGGGTCCCGCGGGCTGGGAGCCGCGACCGTACGGCTGCTGGCCGAGCGGGGCGCCGACGTCGCGTTCACCTATGTCAGCTCCGAGAAGAAGGCGCAGGCCGTCGTCGACGAGGCGCGCGGCACGGGCGCGAAGGCCGTTGCCTTCAAGTCCGACCAGGCGGACATGAGCCAGGCGCAGGTGCTGATCGACAACGTGGTCGCCTACTTCGGCAGCCTGGACATCCTCGTCAACAACGCGGCGATCTCGCCGGAGCAGGGCCGCACGGTGGACGACCCGGATGTCGACACTGCTGCACTGGACCGGATGCACGCCACCAACTACCTCGGCGTGATCGCCACCATCCGAGCCGCCTCCCGCGTGCTTCGCACGGGCGGCCGGATCGTCACGGTGAGTTCGGGACTGGGCACCCGGGTCGGCGTGCCGGGCCTTGCCGACTACTCGGCGACCAAGTCGGGGATCGAGAGGTACACCCTGGGCGTCGCGCGGGACCTCGGGCGCCGGAACATCACGGCCAACGTCGTGGAAGCCGGATTGATGGAGAGCGGAATGGAGCCGCCGGATGCCGAGACCCTCAACGTCATGCTCAGCTCGCTGTCCCTGCAGCGTATGGGCCGGCCCGAGGAAATCGCCGCGGCGATCGCCTTCCTGGCGAGCCCCGAGGCGTCGTACGTCACGGGCGCGGTGCTGGACGCCCACGGCGGCTACAACGCCTGAACCGGAGCCCGGCTCGGGGTGCGCGCCGTAGGAATCGCCCCGCTCTAAGGGCGGTCCGCCTCCTGCGAGATGCGGGCCGCCTTCGGCCGCACCGCGGGCTCCGTTCGGGGCAGCACCCGGCACAGCGCGTCCAGCGCGCCCGACCAGGCGCTGTCCGACGGGGTGGCATAGCCCACGACCAGCGCGTCCCCGCGCCGTACGGGCTCACCGCCCGACTCCGCGTCCCCGTCCGACGCCGGTGCTGCGGCCCCGTCCCGTGCCGACTCTCGCCCCCCGGTCGACCGGAGCGCGAAGGACCCGAGACCCTCCACAGCGAGACCCTGCGCGGCTGCCGCGGAGACCACGGACTGCTCGGTGCCCGGCGGGAGTTCGACGACGGCGTGCAGCCCCGCCGCGATACCCGACACGCTGATGCCGGGCGCGTGCTCCGCGATGGCCGCGACCAGCTGATCTCGGCGGCGCCGGTAGCGCAGCCGCATCGCCCGCACGTGCCGGTCGTAATCCCCGGACGTGATGAACTCCGCGAGCGTCAGCTGGTCGAGAGCGCCGGGAGCCCAGTCCACGTGCCCCTTGGCCTCGACCGCCTCGTGCGACACCGACCTGGGCAGCACGATCCAGCCGATGCGCAGCCCCGGCGCGAGCGACTTGCTCGCCGTGCCGAAGTACACGACCCGCTCGGGATCGAGCCCCTGCAGCGCACCGACGGGCTGACGGTCGTAGCGGAACTCGCCGTCGTAGTCGTCCTCCAGGACCAGTCCGCCCGTGGCACGCGCCCAATCGACCGCGGCGGCCCGCCGATCGGCGCGCAGGGCCCCTCCGATGGGGTACTGGTGCGCCGGCGTCAGCAGGACGGCGCCCGCACGCTGGAGAGGGAGCTCCTCCGTGCGCGTGCCGTCCTCGTCGAGGAGGAGGGGGTGGGTGCGCAACCCCGCTTCGGTCAGCAGGTCCTGGTACTGGGGGACGCCGTACGCCTCGATGGCGACGGTTCGTACACGGCGCGCGCTCAGCACCCCGCCGATCAAGCGCAGCCCGTGTACGAAGCCCGCGCAGATCAGCATGCGCTCGGGGTTGGCGTACACACCGCGTGCTCGGGCCAGGTAGTCGGCGAGGGCGGTGCGCAGTTCGATGCGACCCCTCGGGTCGCTGTAGCCGAACGCCTCGTGCGGCGCGGCCGTCAGAGCGCGCCGGGCCGCCGACAGCCACTGTGCACGCGGGAAGCTCGCGAGGTCAGGGTTGCCGGGCAGCAGGCTGTAGGTGGCGCCCGCCGTCCGGATCGGCGAGGGCCGCTGGTGCACGATGCGTTCCGTGCCACTCGCCGGTGCGCTACGGGGTTCGGCACGCTGGGCGACGCGGGTGCCCGAACCCTGCTGCGAGGTGAGCCAACCCTCTGCGACCAGCTCGGCGTAGGCATCGGCGACGGTGTTGCGGGCGATGGACAGGTCAGTGGCGAGAGTGCGGGACGAGGGCAGCCGGGCGCCGGGGGCGAGGCGTCCCGTACGGACGGCCTCACGCAGGGCATCCATGAGGGAGGCCCGCAGGCCGTGGCCGCCGTGCAGGTCGAGATGGTCCAGGTACAGGTCGGCTCCGAGGCCCTCGGAAGACCCCTTGTCCCTGGGTAAATTGGCCCGCTTCCCTGCCATGTAAATGCACCATACCCGTGCCCCACTGACCGCTTAGCGTGGGAGCCATGACGACGAACGAACGCCTTCCGGAAAAGGATCCGAGAATCGATCTAGCCACGCCGGCACCCGACGTCTTCAAGGCCCTGATCCGCCTCGACACCGCCGCACGGAGACCGAACTGGCCCACCTGATCGGCGTCATCACGGTGATCAACGCCGTCAACCGCGTGAGCGTGACGGCACGGAACGTACCGGGCCACTACACCCCGGCACAGGCGCACTGAGCCTCCACCCACCTGCGGCGAGCGATCCGCCGCCGTCGTGCCCGGGCCGTGGGAACCGGCCGCGCACAGCTGTCTTTTCGGTAATTCCGAGGTTCGAACCAATACATCCTCGGCTCGACCCTGCTCATTTTCCGCCACGTCACCGGCCGTCGACCTGTTCATTCCGGCCACCCCAGTCACAAGGGAGAGATCCATGAGTTCACGCACCGCACAGGAAACAGTCGGCGAACCGCCGCCCGGAATCAGCAGCAAGCTCGCGGTCCTGCTGGCCGTCGCCAGCGGGGTGGCGGTGGCCAACATCTACTACGCCCAACCCCTGCTGGACCAGATCGGGCGCGACCTCGGAGTCGGGCCCGCGGGACTCGGGCTGGTCACGACCGTGACCCAGGTCGGCTACCTCCTGGGCCTGATCCTGATCGTGCCGCTCGGCGACCTGATCAACCGGCGGGTCCTCATCGTGGCGGGGTGCGTGATCGCTGCGGCGGCCCTGGTCGGCGTGGCGGTGTCACCGCAACCGCTGATGTTCCTCATCGCCAGCGGCGTCGTCGGAGTGGCGTCCGTCGTGCAGCAGGTCATCATCGCCTACGCAGCCGTACTGAGCAGTCCCGAGTCGCGGGGCCGCGTGCTCGGCATCGTGACAAGTGGTGTCGTCATCGGCATCCTGCTCGCCCGTACCGTGTCCGGGCTGCTCGCCGATGCCCTCGGCTGGCGCTCGGTCTACGTGGTCTCGGCGCTTCTCATGCTCGCAGTCGCGCTCGTCCTGGCCCGCAAGCTGCCGCCGGAAACCACCAGGAGCGCCGTCTCGTACCGCCGCTTGATCACATCGGTCGTCACGCTGACGGTTCACGAGCGCGTGTTCCGCGTCCGCAGCCTGATCACGCTGTTCATGTTCGCCGGGTTCGGCGCCCTCTGGGGCTCGATAGCGCTGCCGCTGACGGCGGCCCCGTTGAACCTGTCCACCACCGAGGTGGGCCTGTTCGGCCTCGTCGGTGCCGCAGGAGCGATCGGGGCTGCACGTGCGGGCACCTTGGCCGACCGTGGGCTGGCCCAGTGGGTCACCGGTGTCTCCCTCGTTCTGTTCCTCGCTTCCTGGGCACTGATCGCCTGGCTTCCGACCTCTCTGATCCTGCTGATCGTCGGAATCGTCGTCATCGACCTGGCGGGACAGGCCATCCACGTCACCAACCAGCAGTTGATCGTGGAGATCGACCCCAATTCCAGCAGCCGCCTCATCGGCAGCAACATGGTCTATTACGCCATCGGCACCGGCCTGGGCGCGATCGCGGCGACCGTCGCCTACAGCGCATGGGGCTGGACCGCCGTCTGCGTTCTCGGCGCGGGCCTCAGCACTGTGGCACTCCTGATCTGGGCCGTGGACAGGATCTCGGTGAACCGCGGCGAGTCACGAGCGGCGACATCTCGGACAGGCACCGCTCCGGCCCCGGCCGGACTGCCCGAGAACCGGCCGACCACGAGCGCCGCGTAACGAGAGCGCAATTTCCTCAGCAACCGAACCGGCAATCATCATTCTCAGGAGTATTCATGGCGACCACCGACAAGAATGCTCTGTCCGGTCGGGGCTGGAGAGTGGTCCTTGCCGACGCACCCGGCGTGATCGGGCAGCGGCAGCAGATTCCCCGGTTGATTCAGGCCGGGCACGATCACACCGAACCCGCCGCGGACTCCGGCTCGACCTCGGCCCCCGCGCCCGGGAGTGATCGAGAGGTGCCCGCCAACCCGTGGCCAGCACTCTGGGCGCTGGTGCTGGGGTTCTTCATGATCCTCGTTGACTCGACGATCGTCTCGGTCGCAGTTCCCGCGATCATGGCCGACCAGGGTGCCGACGTGGACTCGGTGGTCTGGGTCACGAGCGCCTATCTGCTGGCCTATGCGGTGCCGCTGCTGATCACCGGCAGGCTCGGTGACCGGTTCGGCCCCCGCCGTGTCTACCTCGCCGGGCTCGCGGTGTTCACGCTGGCGTCACTGTGGTGCGGGCTGGCCAGCAGCATCGGCGAGCTCATCGTGGCGCGGGTCGTTCAGGGCCTCGGCGCATCGCTGATGACCCCCCAGACGTCGGCAGTGGTCACGCGGCTGTTGCCCGCCGAGAGCCGGGGCAAGGCGATGAGCCTCTGGGGCACCACCGCCGGGGTGGCCACGCTCGTCGGGCCGATCCTGGGCGGAGTGCTCATCGACGGCCTCGGCTGGGAGTGGATCTTCATCGTCAACGTGCCGGTCGGTGTCGTCGGTTTCGTGCTCGCGGCCCGGCTGGTTCCCGAGCTGACCACTCATGTCCACCGCTTCGACCTGCTCGGAGTGGCGCTCAGCGCCGTCGGCATGTTCCTGCTGGTATTCGGGATCCAAGAAGGGCAGACCTACGAATGGGGAACGATCACCGGTCCGATCTCGGTGTGGTCGCTGATCATCGCCGGCCTGGTCGTCATGGGGGGTTTCCTGGTGTGGCAGGCGCACAACCGCTGTGAGCCGCTGGTGTCGCTGGCGCTGTTCCGCGACCGGAACTTCAGCCTGGCCAACATCGCGATCGTCCCGGTGGCCATCGCGATCACCGCGATGCAGTTCCCGATCATCTTCTACGCCCAGGGTGTGCTCGGGCTCAGCCCCACGGGTTCGGCACTGCTGCTGGTGCCGATGGCGATCGTCTCCGGCGCTCTCGCGCCGTTCGTGGGCCGGTGGACCGACCGCGTCCACCCGAGCTGGATCGCCGGGTTCGGGATCGTCTCCTTCTCCGCAGCGCTGCTGTGGCTCGCGGCCGTCATCGGGTCGGCCACGCCGATCTGGCAGCTCTTGCTGCCGGTCGCGCTGCTGGGCGTGGCCAACGGGTTCGTGTGGGGCCCGATCGCCACGACGGCGATGCGGAACCTCCCTCCCGCGGACGCCGGCGGCGGTGCCGGGATCTACAGCACCACCCGTCAGGTCGGGGCGGTGCTGGGCAGCGCCGGCATCGCGGCGCTGATCGAGTCGAGGCTCGAGGCGAACCTCCCGGCAGCACCCGGCGGCGGCAGCCCGGAGGTCGGGATCGGACAGCTGCCCGAGGCGCTGCACGCCGGGTACGCCACGGCGATGGCGCAATCGCTGATGCTGCCCGCTGCGATGCTGCTGATCGGGCTCATCGCCGTGCTGGCATTCGCCCGGCCGCGGCACCTGATCCGCCCGCCGGCCGCCGAGGCCGCGGCGCAAGCACCCGCTGCGCTGTGACACCCGACTCGAACCGGGACCCGACATCGGGAGGCCACGGCCGCCGATGCGGAGATCTTGGTCTCCTTTGAGGGATGAGGGTTGACCACAGGTGCTGCCGCACCGCCCACTGGACGAGCACAACTCTCAGGCGCCCCTCGACGTGAACGGCTTTTCGGGCCGGTCGGGCGCTCTTGGCCACGACCTCGCGCTGGCCGTATCAGAACGTGTAGAGCCCGATCGATCGCCAGAACGTTCCCCGTCACCGCACCTGCGGGCCGGCGGGTTGCTGCGATCCGTCGTCAAACGGAAGAAGTATCGTGCGCATTGGGCTAGTGGCCCCACCATGGATCCCCATTCCGCCGCCGGCCTATGGCGGTATCGAGCGGGTGGTCGCTGTACAAGCGGCGGGGCTGGCCGCGGCCGGTCACGACGTGACGCTGTGCGCTGCCCCCGGTTCGGCGATCGAAGGTGTCCGCGTGATCGAACCGCTCGACGATCTCCCTGTGCAGATCGGGATGGCCACCGACGAGTGGCGCCACGTTCTCGGCGCGCTGGACGCGCTCACCGGCGTCGACGTGGTGATCGACCACTCCGGGCCGCTGGGGGCGTTGCTCTCCGCGCAGGGTTCGGTCCCTTCGATGCATGTGGTGCACGGCTCGCTCGAGGGAGAGCTGCTCGGCATCTACGACGGGCTTGCGGCCCGTGCGCCGCATCTGCGACTCGCTGCCATCAGCCGCTCCCAGCGGCTGGCAGCGCCGCACCTGCCCTTCGCCGGCGTGTGTCACAACGCGATCGACGTCGATGCGGTGCCGTTCGGGGCCGCCCCGGAGCCGTACCTGGCCTTCCTCGGCCGGATGGCCCCCGAGAAGGGTGTCGCCGAGGCGATCGTGCTGGCGCGCGACGCCGGTCGACCGCTACTGATCGCCGCCAAGTGCCGTGAACCGGCGGAACAGGCGTATTTCGATCGCGAGGTTGCACCGCATCTCGGAAAGGACGTGGTGTTCCTCGGCGAGCTCGGCCGGGAGGCGACCTACGAGTTCCTCTCCCGGGCATCTGCGTTGCTGTTCCCGATCTCGTGGCGTGAACCGTTCGGCATGGTGCTCGTCGAGGCCATGGCATGTGGCGCGCCGGTGCTCGCGACCGACCGCGGCGCCGTCCGCGAAATCGTGCGTGACGGGGTGACCGGCTTCGTCCGCAGGACCGCCGCGGAACTCGGCCCGCTGATCGACCGGCTCGACGAGATCGACCGGACGGCCTGTCGCCGTCACGTCGCGGCGCATTTCTCCAGCGCCGCGCTGGTTCGCGGCTACGCCCCGATGCTGGAGGCCATGATCCCCTCGCTCCCCGCCGGACTGACCGCTGCTGGTGTAGCTCCGATGGTCTTTCGGCCGGCCGCCGTTCCTTCCGGCCCTGCCCACGTCCGCAAGGGCGCGATCCCGGCCGGACTCACTCCGGCGCAGGCTCCGAAATGACCACGGACCCCGCAGCAGAACAGGACGAAGGGCCGCCGCAGGGCGTGCTCGCCGGGCCCGGGACCATTACCGCAATCGCCGGGCTGACCTTCGCGATCTCCGATGAGCGCGGCGACATCGGCCCCGGTCCGTTCGGTCTGATCAGCGACGACACCCGTCACCTTTCCCTGCTGCAGGTGTCGGTGGATTCGGAACCGTTGCGTCATCTGGGGTCCGGGCTCATGAGCCCCGCGGTGGCCCGGTTCCGTAGCTACGCAACGCTGCGCGACCGTCTGCCGGACGCGCCCGTGGAGTGCGAGCGGCTGCGCCGGGTCTCGGCAGGGGGGATGGTGGAGACGCTCACGCTGCGGTGCTGGACGCTCGAACCCGTGCGGCTGCGGCTGTCGATCCGGATGGGCTCCGACTTCGCCGACATCTTCGAGGTGCGCCGGCTCGCCGGCGATCCCGGTGTGCCCTCGCGCGGCGTCGCGGTGCAGCGATCGCCGGGCGACCTGAGCTTCGAAGCTGTCGGGACAACGCGCTCGACGTCGGTGTTCCTGGAACCGGTACCCGATCTCGTGAGCGGGGGCGACGCGGAGTGGGACGTGGTCCTGCACCGGGATCGGCCGTGGGTGCTGCGGGTCGCGGTGCAGGCATGGCGCGGTGCGGGCAATGAGGACCGCGCCACGCTGCCGCCTCGCGCCGGCGTCGCAGCGCGACCGGACCCAGTGGTCCACAGCCGACCAGAACAACTGGCCAGGGGGTGCCGACAGTCGATCGTCGATCTCGACGCCCTGAGCATCCCCGACGACCAGGACAGCTCGCGACGGCTGCTCGCCGCCGGGATTCCCTGGTTCGTCGCGTTGTTCGGCCGCGACATACTGATCTCCAGCTACCAAGCCCGTGCCTTCCGGCCGGAACTGATGCTCGACGCCGTGACAGCGCTGGCCGACCGGCAGGGGCGCGTCGACGACCCGGGCAACGAGGAGCAACCGGGCAAGATCCTGCACGAGGTGCGCTTCGGTGACCGGCCGTGGCTGGGGGAAGGCACGACCGGCGGAGCGAAGCCGTACTTCGGCAGCGTCGACTCCACCCCCCTGTTCCTGATCGTTCTGGGGCAGGCGATGCGCTGGGGTGCTCCGCGGGAAGCGCTCGAAAAGCTGCTGCCGGCCGCCCGGGCAGCACTCGGCTGGCTTCGCGGCCCTGGGGACCCTGACGGCGACGGGCTGGTCGAGTACAGCCCCGCCGGCCCACGATCGTTGGCCAACCAGGGCTGGAAGGACTCGGAGAACGGCGTGCAGTTCGCCGACGGCCGGCTGGCCCGGCCCCCGATCGCGCTCGTCGAGGTACAGGGCTACGCCTACCGGGCCCGGCTGGAACTCGCCGCGGTGCTGGCCCGCCTCGGCCACCCCGCCGAGGCCGCGGACCTGACGGCTGAGGCAGCCGACCTGCGTGAGCTGATCCGGCGGCGGTACTGGCGGCCGGGGTCCGACGGTGCGCCGGGCTCGTTCGCGTTCGCCCTGGACGGCGACAAGCGGCACGTCGACGCGATCAGCTCGAACATGGCTCACCTGCTGTGGTGCGGGGTGCCGTCGCAGGAGGAGGCCGAGCAGGTCGCTGCGCACCTGGTGAGCCCGGCGATGGCCGGCGGATGGGGTCTGCGCACGCTCTCCGACGAGATGGCGGGCTTCAACCCGATCTCCTACCACGTCGGCTCGGTCTGGCCGCACGACACGGTGATCGCCTGCGAGGGTTTGCGCCGGTACGGGCTCGACGAGCCTGCAATGCAGCTCGCCGGCGACCTGCTCGACGCGCTGGCGGTCTTCGACGACCGGCTACCCGAGCTGTTCGGGGGCCACCGTCGTGAGCCCGGTGACTTCCCGGTGCCCTACCCGACGGCGTGCCGGCCGCAAGCCTGGGCCGCCGGCGTGCCGCTGGCGATCGTCGCGCTGTGCCTCGGCCTGGACCCCGATGTGCCGGCGGGGACCGTGTCGCTCAACCCCGTGCTCCCTCGAGGGATGACCCGCCTCGAGACCCTCGGCATCCGGCTCGGCGGTGGCGAGCTCTCCGTCGTCCATGACGGCGAGGGCACGAGGGTGATCAGCACCCCCGTCGGGCTGCACGTCGGGATCGTCGCGCGCTGAACGCTCCGGTCGGTCGGCCTGATCGGGTGGAGCGGGTGGCCAGGGGCTGCCGCCCCTACCCTGTCAGAGTGGGTGCGGAGCCCGGCGGCATCGCCGGTGTCGGGCCGGCACACAGCCCACCCGACCACCCCGGCCCGGCCCGACCGCCTGCCCACGAAGCACGGAGTTCCTGTGAAGTTCGGCGTTGGCTGCATGCTCACCGACGAGTCGATCAGCCCGACAGCGCTGGCGACAGCGCTGGAGGAGCGCTCGTTCGACTCGATGTTCGTCGGCGACCACTCCCACATCCCGACCAGCCGCGAATCACCGTTCCCGTGGCGGAGACCTGCCCCGGGAGTTCTACCGGGAGTTGGACGCATTCGCCGCGTTGTCCGCGGCCGCGGTGGTCACGTCGTCGCTGACCATCGGCACCGGCGTCGTGCTGCCTGCACAGCGGGACGTCTTCTACACCGCCAAGCAGGTCGCGACGGTGGACCACCTGTGCGGCGGGCGGTTCGTGTTCGGTGTCGGGACGGGCTGGATCACCGAGCAGATGCGCAACCACGGCGTCGACCCTCGTACCCGCGGTGCCCGGCTCGACGAGCACCTGCGTGCGCTCGAGGCGATCTGGACCCAGGACGAGGCCGAGTTCCACGGCACCTACCTCGACTTCGACCCGATCTTCTCCTGGCCCAAGCCTGTGCAGGCGCACGTGCCCGTCTACGTGGGTGGTGAGAGCACCCCCGCGGTGCGCAGGGCCGCAGCGATTGGTGACGCGTGGATGCCGAACTCCGTCCTGGACCCGTCCCAGGTCGAGGCACAGTTCGCGCTACGCGATCGGTACGCGGCGGGCACCCCCCTCGTGGCGTACGCGGTCTCCCCCGACAACCTGCCGGTGATCGAGGAGTACGTGCGGCAGGGAGCGGACCAGATCGTGCTGCATCTGCCGACCCTGCCCGCGGACCACGCACTCACAGCACTCGATGCCATCGTCGCGACCACGCAGCAGTACCGGTAGATCGCCGCCACGGCGGTCGGCACCCGAAGTCAGCCGCGCAACTGCTTGCGTGAGCTGATGTTGAGCTTCCCGAAGATCTTCGTCAGATGCCACTCGACGGTGCGCGGGCTGAGGAAGAGCCGGGCGGCGATCTGGGAGTTCGTGAGGTCCTCGCAGACGAGACGGGCGATCTGGGTTTCCTGGGTGGTGAGTTGAGCGGTGGTGTCGAACGCGCGTCCCGGGACGGGTTCGCCGATGGCCCGCAGCTCACGCGCGGCGCGTTCGGCGAACGCCTCGGCGCCCATCGCCGTGAACGCCTCGTAGGCAGTGCTCAACTGCTCGCGCGCATCCACACGGCGATGGTCACGACGCAGCCATTCGCCGTAGAGCAGGTGGGCGCGCGCGAGCTCTCCGCGGATGCGGGTGCGGCCGAGCCGCTCGATCGCCTCGCGGTAGTGACGCTCGGCGGAGTCATGCTCGGTCACCAACGCTCGCGAGCGAGCCTCGATCCCGAGAGCCCACTCGGTGCCACAGGAACGGGTGGTCTCCGTGAGCCGTCGGAGAGCATCGGAAGCACGCACGGGAGCCCCGGCGCGGTCGGCTGCCTCGACGAGCTCGATCAGCACCCCCCACGCCGACATGCCCTCCTCCGAGAGATGCTCTTCGGCGTGCGAGGCCGCAGCCATGGCGGCCTCATAGCGGCCCTGACCGTTGTAGATCACCATCTTCGCCCACACGCCGACGGTCAGACCCGCAGTCTCGTCGCCCGGGTGCGCGTCGCCCATGGCCACGATGCGCTGATGAACGGCGGCCTCATGGCCCTGCCAGGCAGCGAGCAACAGGGCACCGTCGAGATGACACCCGGTCACCGCCGTGACCGCCTCGGCCTCGTCGAGCAGTGACGAGGCCGCAGCGAACTCACCTGCGAACGTGTGCACGGCGATGCACATGGACAAGGCCAGCGGGAGCGCGGTGAGCGCGCCGGCCTCCCGGGCGAGCCGAACGTGGCGGGTGGCGAGCACATCCCAGGTCTCGTGATCCCACAGGTCCCGCGCCGTGCGGCAGGCGAACCAGAACCAGCGCAGCCCCACCTCGTCAGACAGATCGGGGCTCCGGAAGGCGGCCAACGCGCGTTCGACGATCGGCATCGCCGCGCCGTGCCCGTCGGTGAACCGCACCGCCAGGCCTTCGAGGAAAAGATCCGCGGCGTGCTCGGGTGGCGAAGGCCGGGGCATGGAGCGGGCCGCCTCGGCCACCTCTCGAACGCCCCCGCCACCGGCGAACATCGCTGCGGACAGCGCCTCCAGGCAGGTTCCGCGGGCCAACCGCAGATCGAGTGGCTCGAGCTGCTCGGCGGCCGTGAGCAGCAGCGCGGGCGCGCCAGGCCCGCGGCGGTTCACGGCAAAAGCGATCTGGGCGCGGAGCAGGCTCGCGCGGGCGGACGCAAGCTCGTCCAGCGGGCCCGCCTCGGCGAGTGAGATCAGTCCCAGAGCCGCGTCCGGCAGAGCAGCATGGTGCTTGTCGTGCGCCGCGGCCAGCGCGCGTTCCGCCCGGCGTGCCGGCTCGAGGGTCAGCTCGGCGGCTCGTTCCAGGAACGCAGCGGCCGCGGCCGGGCCGCCGCGCGCTCGTGCCCGGTCCGCCGAGCGCACGAGCTCGGCCGCGACGTCCTCGTCAGGCCGCGGCGCCGCCTGGGCCCGGTGCCAGGCGCGGCGATCGGGATCAGTCTCGGCGTCGGTGACGTCCGCCAGCACCCGGTGCGCGGTTCGTCGCTCCTCGGGCGCGGCTGCCCGATACACCGCGGAGCGCACGAGCGGATGGCGGAACCGCACCTGGGCGCCGATCTCGAGCAACCCGACGGCGGCTGCCGGGCTCGCCGACTCGGCCCCGATCCCGAGACGCTCGGCTGCGCGCCACACCAGCACCGGATCGCCGAGCGGTTCCGCCGCGGCCATCAGCAACAGCTTCCGTGTCGCGGCCGGGAGCAGCGCAACTCGCTGCAGGTAGCTCTCCTCGATACGTCCCGGAAGAGCCCGCGCCGCCCCCATCCCGGACTCGCCCACCAACTCGGCAGGCGTCGACCCATGAGGCAGCTCCAGCAGCGCCAGCGGGTTGCCTCGGGTCTCGGCGACGATCCGGTCGACGACCTGCTCGTCCATCGGCCCACGCAACGCGGAGCGCAGCAGCGCCCGCGCGTCCTCGTCCGGCAACCCGGCCAGGTCCAGACCCGGCAGATCCGTCAGTTCCGTCAGTTCCGCCGGCTCGGTCAGGTCGGGGATCTCGCCCGGCGTCCTTGCCGCGAGGACCATCCCCACCGACTCGGCCCCCAGCCGGCGCGCGACGAAGGCCAACGTCTGAGCGGATGCGCGATCGAGCCATTGCGCGTCATCGACCACGCACACCAGCGGCTGTTCCCGGGCGACCTCGGCGAACAAGCCCAGTACCGCGAGGCCGACCAGAAGACGATCCGGAGCAGGTCCGTCACGGAGGCCGAGCGCCGTGCGCAGAGCGTCGCACTGATGGCCCGGGAGAGATTCCGCCCGACCCAACATCGGCGCACACAACTGGTGCAGACCCGCGAAAGCCAGCTCCATTTCCGACTGGATACCCGCGGCCCGCACCACTCGCCCCGGTGTTCGTCCGACCAGGTACTCCAGCAGCGCCGTCTTTCCCACGCCCGACTCGCCCCGCACCACCAGTGCCCGGCTCTCACCTGCTCCGACCGCTCCGAGCAGCCGATCAAGAATCTCGCACTCACTGCGCCGACCGCGTAACACCTGGCTACACCGCCACCAGCACAAATCCTCGTGAAGTCACCCAGAAAGTATCCGTACGCCACCTGGTCGAAACCGGGCCCTGTGGTAGCACTCACCACTTGTCCGGGGGGTGCGAGAAATCTTCGGGCAGACAACTCGAACAATCCGGTCGTACTCGCCGGAAAGACCTTCGATCCTGGGTGAGCAAAAAGACGCCCCGGGATCAGAAGGTATGTCGATCCGGGGGGTGCCACGGGGGTCCCGGGGGTCCCGCCTGCCGCAATGCACCAGATCATGGTTATGCGACACGTGGCAGCTTTCGTTTCGAAGAAATGTGAGAAGATGTCTCATCATTTGGATTCTCCGATCGCCCGCGCCGACGTCCGGCTGGACATCACGGACGTCTACCTGTTCCGCGGTGAGCGGGGCACGGTGTTCGTCATGAATGTCGGCCACTCCCTGGCCGGACAGGATGTACGGGGGTTCCATCCGGAGGCGATGTACGAGTTCAAGATCGACGGCGACGCGGACGCCGTCGAGGACCTGACCTATCGCGTCACGTTCGTCGACGGCGATGCGGCAGGGCACCAGCGCATGCAGTTGCGGCGCATCTCCGGTGTGGAGGCCGTCGACCCGCTCGCGCCCGGGGTCGTACTGGCCGAGGGCAGCACGGAGTCCACCGCGGAGGGCGAGGACGGTTCACGGCTGTGGGCGGGTAAGGCGGGCGACCCGTTCTTCGTCGATCCGGACGTGCTGCACGCGGTCGGGGAGGCGTTCCAGCACGGCAGAAGGATCAATCTGTACGGCTGGGACCCGAAGCACGCGAAGAACCTTTTCGCAGGACAAACCGTGTACTCGCTGGTGCTGGAGGTGCCGGACGCGGTGCTGCTGCCGGTCGCGGCGCGCGAGCGGCGAATCGGGGTGTGGGGACTGACCACACTGGCCACCGACTCCGGCGGCTGGAGGCCGATCAACAGGGCGGGCCTGCCGATGATCCACCCGCTGTTCGCCCAGCTCAACGAGGACCTCGGCAACCGGCTCAACCTCGGGCGGCCGGCCGAGGACCAGCAGACCTTCGGCACGACGATCACCGACATGGTTGCGCGGGTGGTGGCCGCGAACGGCACGGCTGCGGATCCGCGCGCCTACGCCGAGATGGTCGCTTCGAGGATCCTGCCCAACCTGTTGCCGTACACGATCGGCACGCCGGCCGCGTTCGGTTTCGCCGGGTGGAACGGCCGCTCGCTGACCGACAACGCGCCGGACGTGATGTTCTCCTTCGCCGCCAACTCGGCAGTCACGATGGGCATCGGGAAAGAGTCGGTCACCTCCAAGCCCTCCGGCACCTGGCCCTACGTGTCGGCGGCGTCCTGAAACACAGCCCGGTCTCCGGGACTACATCGAGGGGAAGCAGCATGAGGAATGGCAGGCGGGCGTTCATCGGGTCGTTCACCTCGTCGGGGGGTCGCGGCATCATCGTCGCCGAGGTCGACGATGCGACCGGTGCGTTGCAGGAGCGCGGCGTCACCGACGTCGTGGCGAACCCGTCCTTCCTCACACTCTCACCCGACGGCACGGTGCTCTACGCGGTCTCCGAGAACGACGAGGGCGCTGCCGCAGCCTTCAGCACGAACGGCGCAGGCACCGGCGCAGACGACGAGGAGCCCTGGACGCTGCGGCTGCTGGGCGAGGTTCCGGTCGGCGCCGCAGTCCCGACTCATCTGACTCTCGCCGCCGGATATCTCCTCACCGCCAACTACGGCTCCGGCAGCGTGACCGTGCTGCCCCTGGGAGCCGACGGCGCCTTGCGACCTGCAAGCGGCATCCGGCAGCACGAGGGAAGCGGCCCGAACGCCGATCGGCAAGGCGGCCCACACGCCCACCAGGTCGTCACCGATCCCACCGATCGCTGGGTCCTCAGCGTCGACCTCGGCACCGACTCCGTGTGGATCAGCACGCTCGACGCCACCTCCGGGACGCTCTCGCCGCACCGCGAAACGCCGCTGCGGCCCGGCTCGGGGCCCCGTCACCTCGCCTTCCACCCCGACGGCGATCACGTGTACGTGATGAACGAACTCGACCCCACCATCACCGTCTGCCGCTGGGACCGTCTGACCGGCACCCTCGACCCGATGCGGGAGATCCGCGTCCTGCCCGACAGCGTGTCGGTGCAGAGCTACGCCTCCGAGGTCGTCCCGTCGGCCGACGGCAGGTTCGTCTGGACCGCCAACCGCGGGCACGACAGCATCTCCGTGCTCGCTCTCGACCCCACCTACGAGAGACCGCAGTTGATCACCACCGTGGAGTACGGCGGGCGCTGGCCTCGCCATCTCACACTGGGGCCCACGGGCCGGCACCTCTACGTCTCCGATGAGCACTCGGGCGACGTGACCTGGTTCGACATCGACCCGGACACCGGTGTCCCCACCGTTTCCGGGTCGCTCGCGGCTCCCGCCGCATCCTGCGTGATCTTCGGCTGATCCAGGTCGCGCAGCCAGGGCAGGCGAAGCGCGTGCGGGTGGCGTCGTGGACCACCCATCTCCGCTCGGGGAGCATGCGCAGCATGGCGTGTGGGCTGGGCTTCGGGACCCGAGCCTCGCGCGACGCTCCTGAACCCAGCTCCCCCACGGAAGGAACCCCATGCGGATCACCGGCGCCGACGTCGTCGTCACCAGCCCGGGACGCAACTTCGTCACGCTCGAGATCACCACCGACGACGGCCTGACCGGCTACGGCGACGCAACGCTGAACGGTCGCGAGCTCGCGGTGGCGAGCTACCTCTCCGACCATGTCAGCCCACTGCTGATCGGGCGTGACGCCCACCGGATCGAGGACACCTGGCAGTACCTGTACCGCGGCGCGTACTGGCGGCGCGGCCCCGTGACCATGGCGGCGATCGCCGCGGTGGACGTGGCGCTGTGGGACCTGAAAGCGCAGGTGGCGGGGCTTCCGCTCTACCAGTTGCTCGGAGGAGCGAGCCGAAGCGGAATTCGCGCCTACGGGCACGCGAGCGGGCGCGACCTGCCGGAACTGCTCGACTCGATCCGGGAACGCCAGGAGCAGGGGTTCCGATCCATCCGGGTGCAGTCCGGCGTGCCGGGGCTGGAGACGATCTATGGCATCTCCGCTGCCCCCGAGCCGGCCGGTGGCCCCGAGCACGGGCGTCACCCGCAGCCGTCGGAGGAGATCTGGGACACGCAGGCCTACCTGCGCCACCTGCCGACGGTGTTCGAGGAGGTGCGTAACGAGTTCGGCCCCGAACTGCCGCTGTTGCACGACGTGCACCACCGGCTCACTCCGATCCAGGCGGCGAAGCTGGGCAAGGCGCTCGAGCCGTACGACCTGTTCTGGCTGGAGGACTGCACGCCCGCGGAGAACCAGGACGGCCTGCGGCTGGTCCGTCAGCACACCACCACCCCACTGGCGATCGGCGAGGTCTTCAACTCGGCGGTCGACTACCAGACGCTCATCCGCGAGCAGCTGATCGACTACGTGCGCTCGGCGGTCACGCACGCAGGCGGCATCACTGCCATGCGCAAGCTGTTCGACCTCGCTGCGCAGTACCAGATCAAGTCCGGCATCCACGGCCCCACCGACATCTCCCCGGTGGGGATGGCCGCCGGGCTGCACCTCGACCTGGCGATCCACAACTTCGGCATCCAGGAGTTCATGCCGCACAGCGCGGAGACCTACGAGGTGTTCCGGCACTCCTACACGTTCAGCGACGGCTACCTGCATCCCGGCGAGACGCCCGGCCTGGGCGTCACCCTGGACCGCGCGGCCGCGGCACGGTTCGAGTACCGCCCCGCGTATCTGCCGGTCAACCGGCTGCGGGACGGCACCATCCACGACTGGTAACAGCCGAGAACCGCCCCCGCGAAGCGTGCAGACGCCACCGCCGGGCGCAGACGGGTCCTACCATGCTGTGGTCGGCGACACGTTCTCTCCGCGCTGCCTGGGCTCTGCCCGTGCCGAGCACGCCTCCCGGCTCGTCCGGACGCTGGCCGTCGCAGCCCGCTGGCCCGTCGCCGACGGCGGGCACCCGGCGCCACCGCCACCCGCCTGACGGGAAGGGCGACCTTGACGTGCACAAATCGTCATCCACGAAGCCCGGCGCCACCCGACGACGGCTACCTGTGCTGTGGGCAGGGCTCTCCCCGCGGCGGCGGCTCGTCGGGGCGCTGACCGGGCTGGTCGTTCTTCCACTGCTGACACTGGTTCTGGCCCAGCTTCGCGGCGTCGTGGACCTGCCCGGCCAGACGCTGCTCTACCTGCTCGCCGTCGTGGTCGTGGCGCTGGTCGGTGGGGTGCTCCCGGCGCTGGCCGCCGCGATCGCTGCCGCCTTGCTGCTGGATCACTACTTCATCCCCCCGCTCGACGACTTCTCCATCGCCGAACCCGACGATGTGGTGACCCTGGTTGCGTTCGTCCTCGTCGCGGGCGCGGTCAGCTCGGTCGTCAGCCTCGCCGAACGCCGCCGTGAGGCCAAGATCCTCGCGACCGCGAACGCCGAGAGCAGCGAGGAGTTCCGCCGGCTCGCCGCCGAGCAGGCTGCGTTGCGCCGCGTCGCCACACTCGTCGCCCGCGGGACGCCACCGGCCGAGGTACTCGCGGCCGTCGCACACGAGGTCAGCGACATCCTCGGTGCCGACGGCACCAACATCCTCCACCTCGATCCGGACGGCGGGACGACCGTCGTGGCCCGCGTCGGCGCCTACCCCGCCGAGTTCCCGATCGGCAGCCGCTGGAGGCCGGAGCCGCCGCTGGCCTTGGCCGCCGTGTTGCGCACCGGCCGCCCGGCTCGTATCGACGACTTGAGCCAACCTTCCGACCCGTACGGTGACGCCGTCCGCCGGCTGGGACTCCGGTCGGGAGTCTCGGTGCCGATCGTCGTCCAGGGGGATCTCTGGGGCGCGATCGCCGTCGGGACGCGGCACGAACGTTTTCCTGCCGACACCGAAGAGCGCATGGCAGGCTTCACCGAGCTCATCGGCACCGCGATCGCCAACGCCGAGGGCCGCCACCAGCTCGAGAAGAGCAGCGACGAACTCCGCCGGCTCGCACAGGAGCAAGCCGCACTGCGCCGCGTCGCCACACTCGTCGCCCGCGGGACGCCTCCGTCCGAGGTACTGGCGGCGGTCGCACACGAGATCGGGCTCGTCCTCGGCGCCGAGGCCACGACCATCGCCCGCCTCGATCCCGACGGCGAGATGACCATTCTCGCCGTCGTCGGCGCTCACTCCGAGGGGCTGGCGGTCGGAAGCCGCTGGAAGCCCGAGCCGCCGCTGGCTCTGGCAGTCGCCTTGCGCACCGGCCGCGCGGCTCGCTGCGACGACTACAGCGAAGCCTCCGGAGCGTTCGCGGACGCCACCGTCCGCCGGTTGGGGATCCGGTCATCAGTCGCGACCCCGATCGTCGTCGAGGGGCGTCTCTGGGGCGCGACCGTCGCCGGGACGCGGCGCGAGCACCTCCCCGCCGACACCGAAAAGCGAATGGCCGGCTTCACCGAGCTCATCGGCACCGCGATCGCCAACGCCGAGGGCCGCCACCAGCTCGAGGAGAGCAGCGACGAACTCCGCCGGCTCGCACAGGAGCAGGCCGCGCTGCGCCGGGTCGCCACGCTCGTCGCCCGCGGAATGCCACCGGCCCAGGTGTTCTCGGCCGTCGCGCACGAAGTCGGCAGCGTCTTCGACGCCGACGGAACGGTCATCCTTCGCCTCGATCCCGACGGCGCGACGACTCTCGTCGCCAGCGTCGGCGCACACCGCACCGCGCTCCCGGCGGGGAGCCGCTGGAAGCCTGAGCCGCCCGTGGCCGTGGCGATCGCCATGCGCACGCGCCGCCCCGCCCGATGCGACGACTACAGCCGGGCTCCCGGCGAGTACGCCGACGCCGTCCGCCGGCTGGGGCTCCACTCGTCCGTCGCGGCGCCGATCGTCGTCGAGGGGAAGCTGTGGGGCGCGATCGGCGCCGGGACACGGGGGGAGCCCTTCCCGCCCGACACCGAAGAGCGGCTGGCCGGGTTCACCGAGCTCGTCGGCACGGCGATCGCCAACGCCGACAGCCGCGCCCAGCTCACCGCCTCCCGGGCCCGGATCGTCGCGGCCGCCGACGATGCCCGGCGCCGGATCGAGCGCGACCTGCACGACAGCACCCAGCAGCGCCTGGTCGCACTCGGCCTCGCGCTGCGCCTGGCCCGGGACACCGTGCCCCCGGAGCTGCTCGAGCTCCAGAGGGAGATCGGCCGGGTCGCCGACGAGCTCGACGGAGCGCTGAACGAGCTGCACGAGATCGCGCGCGGCATCCACCCGGCGGTCCTGTCCGAGGGCGGGCTCGGCCCGGCCCTGCGTGGTCTCGCCCGCCGCGCGGCGCTCCCGGTGGAACTCGACATCCGGACCACGATCCGCGCGGCGGACCCGATCGAGGTCGCGGCCTACTACGTCGTGTCCGAGGCGCTCACCAACACCACCAAACATGCCCGCGCCTCGTGCGCGCAGGTCACGGTCGAGAAGCGCGACTCGATCCTGCACTTGTCGATCCGTGACGACGGAGAGGGCGGCGCCGACCCCGCGGGAGGCTCCGGGCTGATCGGGCTCCGCGACCGGGTGCAGGCCCTGGGAGGGTTGATCGAGGTCGACAGCCGCCCGGGTGAAGGGACGGCGATCGTCGTCGAACTTCCGCTACAGGCCAACTGACCGACGACTGCTCTGGGATGCCTGCAGCATCCCCTGGTCAGCCGAATCGAGGGTCGGGCTAGCCGGTATCCCGGATTCCAGCTAGCAGGGGCGAAGCGCTGCAGTGCCGCGGGAAGGCTGACATTCGGTCCGAGCGCCGTCACATCGCGCTCCTCGCTGTTCGATCACCGCCCTGCGAGGAGATCCGGACCTCAGGCACGACCTTCACAGCGCGGTGGTTCCGGGGGGCCCTGTCATCTCTGGGGCACTGATGCGCCTGCGACAGCGACGGCTACCGCACGCCCGGTTCACGACGAACTGAACGCCGACCTTGCCGCTTCATGAAGAGAACGGATTGTCCGATGTCCCATCACCTTGACACACCTCTGGCGAGCCAGACCGGCCAGCTCTTCATCGACGACCTGTACGTCTTCGCCGGCGCCGACAGCACTGTGTTCGTGATGGACGTCAACTCGACCATCACCGGCGCCCACGCCGAACCGGCCTTCCACCCGGAGGGACGCTACGAGTTCAAGGTGCACGTAGACGGAGCCGATTTCGAAGACCTGACCTACCGGCTGTCCTTCGGCGAAGCAGACTCCGAAGGACGACAGCCACTGCAGCTGCACACCCTCACGGGCCGTGACGCACGCGATGACTCGGCAACCGGCGAACTCGTACTCGAAGGCAGGACCGGCGAGACCGCCACCGCACCTGACACCCGGCTCTGGGCCGGTCGCATCGCCGACTGCTTCTACATCGACCTCTCGCTGCTCGGCATCATCAACTCCGCGGTGAACAACGGCACCGCCGTGGACCTGTCGGGATGGCGCCCGGAGAACGCGCAGAACAGCTTCGCCGACACGACCGTCGAATCCATCGTGCTCGAAGTCGCCCACCAGCACCCACAGCTGCGGCCCGGTACGCGCATCGGCGTCTGGTGCGCCACCAAACTCGCCACCGACGCCGGCGGCTGGCGGCAGATCAACCGCGCCGGACACCCCATGATGTGGCCGATCTTCTGGCCGACCGACACGGAGTTCACCCACCCCTCCAACACCCGCCACCCCTCCGAGGACTTCGACGCCGACGGCGCCTACACCGCAGACCTCATCGCGAAAACCGTGGCGGCCACGGGCACCTGCGACGACCCCCTGGGCTACGGCCGGACGGTGGCCCGCAAGCTGTTCCCCGATGTCCTGCCCTACACCGTCGGAACGCCCGCGACCTACAGCTTCGCCACCTTCAACGGCCGGACACCGGCCGACAACGCCCCCGAAGCAATGCTTTCCCTGGTCGTGAACACAGCCGTGCCCTCAGGATTGAAACCGACCGCGACGAAGCACCTGCGGGACAAGAACTTCCCCTACGTCGTGCCGATGTGACCGCCTCAGGAGCGGTGCTGATGGGGCACTCCCCCAGGATTGCCCGAGGTATGGCTCCCGGACGGCTCGCGTTCCAGCACAGGGCGAGACAACGACACGGCCACACCCCCGGCAACGGCGATGACGAGCACCGTGAAGCCGCACAGAACCAGCAGATCCGGCTGGAAGAGCGGCTGGCCCCGTTCCGCCTGCCACGTGACCAGAGCCAGCATTGCTGCATAGCCGGCTGCTGCAACGGCGACCAACCGCGCACGCATAGCGCTCGGCCGAAGCCGCGGAACGCGCCGTGCAAGCAGGGTCAGCAGGACGAACACGATCGGTAGCACCTGGAGCGCGTGCATCCCGAGGAAATGGGGGATGCGGAGGTCTCCGCCGGTCATGCTCCAACCGGTGAGCGGCATGGCCGGCCCGCCGTCGGCGACACCGACGCTGTGCGCACCGATCATTCCCTGGAACGTGCCGTTGCCCATGGATTCCAGCTGTGGCTGGGTCGGGGTGACCATCAGGGCGCCCAGGCTGATACCGACCAGGGAGATCACCACTCCCGACTGCAAGGCCCAGCGAGTGGCCACATCGGCGATCGGCGCTCGGAGTACGAGGATCGTGAGGATCAGCGCTCCCGTCCAGAGCACACCGATCGAGATGCCCATGGCGGTGTAGATGATCGCGTCCGTCGGGGTGGAGAAGTTGAAATGGCTGGGCCGTGCGCGAATGGCCTGCACGAGGATCAGGACGTACTCCACGTACATGACCGCGACGAGCACGTTCGTGGTTCGGTTCGCGAGCACCCGGTGCTGCTGCAGGAGCGAGAAGAGCCAGGCCCATGTCGCGGCGTAGATCGCGTTGGACAGGGCGAACTTCAATGGCTTGAGCCAGACGGGCGCTCCGAGCAGCACCCGGTCGTCCACGACCAGCCCGACGGCGGACACGACCGCCAAGAGCGCCATGACGACGGCGACCGAGAGCATCGGCCGATGCCAGCCGACCGGCATCCGTCCCCGCCCGTACGAAAGGACCACCGCAAGCCTCCCAGGCGAGCGTAGAGCGCGTTTATCGATAGCGTGAAGTTACACTCTCCATTATCCGGGGCCCTCGGGTGGGCTGATCGGCGACCGGCGACCGCGCGCGACACCACGGCGCGGTCCCCGCACGGTGGCGAGCGACGACAACTACGTTGCCGATCAGTCAGTGCTCCGCCCCGAGGAGGAACCCGCATGCGCATGGCCGAACTGAGCGAGGAGTCCGGCGTGCCCGTGGCGACCATCCGGTACTACCTGCGCGAAGGCCTAGTCCCGGCTGGGGAACACACCAGCCCGAACCAGGCTCGCTACAACGCCGGCCACGTCCGGCGGCTCAAGCTGGTGCGCGCCCTCCTCGAGGTGGGCGGCCTGTCCATCACCGAGGTGCGCCGCGTGGTCCAGGCGATCGCCTCCGAGGCGCCCACTCTCGACATCCTCGACGTCGCCCACACCAGCTTGATCACCTCCAAGGCCGAGGGCAGCGAGGAGGACCGCGCGTGGGCCCTGTCCGTGCTCGAGCAGACCGCAGAACGTGTCGGGTGGGTCCTCGTCCCCGATGACAAGTCGACGCAAGCACTCATCGGGCTCTTGTGCACGTTCCGCACCATCGGGCACGACGCGATGCTGGGCGACCTGGAGCGCTACGCCCGGCTCGCCGCACAGATGGCTGAACTGGATCTCGCCGCCCTCAGAACACCCACCACCCCTGAGTCCATCGTGGAACGCGCGATCGTCGGAACGGTGCTGGGCGACGCGCTCTTCAGCGCCTTACGCCGGCTCGCCCAGCAGAACGAGGCGAAGCGGCTCTACGGAGCGGAGTAGCCGGCCCAGGCCGGCGAGGCGGAGTGGACCGCTCACACCATCTGAGGAGTGAAGTGCGGGTTGCTCGGCACTCGCAGGCCGAGTTCCTCCCGCAGCGTCGCCCCCGAGTAGTCGTCGTGGAAGATCCCGCGCCGCTGCAACTCGGGCACGAGCAGGTCGACGACCCGTTCGAGCCCGAGCGGCAGGGTCGGAACGCTCAGCATGAACCCGTCGCACGCCCCGGAGCGGAACCAGTCCTCCAACTCGTCGGCCACCTCGGCCTCGGTGCCGGTGAACGGCGGGGTGTCGTCGGCGGCGAGCAGCCGCTGGTAGGTCTGGCGGATCGTGAGGTTCTCCCGTGACGCCATCTCCCACACGCTCTGCCGGCGGCTCGTGATCCCGTTGACCTCGGCGGACAGGTCGGGCAGCGGGCCGTCGAGCGGATATGGGGCCAGGTCTTCCTTGACCATGCTCGACAGGTACTGAACGCCGAGCGCAGGCGACACGAGAGCGTTCAGCTCGCGGTACAGGGCGAGCGCTTCGGCGCGGGACTGTGCGACGTTGACGCGGACGCCCGGGATGATCTTCAGCTCGTGCGGCTCGCGGCCGTACTTGGCCATCCTGCCCTTGATGTCGCGGACGACCTCGATGCTCTCCTCCTTGGTCTGTGCCACGGAGAACAGGCAGTCGGCGTGCTGCGCGGCAAGCTCTCGTCCCGACTCGGACTGGCCCGCCATGAACAGCACCGGGTAGCCCTGCGGGCTGCGCGCGAGGTTCAGCGGCCCACGCACGGTGAAGCTCTCGCCGTGGTGATCGAGTGTGTGCACCCGGCCGGAGTCGAGGAACTGACCGGTCGTCTTGTCCTGCGGGAAGGCGTCGGCGGCCCAGCTGTCCCACAGCCCCTTGCAGACCTCGACGAACTCCCGCGCGCGCTTGTAGCGGTCGGTCTTCTCGGGGAAGGCGCCGCCGAAGTTCACGGCGTCGCCCGGGTAGGAGGTGGTCACGACGTTCCAGATCGCACGGCCGCCGCTGAGGTGGTCGAGCGAGGAGAACTTGCGGGCGAGCAGGTAGGGCTGCTCGTAGGTGGTCGTCGCCGTGGCGAACAGCCCGATGTGTTCGGTGTGCTGCGAGATCGCGGCCATGAGGGTGGTCGGCTCGAACGACGCCGGGCGGTCCGACGGGGCGGAGGCTTCGAACAGTGCCGTCTTGTCCATCTGACGTACGGCGTTGCCGTCGGCGAGGAACAGCGCCTGGAGCTTGCCGCGCTCCGCGGTCCGGGCGAGGTCGATCATGGCGTCGAGGTTCATGACGATGTCGGGGTACGCGGTCGGGTGCCGCCATCCGGCGAGGTGCCCTCCCACGGGGTACACGCCGGTGACCAGGATCATCCGGTTGTCCATGCCTGTCCTCTCGGGTCGAGCCGGCGACCGTTGCCGGGTGGGAAACGGGGTTGCGTGAGGTCGGACACCCCATGGTCTCTCGCGGCATGCCGCCGGAGTACGTGGTGCGGTAGAGACCACGGCGCAGCCAGGCCGAGTGGCTCGCGCGGGGTTCTTGGCCACTATTCGGACATTCGCACCGATCGTGCTTTCGCAGCATCCAACGAAAAACTATGGGCGCCACACATAGTGGCAACGCTGACCTGAGCGTGGTTGCGACGATAAGGCCGGCGAGCCAGTCTGGAAGACGAGTTCGGTGCCTGCAGACGCCAAGACCCAACACGTACAAGGACAGTTGGGATACGAGAATTGGCCGGAGGTATGCATTTCGACCAGTGCAACATCGAGGAATATGAGCCAATTCACTGTTCCCACTAATTTCTCGAGGCCTGACGGTGCATAGCCGGAGGAGGATCGTGACAACAGTCAGAACTCGGCAGCCAGGGCACCAGGCCGAGGCCACCGGCGCTGATGTTGTGATTGTCGGTGCGGGTTCAGCCGGTGGGGCGCTCGCCGCGCGGTTGTCACAGGACCCCTCGCGATCGGTGCTGCTGCTCGACGCCGGCACCGATTTCGGCCCCGTCGGTGAGAGCCAGCCCCCAGCTGTGGCCGATGCCTTCGACAGCTCGGCGAGAGCGACCTATGGCTGGGAGTACGCGGGAACGGCGCCCGCTCTGGGCCGGTCGGTGCCGGTGCACGCCGGACGGATCGTCGGTGGCAGTTCGGCGATCAACAGCGTCATGGCGCTGCGCGGGCACCGCGACGTCTATGACGGATGGGCGGCCGCGGGCTGCTCCGGATGGTCGTTCGACGACGTGCTCCCGGCCTTCCGCCGCCTCGAGCACGACCAGGACTTCCACGACAACTCCCACGGCACCCGCGGTCCCGTCCCGATCCGCCGCTATCCAGAGCTGTCCGAGCCTCAGCAAGCGTTCCTCGAAGCGTGCGAAGCGACCGGACACGCGCCGGTGCTCGACCACAACGCGCCTGGCGCGGTCGGCGCGGGCAGGCTTCCGGTCAACGAACTCGACGGACTGCGGAAGTCAACCGCACTGACCTATCTTGCCCAGGCTCGAGAACGCCCGAACCTCACCATCCGCGGCGAGAGCGCCGTCGATCGAATCCTGCTCAACGGCGGCGACGCCACCGGGGTGATCCTCGCCGACGGCACACAGATCACCGCCGACACCGTCGTTCTGGCCGCCGGGGCCGTGGGTACCCCGGCGATCTTGCTTCGCTCCGGTGTCGGGCCCGCCGATGACCTCTCCGTCCTGTCGATCCCGGTCGAAGCGCACCTGCCCGACGTCGGCGCGAACCTGCAGGACCATCCCCTGCTGCGCGTAGGGTTCGTCGCCCGCGACCAGCCCCGACTCCCACCACGCCAGACGCTGCTCACCACGCACACGCAGCCCGGAATCAGCCCACCCGACCTGCAGGTATTCCCCAGCGGACCCATCGCGGGCAACGGCGCGCCCAAGCTGGCCCTGCTCGTAGCGCTACTCACGCCCAACTCACGCGGCACCGTGCACCTGAGCGGCCCGGAGCCCGACATGCCGCTCCGGATCGAGCCCGGCTATCTCTCCCACCCCGACGATCTGCCCCGGCTGGTCGCCGGAGTACGGCTGGCGCGGACGCTCGCCACGTCTGCTCCGCTGGCGAAGCACCTCGTCGACGAAGACTGGTCCGGCGCCGGCCTCACCGACGAGAACGATCTCGGCGGTGCGGTGCGCGCGAACCTCGTGCCGTACCACCACTACGTCGGCACCTGCCGGATGGGACCAGCACACGACCCCGACGCCGTGGTCGACGCCACCGGCAAGGTGCATGGCACCAGCAGCCTGTGGATCATCGACGCGTCGATCATGCCGACCATCCCCACCGCCAACACCAACCTGGCCACCCTCATGATCGCCGAACACCTCGCCCGGACCATCTAGGTGCGTTGTGCCCTCGCCGTCACCACGTCGGGGTGGGAGGCGAGGAGTAGCCCGCGGCTCGTCACCGCGGGGGGTTCTCAGCGCGTATCCGGTCGCATGTTTTCTCCACCTCGGTCCATGCCTGCCGTACGGCGGGATCGGCGGACATCCATCGCTCCGCCGCCGAGGCCGCAGCACTGTCGCCACTCGCGGCGAGAACGTGCAGCTCGACGAGCTCGTCCAGCCAGTCCCGATCCGGCACTTCGTGAGCGTGTGCAGCACCCATGGTCACAACGGTTGCGCAACCGCAAAAAAGAGGAAAGTTGGAACGCCCCGAATGTGAGCGATGTCTCCCTCGCCCACTACGGGTCTGTGCTAATTCCCACCGCCCGGGAGCAGTGCTCTCCAGCTCACCGGCGACTACGTCGAACGACGCACCGGCGGGGCCTCGGCTCCCGCCGCTGGCGGGTGAGGTTCTACGGGCTCGGCGACAGCGGGGCGTCGGGGTCGGCGAGCCGGCTCACGTCGACCTGCGCACCGGATCGGATCAGCTCTCGGATCGGCTCCGTCACGTCCCATATGTTGACGTTCATCGCGGCCGTGAGACGTCCGTCCTTCAGCCAGAACGCGATGAACTCACGGGCTGTCGTGTCGCCTCGGATCACGAGCTCATCCTGGCCGTCGGGATCGGTGTACCCGGTGTACTCCATTCCGAGGTCGTACTGGTCGGTGAAGAAGTACGGCAGCCGGTCGTACGAAGCCGTTTCGCCCAGCATCGTCTTGGCAGCGACTGCCGGCTGGTGCAGCGCGTTGGCCCAGTGCTCGACGCGGATCTGCCTGCACAACAGCAGGTGGTATGCGTTTGCGACGTCGCCCGCGGCGAGGATGTCCTCGTCGGAACTGACAAGGTGGCTGTCGACGAGGATGCCGTCGTCGACGTTCAGACCGCAGGATCGTGCCAGTTCGACGTTCGGGGTGACCCCGATGCCGACCACGACGACGTCGGCCGCGATTTCGGTGCCGTCGGCGAGCAACACGGAACCGGCACTCGACGGGTTCTCGGCACTCGGCTGGATGGCGCTGACGCTGACGCTGAAGCGCAGGTCGACGCCGTGGTCACGGTGCAGGTCGGCGAACACCGTGGCCATCTCCCGTCCCAGGACGCGCAGCAGCGGCAGTTCGGCGTGCTCGAGCACAGTGACGTCGGCGCCTGCTGTGCGGGCAGCGGCCGCGGTTTCCAGGCCGATCCATCCCGCTCCGACGATCACGACGCCGGCGTCGGGGCGAAACGCAGCCTTGAGGCGGTCGCTGTCACCGAAGTCGCGCAGGTAGTGCACGCCGTCGAGGTCGGCGCCAGGTACCGGGAGGCGGCGTGGTGTGGCGCCGGTGGTCAGGAGCAGCTTGTCGTAGGCCAGCCGGCTCCCGTCGCCGATGACCAGTTCGTGGGCGCGGCGGTCGATCTCGGTGACGGTGGTGTCGACACGGAGCTCGACCCGATGCTCGGGGTACCACTCCGCCGGGTGCACGTAGGCGCTGTCGCGGTCGGCGTTGCCCTGGAGATAGCCCTTGGACAGAGGTGGCCGCTCGTAGGGCCGGTGCGACTCGGCCCCGAGCAGGACGATGCGTCCGTCGAACCCTTCGACGCGCAGCGCTTCGGCAGCCTTCGCTCCAGCGAGTCCGGCGCCGACGATGGCGAACGTTCGTGGATCAGTCATCGGATCGTCCTCATCTCCGCCGCTGCATTTCGCGGCCGCGACCGTCGGCTCAAGGGTCTCCGTGAGCGCGGCCCAGGACGTCTGGAGGGTGGCCAGGCCGTCGTGCGCGAGCTTCTCCACCACGTCGTCGTGGTCGATGCCGACGTCCACGAGCGTAGCCATGACCGCGCCGGCGTCGTCGTAACCGCTCCGTGCCGTGTCGCCGTGCAACGGCCCATCGGATCAGGTGTCACAGCTGCCGACGCGAGGTGATGTTCAGCTTGCTGAAGATCCTGCTGAGATGCCATTCGACGGTACGCGGGCTGATGATCAGCCGGACGCTGATCTCGTTGTTCGTGAGGCCTTCTCGGACCAGGCGTGCGATCTGCGCCTCCTGGATCGTGAGCTCGGTGTGGGACTCGATGGGGCGTTGGCGGGCGGTTCCGCCGGCAGCCTGAAGCTCACGGGTGGCGCGCTGGGCGAACGCCTCCATCCCCATCGCCGCGAACATCTCATGGGCGGTGAGCAGTTGCTCGCGGGCATCGAGGCGGCGGCGCTCACGGCGGAGCCATTCGCCGTAGAGCAGGTGGGCACGGGCGAGTTCGCCCCGGATGCGAGTGCGGCCGAACCGGTCGATCGCCTCCAGGTAAGCGGTCTCGGCTGCGTGCCCGGTGCTCAGCAGGGCACAGGAACGGGCCTCGATGCCCAGCGCCCAGTCGGTGCCACTCGCACGGGTCATCTGCGAGAGCAGCGTGAAGGCGTCAGCCGCCGCTTCCGTTTCACCGCTGCGGGTGGCTGCTTCGATGAGCTCGACGAGGGCCTCCCAGGCGGCGGCACCTTCAGCCGTCTGTTCGCGGGCCTGCCGGGCCGCGGTCAGCGCGTCCTCGTAGCGACCGAGGCCGTTGCAGAGCAACGCCTGCGCCCAGCCGACAATGGTCAGCGAGAATCCTTCGCCACGCGTCAGTGCCTTCGCCGTGATGTCGTCGATCAGCTGAGCTGTCTCGGCTTCGCGGCCCTGCCAGGCGACGCGCATCAGAGCGCTGTGGGACGTGTGGCGGCTTCCGGTCGCTTCGGTGAGCGTCTCCTGTTCCTCGGCCAGCGCCGCAGCCTCGGGAAGTTGACCGGCGTACGTGTGCGCGAGGCTGCGTGCGGCGAGGGCCAGGTGCAGCGTGGTGAGTGCGCCGGCCTCGGCCAGTCGAAGCAACCGGCTGGAGAGCAGGTACCAGGTCTCGTGGTCCCACAGGTCCATCGCGGTCATGCAGACGAGGTGGAACCGGCGTAGTCCTTCCTCGCCGGAGATGTGGGCGTCGCAGAAGGCGCGCAGCGCCCGCGTCGTCATCGGTGCCGCAGCGGCATATCCGTCGGTGTATCGCACGGCCAGTGCGTCGAGGAGCAGGTCGGCTGCTCGTGGGGGGTGCGGCGCCGGGGGCGCGCCGGCCGCAGCGTGGGCCACCTCGCGCACGCTGTCGCCATGGCCCAACGCACCGGCGAACCTGGCGGCCAGCAGGGCGTCGAGGTAGGTCTCACGAGCCAGCCGTACGTCGAGCGGCTCGAGCCGGCGGGCGGCCTGGAGCAGCAACGGAGGTGCCTCGCGGCCGCGATGCCGAGCGAAGACGATCTGCCCGCGTAGGTGTTGCACGTGGGTGCGGGCGAGTTCATCCAGCGGACCGGCTTCGGCGATCGAGAGCAGGTTCAAGGCCGTGTCGGATGGTCCGGCCTGGTGTGTGGCCTTCGCCGCGGCCAGCGCGCGTTCGGCCCGACGTTGCGGGTCGGGAGTCAGCTCGACGGCCCGCGCCAGGAATGCGGCTGTGGCAGCCAGTCCGCCACGGGCGCGTGCACGTCCGGCCGATTGTTCGAGGTCGGCGGCGACGTCCTCGTCGGGCCCCGGTGCTGACTGCGCCTTGTGCCACGCCCGGCGGTCGGGCTCCGCCTCGGGGTCGGTGGCGTCCGCCAGAGCGCGGTGTACATGCTGTCGCTCTTGCGGGGTGGCGGCGTCGTAGATCGCCGCGCGCACCAGCGGATGCCGGAACCGCACCTGCGCCGCGATCTCCACGAGCCCGGCCGCCGGCATCGCCGCCGCAACCGTGATGCCGCGACCCTGGGCCGCTCGCCACACCAGAACCGGATCCCCCACCGGCTCAGCCGCTGCGACCAGCAGCAGCCTTCTCGTGTCGGCTGGCAACGGAGTCAGCTGCCGCCGGAAGCTGTCCTCGATCTGCTGGGGAAGCGCGGTCGCGCGCGGTGACCCGAACCCGCCGGCCAGTTCGGCGGGGGTCATCCCGCGAGGTAACTCGAGCAAGGCCAGCGGGTTGCCCCTGGTCTCGGCGACGATCCGGTCGAGAATCCGTTCGTCCACGACCCCGGGCACTGCGGAGTTCAGCAATGCCCGCGCCTCGTCGTCGGAGAGACCGGCGAGGACCAGTTGCGGTAGTCCGGACCACTCCTCGGCCGCCTCGGTTGTGCGGGCCGCGATGAGCAGAGCGACGGATTCGGCTCGCAGCCTGCGCGCGGCGAAGGCCAGCGCCTGCGCGGATGCGTGATCGAGCCAGTGCGCGTCGTCGATCACGCAGATCAGCGGCCGCTCGGCTGCGACCTCGGCCAGCAGACCGAGCACGGCCAGCCCGACGAGGAACCGGTCCGGCGCCGGTCCGGCGCTCAACCCGAACGCGGTGACCAGGGCGTCGCGCTGAGGTGCGGGCAGCCGCGGCAGGCTCGCCAGCATCGGCACGCACAACTGGTGGAGACCGGCGAAGGGCAGTTCCATCTCCGACTGCACTCCTGCAGCCCGCGCCACTCGACACCCCGGGGCACGCTCGACCAGGTACTCCAGCAAGGACGTCTTGCCCACGCCGGCCTCGCCGCAGACCACCAGCGCACGGCTCTCCCCCGCTCGAACCGCCTTGAGCAGCCGCTCGAGTGCCTCACACTCAGCGTGGCGGCCCCGCAACACCAGACGCCGCTTCACCTCAGGACGTCCTCACACCCGCTTTGATGCGCCCGAGAAGCAACACGCCGGGCCATTTCGACTCGAAACAGCACGTTCACGATACTTCGCACTGCCGACGGCGATTCGCATCCGGGCCGACCGCCCTCTAGGACGTTCGACGACGACACCGCTCCGACCAAGTCACATCCGATCCCGCCAACAATACCCCTGGCGATTTTCGGGCTCGTCCCACAGAGACCGGTTGGGCAAACCGGCCAAAACGTCGCCGCCTACATCCGATTGCCCGCAGGGTCGATCCGGTACTGCACGTTGGGCTCCGCCTTGATGATCATCACCAGGCACTCGTCGATCGAGGTCTCCACGTGCTCCTCGCCGTCGGGGACGAAGTAGAAGTCACCCGCGCCGACCTTGCGCTCCTCACCGCCACTTTCCCACTTCATGGTTCCTTCGACGAGGTAGACAGCGACCCACGACTCGTGCTTGTGCAAGCTGAGATCGTAGTTCGCCGGCATCTTCACGAAGGAGAACGAGATTTCGTCGTCATGCCACAAGGTGCACCGATCAATGGCGTGCCCCACCAAATCCTCATGGATCCACTGACGCTCGTCGACGGACGTGAACTTGGACATTATTCTCCCTAGGATGTGGCAATCGCCGCATACGGCGGTCGACGACTATCGCCCTTCCAGCCAGGCCACCGTCACAGCGTCGCTATTGCGCAGCCCGGGCGTCTCCCGCCGACCCTCATCATCCCGCGCCACGTGCCCAGGTGGACCTGTGGTGACCCCTGGAATCACCCCGGGTCCCGTCAGGCGGACCGAGATCGTGGGAAGTGAGCGTCTTCGACGGTCCTCCGCGGCAGCAGCGACCGGACAGCCGCCCGGGGCGCCATCCCCGGCTAGCCCTCGATGAACGTGACCGTCTCGTCGAGCGGCGCCCGGCCCGTACGAGGGTGATGCACCGTGACGTCTTCGAACCCGATCGACATGCCGCAGAACAGGATGAGCTCGTCCGGGGGCGACAGGATCTCTGCGACGGTCTTGTGAAACTTCGCCCACGCCATCTGTGGGCAACTGTGCAGCCCTTCGGCGCGGAGCAGGAGCATGACGGTCTGTAGGAACATGCCGACGTCGGACCATTGGGGCCGGCACATGTCGCGGTCGATGTAGCAGAACAGGGCGGCGGGCGCCCCGAAAGCGTCCCAGTTCGCGGAAGCGGCCCGCTGGCGCGCCTCCACGTCCTCACGCGGAATCCCGAGTGCGCCGTACCGCTGCTCGCCGAAGGCCTCTCGGCGCCGGCGGTAGGGAGACTTCAGCGCGGGCGGGTACTGCTCGTACTCCGGCTCGTCCCAGGGGTCGCCTGCGGCTATGCGCTCGCCGGCCCGCTTCTTGACCTCGGCCAGCGGCCCTCCGGTCAGTACGTAGGCATGCCATGGCTGGAGGTTCGAGCCGGACGGCGCCCAGGCCGCGGCGGACAGGACGCGCTGCAGCACCTCCGCGGGGACAGGCCGGTCGGTGAATCCGCGCACCGCCCGCCGGCTCGTTACCGCCTCATAGACATCCACGATCGCCTGCCCCATCTGCTCAAGGTGTCATCAGATGGACAGGAGAGGACCGGAGGATGTGACAGGGAGCGCCCGTCAGGTATCGGCCAACGCGCCGCGGAGTTGGCTGCGCGAGTTGACGGCCAGCTTGGTGAACACCTTGTGCAGGTGCCATTCGACGGTACGTGGGCTGATGAACAGCTCGGCGCCGATCTCGGAGTTCGTCAATCCATCGCCGGCGAGTCGGGCGATCTGGGCCTCCTGCGCCGTGAGGCCCTCACGTGTCACCATGCGTCGGCGTACCGACTCGCCGGTTGCCAGGAGTTCGCGGCGGGCGCGCTCCGCGAACGCTTCGGCGCCGAAACGGTGGAGCATCTCGTAGGCGGTTCGCAGTTGTTCGCGCGCGTCGAGGCGCCGGTTCTCGCGACGCAGCCACTCGCCGTACACCAGGTCGGCGCGGGCGAGGTGAACGCCAACCCGGGTTCGCGCGAGACGCTCGATGGCCTCGCGGTACAGCTCCTCGGCGGCGCGGCCCTCGCTGAGCAGTGCTCTCGATCGAGCCAGAATGCCGAGCGCCCACTCCGTGCCGCTGGCGGTGGCTCGCTCATCGAGTCGCCGCAGGGCGGTCGCAGCCACCTCGTGGGCATCGCCCAGGGCCCCGGCCTCGACGAGCTCGGCGAGCGAGAAGCCGAGTCCCCCCAGATCGTCGTGCTCGCACGCCCGCTCGGCGCTCGCCAGGGCGACGTCGTACCGACCGAGGCCGTTGTACAGCACCGCGATCAGGTAGTCGCCCAGCCCGATGGCGCGTCCCTCGCCCCTGACGGCCGCCTCATCGACGTCGGCCTGGATCACCGCCGACACCTCGGCGCTTTCACCGCGCCAGGCGACGAACAGCAGCGAGCCGTACCGCAGGGGCGCGTTGCCCGTCGCCTTCGTGATCGCGTCGGACTCCTCGATCAAGGCAGAGGCTTCGGCGAATTCGCCGGCGTGGACATGCACAACGGCGCGGTAGGCCAGGGCGAGGGGAAGGACATTGAGCGCGCCGGTGTCGCGAGCCCGCCGGACCGCGCGAGTGGTCAGCTCATGCCATGCCTCGTCGTCCCACACGTCGCCCGCGACCAGCCACGTCAGCCAGAGCCACCGCATGTTGTCGTCCTCGTGACGACCGGCGTCCTGCCGGAAAGCCTGTAGAGCGCGCCGCAGCGGCGCCGCGCCCGTGACGTAGCCCTCGCCGAACCGCGTGGCCAGGCCGTCGAGGAGCACATCCATCGGCCGTGGTGGCTGCGGTCCCGGCGGGGCAGCGCGGGCGGCATCCGCCACGTCCCGCAATCCGCCCTGTTCGTCGAGGCGGCCGGCGAAGACCGCTGCCCCGAGTGCTTCCAGGTACGCCTCACGTGCCTGTCCCGCGTCGAGTCGTTCGAGTCGGTCGGCCGCACGGAGCAGCAACGGCACAGCATCACTGTTGCGCATGCGGGCGAAGACGATCTGGGAGCAGGTCCGGGCCAGCTGCGCGCGCTGAAGATCGTTCAACGGGCCGATCTTCGCGGCGGCGAGCAGTTCGAGTGCTGCATCGGGGGCCCCGGCCTCGAGGCTGGCACGTGCCGCGGCCAACGCTCGCGCTCCACGCCCGGCCGGATCCGGCGTCAGCTCGGCCGCACGCCTCAGAAACGCGGCCGCCGCCGCGATTCCGCCACGGGCCTGGGCACGGTCGGCCGAGCGCTCCAACTCGCCGGCCACGGCCTCGTCGGGTTCCACCGCCGCGTGGGCCCGATGCCATGCTCGGCGATCCGGGTCGGACTCGGGGTCGGTCGCCTCCGCCAGCGCGCGATGCACGTCCTGGCGGTCCCCGGGGGCCGCCGCGCGATAGGCCGCCGAGCGCACCAGCGGATGACGAAACCGCACGCGCGCTCCGAACTCGATCAATCCGGCCGCCTCGGCCGCCACCACAGCCTCCGGCCCGATGGCGAGCCGCTCGGCGACACGCCTCAGCAACGGCACGTCCCCCACCGGCTCGGCGGCAGCCGCCAGCAGCAACCGTTGCGTCGCGATCGGAAGCGACCCGATACGCCGCAGGAAAGTCTGCTCGATCTGGCTCTCCAGTGGCCGCGCGTCAGGACGTCCGAACCCACCGGCCAGCTCCGCCGGCGTCAAGCCCCGCGGCAACTCCAGCAGGGCCAGCGGATTGCCGCGGGTCTCGGCGACGATCCTGTCCTCGACGCGCTTGTCGATACGCCCGTGGACCACCGAACCCAGAAGCGCACGCGCATCCCCGTCGCGCAGACCCCGGACCACGAGCTCCGGCAGCCCCACCAACTGGTCGTCGGCCGGACCGTGCATCGGTCCACGCACCGCGAACACCAACGCCACCCGCTCCGCCAGCAGCCGTCGTGCGACGAAGGCCAGCGTCTGCGCGGAGACCCGATCGAGCCATTGAGCGTCGTCCACCACGCAGACGAGCGGCTGCTCCTCGGCCATCTCGGCCGGCAGGCTGAGTACCGCCAACCCGACCAGGAAACGGTCCGGCGCGGTCCCCGAGCTCAGACCGAACGCGACGGCCAACGCGTCACGTTGCGGGCCGGGAAGGCATTCGAGATGACTCATCATCGGCACGCACAGCTGGTGCAACCCGGCGAACGCCAACTCCATCTCGGACTCGACGCCGGCTGCCCGCGCGATCCGACATCCTGCCGCGCTCTCCACCAGGTACTCCGCCAATGCGGACTTGACGACGCCACCCGCGCCGCCGTCCTCGACGCGGAGTGCGAGCGGCTGGGGCAGATCGACCTGTTCGAAAACATGCTCCGCGCCGGCCAGAACGGCGGATCAACCGACACCATCGGCGCGCAGGACCCATCGCAGATCGCGCACATCGTGTGCCGGCGCTGCGAGAAGGTGTGGCTCGTCCTGGAGTCCACACCGGGGTGTTGCTATGACCATGCCGTCGCCAGGCTCGCCGACGCGCTCAACGACGACTGCTTCATCACGCCGTGCCCGCGGCCAGAGAGCCCCGGTATCACCGCGCCGGCAGACCACGAATACGAGTAGCCCGGCAAGGCCGCCCCAAATAGAGAAAGGCCCGACTCGGTCTCCCGAGCCGGGCCGTCCCAGCGGCGATCAACGCCGCCCACCAACGCCTAGTGCATGCGGTTGCTGCGGGGAGCGAGCGTGCTCACCGGCACGGCCGTGAAATACCCCTTGCCGTCGATGAACTTGTACGCCGTCACCAGGCCGGCGACGATGTTGTCGTTCCTGTTCTTCACCGTGATCGTCTTGCCCGGCTCCAGGTCCTGAGCCTGGTTCACGCCACCCGGAATGGTGACCCGCACCGAGATCCTGTGGGCGCCGGTGTTCTTCACCGTCACCTCATTGATCTTCCGATCGCGGTCGGTGTCAACGGCCTTGGCCTCGATCCGCGGGTTCAGCGTGCACGAGACCGCCCCGTAGCTGACCGAGAAGCTGGCGTAGAAGCCCCGGTTCAGGCCGCCGTCCCAGCGGTAGGCCGCGACCGTCGCCTGACCAGCCGCGATCTTGCCCTTGCCGGTGCCGAACTCGTTGTAGAACGCCTTTCCGGGCTCGATCTTGCTGATCTTCTTCTCACCGAACGGCGTGGTCACACGCACGTCGATCGGCGACCTGTCGGTGTTGAGGACATACACCGCGACCGAAGCCGACTCGGTGTTGTCGTAACACTTCGACTTGGCGTTGCTCGCCGTCTTCACGTCGGCCGAAGGCGCTGCCGCAGCAGTACCGGCCATGACGCCGACCGTTCCCAGGGCCACGAGGGCTCCAACGGCGGCGACTGCCAAGCGCTTCGCGATCACTTGTCTTCCCGTCCCTTTCCTCCACACGGACCATCTGTCCGCGCCGCTGGTCTAACGCAATTCCTCCTTCTGGTGTTACAGCTCGCTTAACCCTCAGTGATCACATGATTACGGGCCTGACGGGCCTACTCGGCCAATAACCGCAGCGTGATCGCCACTTTCACCAACCCTGAAGATCGAATTGCGCGACGCGACGCCTCGGCGTGTCGCGCGACGCGACCGGCCGCCAGCCGGCCCGCGCTTCCCCCGGCCCTCACACGGGTCCGGCCATCGGCCGGCCCCGCGCTTCCCCCTGCCCGAAGGAAGGGCTCGCATTGGCGGAAATGTGGTTTGCCGACGCGCTACGCGCCAGCGGATGCCGGGTCGATGAGTCGTTGGTCCCAGCCTGGCGCTCCCGCGGCCATCCGGGCGCGTTCACCCCGTGCGGGGTCCTCCTGCACCACACCGCCGGCCCGGCCGCCGGCAACCTGCCGAGCCTGCGGACCGTCCGCGACGGCCGCGCCGACCTACCCGGCCCGCTCGCCCAGCTCATGCTCGCCCGCGACGGCACGTGCGTGCCGATCGCCGCCGGCCTGGCCTGGCACGCCGGCTCCGGGTCCTGCCGGTGGGTGCCAGGCAACAACGGCAATCGCTACCTGATCGGCATCGAGGCCGAGTCGGTCGGCACGCGGGACGACTGGACCCCCGCCCAGCGCGAGGCATACCCGCGCGGCGTGGCCGCGCTGTGCCAGTACCTGGGGCGTCGGCGCCGACCGGGTGCTCGGGCACCGCGAGTGGGCGCCCACCCGCAAGGTCGACCCGGCGTTTCTGGATCTCGACGCGTTCCGCGCCCGCGTGGCCGCGCTGTGCGCGGCGCCGGCCACATCCACCACCTCACCGAAGGACGACGAACCCGTGACCCCGGAACGCACTCTCCGTGCCGCATTCATGGCCGAGGCCGGCGACGGGAGTGTCGCCGTCGACCGCGCGTGGATCACGTTCGGCTCGGCGTGGGGCGACTCGACAATGACGATCACCACGCTCGACCCGGCCGGCCGTGTGCTGTCCCGATTCGAAGATGTGCGCGTTGCGAACAGCACGAAGGGTGTTGTCGACGTGCCGGCCGGCTGCGCGCTCGCGACGATCGAGGGCACCGTGTCGGCGGCCGGCGCGTTGCCAGCGGCTGCGCTCGTGTGCAAGGCGCGGTGACGCTCAGCGCGCCCAGCATCAGACCGTGGTGTCGCAGCGGTCCGAACACCGCCGTCTGACGATGCGGTTGGAGAACGCGTCGCGGACCGCAGCTAACCAGAATGCGCCTTGTCCGCAGGGGATCCGGGTGGCGTCGGCGGCCCACGGCCGGTCGGGGCGGGTGCGGTTAAGTCGCGGTTGACCGGTTCCGGCGCTGGTGTCGCGTCCGGGTTGGGCCTGGTTGAGGCTATCCGCCGGTGCTTGTGCGCAGCGTCTCCCGTGGCAGTTCGCCGAAGCGCTCGCGGTATTGCTGGGCGAAGCGGCTTTGGTGCAGGAAGCCCCATCTGATCGCAATGTCGGTGACCCGCACGAGGGAGGGGTCGCTGCGCTGCAGTTCGGCGCGGACGTGATCGAGCCTGATCCGGCGCAGGTAGCTCATCGGTGACTCGCCCAGCGCCTGCTGAAAAGTGGCGTGCAGGGTGCGCACGCTCATACAGCCGGCCCGAGCGAGTTCCTGTGGAGTGAGCGGCTCGTCGGCGTGTCGCTCGATGTAGTCCAACACCGGTGCGAGCCGGCGGTGCCGGACCGGTTCGGCCGGTGCGGCCAGCTCGTCGGCGAACTGATGCCGGCCGGTGTGCAGCAGCTGCGTCATGACGAACGCTTCGAGCTGCTCGCGGGCCACGGGCATGTCCGCGAGCCCTCCTGGCCGATCGAGCTCGCGTGCCAGGAACTCAACCGCTGCCAGCAAGGTGCTGCCCCGGCCTGTTGTCAGGTCGATGCCGAAGTCGAAGTCGATCACCTCGTGGACGCGGCGGCCCAGGAGGTCGCCTAGGTGGTTCTCCAGGCTCAGTCGAGGGATCTTCAGGATCAGCTGCTGTGCGTCGGGTGAGCAGCGCACGGCGTGCTGCCGCTCAGGGGAAAGCACGGTGCCGCTGCTGTGCGCGCGAGCGGTGGCCCGGTCGCCGTCACTGCGGTCGGCGTAGATGCGGCCGCCGACGGTGAGACTGAGGTGGTAGCAGTCCCCCGTCGGGGGCATGACGGCCTTCGCACGGGACTCGTGCGTCAGGTATCCGAGCGTGAAGAGCCGAAGCGACACGGCGTTGAGCGTCATGTTGAGCGCGTCGTTCGGCGCGGTCAGCTCGTGGTCGAGGTAGACACGCGTGACGGCGTCACGTGCCTCGTCCAAGCTCTTCGTGCGCAGCACCGGGAAACGGGTCAAGCGGGGCATCTCGGTATCTGCGCTGATGGTTTGTTCCGAAAGTACACTCATTCCGTCTCGACACCTCCGCGTGCGTTGCCGCCTCTGCGAGATCGCGCCTAAGCAACCTGGTCTCGGCCTACCGGCCGTTGAATGGAATGTTCACTCATTGATCAGCTTCAATTAACCTCGATGATCCACTTACTGAAATCGGCGAAAACGGTGGACGGAGACCACATCCGAGACCCATGCGTACGAGTAGATATAACCACAGACGAACGAGTGAGGCTCCCGGCTCCGCTGGCGAACGCCATCGTGGTCCTGGTGTCGTTGGTGTCGGCCGGCAACTTCCTGGCGAGCGCGTTCCTGCCGGACTACCGCTCCGACAGCACGCTGAACTTCGTCTTCATGACCATCGTCGGGGGTGCGCTGGCGCTCCGCGGCGGAGACAACCGCGGCGTCGGCGGCCTCCTGGGCCGGATCGTGAAGCCCCCACCCCCGCCGGACGAGCCGGGCGAGCCGCCACCGCCGGAGCGGCCATGACCTACGTCCTGCTCTCCCTGTTCTGGACCGTCGCCGGCCTGGTCGTCGGCTACTGCCTCGGTCGCGCCGGCCGGCTCGAAGCACCGGAGGTTGCCATGCACCGCGCCGAGAACCCGCCGTCCTGGTGGCGCCGGCACCTGGGGAGCCGGCTCGTCGGCGTGCTCCTGGTGGTCCTGGCCGTGCTCTCCGTTCTCACCGGCGCGACCTTCATCGACCGGCAGGCCGACATCGCGGCCTGTCAGAACGAATACAACCGCCAATTCGCCGCCGCCCTGACCGAGCGCAACGTGGCCAGCGCGCGCGAGCGCGAGGGTCAGCGCCAGCTCCTCGACGCGGCTCTCCGGCCGCGCGATGACCTCGACGCAGCCGCGCTCACGGCGGCTTATCAGCGCTACCTCGCGATCCTCGCGGCCGCCGACGCGCAGCGGGAGGCGAACCCGCTGCCGGTCCGCGCGTGCTGACCGGCGCGCCTCGGACGCTCACCACCCCTCTCAACCCCATGGAGGAGCCATGACCGCAACCGAGCCGAACCCGCAGGAGCCGCAGCCGGTCGACCCCGACCAGCCGGACCAGCCCCAGCCGGCCGAGCCGGTCGAGGACGACAACGAGAGCGACACCGAGCGCTGATGGGCGATCACGCCCTCACGGGTAGTGGCCTTCTGAAGCAACGGCCCTCTTCAGCGAAGGCAACCGCCGGTGCGGCACCTCCTCGACCCACCCGCCGACCATTGCCACAGCGCGATCCTGCCTCGATCGGAATCTCGTCGTCGGACGGGATGTGGTCGTTAGACTGACGGCCTGTCTAACGGCGGCGGAGGCTATGTCGAGGGGTGATCGCGGGCCGAGCCTGCGTGGCCGCCGCAGCGAGTGCGAGTCACTGGAACAGCTCATCACGAGCGTCCGCACCGGGCAGAGTCGAGTGCTCGTCCTTCGCGGCGAAGCCGGGATAGGCAAGACCGCTTTGTTGGATCACGTGGCGGGCAGCGCGGCCGAGTGCCACGTCGCGCGAGCCACCGGCGTCGAGTCCGAGATGGAGCTCGCGTTCGCCGGGCTCCATCAGCTCTGCGCACCATTCCTGGACCGACTCGGTCGGCTTCCCGCCCCCCAACAGGACGCGTTGGGAACGGCGTTCGGCCTGCGGGACGGGAACGCACCCGACCGGTTCCTGATCGGCCTGGCCGTGCTGAGCCTGCTGTCCGACGTCGCCGAGGATCGACCCCTGGTCTGCCTCGTCGACGACGCGCAGTGGCTCGACCAGGCCTCGGCGCAGGCGCTCGCATTCGTCGCCCGCCGTCTGTTCGCGGAGTCCGTAGCTCTGGTCTTCGCGACCCGAACGACCGCTGATGATCAGGCGTTCCGGCAGTTGCCGGAGATGCTGGTCCGTGGTTTGGGTGACGCGGACGCCCGAGCGTTGCTCCGGACGGCACTCCGTGGCCCACTCGACTCGGCCGTGCGTGACGAGATCATCGCCGAGGCTCGCGGCAATCCGTTGGCGTTGCTGGAGCTACCCCGGGGGCGCACGCCTGCGCAGCTGGCGTTCGGGCTCGGGATGCCCAATTCGATGCCTCTGGTGAGTCGCATGGAGCAGGGGTTCCTTCGACGGCTCCAACCGCTTCCGGTCGACACCAGACGGCTCCTCCTCGCGGCCGCGGTCGAACCGGTCGGCGACGTCACCGTGTTGTGGGGTGCGGCCGAGCGGCTCGGTATCCCACCGGGCGCGGCGGCGCCTGCCGCGGAGGCAGGTCTGGTCGAGTTCGGTGCCCGTGTGCGGTTCCGTCATCCGCTGGTGCGCTCGGCGGCATGGCGGGCGGCCGGCGTGCGTGAGTTGCAAGAGGTGCACGCCGCGCTGGCCGAGGCTGCTGAGCTCGATCCCGACCGCCGGGCATGGCACCGCGCACAGGCCGGCACGGATCCGGACGAGGCGGTCGCCACCGAACTCGAACGCTCGGCAGATCGCGCCCAGGCCCGCGGTGGATTCGCCGCGGCAGCGGCCTTCCACGAGCGCGCGGCCGAGCTGACCCCCGATCCGGTGGACCGCGCTGCCCGCGTCCTGGCGGCGGCGCAGGCGAAACTCCAAGCCGGTGAGTTCGACCCGGCTCTGGACCTGCTGGCGGCGGCCGAAGCAGGACCGCTCGACGATCTCGGGCGGGCGAGGATCGATCTGCTGCGTGCCCAGGTCGCCTACGCCTCGCGCCGCGGCAACGAGGCGCCCCGGCTGCTGCTCGCCGCCGCCAAGCGACTCGAACCGCTTGATATCGAGCTCGCCCGTGAGACATATCTGAACGCCTTCTCTGCTGCGATGTACGCCGGCCGCTTCGCCCGCGCCGAAGACCTGGCGGAGTTGGCGGCTGCCGCACCACGGGCGACGACGGCTCAGAACCGCAAGCGCGACTTGCTGCTGGAGGGCCTGGCTTCCCTGGTCAGGGATGGGTACTCGGCTGCGCTGCCGATCGTCCGGCGAGCGTTGCAGGCGTATCGCACCGAGGAGATCTCGGTTGCGGAAGGCCTACGGTCCCTCTGGGTCGCGGGGGTCGTCGCGGCGGATGTGTGGGACGACGAGAGCTTCAACGTCCTCCCCGCGCGCTTCGTGAAGATCGCTCGCGATGCCGGTGCCCTGAGCGAGCTCCTCCTCGCGCTCAACTCACGCATCATCATGCTCGTGTTCGCCGGCGAGCAGGAAGC
The DNA here is from genome assembly GCF_039534065.1 of Pseudonocardia yunnanensis. NCBI lineage: Bacteria > Bacillati > Actinomycetota > Actinomycetes > Pseudonocardiales > Pseudonocardiaceae > Pseudonocardia > Pseudonocardia yunnanensis. Next base: position 72,474 of record NZ_BAAAUS010000020.1, on the reverse strand, counting down.
GGCGACGGCCGTCGTGGATGAGGCAAGAGCGGTGAGGGAGGCGCTCGGGAGCGAGCGTCCCCTCTACGAAGTAATGGTGTTCACCGCGTGGCAGGGCCGCGAAGAACACGCTCTCCCGCTGATCGAGGCCAGCATGAACGACGTCGTGGCCCGTGGTGAGGGTATCGGGGCGGCCGTAGCACAGTGGGCGCACGCGCTGCTCTTGAACGGCCTGGGCCGGTACGAGGACGCGCTGGTCCCGGCTCGAGCGGCCGGGGACTGCCCACAGGAACTGGCCGCGGCGAACTGGGGGTTGGTCGAGCTGATCGAGTCGGCCGCCCGAAGCGGCGCCCCCGACATCGCGGCCGACGCGCTCGAGCGGCTCTCCGAGATGACGCAGGCCAGCGGCACCGACTGGGCGCTCGGCGTCGAGTCACGTTCGCGTGCGTTGTTGAGCGAGGGCGACGCCGCGGAGCGGCTCTATCGGGAGGCGATCGAGCGGCTTGGTCGCACAGCGGTCCGGGCGGAGCTCGCCCGGGCTCGTCTGCTCTACGGGGAATGGCTGCGCCGCGAGGGCCGACGCCTCGACGCGCGCGAGCATCTGCGGGCCGCGCACGATCTGTTCACCGCCATGGGCGCCAAGGGCTTCGGCGAGCGGGCTCGTCGCGAACTGCTGGCCACGGGAGAGACGGCACGCAAGCGCACCGTCGAGACCCGCGACGACCTCACGGCCCAGGAGGCGCAGATCGCCCGGCTCGCCGCACGTCAGCGTACGAACTCGCAGATCGGTGCCCAGCTGTTCATCAGTCCGCGCACGGTCGAATGGCATCTGCGCAAAGTGTTCACGAAGCTGGGCGTCAGCTCGCGCAAGGAGCTCGCCGGGGTGCTGCCCGACGCTGTTCAGGCGTCCGCCCCCGTTTGACGAACCCGCCTGGCACCGCTCGAGCCGGAGGCCGCGGCACAGAGATCGGCGATCTCGCAGACGTCGTCAACGCGGGACACGACGAGCGGCGCCGGCCTTGGTAACGCCAGTCCACCTCGCCCTCCTTCCTGGGAATGGCTCCTGATGTCGTGCGGCGGTCGGTCGTCCGGCGCCGGTACACAGGCCTGGGCCGAGCGCCCATCAACCGGGATCACCGTCGCCTCACCGAGGTGCTGATCGCGCCAGTGGGAGCCACTGGGACCCCCTGGTGCACCGCCCACGTCCCCGTGCCTGCGGCCCCACGACATGGACACACGTCGCTGTCCCGCGCGGGTACGAACAGCGTCACGTGTCCATGTCGCGCCGGGGGCACGCTGCCCGGAGTCGCGTGCGTCGACCAGTGCCCCGCGGCCCCTGGCCCGGGGTAGGCCCGGACCTTCGACGGGCGCGATCGGAACCCGCGCAAAACGACCGTAGCGGTGTCACCACCTCGGTCGGAGAGGAAAGCCGCTCCCCGGGGCCCGAGCCCTGACGAATAGGAACCTCATGCGCTTGTCCGACGTCGGCGTCGTAGCGAACTCGGGTCCGTCGAGGGCAGGCACGAAGGAGGATGCGGCGACGTCTGCTCATCCGCTCGTCCCGGCGGTGGTCACGCCTGAGCGAGCGGGGGTGGGTGATCCGTCCGTGCCCGAGGTGGCCGAAGCAGTGGCGGACTTCGAGGGCATTCGTCCACGCCTCTTCGGGATCGCGTACCGGATGCTCGGCGGCGTGGCCGATGCCGAAGACATCGTCCAGGAAGTCTGGCTCCGCTGGCAGGCCGCAGACCGGGCGGGCGTCCGTGATCGAGTCGGGTTCCTCGTGACGATCACGACGCGGCTTGCGCTCAATGCAGCCACGTCGGCCCGCGCCCGTCGCGAGGTCTCGGTCGGGCGCTGGCTGCCTGAGCGTGTTTCCGATGCCGAGGAACCCCCGTCGAGGGCAGAACGGATCGAGGCGCTCGAACTCGCCGTCCGGCTCCTGCTCGAGCGGTTGTCACCGATCGAACGCGCCGTCTACATCCTGCGGGAGGCATTCGGCTACCCGTTCTGCGAGATCGCCACCACGCTCGTCATCGGCGAGTCCAACGCGCGACAACTCGCGCGGCGAGCGCGGATGCATCTCGCCGAGCAGCGGCGCATTCCGGTCGATCCGGACGAACGCGGGCGGCTGCTGGCCACCTTCATCGTCGCGGCACAGGCCGGTGACATGGCGCGCCTCACGTGCCTGCTCACCGACGACATCGATTCCTACCGCGACCGTAGTGGGCACGTGCACACGCGTCGTTCGCCGATGCCGGCTTCGGGGCACAGCGCGATGGGGAAGCAGCCCGGCGCGGCAGGGCGTCATCCGCAACCCAATCGGCACAACAGACACGACACCGCTCGCCCGCGCCCCGCACATGGCGGACGGCTGCATGCGAGTTCTGGTGGACATACCCCTCTCACGGAAGCATGATTCAGTGCCCTCGCGCTTGCTACTGCGGGTCCACAACTGACTGCTCGTAACGAAAATCGGCGCATTTTAGACAAGCATTGCTATAGGCGCGAGTCGTTCGTGATCTTCATCACTCGGACCGACCGTGTCTTTGTCGATTCTCACAGAATTGTGATGATCTTCCTGGAGCCGCCCCCGTTGCCCACATTTTCTTTGCGCCTTACGGAGCCAGCCGGATCACAGACCCCGTTGTATGGTCAATCCAAGTAGACGGATGTGTGGCGAGTGGCCGCGAGTACGACCAATGCAGCGCTTCGACTGGCGCCCGGGTCGCGCTTCCGTTGTTTCTCGGCGAAGGCCTTCGGAGGCGCTATGACCATCATGAACTCGGACCGAGTCGACCTGCCGGAAGTCACATCGGCGGCGGATTTCGAGGTATTTCTTCCCGAGCTCGACGGCGACCTGCTCCTCGACCAGGACGAGGAGTGGTGCGAAGTGCTGGTCGACGGGCGGCGCGACCGCATCCGATTCCACGACTACCACCGGATCTACGACATCCCCGGAATGTACGAACGCCTCTTCTACGACATGCTCGAATGCGTCTCCCCCCGCCTGGTCCGCGACCTGCTCGCCACAGCGCTGGCCGAGCACGCGATGAAGGCCGAGAACCTGCGGGTGCTCGACGTCGGCGCCGGCAACGGCATGGTCGGCGAGGAGATCCGCACGCTGGGCGTGGACACCGTGCACGGCGTCGACATCCTGGAAGAGGCAGCCGCCGCTACCCGACGCGACCGCCCGGACGTCTACGACGACTACCTCGTCGCCGACCTCACCGATCTCACCCCCGAACAACACGACGTCCTCGTCCACGCCGACCTCAACACGATGACCACGGTGGCCGCGCTCGGGTTCGGCGACATCCCGCCCGAGGCCTTCGTCGGCGCCTTCAACCTCATCGAGACACCGGGCCTGCTGGCGTTCACCATCAAGGACGACTTCCTCCGCGACGACGACCCCAGCGGCTTCAGCCGGCTGATCCAACGCATGCTCGCCGAGAAGACAATCGTGCCGCTGGCCGAAAAACACTACCGGCATCGACTGTCGGTGCACGGCAAGCCGCTGGAGTACATCGCATTCGTCGCACGCAAGACGGACGATGTCCCGGCAGCCTGGATCGGCTGACCAGCTCTGGCCACTCGCCTCCACCGGGCGCCCGTCGGCCCGAAGGACGGCGTCCCTGGATCTTGACATCGTGGTGATCCGCAGCACGTCGTCTCCCTCGGACAGCCCTCGGTCGCTCGGCAGCGGCGCCGGCGCGCGGACGAACGCCGACGGCCTAATGGAGTACCCGAGGCCGTCACGGCCGGCGCGCCGACGCATCAGCGGTCGTCAGGCTCCGACCAGCGGCTGAGGCACCGAGAACATCCCGGCCTCATGGGCTCGGCGTGGAGCAATCAGACCGGAAGCTCCCTCGACGAGCGCCAACGGCCGTCAGGCGCCCAATGGGTCACAGACGCCGTGATGCTGACAGCGGCTGTGTCAAGCTGGTCGGTAGGCAGGTCAGTCCCGCAGGGGTCGACGAGATCCTGCCCTTGCACCGGTCTGAGGAGCCACGACGAAAAAGACACAGATGTGAACGGCACACTCACTCCGGATGAGCAGCTCGCGAAGCAGAGCATTGAAGACTTCGGGCGGTTCCGAACGGGCGACGAGTTGGCGGCGTTCTTGCTGAGCAAAGGAGTCAAGGGTGCGCGCGTCAAGGGCGCGTGCCCCGTCGCGACATACATCCGCGGATTCACCAACCGCGTCCGGATACTTGTCAGCGCCACGACAACTCAGATTTGGTCGAAGAACCTCACGACGGTACCCAACCCGCAGGCTCTGACCGAATTCATCGCCGACTTCTACGCGGGGCACCATCCTGAACTTCTCCGGTCGTGGTTGCCCGTCAGCGACCGATGAGAGGATGCCGAGGGGTGCGGCCGACCTTCCGCAGTTCGGGAACGACCCCGTAACGGACCTCCTCGTCGTGCGGTGCACCGGACAGCACCCTCCCGCTACCCGGTGCGCCGGAGTTTCAGGCCGCCGAGGCGCTGATCAAGCTGGAGCGGTGCGCCGGTCGTGCCAGTGGGGAGACACCGGTCAACTCCAGACCGGCCGCGGTGAGCAGTTGCTCGAAGTCGGTTCTGGTGCGCTCCCTGCCCGTGACCAGGACCAGCATGTTCAGATCTCGAATCATGGTGACCGCATCGAACTCCGCAGGGTCATCGGGGACCACCGTCTCCACCAGGTACAACGCGGCGTCCTGCGGCATGGTCTCCCGGCAGTGCCGCAGGATCGTGACGGCGTCGTCGTCGCTCCAGTTGTGGATCACGTGCTTCAGGAGGTACGCATCGCAGCCGCCGGGAACCGATTCGAAGAAGTCGCCGGGCACGATGTCACAGCGCTCGCGCACCCCGGCCGCCGCGACCGTTGCCTCGGCGCCGCTCAACCCGGACTCGGTATCGAAGAGCACACCCTGCATGTGGGGGTGCGCGGCGAGCACGCCGGCGAGTATGCCGCCGCTTCCCCCTCCCACGTCGGCCAGCCGAGCAGATCCGGCGATCTCCGGGATCCCGCTCAGGACGTGTGCGATGCTGCCGCTGTTGGCTGCCATCGTCTCATTGAAGATCTCCTCTTTGTCCGGGTGTTCCGACAGGTGTTCGAACAAGCCGCAACCGAAGACATGGCGGAAAGCGTCCTGTCCGGTGCGGACGCTCTCGTCGAGCTTTCCCCAGGAGAGCATTTTCTCGCCTGACCCGTACCAGAGGAGGGGGTTGCGCATGGAGCCCGGCACGTCAGCGCGCAGTAACTCACCACGCGTTGTCAGCCCGAAGCGGACACCGTCAACCCTCACGGTGCCGGTGGTGATCGCAGCCCGGAGCAGGCGGTTCAGCGACGCCGCGTGAGTTCCCGACCTCTCCGCGAGTTGTTCGGCGCTCGCCGGCCCGTCGCCGAGCAGGTCCGGAATACCCAGTCGGACCAGGGCATACAGAACCAGCGGCTTGTGGGATTCCCACATCATCGAAGCAAGGTGGACACGTTCCTCTTCGATCTGATTCATGGCCATGTTCGTAGCACGCCGTTCAGTCTCGTCCCGCAGATCCGTCTATTGATCTGCGACACAAAACTCAGCTCTTTTGGTCCGATTCATCCACATCGTTCGGCCAGTGCAGCTCCCGCATGAAATCTGTTACCGCGGAGGCGGTGCTGCCGGCTTCACAAGCACCGCAGATCATTCCTGGTCAAGCCGGATTCGGTGACGAGAGGCGATCCCGCAGAACCGTGGCGCCCGTGCCTGTCAGGTTCGCGAGGACCGCGTGGCGTCCGCAGGCAGCCATCAGCAGGTCGATGCCGCGGCCTTCGGCGGTGGCGCCGTCACCCCACGTCCATTCCAGGTCTGTAGCCACGAGCCGCAGCCCGCGCAGTCGGCCTCGGGGCACGAAGCCGACCGGGCGCCCCGTGGTGACGAACTCCAGTGCGGGACGGACGTGCGCGGGATCGGGCGTGTGGGGTAGGCCGAGGGGAAGGCGCATGTCGCCGCCGTGGACGAGCACGTCGGTCAGCGGCCCCCGCGCGCCCACGAAGGGCGGCGCGAACCGGCTGTCCGCATGACGGCGTAGGCGCGTGGCGAGCTCGCCGGCGGGCTCAGCCGCGATCCGCCGCGCGATGGTGTCGTTGGTCGCGTGCGCATCACCGCGATGGCGAAGCAGTTCGCCGACGAACGACAGCTTCGATGGGGTGGCTGCTGCGACGAGGTGGGCAGCAACCATGCGGACGGTCCAGCCCTGGCACAGGCTCGGCGAGCCCAGCTGATCGGCGTCGAGCTCGTCGATCAGGTCGGCGATGCGGCGCCGCTCGCGGGCCGAGGCGATGTAGACGGCGTCTGTGCTCACGCGATCACCGCGATGGCGGCCACGATTTCCATGTGGCGGTCAACCCGATGTCGATCTCGATCCACCAGCAAGCACGTAGCAACGGTCGAAACCTGGGGTGTCATCGAGTGATCCGCCTCCTCGCGTCGGTCCTCCTGCCTGTAGGACCCGCCCGTGAGGTTGATGATCTCGACTGCCGGGTGTTGCAGTCCAGCAATAAAAGACCGCTGTCATCACCCATCGTTCGTCCGAATACGGAGTGTCGACTGGTAGTGCGGCTACCAGTCCCGCGAGCACACCAGCGTGTCCAGCAGGAGGAACTCGACCATCAGCGCACCGTCGCCGTGCCCAGGATGGCCGGCGGGAAGCTGAGACCCAGCGCGTCCATCGTCTTCTTGTTGATCACGAACTTCACTCCGGTCGGGTGACCGAACGGGACCTCACCCACCGGCGTCCCGAGCAGGACCGTGGCCGCGACCCGGCCGGTCAGCACACCGACGGCCGGATAGTCCGGCCCAATGCTCGCGAGAACGCCGTCGACGCTCGCGCCGCCGCTCGACACGTAGACCGGAACGCCGGCCCCGCCGATCGTGGAGCCAACCGCCGGAAGGCCCGCCAACACCGCCGCGTCCGGCCCGACGAGCACCGCGTCGGCGCGTCCGACGAGGCTGCGGGCCGCGCTCGGGACATCGGCAGGCCCCGAGATGGTCGCCTCCACCAACTTGAGCCCGGGGTGCACAGCGACAGCCCGGCGCAGGGCGTCGATCCACACCACCATGTTCTGGTTGGACGGGTCGTACACGGTGCCCAGTCGGGTCGGCGCCGGGCGGATCGTCATGATCGGGTCGAGGAGCCACGCCGGGTCGACGTAGTCGACGCTGCCGGTGACGTTCCCGCCGGGCCTGTCCAGGCTCTCCGCGACGCCGGCGCCGACCGGGTCGCCCATGGCGATCGCGATGACCGGCCGATGAGTCTCCTGCCGGGCCAGCGCGATCACGGCGGGCGTCCCGATCACCGCGAGGGCGTCGTCGGTGGAGCCCGCGAGGTCACGCGCCGCCCTCGCGATGAGGCTCTGATCGCCCTGCGCATCGATCACGTCGAACGTGACCGGCTTCGGTGCCATCGACCGGGACAGCTCGTCCTGGAACGAGCGCACCGTTGCATCGATCACGGCCGCCGGGGCGATCTGCAGCAGGCCGATGTGATAGCTGTCGCGCTCGGCAAGCGGCCTCACGTCACCCTGTGCCCCCGCAGCGCACCCGATGACAAGGGACGAAACCAGCAGAAACGCAGCAACCGCGGGAATCGCGCGGCGCCAGAAACGAGAGGTCACCTTCGCCCTCCGAGTCTAGCTGAAAAGGAGTTTTCGGGCACCCGCAGTCCTGACACATTCCCAACAATTCGCTTCGGCTCAGCTCCGCTGAACCGCAATGTGAGCAAACTCCGATGACGGCAGCGATCTCGGACAGCTGGTCGAGTGCGGCGGGTGCGCCGTCGAACTGGCGTCCGCCGTGGTTGGACACGAGGGCGGCGGAGGCTCCGGCGGGTCGGGGTTGAACCTCTCGCGCCGGTTGGCCGCGCGACAGCCGAGTGGGTGCCTCCCTCGGCCGCGCCGGCCTGAGCGACGGCACGGTGTCCCCCGGGATGGAACAGCCCGTCCGCGCCGAACGGGGCCGTCAGGATCGGGATCGGCTCAGCTCGGGAGCAGTCCGTTCCAGTAGCTGTCCGCGCTGACCAGATGGGCGTCGAGAAGCTGCACGGCGCGTTCCTCGTCGCGATCGAGGACGGCCTGGAAGATCCGCCGGTGTTCCGCGTTCGACTGCCTGCGCCGGTCGCGGTTCTGGAAGTAGTACTCCCGCTGCCGCTTCGTCATCAGATAGAAGATGTTCACCAGCCGCAGGAGCACCATGTTCTGGGTGGCCTTGACGAGTCCGCAGTGGAAGTCGCGATCCAGCTCGCCGACCGGCTCCCCCGCGGCGATGGCGCGGTCCCACTCGCCGAGACAGCGCCGCAGCTCGTCGATGTTCGCGTCGTCGTGCCTTCGGCAGGCCAGCCGGACCGCCTCGAGCTCCTGGATGCGCCGCACTTCTGCCGTCTGGTTGAGCTCCTCCCGCGACAGCGGGATTCCCAGCTCGGCGAACAGCGCCAGCGCCTCGATGCTGGCGGACTCGGTCGTCAGATAGATGCCGGACTTCGGACGCCGCTCGATCAGGCGCAGTGCCTCCAACACGGACAGCGCCTCGCGAACCTGAGGCCTGCTCGTCTGGAACCGCACCGCGAGCTCCCGTTCCGAAGGCGCCCGTTCGTTGCGGGCGTAGCCCCGGGAAAGCAGGAAGGGGACGAGCTCGGCCACGAGGGCGTGCTGCTCCTTCACGGCGTCTCCTTATCGCGCTGACCGGATCGGAATCCGGAGGTTGGCCTTCCAATCTGGTCAGACCAGATGTTACGCTGCCGTAACGTCCGTCACTCCCCTGGGGCTCCCTGGCCCACGCTCGCCGTCGGGTTCCACGTCGAGAGGAGTCGCGATGCCCGACGCACCCGATCCGTCGTTACGCCACAGACGCGACACCATGCTCGCCGCACAGCGCACCTTCAGGCAGCGCTCGGCGGCGTTCGATCCCTAGCAATCATCGGCCGCCGACGCGAGCCTCGAAAGAGGTCGCACTCGGATCTCACGCTCGTCATTTCGCCGATCAGGCGTTCGAGCAGATCCAGGAGCAGTTCGAGGAGCACGTCCTCGGCTGAACCCATCGACGAAGGGGAACCGAGCGTGAAGATCGCAGCCGTCCGCTGCGTGGAGTACAGCGGCACGATGGACCATCCGGGCGTGTTCTGGGAGGAACGCCTGATCCGCCCCGTCGACATCTATCCCCAGTTCCGGGCCGAGGGGCCGACGTTCCTGCCGTCGACGGGTGCCGGCGCCTACCGGATCACCGCGGTGTTCGTCCACATCGAGACCGACGACGGCGTCACCGGCACCGCCGGGCCGATCACCAGGGAGCAGGCCCACCTCATCGAGACCGGCTTCGCACCGCTGCTGGTGAGCCAGGACCCGCTTGCCACCGAGTACCTGTGGGACGTCATGTACCGCTCGGCGGTGCACGGCCGCAAGGGCGTCGAGATGATGGCGATCAGCGCCCTGGACTGCGCGCTGTGGGATCTCAAGGGTCGCCACTTCGGAGTGCCGGTGTACGTGCTGCTCGGCGGCCCGGTGCGGGACTCGATCCCGGCCTATGCCTCCGCGCTCGGCTACTCGCTCGACCTCGACGCGGCACGGGAACGCGCGGCCGAGATCGTGGCACAGGGGTTCAGCGCCACCAAGTGGTTCCCCCGGCACGGGCCCTCCGACGGCAAGGCCGGAATGGAGGCCAACGTCGCGCTGATCGCGGCACTGCGCGACACGGTCGGGCCGGACGTCGACATCATGGTCGACGCCTGGATGTCGTGGGACGTGCCGTACGCGCTGCGCATGGCCGACCGGCTGGCGGAGTACGCGCCACGGTGGATCGAGGAACCCGTGCTGCCGGACAAGCCGCAGTCCTATGCCGAGATCACCCGGCGGATGCGCAGCGACATCCTGGTGTCGGGTGCGGAGCACGAGTACACGCGCTGGGGCATTCACCAACTCATGGCCGCCGGCGCCATGCACCTCTACCAGCCCGATACGTACTGGGCGGGCGGCATCAGCGAGATGCTCAAGATCGCGGCGCTGGCGAGCGCGTACGACGTGCAGCTCATCCCGCACGGCCACTCGGTGCCGGCGAACACGCACATCAGCTTCGCCCAGCCGCCGACGCTCACGCCGATGATCGAGTACCTGCTCAAGTGGAACACGATCCACCAGTGGTTCCTCGCCCATCCCGTCCACCCGGTCGACGGCGAGGTGACCCCGCCGACCGAGCCGGGCCTGGGCATGGACCTCGACGAGAACAAGATCGAAAGCCGGCGAGAGCTGAGCTTCGCGTGACCGACGACAAGCGGGGAGAGATCATGGGTAGGACCTTGCGTGAACTGTGGGACGGCACCGACGCGACGATCGGGGGCTGGTGCTCCATCCCCAGCCCGTTCTCCGCGGAGCTGATGGGCCGTAGCGGATTCGACTGGGTGTGCATCGACACGCAGCACGGGCTGGTTGCCTACGACCAGATGGCGCCGATGCTGCAGGCACTGTCCATCACCGCTACGCCGGCGTTCGTGCGGGTGGCATGGAACCAGCCCGACCACATCATGAAGGCACTCGACGCAGGCGCGCAGGGAGTGATCGTGCCGATGGTGAGCTCCGAGGAGGAGGCACGCGCCGCGGTCGCGGCCGCGAAGTACCCGCCCATGGGTATGCGCTCGTGGGGCCCCATCCGCGCGGCGTTCGACGTCGAGAACTACAGCCCCGAGGTGGCCAACCGGCGCACGATCGTGGCGGTGATGATCGAGACGCCGGGCGGAGTGGAGAACCTCGACGCGATCCTGTCGGTTCCGGGCGTCGACGCGATCTACGTGGGCCCGTCCGACCTCGCACTCGGCCACGGGATGACACCGACTCTCGCCGTGACGGACCCCGAGCACGAGCGGCTCATCGAGACCGTCGTCGACGCCTGCAGGCGGCACGGCGTCGTCGCGGGCATCCACTGCGACAGCGTCGAGACCGCACGGCGCTGGCACGCCCGCGGGTACGCGATGTTCACGGTCGGCTCGGACGCCGCACTGATGCGGCAGGCCGCCACAGCAGTCGTCGCGCAGGCGTTCGACGGCAGTAGGCAGGTCGTGCTCCCCAAGACCGGGCAATACGCATGAGCGCGCGGGATCGCGTCGAGCTCGCTGTGATCGGCACGCACCGTGCCGCGGTGCTCGAGGCGCTCGGTGCCGAGTTCACGCTGCACGAGGTCGAGTCGTTCGACGACGTCGCAGGCTCGCTCGGTGCGGCGGCGGAACGGATCCGGGGCGGCCTCTCCAGCCCCATGATCGGCCTGTCTGCGCCGATGATGGATGCGCTGCCGAAGCTGGAGATCGTGGCGCTGTTCGGCGTCGGGCTCGAACGCACCGACCTCACTCACGCCCGTGAGCGGGGAATCGTCGTCACGACCACACCGGTTCTCTACGAGGACGTCGCCGACACCGCCGTGGTGCTCGCGATGGACGTCTCCCGTCGGATCACCGCCGGGGACCGGTGGGTGCGGGCGGGGCACTGGGGTGCAGGTGGGCCTCCGGCATCCGGCAAGCGGTTCTCCGGCAAGAGGGCGGGCATCCTCGGCATGGGCCGGATCGGACGGCTCCTCGCTCAGCGGCTCGCCGCATTCGACATGACCATCGGCTACTACGACCCGCGGCCCGCGCCCGACGTCGATCACCGGCTGTACTCCTCCGGCGTGGAGCTCGCGCGCGAGTCCGACTTCCTGTTCCTCTGCGCAGCGGGTGGTCCGGGGCAGCGCGATCTCGTCGATGCCGAGATGCTCGCCGCACTCGGCCCGGAGGGTGTGTTCGTCAACATCGCGCGCGGGTGGCTGGTGGACGAAAAGGCGCTGGTCGACGCCGTGGTCACCGGCACGATCGGCGGCGCGGGTCTCGACGTGTTCGCCGACGAACCGAACGTGCCGCGGACGCTGCGGGAGGCGGACAACGTGGTCGTTCTCCCGCACATTGCCAGCAACACCGTCGAATCCCGCCACGCCATGGACCAGTGCATGATCGACAACATCCGGTCCTGGTTCGCGACGGGCAAGGCCGTCACGCCGGTGCCCTGACGCGCGATCCTCCGGGCGGCCCAGCCCGTGCACGTCGAGGGTGGGTTCGGAAGGGCCCATGAACGTCAGTAGTGACAACCGGACGTTCATGGGCCGACATCCGTTGCGTGGCCGGCCAGACGGGGTGCCCCCGAGACGGGTATCAGGCCAGCTCAGGCCTGTGTGGTCTCGTCCTGCTTCCGCTCGGCGGCGTACTTGTCCGTCCATGCCTGGATGGCCGCGCCGTTCTTGGCGTCGAGCTCGCCGTGGCGGCTACGCGCCCACTCCTGGGCCGCGAGCAGCCGGCGCTGCGACGGCTGGAACGCGGGGATGACGTGGCGGGCGAACAGCTCGTAGTGCCGCTGCGTGGCCTCCCAGTTGGCCCAGTCGTGCTGCATCATCATGTAGCAGCCGAACCCACCGGCGGACTGGTCCATCAGCCGCTGGATCTGGGCGACGGCCATGTCCGGCGTGCCGATGACGCCGAGCCCGGTTTCGTTGATCCAGGCGACCCGCTCCTCGAAGGTGTCCCCCACCGCCCGGAACGTGGGCAGCGCGAGCGTCTTCTGGGTGTAGTCGCAGAACACGTCGAAGCCGTAGCGGACGTCCTCGATCGCCTGCTCCTGGGTCTCGGCGATGTGCATCGGGCCGACCAGCCGCCAGCGCGACCGGTCGGTGGGCCGCCCGGCCTTCTCAGCCTCCGCCTCCAGCACGTTCCAGTGGTGGGCGAGCACGTCGAAGCCCTCCCGCGTGGTCGCCCCGAGCGACAGCAGCGACAGACCGTACTTGCCGGCCAGGATCGGCCCGGCCGGCGAGGCGGTGGCCGCAACCGCGATGTCGAAGACCGGGTCCGAGTACGGTGCCAGCTGGGTGGCGGCCTCGATCAGCTCGTACCGGTCGGTCTTGTGCGACACCCTGCCGTCGCCGAGCAACAGCCGCAGCAGGACCTCAAGGTCCTCGGCGAGCGCGGGGCGCAGGGCGGAGGGCTCCAGCCCGATCATCGCGGCGTCGGTGGGCAGCGAGCCCGGGCCGACCCCGAGCATCAGACGCCCACGCAGCAGGTGGTCGACGAGGATCGCGCGGTCGGCCACCCACAGCGGGTTGTGGTAGGGCAGCGAGACGACCCCGGTGCCGAGCTTGATGGAGCGCGTCACGGCGCCGACGTGGGCGATGAAGGTGAGCGGGTCGGCGATGATCTCGGTGCCGGCGCTGTGGTGCTCGCCGATCCAGGCCTCGTCGTAGCCCAGCCGATCCATCAGCTGGATCGTCTCGACGTTGCGCTGCAGCGAGGTGGTCGCGTTCTGGGTGGGTGGCGAGTTGAACGGCGGCATGAAGATGCCGAAGCGCAGCTTGTTGACGGGGTTGGGCACGGTTGCTCTCCTCGGTCGGCGATGATCGGGTCGTCGGGGGCAGCGCGCGAGCACGGTCGGCACGTCGACGGCGCAGCTTCTCCTAGAGCGTCGCACGGAGATGCCGAACCGGGCCGCGACGGCCGACTCGTTGCCTACGCACTCGGTCAGGATCCCGGCGATAGTGGATCGAGAAACGCGCCCGGTCTCTGGCCGGCGAAGAGGCAGAAGAGCTACACGGGCTCGAGGACGTCGCCGAGGTCCTGAGACATGTAGGCGGTCAGCAGCAGGTGCTGTCCGATACCGACGAGCTCAGGAACTCCTTCGACACGGCGTGCGGCGTCGAGGATTTCATTCCACGCCGAAGGGTCAGCGCGGCGCTCCTCGACGTCCAGCATGAGGTAGCCCGGCCCCTCGATCGCCACGGGCGGTGCCGCGGTGAAGCCCGCTTCCTCCGCTTCGGCCATGAACTCGTCGGGCCGGTGCGTGTAGGCCGCGAACCCGCCGGGCTCCAGGGGGTCGAGGTAGCCCGTGGCGAGCACCCTGTCCAGCGTGGCATCGAAATTGTCGTACGCGAGGCTGAGTCGCTTCAGCAGCGATCCGTCCAGCAGCGTCGCCCAACGGCTGATGGCGGCGGCGAAGACGACGCCGCCGGGTCGCAAGATCCGGCCGGCCTCGCGCCAGCAGTGCAGACGTTGGTCTCGGTCATGCAGGTGGTAGAGCGGTCCGAGCAGCAGCACGGCGTAGACCGAGTCATCAGGCAGGTCCAGATGACGCGCGTCGGCGACTGCGCTGTCGATCAGGAGTCCGGCGGCAGAAGCCGCCTCGGTGGTCTGTCGGACGTGCAAAGGGAACAGGTCCCGATGAATCACGCTGTACCCCGAGGCTGCGAGCCAGAGACTGTAGGCGCCGGGCCCGCCTCCGACGTCAGCGACAGTTGCCGGCGGCGGCGGTAGATGACGTTGCACCAGCTCTTCGGTGCGTTCCCGCTCCAATCGCCCGCGCGCGGAGTCGAGGCGGGCCGCTTCCCTCCCGCGTTCGTAGTAGGGCGCCGCCAACTGAGGTCCCGGATCACCGCGCATGGAGTCATGATCGCTCCGTGGCGCCCCCTCCACACCGGAATTCCCCTCGCCGCAGCGGTGCTCTCGATGAGGGCAGGAGCGCGACGCCGCCGTGTCGGGCACCACACTGACAGCGGCCGCTCTGGACGCCGGCCATCCGACCGTGATGCAGTTCGCGCGCAGGTGTGGCGGATCATCACCGGCTCGGGTGGACGTAATTCGCGTCACTTCAGGGTTGCCGAACCATCTGGTGAGCCTAAGTTACTTATACGTATAAGACACTTCGCTCGATTGCGGACTCGTTGTAAGGGGACACCATGAAGATCGAGAGCGTCGAGCAGTTTGCGAAGTTCGTATCGGAAATTGAAGCCCGCAGCGGCTACACCCGTCCGCAAGCCTTTGGCGTAGGCCTGGCCACCTTCCGGATCGACTCGCTCGACGACCCCGCCACCATCAACGCCGACGCAACCGTGCTCGATACCTGGTTCCCCGCACCGAACCGCGAGGAGAATTTCGGCACCGCCGCGGTCCTCGCAAACCTGGTCGGTCACGGGGGCGGGTCCGGGAGCTACCGTCTGGACGTCGCCGATCTGGAGCGCGCCCTCGCGACGTTCGCCCCATTCGCCAACGACGGAAAGCGACACGCGAACGTCACCGCGCTGAGCCAGTTGCGAGACACGCTCCAGCGACTCGAGCGCAATCGCGCGCGCTATGCGAACGGCGACGTGGGACTCGACCGCGTGCTGCCGCGCGGCGTCGTGGTGACGTTCGTCGACGACCTCGCCCACGAGCCGGTCGATGCCCACGACGCGTACTTGCGCCTCCACCTCCTCTCCACGCGCAAAGTCACGCCACACGGTCAGAACCTCGACGGCCTGTTCGGACTTCTCGCCAACGTGGTCTGGACCAACGTCGGACCGTTCGCGCCCGAAGGGTTCGAGGAAGTACGCGGTCTCCTGCGCAGCCAGGGCGTCGACGTACACGTGCACTCGATCGACAAGTTTCCACGCATGACCGACTACGTGGTGCCGACCGGTGTGCGCGTGGCCGACGCGGATCGCGTTCGACTGGGTGCCTACCTGGGCGAAGGCGCTACCGTGATGCACGAGGGCTTCGTCAACTTCAACGCGGGCGCGCTCGGCAAGAGCATGATCGAAGGCCGTGTCAGCGCCGGCGTCACGGTGGACGACGGGAGCGACGTCGGCGGTGGTGCGTCGCTCATGGGCACGCTGTCGGGCGGCGGCAACATGGTCATCCGGGTCGGCCAAGGCTCACTGCTGGGCGCCAACTCGGGCTGCGGTATTCCGCTGGGCGACGGCTGCACGGTCGAAGCCGGGCTCTACGTCACGGCCGGTACCAAGTGCTCCCTGAGTGACGGACGCGTGGTGAAAGGCCCGCGAGCTCGCCGGCCACGACGACCTGTTGTTGCGGCGCAACAGCGTGAGCGGCGTGGTCGAGGTCGTCCACAAGAAGAATCAGGTCGTGCTCAACCCCGAGTTGCACAAGAACTGAACCTGCCGGCGGAGCCGGCGCTCGAGAGCTCCCGCGTCAACGAGCAGTTTTCTCCGCCGTCGACATCTCGTCCCGTAGACGGTATTGACGCGCAAGGTGCCGCCGACTGCTACGCAGCGACGTCAAAACATCCATCATTTCGTTGAGCACTCTGGCGCGATCGCCATCAGGCGCAGTGTCGTACGATGCGAGAAGCTCGTCGAAGTTCCTCTTGAACCGGCCGATCTTCATCCGACTGAGCATGATCGACTGATCGAGACCCGTAGCATCGTAGTCAATGGCCGCATCGAGGTCCCCGCCATCGAATAGACTGAAGAAAGTCTCCGCATCCTCCCTGAGTTCGTCACGAATCATGGACATCTGCCGCGCACGATCCTCTGCGCTGTCGTACTTGGTAATCTCCGCGCCGCGATCGAAGGGATCGTATGGCACCCCGAAGTTCCGAGCAATATCGAGAGCTTCATGCATTGTATGTGGCGCCAAACCGGTGGAATGATCATAGTTCAGTCGCCAAAAGGCGAAGAAGCTGTGGGCGACAGCCGTCAGGTCGCCAATGGACGCGTCGGCCCATCGTGCAAGATTAAGAGCGTTCGCCGTGGTCCTCGACATCGCAGCCCACATAGGCAGATGATGGCGTCGTGCAAATTTCACAACGTCGGAATGCTCATCGACAGTCGCCTGTCGATGCCTATCCCCAGGGTTACCACCGCTCTCCGACGACGTGATACGCGTACGTCGCACCTCCCCGTTCTCCAGAGTCTCCGCACGCTCTTCGATCGTCACCTGGTAGAGGTCTTCCGAAAGCTGGGGCAGGGTGCCGGCACCCTCGTTCACCGGTGCGTGCGCACGTTGCTGTATAAAGTATTCTTTCAATCCGTGAAGTGCGATGATTTTATCTCGGAACGAGTACCGCTCTGGACTCATCATGACATCCAGAGGACCGTTTTTGACGGCGGTGTACAGTTCCGGCCGGCCTCTCATCTCCGCCATGATGTTCGCGTAGGTGGCATATGCCGAACGCGGTACCGGCCTACGGCCCGGTGCGACTTCAACATAGTCCTCGTCAAGTTCTTCGAGAATCTTATTAACCTTCTCCGATGGAGAGATCTGCCCCCACACGTCCGGCTCCAAATCCATTCGGTGGACCCGGTACAGTATGTTTCGAAGCACCTTGTTCAAGCGCAACTCGACAACGTCACTCGCCACCACGGTGCGAGCGTACACCTTTTCGTCGCGACGCCCCGATTTGGCGGAGGCCCAACCGTACAGGCCAAGCTCGAGATCCTGAACCGTGTCGTACCACCGCTCTTGCCGCTTTCTTCCCCACCGTGGATTCGATCGGCCAGAGGTAGTGTCTCCAGGCTCGACCTCCACCCATTTCTTGAACTGATTCTGCATCACCTGCCGATTTTCCTCATCACGCTGTTTAAACGTGGCCAGGTCCGCGATGGCCCGCCAGTACGAGTCGGCCGACTCTGGTTTTATCTCTTGAGCGTCTTCGCCCACCCCGACCTTGACGGCGCGTTGGACCGTCAGAGGCGCGCTCGGCTTCCGGGCGTCGGAGGTGGAGGTTGCAGTGGGTTCAGCATGCTCAGCGATGTCATTGCCCTGCTCGGGATTCACAGCGCCGGTCCGCATCTGCTGGAGAAGGTGCCCAACAGCCTGATTACCGATGGTTCTCTGTAGTTGCAGGATGTGCGCCGCAACTCCTCCTGGCGGGCATCTGTGCGTTGCTGCAGGGTCGGTGCGATGCTCTTCTCGTTGCTTGCTGGCACGCGCAGGCCGCATACCCGGTGATCGTCCTCGCAAGGTAAATCGTCGTCACCGTGACGACAATCTCTCCACTTCGATCAGGTCGTTCAGGTGTGATCTGCTGGAGCTTTGGTGCGACCACTTCGGATAGCCGATCAAGTGCCTCTCGAGGGTTATTGCCGAGGACGACCCGGGGTTTGTAATAAGCCACATCAGAACCCGAGGACGACGTGCTCAGCCACCTCATGGAGAACCAGCTCTTCTACGGATGCTCTCAGCCGCGACGGGTTGGCGGCCATGCGACAGCTGCTCATCACCGCCGGTCACGACACGACGGCCACAAAGGAGATCCGGGCGGTCTATGGGATGAGTGACCGAAACCGGCGGCACGGCGAGGGTGAGCGGCTAGTGTTCGGACCATGCCGAACCTGCTCCATCTCGACTCGTCGGCCGATCTCCGCACCTCTCGGTCGCGGTCGATCACCGCGACGTTCGCGAACGCATGGACAGCGCTCGGACCCGACCACACCGTCACCCGACGGGACCTGCATCGGGATCCGCTGCCGCATCTCGCCGACGCCGACCTCCACTGGCCCGCACGGCTCCGCCCCGCAGGCGCCGCACCGCCGGCCGAAGCCGAGCAACAGCAGCAGGCTCTGATCGACGAGTTGCTGGCCGCCGACGTCCTCCTTCTCGGAGCGCCGCTCTACAACTACTCGGTGCCCTCCACCCTGAAGGCCTGGATCGACAACATCCACGTCCCCGGCCTCACCGCACCCTTCGACTCCGACACCCAGCCACTCAAGGGCCGGCCCGCCGTCATCGTCACCAGCCGGGGCGGCGCTTACGACACGGGGACGCCCACCGCAGGCTGGGACCACGCCGTCCCGGCGCTGCAGCTCATCCTCGGCTCCTCGCTCGGGATGTCCGTATCGGTGATCACCACGAGCCTCACCCTCGCCGAGACCGTGCCTCGCCTCGCGGACCAGCTCGACCGGAGCCGCAACGAACTCGCCGCCGCACACCGCGAGGCGACAGAGCTCGCGGAAAAGCTGGGGGCCGCCTGACAGCAACGGGAGCCGCCCAAGTTGCCGACTAGCTCGGCAAGCGACGTGCGTACGCCAGTGGGGTCGGCTCGGCGCTCCCCGACCAGACTCCGGTGAGGTTCTCGACATCGTCGTCGGCGCGGGCCGGCCCGCCGAGGACGCGTCGCACCACGAGTTCGAGCCCGGGCGCACCGACCGTCGTGGTGGTGCCGTGGTCCATAACCGACACGGAGGCGACCGAGAAGGCCCCGTCGCTCGGCGTACCAGAGCCGACCACCCGGACCGAGGGCTCCCGGCGCTGACTCGGGCCGTCCACCTGCTCCACCCACTCCTCGGCCTCCTGGCCGCCGGAGAGGATCACCGTCGCGAGGGCGGCGGCATAGACGGGGTCGCCGCACCCGTCATAGACCCATCTGCGCCCGAGCACGGAGTGCTCCGTCGTGCCGACGAGGAAGTCGTCGGCACCTGCCAACGGTGCACCACGGTAGGTCAGCGGCACCTGGAGTACCTGCATGTCACCGGTCCGCACCACGTGCGTCTCGATCCCCACCGCACCGACCGGGTCGTCGAACCGATACGCGCCGATGAGCTCGACCTGGCCCGACACGGCATCCTCGGACCACGGCCGCGTCGGCAGCCATTTCGCGATCAACTCGTGCTTCGTCCGGCTCAACTGCGCGCGGTGGATCAAGGCCATGAAGCGGAAACTACGCCACAGATCGTCCCCGACCTCACTGCCGACCTCGTCCACGACACCGCCCGCCGCGCGTCAGCCGTCGGCGGCGGCTCACTAGCGTCGACACCCGCCCGTGCTGCGACGGCGAAGTCAAACGAGGCCGGTGACGAAGGCAGCCAGTTCGTCGAGGTCGTGCAATGTCTCCGATTCAGGCCGATTCGTCAGGAGGAATAAAACTTCGTCGACCTCGGCCTCGGCGTAATCCGTCAGCATCGCCTCGTCTCGACCCGCTCCCCATATCATCGTCGGCACGGCATCTCGACCGTGATCGGACAACCATTGGCGCACCCGGCGCAACTCCGCCACCGGGGTAGCAGCTTGGGGCAACCAGCCGTCACCGTGCAGGCGCAGCCGATCGAGTGCCGCAGGGCTCTCACCCGCGATGTAGACGGGCGGGTGTGGGTTGTGGACCGGCTTTGGCCAGCTGAACACCGCGGGAAAGTCGACGAACCGGCCGTGGAACTCCGCCTGCTCCTCGGTCCACAACAATTTGGGCGCGGCCACCTGCTCGTTCGCTTTCCGGCCACGGGTCGCCGGATCGGTCCCGTGGTTGCTCATCTCTTCCCGGTTCCAGCCGACTCCGACCCCGAGCACGACCCGGCCACCTGAGATGAGATCCAGGCTCGCGACCTGCTTGGCCGTGTAGATCACGTCTCGCTGTGGCAGCAGAATCACGCTGGTAGTGAGCACGAGTTCGCGTGTCACGGTCGCGGCCACCGAGAGAACGACAAAAGGGTCCAGTGTCCGGTGGTAGACCCGGGGCAGCTCTCCTGCGCCTGGATACGGTGGGGTGTAGTTGACCGGTATATGCGAGTGTTCAGTGACGGCCAAAGAATGGAAGCCGCGTTCTTCGACCGCCACAGCCAGCGCGGCTGCACCGATACCTTCGTCGGTCACGAAGGCCGCTATACCAAACTTCACGTTGTGCTTCCCTCGACTCTGAATTCATTTACCAGATCACCCGAGGCGCCTGTTTTCACTCTTCCAGCATCCGAGAAAGTCGAACTGGTGCATCCGTTGACATCTCGGGCGTCCAGATGGCGATGTGGAGGTCGGGTAGGCCCGCGGGAGTCAATCGGTGGTGCCATAAGTCGAGGTCGCCGGCGACCGGGTGATGGAGTAGCTCTCTGCTGGGAGTGAACGGTTCGATGTCGTGCTCGCTCCAGCACTCGCGGAAGAAGTCGCTCGACGCGAGAAGCCGACCGATCAGCATGGACACCGACGGGGCAGAGGCGGTCTCCGGCAGCAGCCCTGAATGCGGCAGCGAACCGGCGACCGGCGACTTCCCAGTGCTCGATCAACTCGCGCACGTACGGATCGGTGAACATGAGCCAGAGTGCATTGCGGTCGACCTCGGGAACGGTCGCCACGGTCGGGTAGAGCACCTCGAACGCCCTGTTCCATTTCACGATCTGCCAGTCCGGGTCGGCGACGTACGCCGGGAAATCTCCGAGTACGTCGAGCAGCCGCAGCGCATGTGCCGGAACCTCCCGCAGAGGCCGATCCTCCGCGGGCGGACGGGCCACATACCCCGCTAGTGACAGAACGTAGGAATGTTCAGCGCACGTCAGTCGCAGGGTACGTGCGACCGCGTCGAGCACACTCCGAGACGGACGGGCATTGCGACCTTGTTCGAGCGACGTGTACCAGCCGATGCTGATGCCGGACAGGATGGCGACCTCTTCACGACGAAGCCCCGTGAACCGTCCGGCGACCGGTGGGAGGGACGGCTCGTCCCGGGCACGCCGCAACCGGCGGAGCCTGAGGAACTCGCCCAACTGGCGGCGACGCTGCGCCTCGGCGCTCATCCGCCGCCCGCTCATAACGCCCTGGCTTTCGTGGGGCAGATGAGGTGATACCGATGAGCGGGCAAGCCAATATTCGGGCGTGGTCTCGGGTGGTGAGCAGGTTGGGCAGCGGGCCTTCCCACCGGCCGACCGATCGTCTTCGCCGTCATTGCGCATGCCCCGCATTGGTACCGTTTTCCTGACTCGGGTGAGGCCGCGCATTGCGGCGACGGCGCCTCGCCTCCTACTGACACGTCGACTCCTCACCCGACGGGTGTCAGGCGTCTCCACCCGAGCGACAAGTACCCGGGCGTCCGCGGCTCGCAGATAGCGGACAGGGCGTTCGGTCCGGGTGGGCAGCACCTGCCGAACCGCCTTGAGTTCGGGGATCCGCGATGGCGGGCATGAACGTCCTTCCGAGGTCCGGGCGTCGAGTCACCCCAGTTGACCGCACCAGATGCTCAGTGGGGGCGACATTCTCTGCTCAGCTTCGAGACATTTCCTGCCGCGGGCTTGCGGGAGCGGATCGGACGGCCCGAGATTGAGAAACCCGACAGGAGCGGCGATGTCCGGCATTCCGCCGACCGACCGTGGAATGACGTCAGCGGTGGGGAGTTCCGTCGGAGAATAAATCACACGACGTCAGGGATTGTCGGTCGCCGCCCTGATACCGGGCCGGTCCAGCCCCGCTGCGAGTTCGGCGAGCGCCTGGTCGATCTCGCCACGCAAGGCGTCGAGCGGCGGCGCGGTGTCGGGGCCGGTGGCCTGGTCGAGCCAGCGGTCGAGCACCAGCCGCAAGGCGGCGAGCGCGGTTGCGGCGCAGAGCATCGGATAGATGGGAGTGCGCCGGGACATCGCAGAGGGCCCGCCCCCCGACGGGCCGGTATCAGCTGGGCCGAGCCGCTCCGTGATGGCTTCGGCGAGGGCCTTCTCCTGCGTGGCGAGGATGGCGAGCTGGTGAGGAACCAGCGAGGGTGCCGTGCGGATCAGCCGGAGGGCCTTGAGGTGATCGTGGCTGGTCGCGTCGCTGTCGTCCATGACGACGAGCACTGCCCCGCGGAGTGCCTGGAGTACTGATTCGGTGCGAGGACGCGCCCGGAAAGCCGCGATGAGCGCGTCGGCGCCGGCGGCCGAGGCGGCGACAACCGCGTCCTCCTTGCTGGAGAAGTGGTTGAAGAAGGTTCGCAGCGCAATGTCGGCCTCCGCCGCGATCTGTTCGACGGTGACGTTCTCGACCCCGTGCCGGACGGACAGGCGAAGTGCCGCTTCGCGCACCGCGGCCCGGGTGGCGAGCTTCTTCCGCTCCCGACGCCCCAGCACCGGCTCGGCATCGCCACCGACGCGCGGGTGCGTGCCCGCTGGCACGGAAACGGCCATCGTGTCCCTCCTCGTGTCGTCCGGCACGGAGCCGTCCATTCTGCTCGGCCGGCCAACCGCGGGACCGCCCCTACCTGCTGCGTTCGAGTATCGCGGTATGCCTGTGCACCGCGGGGCGGGCGGCCGCCGCTGGTCCACCGGGCGCAGGCGCCCGACCCCGGGTGTCAGTTCATGGTGGTCAGGCCCAGGTCACCGGCAGCGCGTGGACGCCGAAGATCTGCATGTCGTTACGCAGGGGAATCTCCTCGACGGGCACGGCGAGCCGCAGGTTCGGCAGGCGGTTGAAGAGCTCCGCGAACCCGATGCGCATCTCGATGCGCGCCAGCTGCTGGCCGAGGCACTGGTGGATCCCGTGGCCGAACGCGAGATGCGGCGAGCGGGGCCGGTGCACGTCGAGCTGGTCGGGCTCGGGGAAGTGTCGCTGGTCGCGGTTGGCCTCCGGAGTTGCGATCACCACCGTGGTGCCGGCCGGGATGTCGACGCCGCCGACGGTGACGTCCTCGGTGGCGATCCGGGTCACGCCGAGCTGGATGATGCTCAGGTAGCGCAGCAGCTCCTCGACCGTGTTGTCGATCAGGCTCGGGTCGGCTCGCAGGGCGGCCAGCTGGTCGGGGTTGTCCAGCAACGCGAGGGTGCCCAGGCCGAGCATGTTCGCGGTGGTCTCGTGGCCCGCTCCGAGCAGCACCAGAGCGACGTCCACCAGTTGGGCGTTGGTCAACGGCGGCTCGGCGTCGTGGACGAGCCCGGAGAGCAGGTCGTCGGCCGGGTTCTGGCGCTTGTGGTTCACCAGGTGCTGGATGAACCCGTACAGCGCCGCGCGGGCCTTCGCGCGTTCCTCATCGGTGGTGGTGAGGGCGAGCGAGATGTGGGTGTTGTGCTGGAACTCTTCGCGGTCGGCGTAGTCCACGCCGAGCAGCTCGCAGATCATCAGCGACGGGATCGGCAGCGCGTAGGAGGGGACGAGGTCGGCCTCGGTGCCGGCGGCCTGCATGGCCTCGATGTGCTCCACCGCGATCTCCCGCACGCGCGACTCCAGCGCCTTCATCCGCCGGACGGTGAACTGCCCGGTCAGCAGCCGCCGCAGCCGGGTGTGCTCGGGCGGGTCCATGAACACGAACATCCCGTCGGTGCGTTCCTCCACCGCCGCTCGCGCTGGTGTCTCACCCCGCTCGGCCAGCGCGGCCACCTCGTGCGGCTGCAGCTGGGAGGCGTCGGGATAGCGGACCCGGTCGGAACTGAAGCGCTGATCACCCATGACGGCGCGCGCCTCGTCGAACCCGGTCACCATGAAAGCGTGAGCCCCGTTGGCAAGAGTCAGCGGCTGCACAGCTCCGTCACCGCGACGTCGCTCCAGGCCAGGCGCTGGGGCGAACGGGCAACCAGCGGGGCGCTCGGTCATATCCGTGGGCAGGACCCGGCTCATCGACGTCGCGGTCCCGGCCGGGGACTCGTACGACGTCTGCTCGCTCGAGGCACTCATCACATGTCCTTTCCGGGCACGCCGTCGTTCGGCTGCCCGTGGTGGGAGAGCACAACCACCCTAGGACACAAAGATGCACACCGTGCATCGATGCCTGAAGTGCCAGATTTCGCCGGGTCCGGCACCGCGGGGGTGCATCCGGCGGGATCTCACATGACGACCATGCCCCGCTGGATCACAGTGCGAGGCCGGGACTCGTCCCACACGACGGACGGGTCCTCCAACGGGTTCCCGTCGACGAGCAGCAGATCGCCGGCCGCCCCGACACCGATCCGGCCGAGGTCCGGCCGTCGGATGATCTCCGCATTGACGGAGGTCACGGACCGCAGCACCTCGAGCGGGCTCTCGACCTCCAACTGGAGCCGGAGGCCCCGCAGTTGATCGTCCTCCAGTTCGCCCATCAGGTCGCTTCCCCAACCGATCGTCACCCCGGCTGCCCGTGCAACCTCGATCGCGCGCAGTCCTGAATCCAGAACTTCTTTGTTCTTCACCTTCGAAATCGGCGACATGTTGACCTCGTCTCCGCGGCGCTCCATCGCGTCGTAGGCGACGAGCGTGGGAACCAGGTACGCCCCGTGCTCGGCCATCACCCCGGCCGAGCCCTCGTCGAGCAAGTTGCCGTGCTCGACCGTCCGGACGCCGTTGCTCACCGCATGCACGATCGACTCCGGGGAGTAGGCGTGCGCCGCCACGTAGCTGCCGCGCCTGCCCGCCTCCTCGACGACTGCCCGAAGCTCCTCCGGCGAGTACTGAGGGATCCGGATCGGATCGGTCAGCGACACCACCCCGCCCGACGTCATGACCTTGATGGCGTGCGCGCCCGTGCGAAAACGCTCGCGCACTGCGCGCCGGAGATTGTCGACACCGTCCACGACCTCGCACATGTGGCCGCCGGGGCAGCAGAGATCGAAGTCGGCGGGCCGCGCGTCGCCATGCCCTCCCGTCTGGCTCAGCGCGGCCCCCGTGTAGAGGTAACGCGGAGCGACGACGTAGCCCCGCTCGATCGCGTTGGCCAGTCCGATGTCGCCGCCGGCGACGTCGCGTACCGTGGTGAAGCCTCGGCCCAGAGCTGACCGCAGCCGTGCTGCGCCGACCAGCGAGACATAGCTGAGCGACACCGACTCGTTCTCGAGCGCGGACAGGCTCGTGCCGTACGCGTGGAAGTGCGCATCGATCAGGCCTGGCATCACGACCTTGCCGCCGGCGTCGACGACTGTCGCACCAGCGGCCGGGGTCAGGTCGCCCACGGCGGTCACGGTGCCGTCGACGATCTCGATCGCGCCGGGCGTGAGGTCAGGGCTGGAACCGTCGAAGATGAGCGCGTTGACGACCGTCAGGCTGCGTGAATCGATCATGTGTAACTCGTACTCCCGGAGGTCGAACTCAAGACGACATGAAGGGCGAACGGCCGCCCTCAGCGATGAACCGGTCGATCTCCTGCTCGAGCACGGTCAGCGGCACGCTGCCCAAACCGAGCACGGTGTCGTGGAAATTGCGGATGTTGAAAGCCTCGCCGAGCGCTTCCTCGGCACGGCGGCGCAGCTCCCAGATCTTCAGCTGGCCGAGGTGGTAAGCGCACGCCTGACCGGGCCACGCGATGTAGCGGTCGATCTCGGTGGTGATCTCGTGGTCGGCGATCGCCGTGTTGGCCCGCATGAAGTCCTGAGCCTGCTCACGGCTCCACCCGAGTGCGTGCATGCCC
Organism: Pseudonocardia yunnanensis; assembly: GCF_039534065.1. Classification (NCBI taxonomy): domain Bacteria; kingdom Bacillati; phylum Actinomycetota; class Actinomycetes; order Pseudonocardiales; family Pseudonocardiaceae; genus Pseudonocardia; species Pseudonocardia yunnanensis. Next base: position 46,670 of record NZ_BAAAUS010000020.1, on the reverse strand, counting down.
GGATCGACGACGAGCCGGACGGCCCGCCACATCTGGAAGCTCAGCATGCCCATCATGTCGAAGGGTGTCTCGTAGATCCCCATCTCGACGCCGAGCCGTTCGGTGTAGAGAGCCCAGCCTTCTCCATAAGCCGAGATATAGACGTGCCGGCGGAACGCAGGGTGATGCTTCTGCTCGTGTGCGAAGGGGATCTGGAACGCGTGGCCGGGAGCGGCCTCGTGCAGCGTGAGCGCGGGAATCGAATAGAGGGGCCGCGCCGGCAGGTTGTAGGTGTTGAGGGTGTAGCGGCCCAGGCCCCCGCGACCGAACGTATAGAAAGGCGCCAGGTCCGGGGGAACCTCCACGATCCCGAAGCGCATCTCCGGCAGCTTCCCGAAGAAACGGTCGACGACCAGGTCGAACTTCTTCGCCTCGTAAGCCGCCACCATCAGCAGCTCCTTGGCGGTCTTCGCGTAGAACCTCGGGTCCGTGCGCATGAACTCCAGCAGGCCAGGCACGTCGCCCGCGAAGCCGACCTGCGCGGCGACCTCCTCCATCTCCGCCCGGATCGCGGCCACCTCGCGCTGCCCGATGACGAAGATCTCCTGCGCGCTCAGCTCCGTCGTCGTGAACTCGCGGAGCTGGGCCTGATAGAAGGCGGCGCCGTCCGGGCCGTCGGCCGCTGCCGTGGCGACCGGGAGTTGTGGGAAGTACTCCTGCTCGACGTAGGTGAGCAGGTCCCGGTAGGCGGGGATCACCGCCGTGGCGATGACCGCGGCGCCCTCCTCCCGCAGGCGTTCGCGAATCTCCTGCGGCAGCCCGTCCGGCAAGGTGCCGAAGGGCTTGAAGAACACCGTCTCCTCAGGCGCGCCGGCCGTCGCGACAGTCCGGATCGTCTCCTGCCGACCCGTCATCGAGACTTGCGGCGGACCGAAACCACGACCGATCCCAGCTCGCATGTTGTCGATGTGCTGGGCGAAGAACCTCGGTACGTCGCCGAGCTGCTTCACATAACGCCGCGCGTCGTCCTCGCTGTCCAACGCCCGGTTGCCGCGTTCGGCGAGCACGCCCCAGAACGAGGTGTCCGCGTTGGCCGGACGCTCGTACATCCGGTGCTGCTGCTGCGCGATCAACGTCGAGATCTGCTGCTCATAGACCGAGTAGTCCTGCTTCGCCGCCGCCGAGAGGCGCTCGAACGGCACTTCCCTCAGCTTGCCGAGCACCGATTCCCAGTAGCGGAGACGCTCCTGCTGAGCGGCCTCACTCACATCCGGCAGGAAGTCGTCGATCCGCCCGCGCGAGGAGAGAGACTGCTCACCGAGCTGCTCCGTCCGCCACCGCCACTCGGACTCGTAGAGATCCCTCAGCAGTTCGTCGGCCTCCTGCAAGGTCTCCGATACCGTCATTCAATTCCCTTCTTCGTCTGATTCTGCTCTCGGCCCGTCCGGCGTCACGGCTGTCCTTCCCTGCCGGCCTCGAGAGCCGGAGCCTCGCCTCCGGTCGCCCACGTGATGAACTCGGCGATGTCTGCGCTCTGCCTGACGCGCGAGGGCTCGTGCAGATACATCATGTGCCCCGCCTCGTAGTAGCGGCGCACGATGTTTCCGTGAGCCTCATCCGGAACGCGCAGGTGCGCGAGGACGTACTCGGCGGCCGCGAAAGGCGTGGCGGCGTCGTAGTACCCGAAGGCCACGTAGACCTTGAGGTCAGGATTCATCCGCATCGCCGACGACAGCGCATCGGCGCTCACGACGTAGCGGTTCTCGAACTCCTTGTACGACCACGGCTGCACTCGGTCGGTCAAGATCTCGTACGTGAAGTCCGACTCGTACTTCAGCTCGGCCCGCAGGTAGTGGTTCACCGCCGCGGTGTAGGGGAAGAAGATCACGAAGTGCGCGGGGTCCTGGTCCTGCTCCGCCAACTCAAGGTCGCCGGGATGGGCGGTGAAGCGAGCGTCGAGGCGACCGGTCATGAGCTCCCGATCGCGCAGGAGCTCGGCGAAGAAGTGCTTGTGCTCGATCCGCAGGTTCGAGCGGAACACGTAGTCGGCGTCCAGCCCGATCAGCTCGGCGACTCGCGTGGCGAGCTCTCGCCGCTCGTCCCTGCTCAGGCGCGTTCCACGGGACAGCGCGTGGGCGTATTCGCCCTCCGCGAAGGCCTCGGCGTCGGCGACGACCTCGCGCAGGGTTCTGCCCTCATGCTTGCCGTGATAGTGCGCGATGGCGGCGTAGGTCGGCAGGAAGTTCACATAGGGAGCATCGTTGCCTTCGTAGAAGCGGATGCTGCCGAAATCGAGGACCGCCGAGATCAGGATGATCCCGTTCATCGCCATTCCGTGACGTGTGGCGAGGTAGCCGGCGAGAGCGGCCGCCCGCGTCGTACCGTACGACTCCCCCGCCAGGAACTTCGGCGAGAGCCATCTCTCGTTGCGAGTCAGCCAGAGCCGGATCGTCTCCCCGACGAGGTCGCGGTCACCGCTGAAGCCATGGAAGTCGGCGGGAGCGCCTCCGACGACAGCGCGGCTGTAGCCCGTGGTGATGGGGTCGATGAAGACGATGTCGGCGTGCGCCAGCAGGGACTCCGCGTTGTCCAGCAGTCCATAAGGCGGCGGGGTCCGGTTGTCGACGTCGCCGGAGTCGACTCGACGCGGCCCGAACAGGCCGAGATGCAACCAGACCGATGAGGAACCGGGGCCACCGTTGAAGGCGAAGACCACGGGCCGCGTCAGCGGGTCCGCACCGTCGGCGGTGTAGGCGGTGACGAATACCTCGGCGGTGGGCATCCTGCCCTTGAAGGTGCCCTCGCTGATGACCTCCTCACTGATCACCATCCGGCCCGCCGTCGCGTGATAGTCGAGGCTCCGCGAACCGAGCCGCATAGTGTGCGTCGTCGTCACCAGGTCGTCGGTCGGCGGGGTGCCGTCATTCCCGTTCCGCTCGCGTGATGCCTCCTCGGGCCGATCGTCCTCGCCCACCATTTCTCCTCAGGCTCGTGCCGTCATTTCTCCGCCTACCGCTCCTGGTCGACCAGTTCACCCTTTTCACCCTGGCCGTCAGGCGCGCCGTTCAGGCGGAGTCGCTCATGCATCAGGCGGGCCCGATCCCATTCCGGGTTGATCCGAGGTATCGCCGCCAAGAGCGTCTTCGTGTAATCGTCTTGAGGGTGGTCGAACACCGCGTCCCGCGGGCCTTGCTCGACGATCTTTCCGCGGCTCATCACCGCGACGCGATGTGAGATCTGGCGGACGACGGCCAGGTCGTGTGCGATGAACAGGTAGCTGAAGCCGCGCTCCCGCTGCAGATCCTTGAGCAGGTCGATGACCTGCGCCTGCACGGTGACGTCGAGGGCCGAGACGGCCTCGTCGCAGATGACGAGCTTCGGGTTCACGACGAGCGCCCGCGCGATGCCGATGCGCTGCGCCTGGCCGCCGGAGAACTGCGCCGGATAACGACGCGAGTGGTCAGGGTTCAGCCCCACCCGCGACATCAGGTCCTTGACGATCCGGGGATACTCCTTCGAGTCCCCGATTCCCTGATAGCGCAGCGGAGCCGAGATGATCTGTTCGACGGTGTGTCTGGGATTGAGGGACGAGAACGGGTCCTGGAACACGACCTGAACATCACTTCGGAACGCTCGGAGCTGTTTCTTGTCGGGCCGTGTCACGTCGACGCCATCGAACTCCAGCGTTCCCGATGTCGGTTCGAGCAGCTTCGCGATGATCCGCGCTGTCGTCGACTTGCCCGAGCCGGATTCGCCCACGATCGACGTGGTCTCGCCGGGGTAGATCTCGAAGCTCACGTCGTCGACGGCACGAAACGTCGACTTGCCGGTCACGGCACCGTCGCCCTTGATCGAGAACACCTTGACGAGCGACCGGGCCCGCAACAGCGGTGCGTCCGAACCACCGTTGACCGTCTCAGGGGTCATGCTGCTCACTGCGCCCCCCTACCGGCCGGCCCGGAGAAGTCGACGGCGTCCTCGATACGTGGCACCGCGGCGAGCAACTCCCGGGTGTACTCGTTCTCCGGCCGGGAGAAGATCTGCTCGGTCGGTCCCGTCTCCATGGTCTTGCCGTTCCGCAGCACGTGGACGGCGTCTGCGATCTGGCTGACCACGGCCAGATCGTGCGTGATGAACAGCATCGCTGCGCCGGTAGCGCTCTGGAGCATCGAGATGAGCTCCAGGATCTGTGCCTGCACGGTGACGTCGAGCGCCGTGGTCGGCTCGTCCGCGATGATCAGGTCGGGTTCACAGGAGAGCGCCATGGCGATCATGACCCGCTGCCGCATGCCGCCCGAGAACTGGTGCGGGTAGTGGTCCGCCCGGCGGTCCGGATCGGGGATCTTCACTCGACGCATCGCATCGATGGCGACCTTGCGGGCGTTCTTCCGCCCACCACCGCGATGCGCCAGGTACGCCTCCTCGATCTGGAGCCCCACGGTGTAGTACGGGTTCAGCGACGACAGGGGGTCCTGGAAGATCATGGCGATCTGGTCGCCACGGATCCGGCGCATCTGCTGCTCGCGGCGGCCGAGCAGCTCCTCCCCCTTGAACATCACAGAACCGCTGGTACGCGCACCCTTCGGCAGCAGGCCGATGATGGCGAGCGACGTCATGGACTTGCCGGAGCCGGACTCCCCCACGACCCCGAGCGTCTTGCCCCTGTCGATGCGGAAGGAGATCCCGTCGACCACGGTCGAGCGCCCCTGCTTGGTGTCGAAACCGACCGACAGGTCTGTCACCTCGAGCAGCGGCGTTCCGTCGGTCCGCTTCTCGTCCTCACCTCGGCCCACCTCGTGCTGAGTCATCGCGTCACCGTTCTGAGTCTCGGGTCGAGGAAGCGGTAGAGCAGGTCGACCACGATGTTCGCGATCACCACGAAGAACGCGGCCAGCAGAGTGACGCCCATGATGACCGGCTGGTCGTTCGAGGCGACCGCGTCGAACGCCAGCTTTCCTACGCCGTTCAGCCCGAACACGGTCTCCGTGATCAGCGCACCCCCGAGCAGCGTCGCGACGTCCATGCCGAACAGCGTCACCAGCGGCGTGAGCGAGGGACGCAGAGCATGCCGACGCAGGATCAGACCGGGCGCAAGTCCCTTGGCCCGCGCCGTGCGCATGAAGTTCTCGCTCAGAGTGTCGAGCACGTTCGTGCGGGTGAGCCGCGCATACAGTGCGACGTAGAGAAATGCGAGCACCATCCACGGCATCAGATACGACTGGAACCAGACGACGGGATCGTCGCCGAAGTCGACCGCGCTGGGGTAGGGAAGCCACTCGAGCTTCGCCACGAGGACGTACTGCAGCACCAGCGCCAAGAAGTAGTTCGGCAGAGCCACGCCGGCCAGCGCGATCACCATGGCCGTCCTGTCCCAGCCCGTTCCGGACTTCAGCGCGCTGACCAAACCGAGCGTGATGCCGAAGAGCAGCCAGAGAACGGACGCGCCGACGGCGAGCGTGATCGACACCGGCAGCCGGCTCAGGATCATGGTCAGGACGTCCTGACCGTTCTGAAAGCTGTGGCCGATACATGGTGCAGCGCAGGCGATTGCCGACGGACCGTCGCCGTAGCTCCTGCCGACGAAGATTCCCTGCAGGAATGTGACGAACTGGGTGAGGAAAGGCTGGTCGATGCCGAGCTGGTGCCGAATGGCGTCGATCCGGTCCGGGGTGCACGTCTGCCCACAGATGGCCACCGCAGGTTCCGGCGAGAGCGCGAAGAACACCAAGAAGGTGAAGAAGGTAACCGCGAGCAAGGTCAGGACTGCCCAGAGGAGTCGCTTCCCTACATAGAGACCCATCAGAGCCGCCCGCCTTCGGCGATCAATTTCTGCGCTCGGTCACCGACGACGGTCGCCGAGAGGACGGTAAGGAAGAGGAAGATTCCGGGGATCAGGAAGTAGCTCGGCACCGCGGTGAACCAGGGCACCGACGCCGAGATCATCTGGCCCCAGGATGCGGTCGGTGGCGTGATACCGACGCCGAGGAACGACAGCCCGGCCTCGACGCCGATGAAGTTCGGCACCGCGAGTGTGGCGATGACGATGATCGAACCGGAGAGATTGGGCAGGATCTCCCGGAATATGATGGCCGCCCGGCTCGCCCCCGAGGCCTGAGCAGCCTCGACGAATTCGCGGCGAGCCAAGGACATCGTCTGACTGCGAATGATGCGGGCCATGTGGACCCAGCCGAAAATGCTCAGAACAGCGATGAGCATGAGCGGCCGATTGATGTGCGGAAGCGCCGACAGCAGGGCAATCATGAAGATCAGGGTGGGAAACGCCATCAGGAAGTCCATGACTCGCGAGATCACCTGATCCACGACGCCACCGAAGAATCCGGCGAGCATCCCGAGCACGACTCCGAGGGTGGCCGTCAACACCGTGGCCGAGATCGCGATGAGCATGGAGACCTGCGCCCCGTAGACGATCCGGGCGAAGATGTCGCGGCCGTTCTGCGGCTCGACCCCGAGCCAGTGCCGGGACCCGATCCCGCCGAAGGATCCCAGCGGAACGCCGCCGGTCGCGGAGTCCACTGCGGTCGGGTCGAAGGTGTACGGGCCCCAGCCGCTGATCTTGGTGATGAGCGGCGCGAAGATCGCCATCAGCAGGACCAGAGCCAAGAAGCCGGTGCTCAAGATCACTGGGACGGTGAACAGTTGTCTGGACAGTCTCACGACGGAGAGCGGTGCGGCGTTCAGCAGCGCCTGCTCGCTCTCGGCGTCCGATACCGTCGCCGGCGTCAGTATGGCCATGGTCTACTTCGTCGGGTCCTTCAACCCGACCGAGGTGTAGTCGATGTACCCTGTGCGGCCGGGGTGCGCGAAGGCGTTCGCCACGTTGGAGCCTGCCATCTGGAGGTTGGTCGCCCAGTCAAGCGGCACCACGGGGGCCTTCTCCATGATCTGCTTGTTGAGCTCGGCATACTCCGCGTTCTGCTGGTCCAGGTCCGTGATCACCGAGATCTCGTCAAGCCGTTTGTTGATCTCGGGATCGTTGATCTGGGAAATGTTCTGGTTGCCGGTCGCGGTGATCTGCCGGCCGTCGAAGAGCGGCTGGAGCAGCGGAATGCCGGACAGCCACGGGGAGCACCACCCGGTGATCGCCATCTCGTGCTGCTTCGCCGGGGTCGCGATGACCTCGTAGTACGTGGAGGCATCGATGACGTTGAGGGTCAGCTTGATGCCGACCCGCTCCAGCGACTGCTGCATGGCCTCGGCCTGCGCCTTCCAGACCGGAATCGACCGGACGTCGATGGTGGCCTCGAAGCCGTTGGGGTATCCGGCTTCGGTGAGCAACTCCTTGGCCTTGGCCACGTCGCCCTGATCCCCCGCGCTCGGGTAGAGGTTGAACGGCACTCGCCCCGGCACCTCAGGAGTGAGCATGTCGTGCGTGATGGTGGCCATCTGCTCGCCGCCGGTGGCGGCCTGGTTGCTCTTGAGATCGACGGCGTAGTTGATCGCCTGACGCACCCGGAGGTCGCCCAGAGGCTGCTTGGTGGTGTTCATCGCCATGTACGTCGTGCAGTTCGGGACGTTTCGCACGGTCCGTGACTTGAACTGCGGCTGCTGGATGCGTGAGAGACTCGCGGCGAGAAGCGGGTTGGTGCTGGACGCTATCGCGTTCTTGTCCTCGCCCTGATCCGAGATCATCCGCTGGTCGATCGTGCTGGGATCCAGGCCGAAGATGAACTTGTAGTTGTCCGGGTATGCCGGGCGGACGTCATCCGTCTCCGGCTTCCAGTTCGGATTCCGGGAGAGCGTGAGCTGCGATCCGCGGGTGTAGCCGTCGATCATGTACGGGCCGGATGCGATCGGGTTCTGGTCGATCGAGGTCGGGCCCGTCACCTTGTCCGCCGGGAAGGGCGTGAAGACGGCCGTGGCCGCGATGTCAGGGAAGCCCGCAAGCGGCTTGCTCAGATGGAACACGATCGTCTTGTCGTCCGGGACCTCGATGGACTTCAGGCCGGCCGGGTCCTTGTAAACACCCTGGTACTGACCGGACGGGTCGAGGTAGGGCCGGTGATAGTTCTGCCCGATCGCGACGGCCGGATCGAATGACCGCTCGATGCTGAACTTGAAGTCCTGCGCCTTGATCGGCGTGCCGTCCTGGTAGAAGATGTTGTCCTTCAGCGTGAAGGTCCACACCGTCTTATCCGCGTTCGGCTGCCCCGTGTCGGTGGCAAGGTCGGGCACAACGGTCGTGCCCTTCCCGGGTTCGTTGGAGTACGTCGTGAGCTGACGGTAGATCAGCCGATAGAAATTGAGGACGTTGCCGTCGTTGCCCATCTCGGGATCCAGGTGGGAGAGATCCACGGCGCCGAGGATGTTGACCGTGCCGCCCTTCTGGGCGGGTCCCGTGTTGAGCGCGAACCCCTGAGCGTCGGTCTCGACATTCGCACCGGCCCCGCTCGCGGAATTGCCGCCGCCCCCACAGCCGGCAAGGAGCAGGCTTCCCGCGGCAACGATGGCGGCGACCAGTCTGAAGCGCCTTCGGTTCAACGTTCTGCCTCCACTGTTAAGGCTCCACAGCAACGCCAAGGCGTCGTTCGCACCAACAACTGCCTGGTCTTCGACGATCGGGTCCGCAATCATGTGGCCGCAGTCGCCGAAGGCCCCTTTTCGTCATAGCGACCGCTACGCCCTCACGGCGCTCAGCATCGGCGCCGGGCTGTGATATGCGACGTGTGACATATTACCGACACGGAAGGGTGTGTCAACGACCAAGATCCGCGCGACCGCGGCCCGCTCCGGGGCCGCCACACAGGTGCGGGCTCCGTCAGCGTGGGGCGGTTCTCGACTCGCCGGCGGTGGAGTCCTAGCCCTCGATCGACGACAGAATCAGCCCGGGGACTGCGCCGAGGTAGTACCGGTCCAATGCAACGGCAGTGCTGGGTTGCCCGCCGAAGATCCCCCGTCCACCCGCAACACCGCACCGGTCGTCCAGGCCGCCTCGGGCGAGGCGAGAAAGAAGACCGCAGCGGCAACGTCGTGCGGTTGCCCGGCCCGGCCCAGCACATTGGTCGACACCGCGGCCGCGTACTCCTCGGTGACGGGGTTGACGTCCTGGCTGCTACCGGCCACGAACCCGGGCGACACAGCGTTCACCCGGATGCTCTGGGCACCGAGCTCGACCGCGCAGGACCGAGTGAGCATCTCGAGCGCCGCCTTGGAGGTGCAGTAGTGGGCCGCGCCAGGCCGCGCTCGGATCGCGGCGCCCGAGGCGATGTTCACCACACTCGCTGGTCGTCCGGCGGCCACTGCCAGCCGCCCCAGCGCCACCGTGGTGAGCATCGGTGCCCTGGTGTTGATGGCCAGCACGTGATCCCACATCGGCGCGGTCATCTCCAGCAGCGGCGTCGCCGGCCAGATCCCCGCCGCGTTCACCAGCACGTCGACCGGTCCGGATCGCTCCCACGCCTCGTCGACCACCGCACCGGCCGCAGGATCACTCAGATCCGCCGTGATCGCGTCGACCGCTACCCCGTGCGCCGTTGCCAGCGCGTCCACTCGGTCACGCAGGGAAGCTTCCCGGGCATCAACACCGGTGATCCGGTCGCCCGCGGCCGCGAACCGCTCCGATATAGCGCTGCCGAGGCCCCCGGCTGCTCCTGTAATCAGGATGTGTCGTGCCACTGACCGTTCCCTCCCTTGTGGACCATCAGCCCGTCGAGTTCGTCCCGATCACAGGTCGGGGAGAACCTGCGCGGCGATGTCCTCCAGGACCTCCTCGCGACCGGCGAAGACACCATCCATCCGCGGCCAGGGCGCCACGACGTCGGTGAAGCCGAGCTCGTCCGCCCGGGCGAGGAAGTCCCGGTAGCACTCGACGGAGGACAGCGCGTACACCGGTGCCGAGTCGAACTGCAGGAAGCGCGGGACCTCTCCCCGATCCCTGCCCTCCTCGGCCAGAACGTCGTCGAACCGATGGGCTGCCGCCGCGACGGAGCTCCACCACTCGTCAAGGCCGGGGGCGGCTCGGGTGCCCATGGTGATCCACCCTTGCCCGAACCGGGCGGCCACCGCCATCGCCCTCGGCCCGTCGGCAGCCACCACGAACGGCAGCCGAGGCTGCTGAACGCAACCGGGCGCCCTGCGCGCCTCCCACGCCTCGTAGAACTCGCCCTTCCAGCTGACCTTGTCGGTGGTCAGCAGCGCATCCAGGAGCTCGACGAACTCAGCGAACCGACGAGTCCTTCCGGACAGGCGCTCGTGGACGCCGAAGACCCGCGAGTCGTAGTCGCCGTCACTCCCCGAGCCCACGCCGAGGATGAACCGTCCGTCGGAGATGTCGTCCAACGCCGTCAGCTCCCGCGCGAACGGAACGGGGTGGCGGATGTTCGGTGATGCGACGAGTGTGCCGAGCCGGATCCGTGTGGTCACCGCCGCGGCGGCGGTGAGCGTCGGCACCGCGCCGAACCACGGGCCGTCCACCAGCGAGCGCCAGCCCAGGTGATCGAAGGTCCACGCGTGGTCGAACCCGTACTCCTCGGCCGCACACCAGCGGCGCTTCGCGTCCGCCCACCGGTACTCGGGAAGGATGACGATCCCGGCCCTCATGTCCACGCCTCGCGCTCAGGCACCGTCGTACTCCATTCCTCCGGCACCGGCCGGCTCCGTGCTGCGTCGGGCCACAGCCCGTCGATCAGCCGCAACGCCGACCGGTGCACGCCTCGTGGCCACTGCCATGATCACGAACGCCAGGAAGAGCGCGCCGGTCGGGTTCCCCGCGCTGTAGCCGTCCCGGAGGCTCTGCCAGGGCTGACGAACTTCTCAACCGGCAGCATTTGCCGATAGCGTCCATGATCCATGCCAGCGACGGAGGGTTCGACCGTGGACGAGAGCGAGTCGGCCCGCCTTCGCGGCCGCAAACGACAGACATTGATCGGCGTGCCGTCGACAAGCCGAGGTGATCGGTGATGGACAAACCTCTCCAGCTACTGGATGAGTCCTTCTCCCGCGTGCTGGCCATCGTCGCGCACCCGGACGACCTCGAGTACGGCACAGCCGCCGCGGTGGCGCGATGGACAGCGCAGGGCAAGCAGGTCGTGTACTGCCTCGCGACGAGCGGCGAGGCAGGGATCGACGGGATCGAGCCGGAACGCTGCGGTCCGTTGCGGGAGGCGGAGGAACGCGCAGGCGCGGCACTGGTCGGCGTGGACACCGTGGAGTTCCTCGGTTACCCCGACGGTGTGCTGGAGTACGGACTCGACCTCCGCCGGGACGTCGCCAGGGTGGTGCGGCGGCACAAACCGGACGCCGTGATCACCGGCAACCATCATGAGACCTGGAGCCCCGGCGTCTACAACCAGGCCGACCACATCGCGCTCGGCCGGGCGGTGATCGACGGCGTGCGGGACGCGGCCAACAGGTGGGTGTTCCGTGAACTCGCCGACGAGGGACTCGCACCCTGGCGCGCCTCGCAGATCCTGGTCCCCTGGAGTCCGGTCGCAACACACGCCGTGGACGTCACCGAGACGTTCGATGCCGGGGTCTCCTCGCTACGGGCCCACTCCGAGTACCTGCGGGGCCTTGGCGGTTCGGACGCCATGAGCGACCCGGAAGAGTTTCTGGCAGCCCTGGCTCGTCCGGTTGGCGCAAGCATCGACACCCGCTATGGCGTCGCCATGGAAGTCATCACGTCCGACTGATCAACCGCATCAGGCGCTGTGATTCTCCGCGCTGATCATCCAGGCGTACTTCTCCAGGTCATCGATGATCGCGTGGAGCAGGTCGGCACTGGACGGGTCGTCCGCATCGACATCGTCGTGAACGGTCCGCATGGTCGCGGTCGCGGCGGCGATGCGGTCGGTGATCAGGTCGACCACCGTGGCGGTGTTCTGTTCGCCGGCAGGAAAGGCCGGCAGGCTGGTGGAGGCGGTCACGGTGTCGGAACGCCCATCAGGGCTCACCTGCAGGGCCCGCAGCCGCTCTGCGATGGTGTCGCTGGCTTCCCGGGCGATGTCAACCAGCTCGTCGAGCTGCAGGTGCAGGTCACGGAAGTTCGTACCGACGACGTTCCAGTGCGCCTGCTTTCCCTGCAGATGCAGTTCGATCAAGTCGACCAGCACGACCTGGAGGTTGTTCGCCAGCCGCGCCGGGGCAACGAAGCGGTCGGCAACGCCGGTCTGCCGCCGGGAGTCGGTGCGTGACGGGGTCATTGCAGTCATCGTGGCATGACCTTTCTTCCGAATCATTTCCTGGTGCGTGAACCAGATGGCGGCTCACATTCCGATCTGATGCGACTCGTCGGCACTGGGGCCGTGGTCGAACAGGAAGTCCCTGAGCCAAGTCGGCGCCGTCGACCTCGAAGCGCTGTGTCGATGCGCCGGTAGTGCTCGGTCGGGCTGTCGCCATGGTACATCGCACCGACGGAGAACAGCTCGGATAACCGCTCGTCAGGGTTCGGTGACCCCGCACGCCGGCCACGTATCCGGAATGTCGATCCTCGTGATCGTTTCGGTCATCGGCTACGCCTTTCCCGTAAAATCTGCTCTACGTCAAGCGTGCTCGCGCCGCAGGTGCCACCGGCAGGCGACCACTCCACCCCGAAGCTCGCGGCGCTCGCCGCGATCAGCCCGCGTCACCTCACCCGCCTGTTCCACGAAGAGCTCGGCACGACGCCCACCACGTACGTCGAGTCGGTGCACTTCGACGGCGCCAAGGCCGCGCTGGAGTCGGGTTTCACGGTTGCCGAGGCCGCCGAACGGGTCGGCTACGGGTGCCCCGAGACGTTACGTCGCGCGTTCGTGACACGACTCGGAGTGTCACCGAGCGCCTACCAGCAACGATTCCGCTCCGCGCAGAGGCGCGACGCAACAGCCGGCACCGGGCCGCCACGGACGCGCTGAACCGCCCGCTGTCTCACGGCCGAATCGACCGCTCCGATCCCAGCCACCTCTCCGCGCAGCTCAGGGCCCCTTCCCTCGTCAACGTCCTTCGTGTGCCGGGGTGACAACCCGGGTACCCGCACCCATGGCGAAGTGGGAGCACCTGCATTTCTCCACCCAGTCGGTGCCCGGTGCCGGTGGACCCGCGGCCGACGCGCGCACACCGGACGGGCAGAGCGCGCTGCGGCTACATGCGGGGATCGCCACCATTGCGTTTGTGCTGTGCACCCTCGTCACCGTGATCTTCTTTCTCGAGGGTGAGACCGTGCTCGGCATCATCTTCGGGGTGATCACGCTGGGCTGCATCGGCGCATTCGGGTGGGCGACCGCCAGCCTGCGGCGGGCACGCCTGAGCCGGTAACCACACCGAACTCTGGCGACGCAGGCACCACCGTGGCGGCACGGCTGATATTGGATCGCTCGTCCCAAAACATGCTACCGTCGAGCCGTGCCCCGCCCCAGGACATTCGACGAGGACCGCGCCGTCGACGCTGCGATGCGAACGTTCTGGGCCAACGGCTACGAGGCCACAACCACGAGGGAGCTGTGCGAAGCGACCGGTCTCGGCCGCAGCAGCATCTACAACACCTTCGCCAGCAAGCACGACCTCTTCGAGCGAGCCCTCGCCCGCTACATCGAGACGACCACCGGCGCTCACCTGGCCATCCTGAACGACCGGCGACTGTCGGCCATGGAACGCATCCATGCCTTGTTCGCCATGATCATCGAGGCCGAGCAGGAAAACCGACGCGACGGGCGCGGTCTCGGTTGCTTGACGGTCAACATGACGGTCGAACTGGCGGGGCGGGACCCTGTGGCGGCCAGGACGCTGGAGCTCGACGTGGAGCGCCGCCTCGAGGCGATGCGAGCGGTGATCACGGCCGGGCAACGCGACGGCGACATCGCCTCCCGTCGCGACCCGGGCACCCTGGCCCTGTACGTCAACACCGTGATCGCCGGGATCCGCGTCGCCGCACAGGGAGGCGCCGCTCGCGACGCTCTCGAGGCGATCGCGGCGACGGCAATGGACGCACTCGCCCACTCAACTGCCGCGAACGGCAGCAATACAGGCATTTAAGGATCATTCATGTACACCGAGTAGCCGACAACCCCGATCGCCGACGCCGCGAGCGCAAACATTCTGCACGCCCGTTCGATTAATCGCAACGATCGATGAGTTGCCTTCAGGCGGGCGATAGAAAGCCATGTACTCTTGACTTCATATCCAAGCGAGTCAGAGTTCCTACCGTAGGTGATTTGCGAGAGTACATGGGCAGTCAAGGCACTGTGCGTCACACCCAGCAGGGACGGACCCGTATTGATGGCACGCCTCGGCGCTTGCCGGGCCGCCGCACTCGGGTCCCGCCGTTCGACTCCATGACTCATCGATGCCCGGCTGAGCCCGAGGCCTCGCCAGGAGAACCGAACGCAGATGATCCGCCTTCGATGAACAATCATTGCAGTCCACACATCGATCGGCTTCACCTTATTGACTCGTATGTGAATCGGAGCGAATGAGTTGCAGCTCAAGCAACTGGAGTACGTGATTGCACTCGCCGAAACTTCCAGCTTCACCAGCGCAGCCAGGCGGTGTGACGTCACCCAATCAGTGCTGAGTTACCAGATTGCACGGCTCGAAGAGGAACTCGGGACGCGACTGTTCGAGCGCACGACGCGAAGTGTGCGAATTACCGAACGAGGGCTCATCCTGCTGGCCCGAGCACGGATGATCATCGATCAGGTGACCGCTATCAAGCACGACGTCGAGTCCTTGACGGGGCTCCGCAGAGGCCGGCTACGGATCGGCACCAGCCCTGCTGCAACTCGCATGTTGGACTGCGTTCGCTTCATCGGTCAGTTTCACAACTCCCATCCCGGGATCCACATCTCCGTGCGGTGCGCAACCGCTTTCGAAAGCATCCGCGCAGTTGCCGGAGACTGTCTCGACGTCGGAATATGCGAGCAACTGCCACAGTACCCCGAGGGGATCACCTTCCACGAGCTGGCGCCCAAGGAAAGGCTCGTGGCAGTGGTCTCGACGTCCCACCCACTGGCCGAGCGAAGTCACGCGAGCCTGGCCGAACTCGCCGAATCAGGATCGTTCATCGAGCCTCGGGCCGGCAGCGTCCTTCGGAGAAGAGTGGACGATGCATTCCACAAGGCGAAGGTCGATCGGACCATCGAGTTGGAGCTCGGCCTGGAGGGAGAAATCGTGCAGTACGTCGCAGAGCATGGCGGCGTCGCGATCGTGCCGCACGCATTCATCAAAACACAGGTCGGTTCCGACCGGCCGGATATCAGTGTGCTTCACCTGGATGGAGCCGAGCTGAGTGTCACCCTTGGCGCATATACCAAGAAGAACGGCCGCTCCGCAGCGGCGGACGCCTTCATTCGCCTGCTCACCGACGAATCGTCTGATCGACCTCGGATTCCGAGGAGCGCAGGCGTACCATCAGACGAATGACGCGGAGCGCGACGACTCCCGAGAACCACTTGCGCCGCGCCGACCCCGTACTGGGCGCAATCATCGACAGGGTCGTGCGCGAGAACGGCGGCACCAGGCTGACACTGCCGCCCGATCCAACGGCGCCGCGCGATCCGAACATCCCGACCGACCACTACAGCATGCTCATACGCGCGATCGTCAGCCAGAACATCTCCATCATCGCGTCGACCGCGATCTACCGGAGACTGAACGAACGCTTCGGCGGCCGCCCGCCGACACCGCAGGAAATCCTCGACGACGACCCCGAGGAGCTGCGCCTCACCGCCGGCCTCTCCAGGGCGAAGACGATATCCCTCCACTCGCTCGCCGAGCACATCGTCTCCGGCGAGCTCGACCTCGAGCAGTTGCACGAGTTGCCCGACGATGCGGTGGTCACACAGCTCGTGGCGGTGAAGGGCATCGGCACGTGGACCGCCCACATCTTCCTGATGTTCCACCTGCACCGCCCGGACGTACTAGCCGTCGGCGACCTCGAGATACGCCGCTGCGTCCAGCACGAGTACGGGCTACCGGAGCGGCCACGCCCTGCCGAACTGGAAGAAATCGCGGAGCCGTGGCGCCCCTACCGAACGCTCGCGTGCATGTACCTCTGGCAGATCGCGCACACCACGCCACAAGTCCAGGTGTACTGACTGGTGGCCGCGTCCGGCACGGTGAGGGCCGGCGGAACACAGGATGACCGAGGAGGTCCGATGTCAGGCGGCATCGTTGAGGCAGTGGTCTTCGACCTCGATGGCGTGCTCGTCGACTCCGAGGAGCTGTGGGACGAGGTGCGCCGCGCGGTGGCGGACGAGGCCGGACGGCCGTGGCCTGCAGACGCGACCCGTGCGATGCAGGGAATGAGCACGGCGGAATGGTCCGCATATCTGACCGAGACGGTGGGCGTCCCGGGGCGGCCCGAAGAGGTCGCGACCACCGTCATCGACCGCATGGCTGCCCGTTACGGCTCAAGGCCGCCCCTGCTTCCCGGCGCGGGCGAGGCCGTGCGGCGGCTGGGCAGCCGGTGGCCGCTCGGTCTCGCGTCCTCCTCTCCGCGGCGATTGATCGACGCTGTGCTCGGGTCGGCGAATTTCAGCAGCTCCTTTCGGGCCACCGTCTCCACCGAGGAGGTCGAGGCGGGCAAGCCCTCCCCTGCCGTCTACCAGGAGGCAGTTCGGCGGCTCGGCGTGTCCGCGGCGCATGCCGTGGCGGTGGAGGACTCGAGCAACGGACTTCGGTCCGCGGCGGCGGCCGGGCTGGGCGTCATCGCCGTGCCGAACGTGGCCTTTCCGCCGGACGACAACGCTCTCGCGCTCGCCGGTGTCGTCGTCCCCTCACTGGCCGAGATCTCCCCGCAACTCGTTGTCACGGCTGCCACAACGCCTGCACGACCCGCCCGGCACTGAGGTCGTGGACGATGAAACCCCTGGTACCGCAGTACGGTGCCGCCGCACTCGCGAACGTCGTTCCGTCGATTCTGGCGGGCCTCGGCGTGCCGGACATGACAGCCGCCCTCGGGCTCCCCGGGGCGCGCAGGGTGTGTCTGCTTCTGGTCGACGGGCTGGGATGGAAGTCGCTGCGCTCCCGCGAGGCCGAGGCGCCGTTCCTGTCGTCGCTGGCCTCCGAGCGTGAACCCATCACCGCAGGCTTTCCCGCGACGACCGCGACCAGCATCGCCGCGCTCGGCACCGGCCTGCCACCCGGCGAGAACGGCTTCGTCGGCTATTCCTTCGCCGCTGCCGACAATGTGATGCTCAATGCTCTGGGATGGCATCTTCATGCCGACGGCCGCCCGGTGGACCTGCGCTCGCGCATCGTTCCGGAGGAGTTCCAACCTCACCGCACCGCGTTCGAACGGGCGGCCCAGGCCGGCGTCGCCGTCAGCATCGTCGCTCCGCGTGACCAGAACGGCAGCGGCCTCAGTCGTGCGGTCCTGCGAGGTGGCCGGTTCGTCAGCGCACACACACTGGGCGACCTCACCAGCAGAACGCTGGAGGCACTGCGCGCTCACGACCGCGCCTTCTGCTACGCCTACCACGGCGACCTTGATGTGCTCGGCCACGTCTACGGACCGAGCAGCGACCCGTGGCGCCACCAACTGGCGTATGTGGATCAACTCGCGGCAAGGATCGCCGACGGACTCCCCCACGGGGCAATGCTCGTGATCACGGCCGACCACGGCATGGTGGAAATCGGGGCTGACGATCGTGTCGACCTGGACGACGAACCGCTGCTACAGGACGGGGTTCGGATGCTGGGCGGCGAGGCACGCGCTCGACACGTCTACACGGAATCGGGCGCAACCGACGACGTGTTCGACGCTTGGCAGAGTCTCCTCGGTGACCGAGCGTGGATCCTGCGCAGGGACGACGCCATCACGGCGGGATGGTTCGGGCCCCAGGTCGACGACCGCGTTCGTCCGCGCATAGGCGACCTCGTCGCTGCGGCGCAGGGAACCCTCGCCATGACTCGTTCGCGAACCGAGGCACGGCTCAGTCGATTCATCGGGCAACACGGGTCACTCACTCCGCACGAACAGCTCGTTCCGCTGCTTGTGTTCCAGAAGGCCTGAACCGGATCATCGAGCATCACATGGGCGCGCGCTCGCTCGTCCCAGTGGCGCGATGCCGACGAACATGTCCCGTTGAATTCATCGTGGCACACGTTCAGTTTCAAGCCGTTTGACGATTAATGGAGAGAAGCGAACATATTGACCCCGAACGTTCCCTTATCTACGGTCGTTACGAGGTGAGGGCATGAGCCCGGTTCCGCTCGGATCGGCCATCCAGGAGAAGGGGAGGATATGAGAGGGGTTCATCGTTGAACAGAATTGGAGGAGTCGACGCTCGTACGTGGTTGCTCGTTCCCGGTGACCGTCCGCACGAGTTCAGCACGACTGAGGGCGCCGAGGCGGACGCGTTGGTTCTCGACCTGTCGTACACCGTCGCGCCCGAGAGCGTGGACCTTGCTCGTAGTGCGGTCGCAGAGCACCTGTCCACGGGAGGTAGCGCGTGGGTGCAGGTGAACGGACCGGGTACGGATCTCTGTCGCGGTGACGTCCGCGCGGTCGCCCGCAGTTCGGGTCTGCGCGGAATCGTGCTACCCAGAACCGAGTCGGCGGAACAGGTTCGAGACGTCAAAGCGCAACTGCGCGCTGGCGTGATGATCGTGGCGCTGGTGGAGACGTCCGCAGGCATCGAGAACGCACGGGCTATCGCTGCTGCATATGGCACTCTGCGACTGGCGTTCGGATCGACGGATCTCGAACGCGAACTGGGGATCATGGGCGAGGCGGCCGCTTTGCTCTATGCACGTTCGCGCCTGGTGATTGCCAGCCGCGCGGCCGGGCTGCCCGGCCCGATCGACGGCCCGACCGTCGACCCGGACGACATGGTCCGGCTCGGTGAGGACCTGAGGCACTCGGCCGGTCTCGGCTTCACCGGCAAGCTGTGCCTTCACCCCCAGCAGGTCCGCATGACCAACTCGGCGTTCGCGCCGGCCCAGAACATGCTCGCGTGGGCACGCCGGGTGCTCGCCGCCAGCCGTGCCTCACCCGCTTCGGCGGTGCGCGTCGACGGCGAGATCGTCGATTGGTGGCACATCGATGCTGCCCGGTACCTCGTGGCTCGAGCCGCCCTCTTCGATCCCACGGAAGCTCGCCCCGAGGGCTCGGTCGTACGTCCGCTACGGACGTGCCCTCGTCGCGACGAAGTCCGGCCCTGACCGAGGATGCGGCGCCTGCTTCGTGCCCACGCAGGTGCGCAAGTGCGCAACGAATGTCACGGGAATGGTCGTCAAGGACTCCGGTCATTGGATCTCGCCACGGTATCCATGGGCGCGGGCGCCGAGTAGCTTCGAGCGTCGGTGACATGCATCGCGAATCGAGGTGGTTATCGTGACACCGCGGGATCCGGTGCCCGCGAGCACTCATCCGGTTACAGAACGCCTGGACGACACCGCCGAATGGCCCATACTGCCGGTTGCGCAATGGCAACCGACCCGAGACACGCTGCACCTCTGGGCCCAGATCATCGGAAAGATCCGGCTCGCGAACTCACCTTTGATCAACCACTGGTGGAACGTTCCGCTCTACGTCACCTCGCGCGGGCTGACCACCTCATTGATCCCGCACGACAGCGGCCGCAACTTCCAAATCGACTTCGACTTCCACACCCACCAGTTGCAGATCACGACGTCCGACGGTCAATTGCGATCGCTGTCCCTCGAGCCGCGAACCGTCGCCGACTTCTACAAGCGAGTTCTGAACCATCTGAATGACCTCGGCCTCGCCACCCGAATCTGGCCCATGCCGGTCGAGATCGAGAACGCCATCCCGTTCGACAAGGACGATACGCACGCCTCCTACGATCGCGATCACGTGCAGCGTTACTGGCGAACACTGGTCCAGACCGACCGGGTCATGCACGAGTTCCGCAGCCGGTTCCTGGGGAAGGCAAGTCCGGTCCACCTGTGGTGGGGCGCGCTCGACCTGGCGACCTCCCGCTTCTCCGGTCGCCCCGCACCTCCGCACCCCAGTAGCGCACCCCACCTCGGTCCACACGTCATGCTGGAGGCCTATTCGTACGAGGTAAGCAGCTGCGGCTACTGGCCGGACGGCGACCAAGGCCTCTTCTACTCCTACATCTACCCCGAACCCGACGGGTTCCGCGACGCTCCGGTCACCGACGGCGCCTACTACAGCCACGAGCTCGGCGAGTTCGTCCTCCCCTACGAACGGATCCGAGAAAGCGCCGACCCGGATAACCTGCTCCTCGATTTCCTGCAATCCACTTATGTGGCCGCGGCAGAGCACGCCGGATGGCAGCGATCATCGCTGGAGCGAAGTACATGACGAAGCGATGGTTTTCCTGTCCCACCACCGAAACACACAGCGACGGAGAGGGAGTGCTGAGCGATGGACATGCACGTTGACGGCAAGACGGCCGTTGTGACAGGGGCCAGCAAAGGCATCGGCCTGGCAATCACCCAGACCCTGGCGGACGCCGGCGCGCACGTGATCGCAGGAGCGCGCACTCAGACAGCAGAACTCAAGGAACTGATCGACGCCGGTACAGCGACGTTCGTGGCGGTAGATCTGACCGACCCTGCCGCGCCCGCCGCACTCGTAGCGGCTGCGGTCGAGCGCGGTGGGCCGGACATCTTGATCAACAATGTCGGGGTGGCGACTCCCCGCCCAGGCGGGTTCACCAGCATCACCGACGACGACTGGGACCTGACGCTGACGCTGGGACTCATGGCGACCGTACGCACGACCCGGGCGGCTGTACCGCCGATGGTGGAACAAGGCAGCGGCGTGATCGTGATGGTGAGCTCGGTGAATGCGTTCCTGCCCGATCCGATGGTGCTGGACTACTCCGCTACCAAGGCCGCCATGACGAACTTCGCGAAGGGCCTCTCGAAAGAGCTGGGACCACGAGGAATCCGGGTCAACTCGGTGAGCCCCGGCCCGGTGACAACCGACCTGTGGCTCGGGCCCGATGGCATAGCCACCACGCTGTCGAGCACGAGCGGCGAGTCACCGGAAGCGATCGCGGCCTCCGCCGTCGCCGCCACGCCCCTCGGGCGGTTCAGCACCCCCCAAGAAGTCGCTGATCTGGTGATGTTTCTGACCAGTGACCATGCAGCGAACATCACCGGCGCGGACATGACCATCGACAGTGGAATGATCAACACGATGCGGTAAGCCTACGTGCGGCTCACTCACCGCCGATGCAGGATCCCGGATGACAGCGTTGACGCGGTCAGGTGTTTGTACCCGACACTATCGAAGTAGACCAGAAGCTCGTGGTCATCCCGGCTCAGCATCTGCCCCTCTCCCCAGAGCCGATGGCGCACCGGAATCCCACCGGTGACCGCCGGACGGGAAGGCGCCGCCGGTTTTGAGAACTGATCATTGTCGCAGTTCTCGCAGGGTGGGGCGTAGCTCTCGCCGAAATATGCGAGAAGTTCCGCCCGACGGCATCGCGTACTCTCCGCGTACTCTCGGGCGGCGTTGAGACGGCTGGACAGCACGGCTTGCCGCCGTTGATCCAGCGCCACCAGTTGGTCGGTCAGATCGACGGGACGTGGTAGATCCTGCTCAGGCTCGACAACGCGCTGGTGACCAGACCCGGCAAGGCTGACGAACCCCAGCTCACTCAGTTCGTTGACCACACGGTCGACAGCGTGTGCATGCACCTCGGAAGACTCGACCAGGTCCGCAACCGCAACTTTCCCGCCGGCGTTCTCGATTGCATCCACGACCCGATGAAGTGTTTCTTCGCCCAGGTGCGTGCGCGCTGCGAGGCTTCGAGGTATTCGGATGGTCCGCGGGTCGTGCACCAGGACCGCAGCAGCCGGCTCTCCGTCGCGGCCGGCTCGCCCGATCTCCTGGTAATAGTCGTCGATGCTTGAAGGGACGCCCGCATGCACCACGGTCCGAATATCGGGCTTGTCTATTCCCAGGCCGAAGGCGCTGGTGGCGACCACGACATCCAGCCGCCCCGAGAAGAATCTGTCCTGGACGTCCGCTCTGGCGCCGGCAGCCAGACCGGCGTGGTAGGGAGCAGTTCGGAAGTCGTCGAGCCGCAGCCGGTCGGCGAGCGACTCGCATCGTGCGTGAGTGAGCGCGTAGACCAGGGCAGGAGTCTCTTGCTGGATCACCACGTCGACACAACGATCGTCGACAGCGCGGGCCTCCGGCTTGCTCGGCTGGGTCTGCCGCATGGCGAGCGATATGTTCGGTCGGTCGAAATCGGCGACTATTACTTCCGGGGACTGCATTCCCAGGCGGCGCGTGATGTCCGCCTGCACGGGCGGGGACGCTGTCGCCGTCAATGCGAGGATCGTCGGTCGGCCGAGTTCGGCGATCGCGTCGACCAGCCTCAGGTACTCCGGCCTGAACTCCTGGCCCCACTCGCTGACGAGATGCGCCTCGTCGACGACGAACAGCCCGACGTCGCGTGCGCCGGCACGTACCGCATCGCGCGTCTCGGGGTTCGTGAGTTGCTCAGGTCCGATGAAGAGAAAGTCGAGGTCGCCCCTGGCCAGACGCGTAAGGGTGTCCTGACGCTCGTGCGCCCTCTGAGAGGAGTTCAGCAACTCGGCTTCGATAGGCCGCTGCGCTCCGTAGGGGCGTCCGGCGATCGACCTGATCTGGTCCCGCTGCAAGGCGATCAGCGGCGAGATCACCAGCGTGAGGCCGCCGAGAGAGAGGCCTGCTACCTGGTAGATGGCGCTCTTTCCGCTGCCTGTCGGCAGCACGGCCAGCGTGTCACGGCCCGCAACGACCGCACCGACCGCCTGATTCTGGGAAGGCCGCAAGCTGAAGTCGAACAGCGCGCTCGCCACCGCGGCAGGCGTAAGGCTGGGGCCGGACATACGTCGACGATACCCAGGAAGTAGCCCGTGACGCTGTGACCTGCATTGACGATCACGCATTTCCACGATCGATCCTATCGCTTTCGACGATCAGATCTCCATCAATCCGGATCAAGGGAAAGAAAGACGGGAATCGGTCGGGTGTGATCGAGCTCGAACCCCCGAGAACGCCTTACGCGTTGGGGTCGGTGAGGTGCACAGCAGCCTCCTCGGCAGACGCTCCCGCGCCGTCCACTCCGACGTCTTGCGCGTCCAGCTCGCCGTCGATATCGCCGTCAGCGACGAGCCGGCCGGCTCGTGCATCGCCGACCTCGTCATCCCTCAGCTCTCCGTCGGTGTCGGAGACATCGCCGAGGTTGTCCCACTCTTCCTCGCTCCCGGAATCAGGCAGTTCGCGAGCCAGCAGGCGGTCCAGGCTCTCCCCCTCCGCTTCCTCCCGCGGCGTGGTTCCCCATTCATCCACCGCCCATGGGCGCTCGGGCGGCGACACTCCCTCGTCCAGCGGATCATCAGGTCCCCCGGAATCCAGGGTGTCCAGCTCGTCGAGCTGCTCGAACACGTCGTCGTCAACCTCGTCAGGGTCCACGTCATCCTCCCTTGGTGGCGGCCCGGCCGGACCAGTTCCCATGTCTTTCCGGCTGATTCTGCCGATCAACGCCTCGGCCCCTCGACGGGCATGTCCTCGTCGGCAGCCGAAATCTACATGCCCACCCGTGGACCGGGAATCGTCGTCACCGACGCCATCCGGACGGCCACCCTCAGCAATGATTGACGGGATCAGCACCGTGAGCCCTCTATGTCGCATTCTCGCATTTTGTCGAATTCGTCATGCCAACGATGGTCGGAGCGGGCACGCTCGCGGTCGGGTGTCACCGGCTGATCAGACCCACCACGGCCCGCTCCACCGTTGCCCGAACAGCGTCGTTGCAACCTTCGGGTCGTGCGGCCGACCAGTTCTCGAGGTTGCGGAGCGCGGGCAGCACTGTGGCGCCCTCATCGAACCGCTCGAGCACTCGCGGGTCGACGTAGGACATGCGCGCTACGGGCGGGGTGTTGCCGAGGTGCTCGGACACCTCCTTGACGGCCTGAGTCACCATCCGCTCACGGGCCCGCTCCTTCTCCGGCACCCCGCCCCGGGCCGTGCATACGGCGAGGGCGACCGCGGCGAGCACGGTGGCGTTCCAGGTCCGCAGATCCTTGGCCGTGTACTGCGGCCCCACCAGCTCCTTGACGGCCACGTTGAGGTCCTCGGCCCGCACGTGGTGCCAACCCCGCGTCGTGCGGAATGCCAGCAGCTCCTCTCCGCCGCCGCGGCGGCGCAGCAGCGAGTCCACCACCTTGTGCAGCAACGGGTCGCGCAGCGAGAGCGTGCGTGGGACATGACCCTTCGCCGGGTAGGAGAACAGCACGGCGCCCCGGTCGAGCCGCACGTGCTCACGCCGGAGTGTGGCGAGGCCGAACGTGCCGTCCTCGTGGTCGTCTCCCGGCGCGTACTCCTCGTCGCCGGAGCGGAACGCGCCGATGTCCAGCATCCGCACGCCCGCAGCGAGCACGCGCTCGCGCCCGAGTCCCGTCTCCTGCAGCCGGACCGACAACTCGCCTCGCATAGCCGGGAGCGCAGTTCCGAGCGTGAGCACTCGGTCGTACTTCTCCCGGTCTCGCAGGCGACGCCACTCGTCGTGGTAACGGTACTGCCGACGGCCCGCGGCGTCGGTGCCCACCGCTTGGATGTGCCCGTTCGGATCGGGGGAGATCCAGACGTCGTGCCAGGCGGGAGGAATCACCAGTGCCGAGATCCGCGCACTGACCGTGGGATCGTCGATCAGTTCGCCTGCCTCGTCGAAATAGCTCCAATCGGGCCCCCGCCTGCGGCGGGACAGACCAGGCGCCGCGGGGTCGACCCGAACCAGGTGGGCAGGTGGTTCGTTCATCAGCATCGCGTACTCCGGTGGTCGCGGCGCGACCATCTCCACATCCCTGGGCCTGATGCTCGCTTATACCATCGTAGCGAGCGTCTCGGCTTCATCGAGGAAGTCGGTTGCGCCTTTGGGCTGGTCAAGCCCGCAACCGTGTGGTCATCCCGACGCACAGGGTGTTCGACCACCAACCCGCAGCCACGTATCGGGCTGCTACCGAGAGGGAGCTCGAACAGAATGGATTCAGAGCAGACCTATCGAATCCACCTCCGCAGCGACGAATTTCAGTTCGAGAGCGAGATCCACGCCACTCAGGTGGACCGGGAAGACGGATGGACGGTGTTCTGGAACGGGAATGATGTTTTCCTGCGCGTCCGAGACGAGCACATCGTGAGTCTCGAGCATCTGGTGTAGTCGGCGCGGTCAATCGGCCGACGCCAGGGTGACCGCACAGCACGAGAGGAAGCCACGATGACGAGTTCTGACCTGTCACAGCTACACCGGGGGACTCCGGAGGAGCACTTGCGGAGCTCCGACCCCGTCCTGCGCACGGTGATCGACGGGATCGTGCGCGATGGCAACCAACCGGCACTGCAACCCGATCCGACGGAGCCACCCGATCCGAACATGCCGACCGACCGCTACGGCGTGCTCGTGCGCGCGATCGTCAGCCAGAACATCTCCAACAGCGCATCGCGCTCGATCTATCGGAGACTGACTGATCGCTTCGGTGGGCATCCGCCGACACCGCGGGAGATCCTCGACGACGATCCCGACAAGCTGTGCCAGGCCGCAGGTCTGTCGAGAGCGAAGACGGCGTCCCTGCGCTCGCTCGCCGAGCACATCGACTCCGGCGGCCTCGACCTCGAACGACTGCACGAACTGCCCGACGAGGACGTGATCGCACAGCTCTCGGCGGTGAAGGGCATCGGCACCTGGACCGCCGACATGTTCCTGATGTTCCATCTGAACCGGCCGGACGTACTGCCGGTCGGCGACCTCGGTCTCCGCCACGCCGTCGAGAAGGCGTACGGGCTGTCAGGACCACCCGGCCCCGCCGAGCTGGAGCGGATCGCTGAGCCATGGCGCCCGTACCGGACGCTGGCGTG
The DNA here is from genome assembly GCF_039534065.1 of Pseudonocardia yunnanensis. Taxonomy (NCBI): domain Bacteria; kingdom Bacillati; phylum Actinomycetota; class Actinomycetes; order Pseudonocardiales; family Pseudonocardiaceae; genus Pseudonocardia; species Pseudonocardia yunnanensis. The sequence goes on along the minus strand of NZ_BAAAUS010000020.1, from coordinate 20,914 downwards.
TCTCTACCTCTGGCAGATGGCGCAGGCAACGCCGCAGGTCTAGACCCCCAAGCTGACCCCACCACTCGAGTCGTCACTCAACAGCCCTCACTCGCACACGGAGACTCAGATGCACGCATCGAACAGCCCGCCCGTCCCGGTCGAGGTACAGGTGACCGGTGTCCACACCGACGCTCTCGTGGCCGAGGTAACGGAGCGCATGCGCGCCGCCCTGCGCCACGCCGGCCGACCGGTCCTGCACGCCCGCGTACGCATCACCCGGGATGGCGACCCCGAGCGGCCGATCGTCGCTCAGGCCAACATCGATCTCGACGGCCGTCTCGTTCGCGCGCAGGTACACGGCGGGACCGACCGCGACGCGCTCGCACGCCTCGAGGAGCGCCTGCGCAACCGCCTGCAACACGTGAGCCGGACCGCCGGGACCTGGGAAGACCGCCGCGGGCGAAGCGAACCCTCGATGGCCGCGCCGCAGCCCGGCGACGAGCGGACCGAATGGCGCCATGGAGACCTGCCGACCCGCCGCGGGCCCTCCTACCCGCGCCCGCCGGCCGAGCGGCAGATCATCCGGCACAAGTCCTTCTCCGTCGCCGAGTCGGAGATCGACGAGGCCGCGTTCGACATGGAGTCGCTGGACTACGACTTTCACCTGTTCACCGAGCTGGGGAGCGGCCAGGACAGCGTCCTGTACCGCGCCGGCCCCACCGGCTACCGGATCGCCCAGGTGGAGCCGCACCCGGAGTCGTTGGCTCCCCACTCGCTGGAGGTCACCGTGAGCAGACAACCGGCGGCCGACCTGTCGACCGACGAAGCCATCGACCGCATGGCCGCCCTCGACCTGCCCTTCCTGTTCTACCTCGACCGGGAGCGCGGCCGTGGCGCGCTGCTCTACCACCGCTACGACGGGCACTACGGCCTCATCACCCCCGCCGACAGCGACTGAGTCAGGTCAGCCGGATCGCGACGAGCCCGCGGCGCACTCCCGTCGCCCACGACGACTCGCGGGTTCGCTGGTCAAGGCCGTCGGGTACCTCGGCTGTATGAGTGTCCCCGAGGGGTTTCCTGCCACCGCGATCGTCACCGGCTCCGACTCCGGAATCGGCCGCGCCACGGCTGTCGCGCTCGCTGCGGGGGGCTGCGACGTCGGCATCACCTTCCATTCGCACGACGCGGGGGCGCGCAGCACCGCCGAGCAGGTCCGTGCCCACGGACGCAAGGCCGAGATCCGCCGGCTGGACTTCGGCATGCTGCCGGGTGCTGCTGACGTCATCGACGACCTCGCCGACGCGCTCGGCGGCCTCGATGTGCTGGTCAACAGCGCGGGCACGGGCACCAGCACGCCCTTCCTGGACACCGACTACGACACCTGGCGAGAAGTGCTCGCGACCGATCTCGACGGTGCGTTCCTCTGCATGCAGCGCGCGGCCCGCCGGATGATCGCCGCGGGGCGCGGCGGCCGGATCGTGAACATCACGAGCGTGCACGAGTTCCAGCCACGCGTCGCCGCAGGCGCTTACAGCGCTGCGAAGGCCGGGCTCGGGCTGCTCACGAAGGTAGCCGCACTGGAGCTTGCCGAGCATGGGATCACGGTGAACGCGGTTGCGCCGGGCGAGGTCGCGACCCGGATGACCGGGCAGGAGGAGACGGATCCGCACTCGGTCGACCGCCCCGGTGTGCCGCTGGGTCGCCCCGCCGACGCTCGCGAGATCGCCGCGGTCGTCGCATTCCTCGCGTCGCCCGGCGCCTCGTACGTGACCGGTGCCTCGTGGCCCGTGGACGGCGGAATGCTGTTGATGGGACCAACGGCGGGTTCCGACCTCACCTCGAAGGACTGGCGCCCGTCGTAGGCCGCGACCGGATACCCGGAGTCACCTGGACCGGGCGAGGACCGGGCGCGCGGTCGGTGCCAGCGTGTCACGTTCGGGCTCCCGCTTGCGGAACTGGCCGGTGCGAGCGGAAGCGTGAGCGCTAGGAAAAACCACTGAGGCCATACCTGAGAGGACAGCGCCATTGGATGACCTGATCGCCTTCCTGCGGGCACGGCTCGACGAGGACGAGCGCGCTGCCGTCGCAGCGGCCGGGCAACAGACGTACTACGACTGGGAGGTCCACGAGGCAGAACCGCCCGAACAGCCGGAGGTCCGGGTCAAGGACAAGCCCTACCGGGTGGCCGGCGGCGTCGACGACAGCACGGCCATGCACATCGCCCGGCACGACCCAGCGCGTGTGCTGAGCGAGATCGAGTCCAAGCGTCGGCTGATCCAGTGGTGTGAGTGGATGGTCGGGGACTTCCGTGGGAGCGACGTGTGGAAGGACGTGCTCCCCCTGCTCGCCCTTCCCTACGTCGGCCACTCCGACTACCGGGCCGAGTGGCGGCCCGAGGACTAGAAAGAACCACACACTTATCTGATTTCCCGGACACACTTATCTCATCGACCCACCTCAATATCCCGCACTCGAGTTCGCCGACCACGTAGCCGTGACCAGGCAAAACAATCCCGCTTCAACACAGCGGCCCCGTACCGGACCACTCACATGACGGCTGATCTGTGGTTACATCCGTAATTGGGGCCGCGGCGCGGCGAGCCCTTCCCCGGTGCTCGGACGAGGCCCCCTGCATCAGCGTCGAACCTTGCGTCGCCACCGGCCAGAGCACCACGAACGTCGGCCAACCAGGACGAGAAGGAGATCGCCATGCCAGGACGTCTCCAGGGCAAGGTCGCCCTGGTCTCCGGCGCGGCGCGGGGGCAGGGCCGATCGCACGCGGTGCGGCTGGCGCGGGAGGGCGCCGACATCATCGCGTTCGACGTGTGCCGCCGGCTCGACACCGTGCCCTACCCGATGGCGAATTCGGAAGACCTCGAGGCGACGGCCAAGCTCGTCAAGGACCTCGACCGCCGGATCGTGACGCGCGAGGCGGACGTGCGCGACTCGGCAGCCGTGCAGGCCCTGATCGATGTGGGGGTGAGCGAGTTCGGCCGCCTCGACGTGGTGTGTGCCAATGCCGACATCATCGGGTTCGCGGAGAACACCTGGACCATGACCGAGGCCGAGTGGGGCGAGATGATCGCGGTCAACCTCACCGGGGTGTGGAAGACCGTGAAGGCGGCGGCACCCGCGATGATCGAGGCCGGCAACGGCGGCTCGATCGTCATCACCAGCTCGGCGGGCGACATGAAGGGTGTGCCCGGAATCGCGCACTACGTCGCGGCGAAACACAGCGTCGTCGGTCTGATGCGCAGCCTCGCCAACGAGCTGGCCCCACATTCCATCCGGGTCAACACCGTGCACCCCACGGGCGTCAACACGCCGATGACCGCAAACGACGTCACCATGCAGGCGATGTCCGCCGCCGCTGAACTGGTCAACATGCTGAACGCGCTGCCGGTGGAGATGGTCGAGCCGATGGACCTCTCCGACGCCATCGTGTGGCTCGCCTCCGAGGAAGCCCGCGACGTCACGGGCGTGTCACTGCCGGTGAACGCCGGGTTCGTGCAGTGGTGACCACATCAACTCCGCCGACGTGGCCGGCAGATTCATACGACCAGTCTGGTTCTCGCTGTTCCGGATGGACTCCGGCCCGTCGCTGCAGAGTTTCCTCGACAATGGCGCCATGCCCTCGTACTCCTTCAGCTTGGCTCAGATGAACCACTTCGTGGCGACGGCTCGGTCGGGGACCATGACACAGGCCGCCGACCGTTGCGGAGTCTCCGAGCCTGCACTCTCCGTCTCCATCCGTCGCCTCGAGCACCTGCTGGCGACTGACCTGTTCACGCGTCATGCGGGCGCAGGCGTTGAGCTCACAGACACGGGTAGAGCTCTACTACCCCTTGCCGAAGAATTGATTGCCGATGCGGAGCGAGTCAACAACTTCGCCGCCGAGCGGCACGGCACGGCCTCACTCCGGGTGGGCTGCACAGGTTCGATCTACCCATTCGTCGTGCCCATGCTTCAGGCCGATGACCGCAGAATGCCGCTCGCCCACTACCGAAGGCTCGAACCGGTGGTCGCCAAGGATGAGGATCTCCGTCAGATGGTGGCCGGCGGGCGGATCGACATGTGGATCGGAATGAGCGCCGACCCTGATCCCGCAGCGCAGTCCGAAACGTTCCACCGGGCGATCTCCCTCGCCCCCTACGTGATCGGTAGCCCCAGCACGCTGGGCGGCCTCGGCAGCACGATCACGATGCGCGACTTGGCCCAGCATCGGATCTGCGTCCTCGAAGAGCCCGTCAGCGTCCAATACGTCTCGCGGCTGTTCCGCGAGCACGGACAGCGCGTGCCGCCGCTCGTGAGGCTTCAGACGTGGGAGTCGTTGCGGTCGGTAGCGGCCGCCGGGCCCGAACTCGGCATCCTCAGCATCCCTGCCCCGCCCGTGTCGATCTCCGGCGTCCAACTGGTGATCCGCCGGATCGCGGAACCGGTCGCCGACATCCACCTCGGGGTCTTCGCACATCCGGGGCGGGCATCCGGACCCGTGGTCCACCGCGTTGCGGACCTCTGCCGACGCGCGATGCTGGCGAGTCTGGCCGCGGTCCCGGAACTGCGGGTGAGGTGACCGCCGCCACCTCACCCGATCACCGATCACAACTCCCGCGGCCGCGGGTCCGGAACCGGGATCGTGCGCAGATACTCGCCCACGGCCTTGCCGAGGCGATCCACCCGCAACGAGGACGAGCCGCCGGTGCCCAGCAAGCCCTTGAACAGGAAGTGGACCGCGTTGAGGTTCGGGAACTCGTGCCGCTCGACCTCGATCTCCTTCAGCTCGGTGATGCGGGCACGCAACGCCTCGATGCTGAGCACGGCGCGAAGCCACTCGTAGTCGGCAGGGTCCTTCACCCACACGCCCACGTTGTTGACCCCGCCCTTGTCACCGCTCCGCGCGTACGCAAGGTCTCCGAGCCGAACGGTCCGCACGTCCAGGGCCGCAGCGGGCAGCGGCGGTGTCACGTCCTGCGACGGCTGCCCGTCGAACGGAATGCGCTCGGGCAGTCCGACCGGGAACGAACCGCCGTTGACGAACTCCACGCGCTGGTCCAGCACGGACTGGTCGAGCAACCCGGGCCAGTATTCGATGCGCTGACGCACCGGCGAGCGGGCGTCCCCGGTGATCTCGTCGCAGTAGTACCCCGGAACTCCGGAGAGGTACACGCTCGCGAGGTGCGCGCCGATGTTGTAGCGCTCCAACAGCTCGGCCTCGTCCGCCACGGTGATGACTCGCAGGACGACGGTCGCCTCCCACTGCGAGCTCGGGTGCTCCGCGGGCACCCCGATCCTGGTGATGTCGTAGTGGACTCCGGTGCCGGCCAGGAAATCCGCGAGCTGGCTCTCGACGAACGCCGTCTTCTCCGCGACCTGCAGTCCGGTGAGGTAGGCCGTCGAGGCCGACTGATATCCGAGGCCGGCGAAGATCGAGACCTTGGTGGTCTCCGGCGGCGGCGAGCCCTTGGCGCCGCTCACCCGCACCCGGTCCTCCCCCACCTGCTCGAGGTGGACACTGCGCACATCCAGCGTGACATCGTTGTTCAGGTAGTACGGGCCCTGGATCTCATACAGCAGTTGGGCAGTCACGGTGTCGACCGTGACCTTCCCGTTCTGCCCCGAGTGCTTGCCGATCACGGCGCTGCCGTCCTCATGGATCTCGGCGATCGGGAAACTGAGCCGACGGACGTCCCCCAGGGTGTCGAACCCGGAGAAGTTGCCACCGACCGCCTGCGGCCCGCACTCGGTGATGTGCGCTGCGGCCAGGGCGCCGGCCAGCTTGTCCAACTCGTCGTCACGCCAGCCGTGGAACCACGCCGCGGAACCGACGACCAGAGAGGCGTCCGCGACCCGACCGGTGACGACGATCTGAGCACCTTCGGCCAGCGCCTTCGCGATGCCCCAGCCGCCGAGATAGGCATCCACCGAGATCGGGTCGAAGTCCGACGCATTCGTGATCTTCTTGCCGGTGTCCATATTGGTGAAGTGGTGACCGGCGGCGACCAGATCCGGAAAGCAGTCCAGCAGGTTGTCACCGAGCACGTAGGCCACCGACAGCTCGACACCGCGACCGGACGCGTACTCGTGGATGTCCTCGGCGAGCGCCTGCGGATTGAATCCCCCGGCGTTGGTGACGATTCGCGTACCGCTCGACACGACTGCGTCGAAAGAGTCCTTGAACTGCTCGAAGAACCTTGCCACGTAGCCACGTGAGGCATCCTTGTCGAGACGCGTCACGAGCGAGGCCAGCGTGATCTCAGCCAGATAGTCGCCGAACGCGACGTCGAGCGGATCGCCGGAGAGTACATCGGCCAACGCGCTCCACCGGTCGGCCTCGTACCCGGAAAAATTCCCGATCCGTAACGGACGAGAACTCAACTCCATCATCTTCTCTCACTGTTGTCCTGGAGTCCGATCCCCCACCGACTCCACTCACGGTGAACAGCCTCCAGCGAACCCGGCGCACGAACCATAAAAAAGCCGCATAATGCCATAAGCCCAGGTTATGAAGTGGCGTTTGATGCACGTCCCCGCAGCTCGCCACGACGACACCGAGTCAGGCGGGTCGGTCGACCCCCGGCTACTTTCACTTATCGCACATCGAGCTCGCATGAACACTTATCACAACCTGCCGGCGCCGAGCCGAAGGTAAGATCGGCTCCAAGTACACCGGCCAGGAGGATCACTCAGCATGTACGAAAGCACGGTCCGGACGCTCTCGGAAGAACTGAACAGCCTCGACCGAATCTTCGACGGGCTCACGAGTGAAGAGTGGGCCACGTCGACAAGATTGATACCCGTCGACGAGGATCTGCCGCACTGGACGATCCTCGAGCTGGCCGGACATCTCGAGTTCGCCATGACCATGGTCGACACGCTGATCGACGGAGAGAGCGACGAGGAGCCGCAACTGGATCCGGCCGGCTTCTACCTGGTCCGACGCTCCGATGTTGCACCTATCGCCTATCAGCACGCATACCAGACCGTCGGACGCAGGAGCGCGAGTCAGATGCGCGAAAGCTTCTCGACAACCTGCTCCGCAACACTGAAACGAGTAGAAGACGCGAGCCCCGACCTTGTCGGTCCAGCATTTTTCGGACCCATGCGCCTCGACGACTTCCTGGTGACGAGGGTGGTGGAGGCGGTGGTTCACGGACTCGACCTGACACAAGCGCTCGGGCGGGAGCCGGTCGCTGCTCCTTCCGGAATCGCAGCGACCGCCGCCGTCTTGGACGAACTGCTTGTTCGGCGTGCCACCGGGCAACGCCCCGCTGACCTGTCGGACGATCGGCACTGGGTCGAAGCCGCCGCGGGCAGGGTCCCGCACGCTGATCAGCGGCTGCCCCTCCTCGGTTAGATCGTCACCTTTCCTGCTCGGCGGCCAGCTGGATGGCCACGTCGATGATCATGTCTTCCTGTCCGCCGACGTACCCCAGCTCGCCGCAGCGCCGCAGAATCTCGTGCGTCGGCACCTTGTACCGCTCCCCCGCCCGCTCGGCGTGCAGCAGGAACGAGGAGTACACCCCCGCCCAGCCCTGCACGATCGCGTTGCGGTCCAGCTTCGGCCACCGGCGCAGGTAGGGACGCACCACCTCCTCCGCGGCGTCGAGCAACGCACCGACATCCAGCCCCGTGTCCACACCCAGCCGGTCGAACACAGCCGCCAGCACCTCCGTCGGCGAGTTGCCCGAACCCGCTCCGAGCGCGCACAGCGAGCCGTCGATGTACCGGACACCCGCCTCGTACGCCAGCACCGAGTTGGCCACACCGAGCGACAGGTTCTGGTGGCCGTGATATCCGACCCACGCCTCGTCGCCGATCTCCCCGAGCAGCGCCTCGAACCGCGCCGTGGCCTCGTGCATGAGCAGGGCACCCGCGGAGTCGGTGACGTAGACGGTCTGGCAGCCGGCGTCGACCATGATCCGGGCCTGCTTCGCCAGGTCCTCCGGCGGCGTCCGGTGCGCCATCATCAGGAATCCGACGGTCTCCATCCCCAGTTCCCGGGCCACCCCGAAATGCTGCGGCGACACGTCGGCCTCGGTGCAGTGGGTCGCGACCCGCACCATCCGCGCACCGGCGTCGTGCGCCCGGCGCAGGTCGTCGGCGGTCCCGATCCCCGGGACGAGGAGCACCGCGATCATCGCCTGCCGGGCCTCGTCCCTCGCCGCGGCGATCAACGCCATCTCGTCGGTGCGCGAGAAGCCGTAGTTGAACGACGACCCGCCGACCCCGTCGCCGTGCGAGACCTCGATGACCTCGACGCCGGCCCGGTCCAGCGCCCGGACCGTGTCGCGCACCTGCGTCTCGGTGAACTGGTGTGCCATGGCGTGGCTGCCGTCGCGCAGCGTCGTGTCGGTGATCCGCACGTCGTGCCGGAGTGCGGGCCGATCGGTTCCGGTGATGCCGTTCATGTCAGGACCGTCCCTTCGCGGCCGCCATCAGCTCGCCCACCTGGGCGGCCGCGGCGGTCATGATGTCGAGGTTGCCGGCGTAGTCGGGCAGGTAGTCGCCGTTGCCCTTGACCTCGAGGAAGATCGCCACGCGGGCCAGTGGGCCGTCCGGGCCGTCCCAGCCGGGCTGCGGATCGTCGAACTGCGGCTCGGCTCGGAGCGTGTAGCCGGGCACGTACTCCTGCACCGCGGCGACCATCTCGTGGATCGACGCCGTGATCGCGTTTCGGTCGGCGTCCGGGGAGATCGCGCAGAACACGGTGTCGCGCATGATCATCGGTGGCTCGACCGGGTTCAGGATGATCACGGCCTTGCCCCGGCGGGCGCCGCCGACCTCCTCGACCGCCCGCGCGGTGGTCTGCGTGAACTCGTCGATGTTCGCCCGGGTGCCGGGGCCGGCGCTGCGGGAGGCGACCGAGGCGACGATCTCCGCGTACAGGACCGGGGTGGTCCGGGAGACCGCGTGCACCATCGGGATCGTCGCCTGGCCACCGCACGTGATCATCGAGACGTTCGGCGCGTCCAGGTGCGCCGCCCCGTTCACCGGCGGCGACACCATCGGCCCCAGGTGCGCGGGCGTGAGGTCGACGGCCTGGATCCCCGCCTCGGCGTAGCGCGGGGCGTTCGCGATATGCGCCTTCGCGGAGGTCGCCTCGAACACCAGCTGCGGGAGCGGGTCCTGCCGCAGCAGCCAGTCGACCCCCTCGGCCGAGGCCGCAACGCCCTGCGCGCGGGCCCGGGCCAGGCCGTCGGACTCCACCACGCCGACGACGTACGCGACCTCGATCGCCCGGCTGCGCTGCAGCTTGGCCAACAGGTCCGTGCCGATGTTCCCGGGTCCGACGATCGCCGCCGTCACCTTCGAACTCACCTCAACCATTCCCGGACCTTCGCACCGAATCTGGGCGACGATGAAGCCGTGCGTTCCATTCAGCGAGACGGCGGACCGAACTCCGTCCTCGGCCGTGCACTGACGCTGCTGACGGCGTTCCACCCCGGCGATGGCGACCTGAGCCTCGCCGAGCTGTGCCTGCGCACCGGGGTCAGCAAAGCGACCGCACACCGGCTCCTGCAGGAGCTCGCTGTGTGGGACATCGTCGAGCGCACGGCGCACGGCTACCGCCTGGGCATGCGCCTGTTCGAACTCGGACAGCTCGCTCCCGGCCAGCGCAGCCTCCGCGAGACCGCGGCCCCGTTCCTCGCCGACCTCTTCGAGGCCACACACGAGACCGTCCACCTCGCGGTTCCCGATGACACCGAGGTCGTGTACGTCCACAAGATCGACGGCCGCCACGGGCCCACCGTCGCCTCCCGCATCGGGGGGCGGATGCCCGCCTACTGCACCGGCGTGGGAAAGGCGCTGCTCGCGTTCGCCCCGCCCGGACGGCTCGCGGCCGTTGTCGCCGCGGGCCTGCCCCGGCGGACACCGCGAACGGTCATCGCCCCCGGCCTGCTGGAGAAGGAGCTCGCCCGGGTGCGCGAACGCGGCGTGGCCGAGGAGCACGAGGAGTCGACCGTCGGGATCGCCTGCGTCGCGGCACCCGTCCTCGACGCCGATGGCACGGCTGTGGCGGCCGTGTCGATCACGGGTTGGGCCAACCGCCTCGACACCAGGCGGCTCGCACCTGCGGTGCGGACGGCGGTGCTGGGGATCTCCCGATCACTCATGCCCGATCGGACGGCCCCGCTCGATTGATCACGCCGGAACGTTCGGGGTGGGCAGGCGCGGCACCGCCATCAGGCTGCGACGGCTCTGCAACCTGCGGCTCACGATCTCGGCACTGTCCGACACGGCTCGGCCCAGGTCTCCCAGCCGCGACGGGGCGAAGGTGGAGCTGGGCCCGGCGATCGACAGGGCGCCGGCCGGTTGCCCGTCGGCACCGATGACCGCTGCCGCCACCGACGTGCGGCCGGGCTGGAACGACCGGCACACGAGGTAGCCGCGGACGCGCGCCTTCGCGAACTCCTCCGCGAGAGCGCCCATGTCGGGGAGCGCGATCTGCTCCTGCTTGCACACGCGACGCACCCGCAGGTCGGCGTCCGCCGGGTCGAGTGCCGCCAACGCGCTCTTGCCGCACCCGGACATGAACGCCGGCGCCCGCATACCGACCCGGTTCGACATCGTGACCCGCCTGGGCCCGGACTCCCGATGCACGTAGACGATCCATCCCTCGACCATCTGCCCCACGTGCAGTTCCTGGCCCGGGGTGCGCTGCAGGGCGGCGGTGCTGCCCTCGACCGCGTCGACGAGGCCGGTACGGTCGATGATGAGCCCGCCGAGCTCCAGCAGCAGGGGACCGAGGCGGTACCCGGCGCGGGGCACCGCCTCCAGCAAACCCTCCGCCACCAGGGTCCGGCACAGCAGGTGGACGGTCGAACGCGGAAGTCCGGTGCGCTCCGCCAACGAGCGCAGTGACAGCACGTCCAACGTCGGGCGGAACGCCCGGAGGATCAGAGCCGCCTTTCCGACAGATGCGCTCATGACCGGAGTCTGCTTCGGGTGCCCGATCGTGTCCAGGCACAGTGTCCAGCACAGTTGGACACACTCCTGGCTGACTCGAATCAGACAGATCAGGATCGCTGACCATGAGCCGCGTCTTCCAGGTGCAGGCCGGCAGCCCCGCCTCACGGTCGCGCCGGCCGGGACCATCACCGCCTTCGCAGCGGTCACCGTGGAGCGAGCGATCCGACGACTCCGCGAATCGGGGCCGGATCGTCGCGGGGTACCTGTCTCCGCACCCGCCCCACCTCATCTACGCCGAGAACCCGCCCCAGAATGAGCCGCGGTCCCACGGGGGCTGGGACGTGATGCGCTGGGGGTACGAGGAGCTGCGCCGCCGCATGAGCGCGCGGGCCCGGCCCGATGTCCTCATCGTGCACGCGCCCCACTGGATCACGATGGTGGGACATCACGTGAACTGCGTGCCCAATCCCCGCGGGATCTCGGTCGAGCCGATCTTCCCCAACCTGTTCCGCTACCACTACGACTTCCGGACCGACGTCGAGCTTGCCGAGGCGATCCTCGGCGAGGCCGACGGCCTCGGGCTCGTCACGAGCGCGATGCGCGAGCCGGACGTCCGCGTCGACTACGCGACCATCGGGGCCCTTCACCTCGTCAATCCCGCGTGGGACATCCCGGTCGTGTCGATCTCCGCGAACAACAACCCCTACTTCTACTCCGACGCCTCCCTCGACGAGATGGAGGTGCTGGGCGAAGCGACCCGCCGAGCCGTGGAGCGCACCGGACGCCGCGCGGTGCTCTTGGCCTCGAACTCCCTCTCGCACCTGCACTGGGACGTCGAGCCGGACCTGCCCGAGGACATGTCCCGTGAGCACCCGTACAACCAGCACCAGTACGAGTGGGACATGCGGCTCCTGCAGGCGGTCCGGGAGGGCCCCACGAGCCGGCTGCGCACCCTGATCGGCGAGCACATCGAGCAGACGGAGTCGGAGACGAAGGCCGGCAGCCTCACGTGGCTGCTTTCCGCCATGGGCTGGCCCGACCTCGCGGGTGACGTGCTCGCCTACGGCACGGTCATCGGTACGGGGAACGCCGTCGTCGAATGGATGCCCCGTGGCTGAGGAACTGGTGGCGGCCGCGATCGTGCCGGGGATGCCGCACCTGCTGGCGACCACCGACGCGGCTCCGAGCTGGGCACGGTTGGCGGCGGCGGTGCGGACGACCGGGGACCGGATCCGGGCCGCGGGCGCCGAGGTCGTCGTGATGGTGTCGACGCAGTGGTTCACGGTGCTCGGCCACCAGGTGCAGCTCGACCCGCACCTGGTCGGCGAGCACTGCGACGAGAACTGGTACCGCTACCCGTTCGGGCGCCAGCGCTACGACCTGCGGGTCGACACCGAGCTCTCGAGCGCGTGGGCGGACGAGATCGACCGGGCAGGCCTGCAGTCCAGGCGGACGCACTACGACGGCTTCCCGATCGACACCGGGACGATGACGGCGATGAACCTGCTCGACCCGGAGCATCGGCTGCGGCTCGCGCTGGTGTCGTGCAACCTCTACGCGGGCCCCGAGGCGATGGCGACCGTCGGCGCGGCCGCCACCGCAGCCGCGCGCAGGCACGGCAGGCGTGTCGCCGTGGTCGCGGTGACAGGGTTGTCCTCCGCGCTGATCCAGCGCTGGATCTCCCCCGCCGACGACCTCGTGGCCGATCCCGGCCACGAGGAGTGGGACCGCCGGATGCTCGACCTCGTCGTCGCCGGTAAGCAGACGGAGGCGCTGGCGCAGCGTGAGGAGTACGCCACCCGGGCTCAGGCCGACAGTCAGTTCCGGGCCTACCCGTTCCTGACAGGCGCCGGGCTCGAACGGCTCGGAACCGGAGAGCTGCTCGCCTACGGACCGATCTGGGGCACCGGCGCGGCGGTCGTGAATTGGACGCAGGAGGAATGATGGCTCGGACTGCTGTGGGATTCATCGAGGCCGAGGGCTTCGTGCCCGTCTTCGACGCGGTCGATGCGATGACGAAGTCGACGGAGGTCGACGTCCGCGGCGTCGTCCGCCTCGGCGGCGGCCTCGTCGCCGTCGCCGTATCCGGTGACCTCGCCACGGTCGAGGAGGCCGTGGAGATCGGTGAGGAGACGGCCCGGGCCATCTCGGGACGGGGCGTGAAGTCCGTCGTGTTCGCCAGCCCGGCCGAGCCGATCGTCGCGCTCGCCGGTGACATCACTCTGATCGGAAGCTGAGGACCAGAGCATGCCAACCTCCGAGCGTGCCATCGGGATCATCGAGACCCGCGGCGTCGTCGCCCTGACCGCCGGCATCGAGGCGATGATGAAGACCGCCGACGTCCGCACCATCGCCGTCGAGCGGGTGAGCAGCGGCTATCTCGCCGCAGCGGTGCAGGGCACGCTCGCGGCGGTGCGCTCCGCCGTCGACGCCGGCGCCGCCGCCGTGAAGCAGTACGGGGAGCTCCGCGCCGCCCAGGTCTACCCCAAGCCGCACCAGCAGGCCGGCGCCCTGCTCGAGGGCGCCCCGAACCAGCGCCTGCGCACCGCGATCGCAGCACTCGAGCCGGGCGCGACGCCGTGATGCTCGGCACGGTGGTGGGCCGGGTGTGGGCCGACCGCCAGCTGCCGGGCCTCACCGGCCGCCGGCTGGTCCTCGTCGCGGTGATCGGGTCCGACCGCCGGGAGGTGGCGATCGACCTCGTGGACGCCTCTCCCGGCGTGGCCGTGCTGGTCGCGACGGATGAGGCGGCGGCAGCAGCGGCCGGTGACCCCACCGTCGACGCCGCGGTGGTCGCGCTGGTCGAGAACTGGGACGCGGAGCGGTGACCAAGCGATTCGATGGGCCGGCCGAAACGCGGATCCCCGTCACCTCGGCGCCGGACGCGCCGCTCGCCCGGCGCCGGCACGCGCTGCGCCGGACCAGGGGGGCATCGGTCTCCACGCTCGTGCTCGACGTCGGCGGGGTGGTGATCCCGACGCTCTTCGAGACCGTGACCAGGCGGGGCCTTCCCAGCGGCCCGTTCTCGACGTCCGCTGCGCCGGACCCGGAGTATCCGCTGGTGGAGAACGGCCAGCTGGCCGAGCGCGACTACTGGGACCGGCTCGCGGAACGGCGGCCGGACCTCGACATCGGGGCGCTCTGGCGCAGTTGTTCGGTGGTCCGTGCGGAGATGACGGGCCTGGTCGAACGGATCGACGGACGGGTCCGGCTGGCCGCGTTCACCAACGACATGGCGCACTGGTTCGGCTCCGACTGGGAGGTGAAGTTCCCGATCATGCGCTGGTTCGACACGATCGTCGAGGCTGCCGCGCTCGGCGTGTTCAAGCCCGAGCCGGAGGCGTTCCGGATGGCTGCGGACGCCCTCGGCGAGGATCCGCGGCGCTGCCTGTTCGTCGACGACCTCGCGGCCAACCTGGGCGGTGCCGCAGCGGTCGGGATGCGCACGGAGCTGTTCGACGTGCGGGACCCGGCCGGGTCGATGGACCGCATCGCGGCCGCCCTGGCCCTTCCCCCACTCCAGCGGCCCCGCCGCGTCTTCGCGCTGTCGCAGGTGCAGGGTTGAGCACCGACGTGGAGCTGCAGCGACTCGCCGAGCTCGGCCTGTCGCTGCCGGAGCTGCGCGCGAAGGCCGGCAACTACCTCGGCTGGGTGCGGGCGGGGGACCTTTTGTTCCTTTCGGGCCAAGGCGCCGACGGGTGGACCGGCCGCGTCGGGGAGACGCTCACGGTCGAGCAGGGCTACCAGGCCGCCCGGTCCTGTGGTCTGAACCTCCTGGCGCAGGTGCGCGACGCCGTGGGAGGGCTCGCGGCGGTCCGGCAGGTCGTGCAGGTGCGGGGGTTCGTGTGCTGCACGGACGACCTCCAGGAGATCCCGCAGGTCGTGAACGGCGCATCGGACCTGTTCGTCGTGGTGTTCGGGGAGCGGGGCCGGCACGCGCGTACCGCGCTCGGCGTGCGAGCCCTTCCGCTCGGGTTCGCTGTCGAGATCGACATGGTGGTCCAGCTCGGGTGACCGAGTCACGACCGGGGAAGGCTGAGGCATGACCACTGGTACGCCCACATCGGGCTCGCTGACCGTCCACCTGGTCCGCCACGGCCAGACCGCGAGCTACGCCGAGGACGCCGGGCTCACGGAGCTCGGCCGCAAGCAGGCGACCGACCGGGGCACGGCACTCGGCGCCACGGTGGCCGACGGCGAGCACGTCACGTTCGGTTTCGCCCCGACGCTGCGGGCCCGCGAGACGGCGGAGTTGCTCCGCGCAGCTCTGCTCGAGCAGACGGCGGAGCGCGGAATCGCGATCACCGGTACCGAGATCCGGGTCGAGCCCGGATACCGCAACCTCCAGGTGTGGGCGGACGGCCGCCTTGCCGACCCGACCCAGGCCCGACGGCGGGCCGCCGAGCTTGCCGCCGGGCCCGGAGTCCCGCCCGGATGGGTCACCGAGGCCGCGCGGTTCTGGAACACCCACGAGACGGGCGACGCGATGGGGTTCTGGCTGTCCACCCCGCTGCTCTGGCACGAGCCCCCGGCGTCTGTCGTCTACCGGCTGGTCCGCACCAGCCTCGACCGCGTCGTGGACGGCGCCGATCGGCGGCTCGTGATCGGCTCCCACTCGGGATGTCTGCGCGCGATGGTGATGTGGGCAGCCGGAGTGGATCCCGGCGAGCCCGGCAACGGCGAGGACGTCGTTCTCCGCGTGACCGCGGGCAGCGACGTCGTGAGCGTGGCCTACGCCGACCTGGGATGGGAAGCCCGGGTGCCGGCCGCCCGGCTCGACTGGTCCTCGGACTCCTAGCACCCGACGCGGGCGCGGCGCTGGTTCGCCGCTCCCGCGAAACGGGCCTTCTCACCGGTCGTTCCGCAACCCGCCGAGCGGAGCGCGGTCTGCAAGGCCGCCAGGCACGCCTTGGCCCCCTCGTCCTCGCCGGAGCCGGGAGGCCCGGAGCGGTCCACGGCCTGCTGCTTGGTGTCCAGGTGAGCACGCCGTTGCCCACCCGGGTGCGCGCGTCGCGCGCCACCCGCGTGAGCCCTGCCGTCACGGAGTCACAGACGTACTCGGAGTGCGGCGTGCCGCCGCCATCACCGCGCCCCTGGTGGCCGGCGAACTAGTCAAGGATGGAGACCACACCGGTGTGGCCGTCGACGCGCACGCGCTGACCGGTCTTGATCGCGGCGACGGCGTTGCCGGTGCCGACGACTGCAGGCATGCCGTACTCGCGGCAGACGATTGCGGTGTGGCTCATGATCCCACCGACGTCGGACACCGTCGCCACGATCCGTGTGAAGATCGGCGCCCAGGCCGGAGAGGTCGCCGGGCACACCAGCACCTCCCCCGGCTCGACCGAGCCCAGCTCACTGACGTGCCGAAGGACCCGGGCGGGCCCCTCGGCGACACCGGGTGACGCCCCGAGCCCACGCAGGGTCGCCGGCCCTTCGCCGTCGGTGTCGGCCAGCCAGTCCGTCACCGCGGAGGTCGTGATTCCCCAGAGCATCACCGTGAAGGGCTCGTTGATCTCGGTGGGCGGCGGTCCGAGCGCCGGAGGGGGCTCCCACGCCTGCAGTGCCGTGAAGACCCGCCTGCGCTCCGCGACGATCGGACGCCAGTAGCTCGCACCCCGCGACTGCGTGCCGACCGACCACCCGATGACCGCGTCGTAGATCAGCTCGCTGACCTCGGTGCGCCGCAGGAAGAACATGTCCTCGGGGTCGTCGAGAGCGCCCATCGCGGCGAGCGCACGCGACAGCTCCTTCGATTTCGCCCAGAATGCCGCCCACATCCAGTGCTCGATGTAGAGAACGTGCTCCTCGATGTAGGTGAACACCAGGCGGGCCAGCTCGACGGCCTGGTCGAATCCGGCGTGATCCTCGGAAGCCAGGAGCTCGCGGTACTCACCCGTGATCCGGTCGCGCTCACGCAGCACACCGGCCGTGTCGCGATCGATGTCCTCGCCGGCCCGCAGCCGCCGCAGGTACTCGCGCACGGAGACGAGCGGGATATCCGGATCATCCGCCCACGTGTCGTACGTGTGGTAGCCACCGGGGTGACCCGGGTCGGTGTTGATGACGAACCACGGGTCGGCGGTGGTCTGCCAGTCCGCGACCCAGGACGCGCCGGCCGGGTCGTCGACGAGCGAGGCGAACAGCTCGGCGGCCGCGCCGTCGGCCAGCACCGCGTCACCGATGCCGAGTCGCTGGGCCTCCTTGGCGAGCCTGCGCAGCTCGTCGTCGGGCCGGTAGAGATCGACGCGCAGGCCACCGACCATGCGCGCGATCGACTGGTCGCCGATTCCGGGGAAAGCGGTCTTGCAGAGCTGGAAGAAATTCAGGTAGGCGGCGTAACCAATGTTGAGCAGCTCGAAGTGGTACTGGTACGTCTCGTACATCGACAGCACGAGCTGCTCGAAATCACGAATCAACCGGTAGCCCGCCGAGTGCCCCACGTGCTCGTGGATCGTCTCGATCGGTTCGAGATCCGGGAGCGGTTCGAAGGTCAGGAAGCGGATCTCGGTGAGCTTCGCCAAGACCTTCTTCTTCCACTCCCCGTAGATCTCGTCCCAGTTCTCGTAGTAGTGGCTCGCCCGGCTCGCGAACTCGGCGGCGCGTTCCGCGATCTGTTCCGGCGGCGCCGGCACCGGCGTGACATAGAGCCGCCCGTTCAGGATGCGCTGGTCGACGCCGAACGCGGGCGGCATCGAGAAAACACGGGTGTTGAAGGCGCCGAGCGCCTGCCACCAGCACTCGCACATGATTTCGTCGTACGGGTGAATGACCTCGGGGTGGTGCAGACGGTCGGCGAACCAGAACCGCTCCTCGTCTTGCTTCTGCCGATCGGCCGAGAACAGGTGGTACCAGTTGTACATCCGCTCCCAGCCCTCGGCGCCGTCAGGCGTGGGAATCGTGAACGGACTGGGGAACTTCGCATCTGCCATGTCGCGCTCCTGAGTCGGGGGAACAGCAGGCGGACCGGCCGCGAGGAGTGGGCCGCCGGAGATTCGGGAATGTGGTGGGTCAGGCCTGGCGGGCGGACCCGGGGACCAGGTGCGAGAGGATCGAGTCGATCACCGATCCCTCGCGGGTGGCCCGGCTCGGCGACGTGCGCGACCAGACCGTCTCCGGTCGCGACTGCACGAGGTAGACGTTCTCCGCGCCCTCATCGGAGCCGATCACGAACTCGCCGTCCTGGGGAACGCCGAACTGGCGCTCCACCAGCTTCGCAAGCCGCAGAAGCTCGGTCAGCTCCTCCGCGGTTACCGACGGGGCCTCGCGCAGCTCCGGCTCGACCTGCGCGCTCGTGGTGCCTTGACCGGAAGCGGCCCGCACGAGCCGCACGTCCTTCACGACCAGGTCCCGCCGGACGATCTCACCGGTGACCTTGTCGAGGTAGAAGCGGTCGGGGGTCACCGAGCCCGACACGACTGGCTCGCCGAGCCCCCAGACCGACTCGCACACGACCTTCGAGCGGTCGCCGTTCTCGGGGTTGAGCGTCATGAAGACCCCTGCGGCGCGGGCCGGCACCATGACCTGCACGACCACGGCCATCGACGCTCCGGCGCTGCTCAGCCCGGCCTTGCGGCGATAGTCCATCGCTCGCGCGGTGAACAGGCTCGCCCAGCAATCCCGGATGCGGTTGATCAGCTCGGCCTCACCGCTCACCCATAGGTAGGTGTCGTGCTCCCCCGCAAAGCTGTGGTCAGCAGAGTCCTCCGCGGCCGAGCTGGAGCGCACGGCGACGGCAGCGTCGTGGCCGAGCGCCGCGTACGCCTTGGCCACCGCGCCGGTGAGTGTGTCGCCGAGCGCAACACCCCCGATGAGCTCGCGGACCTCGGCGCCGACGGCCTCGAGGTCCTCGGCCGCGGCGTCGGGTGCCACGCCGCCTGCCATGGTGTCGATCTCCGCCAAGAGGTCGGCGCCGACGGCCGCACGGAAGGCCGCCGTCGAGACCACGAACGCGGGGGGCACACGGACCCCTGCCTCGGTCAGCCGGGCCAGGCCTGCGCCCTTCCCGCCGAGCAGGTCGCTGCCCGCGGCATCGGAGCGGTGGATCCAGACGATGTGCGGGGCGTTCACGTGCGGCTCCTTGTAGGGATGTGCGGGCAGGTCACGACCGGTGGATCTCGATACAGACGTTGGTGGGCCGGCTGTAGAAGTCGACGGCCGCGTGGCCGCCCTCGCGGCCCACGCCCGACCGGCCGTTGCCGCCGAACGGGCTGCGGAGGTCGCGCAGCCACCACGAGTTGACCCAGGCGAGGCCGACGTCGAGGCGTGGGGCCACCCTGTGAGCGCGGTCGACGTCACCGGTCCAGACGGTGGCGGCGAGGCCGTACGCGGTGTCGTTCGCGAGCGCCACCGCCTCGTCCTCGGTGTCGAACGGCGCCACGTGGCAGACCGGCCCGAACACCTCCTCCGTCGTCACCTGGGCGTGCTGGTCCAGCCCGGTCCAGATCGTCGGCGCGAAGTACGCCCCGCCGTCCAGCGCGTCGCCGAAGGAGACCGGCCCGCCGCCGGAGTGGACAGTGGCACCCTCCTTGACCGCGATGTCGCAGTAGGACTGCACCTTCTCCCGGTGCTCGCGGGAGATCAGCGGCCCCAGACTGGTCCGCGGGTCGTCCGGACGCCCCGCCACCAGGTCGGCGGCCTGCTCCGCAAGCCCGGCGACGAACTCGTCGAAGATCGGCCGCTCGACGTAGACCCGCTCGGTGCACAGGCACACCTGGCCCGCGTTGGTGAACACCGATCGGGCAGTGCCACTGACGGCGCGCTCGAGGTCGGTGTCGGCGAATACCAGCGCGGCGTTCTTCCCGCCGAGCTCGAAGGAGACCGGCGTGAGGTTCGGCGCGGCGGCAGCCATGATCGCCGACCCGGTCGCCGACTCCCCGGTGAACGTGATCGCGTCGACGCCGGGGTGGGTCGTCAGGAACTCACCGGCGGACGCCGGCCCGAGCCCGTGCACGACGTTGTAGACGCCGTCCGGGATGCCCGCGTCGGCGATCACCTCGGCCAGCAGGGTCGCCGACGAGGGGGTGAACTCCGACGGTTTCACGACGACCGTGTTGCCGGCCGCGAGCGCGGGCGCGACCTTCCACGTGAGCAGCAGCAGCGGCAGATTCCACGGGACGATGACGGCCACGACGCCAACCGGTTTGCGGTAGGCGTAGTTGAGGGCGCGGCGGCCGTCGGCGGTCTCGGTGGAGTAGCTGTCCTGGTTCCCGGCCCCGTAGAGGAAGTCGGCCCCGTGGTCGAAGTTCGCGGAGGCACGGGCGACGTCGAGGCTGCGTGCGAGTGCGAGTGGCTTGCCCGTGTCGCGCACCTCGGCGGCAACGAACTCATCGGCCCTCTCCTCGAGCAGGCGGGCCACCTGCCGCAGGAGTGCGGAACGCCCCGCGGGCCGCGTACGGCCCCACGGGCCGGCCAGCGCGTCACCCGCCGCCCGCACGGCCGCGTCGACCACGGAACGGCTCGCTTCGTGGACCTCGGCGACGACGCTTCCGTCGACCGGGCTCGTCCTCACGAACGTCCGAACACCGTCGACGGTGCGGCCGGCGATCACGTTGAACAGCGCAGGAGGGTTGGCCATGGATTCTCCGATTGCCGCCGACCTGTGAGGCCGGCGGGCGGTCATGGTTTGCTCTGGAGGCCCGTCGTGCGGGACGGGTGCGGTGGGGGTACAGATCAGCAGCCACGGAGTCGCCGGTCCAGACCGGTGTCTTGCACTGCTGGACATCGGTAACTCCCGGTGGCCGAGCCGTCGCGCTGACGTGCATCGATGTACGGCGTGCGCGTGCCGGACGACCGCACGTGGTCGTCATCGTCGACCGATTCGGCGACGTCACCCGCGGGCCGGCCCGGCATTCCGGACAACCGGGGGCCTCGTTGTGAGCCATACATGGTACGCCCCGGGGCTTCTCTCGACCCCTACGTCGCGAAGCTGCAATCAGTAGGGGTTGGCGACGAAGAGCTCCTGCGCCGGGAAGAGCGTGATGACCTGAGGCGGGCCGTCCGGAACGATGACGACCTCCTC
>NZ_BAAAUS010000019.1:0-181853 GCF_039534065.1 Pseudonocardia yunnanensis | reverse complement strand
GTTCATGCCGCGCTCGAGCCCGCGGCGCGCCTCCTCGTCGAAAGCGATCATCTTCGCCATGGCGACCGTCCTCTCAGGATGGTGGGTGATCGGCACCGGAGCCCGCGACGGCTGGACCTCGGTCCCACCGGCGCCTCTCACCGGACTGGCACTCTCGTGTCGGGAGTGCCAGCAGGAGAGTACACAAAACTGCGTGCACGCAAAATTGCGTGCACGCATGACCGGGCTATGCTCCCGGCATGAACCCGAACGACAGCGGTGGGCTGCGCGAGCGCAAGAAGGTCGCCACCCGCGAGGCCCTCAGCGCGGCCGCGTTGCGCCTCGCGCTGGAGCACGGCGCGGAGAACGTGCGGGTCGAGGACATCGCCGAGGCCGCGGGCGTGTCACCGCGCACCTACAACAACTACTTCTCGAGCAGAGAGCAGGCGATCGTCGCCGCGATCGAGGCGGAGCGCGCCCTGCGGATCGGTGCAGCCCTGAAGGCCCGGCCGGCCGGCGAGCCCTTGGCCGAAGCCGTCGTCGAGACCGTGGTCGAGCAGTACGTCGCGGACGGCGAGCCCGGCGAGGACCTGCTCGCTCTGATCACATCCGCACCGCGGGTGCGTGCCGAGTTCCTCGCCCTGGTCGCCGGGATCGAGCAGCCACTCACATCGGCGATCGCGGCGCGGACCAGCGGCGGTGACGACCTGGCGCCGGCAGTGCTCGGGGCAGCGGTGTCGGCTGCCACCCGGGTGGCAGCCGAGCGCTGGCTGCGCCCACGGCAGGAGACGCAGGAACGGGGCGGCGCGCAGCTCCTCGTCGTTCCCCAAGGATCGCTCGCGGACATTCTTCGGGCGGCGCTCGCACCTCTCGTTCCGGCACTCCAGGCGGCCGACCATCGCCGCCGAACATCGAATCCGGTGGACTGAACGTCGTACTTCTACTCAGGCGACACGTCGATCGGCCTGCGCCGTGCCCGCAGAGCGGCGAGCTGGACGAGGGCGAGGGCGGCCGGTGCGAAGAACAGCCCGATCGACAGCCCCGTGATCCCGACATACACAGCGAGAAGCAGGGCGCACACCACCGTGACCACCCGCGACACGAGCGTCGGCGCGCGCAGTGCGAACGGCACGGCGGTGAGCAGCAGCGGCACCGCCGCGAACGCCAGCAGCACCGAGAGGTCGTCCGGACCGAGGCTCGTCACGAGAACGGCCACCCCGACCTCACCGAGGAGCGCCAGTCCGAGGGCGGTCCGAGCCGTCCAGATATCGAAGCGGTCCGCAGCGTCTCCCCCGCCTGCCATCAGTCCGACGACCACTGCGGCGACGAACAGGGCGAGAAGCACGATGCCGACCACGGTGACCACCGATCGCTTCGGAGCAGGCTTTCCGGGCGTCCTGGAGGAGAAACCGTACTGGCTGTCGAAACACTGCGGCTATCCGCGCCGAATCACTCGATCTTCCGACATCGTGATCACCTGCGGCCCAATCGACGGCCGTAGCAGTCACTCCGGTGCAGCTGCACCGATGTTCTCTGCGTCCGGCATCAGGACGCTTCGGTCCTCTCCAGGCTCCGCACCGCCACAAGCGCAGCCTCCTTCGCCGCGAGGACGTGCAGACGGGCCAGCTCGACGGCTCGGGCCGCGTCGCCGCTCTTGATCGCGGCAAGGATGTCGTCGATCTCGCGGCGGCTCTTCAACTGCCGGCCAGGTGCCCGCAGCGACACTCGCCGCAGCGCGTGGATCCGGGCGTCGATCGACCCCGCCATCTGCTGCAGGATCGGGTTGGCCGTGCCCTCCAGGAGGATCCGGTAGAACTCGCGAGTGGCCTGGAGCTCCACCTCCGGCTCCGGCTCGTCGAGCCGGCGGGTTGCGGCCAGCGCAGCGACCTGCTCGGCGGTGGCGCAACGGACGAAGAGCTCAACGGCAGCCGGCTCCAGCGCGGCACGGACGTCGTAGAGGTGGCCGACCACCTCGGGGGTGAGTACTGCGACCCTCAGCCCGCGGCTCTCCGAGCTCTCCACGAGCCCTTCGGCCTGCAGATGACGCAGTGCCTCGCGAAGCGATGTGCGGCTCACACCGGTGAGCTCGCCCAGCTCCCGCTCGGTGAGCCGCCTCCCAGGAGCGAGGCTGCCCCGCAGGATCGCTTCGCGTACGACGTCGACGACCCGGTCCCGGAGCAACTGCTCCGGGCGCTCGATCCGCATACCAAGGTCCGACGCGGACACGCCACTCCCTCCGAGGGTCTGTATGACCGTCCAGATCCTACCGTCAGCGCCGAAGGCGGCCGGGGGACGAGCGGCGCTTTCGCCAACGAGACTCACGTAAGCGGGCCGCTCGCCCTTCGGAACCGCTAAGCCGCAACCGCGCTGCGAGGGTCCTTCGGCAACAGCGAGCGAATCGTGGCCAGGTCGTCCGCGGTGAACTGTGCCGTCCGCCGCCCACCCGTCTCCCGCTCGTCGACGAATCGCAGGCAGACGTCGTCGAAGCCCAATTCGGCGAGGCGGTTGAGCCGCTCCGCCGCTTCTTCCGGGCCGCAGATGAGGGTGAACGGACCGTCCTCGTCCAGCTTGCGGTTCGGGGCGCGCAGGTCGACGCGGCACGTGGTCGTCATCGCGCGCCGGCCACCCAAGTCCCGGTAGCGCCGAATGCCCTCCCCCATGATCGTGATGTTGGTGAGCCCCGACGAGCTCATCCAGCCGTCGTAGTCGCGCGCAGCCCGCCTGAGGGAGACCGGGCTGCTCCACGCACCGAGCACGAAGCGCGGGCCGCCCTGCGTGCCGGGGAACGGCGGCAGGACAGCGTCGTCGACTTCCTCGCCGTCGAGCAGCCGGCGGATCTTGTCCATGTGTGAATGGAAGATCGTGAACCGGTCGTCGTAGGGCACGTGCACCGCCTGGAACGCACCGCGGAAGGTCGAGCCGGCCCCGACGCCCGCGGTGAACCGCCCATTCGTCAGCGCATGGGTCGTGAGGAGGCGCTGGGCGAGATCAACGGGCTCGCGCAGCGGTACCTGCAGCACCGTCAGGCCGACCTCGATGCTCTCGGTCGCGGCCGCACACAGGACCGACCACTGGAACGGGTCCACCTCGGTGTACTGGCCGCGGTAGTACGACGCATCGCCGTGCCAGATTCCGTCCAGCCCGGCGTCCTCGATCATCTTTGCCCGTGTCATCAGCTCCTTCGCGTCGAGGAGTTTCCCGTTCGCGTCGTTCGGGGGAATATCGATGCCTATGCGCAACTTGCCGTCCTTCCGTGGACAGTCAGCTCTTGACGGCGCCCGTCAACACGCCCTTCGCGAAGTGTCGCTGAAGGAACGGGTAGACGAGCAGGATCGGGACGATGGAGAGCACCAGGATCGCCATCTGAATCGACTCGGTAGGCGGCGGCGCGGTGGTGGCCAGAGGGTCGCTCAACGTCGCGTTCTGGATGACGTACGAACGCACCACCAGTTGCAGCGGCCACATCGTCGCATCATTGAGGTACAGCAAAGCATTGAAGAACGCGTTCCAGTAGCTGACCGCGTAGAAGAGGCCGATGACGGCGAAGACCGCTTTCGAGAGCGGCATCACGATCAGCCGCAAGGTGGCGATCTCCCCCGCACCATCGATGCGGGCCGCCTCCATGAGCTCCCTCGGCAGCCCCATGAAGAACGCACGCATGACGATCACGTTGAACCCGTTCACCGCCACTGGAAGGATCAGGGACCAGTACGAGTCAAGCAGCCCGACCTGCTGGATCACCAGGTAGTTGGGGATGATCCCTGGGGCGAAGAGCAAGGTGGCGAGCACCGTCAGCAGCAGCGGCCGGTGCCCGAAGCTCTCCGGCCTGCTCAGCGCGTACGCCAGCGTCGCCGTGCAGGCCAGGCTGATGAGCGTGCCCACCACTGTGATCACCAGGCTCACGACGAACGCCCTGGTCACGACGCCGCCCTCGAAGAGGGACTCATACGCTCGCAGGCTCGGGTTGTCCGGGAACAGCACGAATCCCCCGGCCTGGCTCACCTGCGCCTGGTCCGCGAGGCTCGTCGACACGACACTGACGAACGGGATCACGACGAAGGCACACAGGATCGTCAGCACGATCCCCTTCAGCACTCTTGCGGCCATGGACGGCGGCGGCATCCCGCCCACGAGCACAGGCCGCCGCTTCCGGCGCGGCGGAGGAGCTGTCGTGGTGCTCGGCCGAGCGATGGTCGTGGTCATCGGGAGCTCCTGGAATCGTAGAGGCCGGGTTCACCGAACATGTGAGCGACCTTGTTGGCGCCGAGCACGAGAACGACGCCGACGATGCCTTTCAGGAGCCCGACGGCGGCCGCGGCGCCCCAGTTGCCGCCGATGATCCCGTTGTTGTAGACGTAGGTGTCGAGTACTTCGCTGGCCCGGATTCCCACCGCAGGTTGTTGCAACAGGATCTGCTCGAACCCGACGTTCAAAGCCTCACCCAATCGAAGGATGAGGAGCAGGATGATGATGGAGCGCAGGCCCGGCAGTGTGATGTGCCACAATTGCCGCCATCGGCTCGCGCCATCCACACTAGCTGCCTCATACAGCCCGACGTCAATCCGGGAAAGTGCAGCAAGAAAGAGGATGGTAGCCCACCCGGTGTCCTTCCAGATCACCTGCGAAGTGATGAGGGCGAAGAACCAGTCCTCGTTCCCGATGATGTTCATCGTGGCGAGGTTCGCCCCCCGCAACGCGTTGTTGATGATTCCGGTTCCGCCGAGCAACTGCTGGGTGATGGCCACGACCATCACCCAGGACAGGAAGTGCGGCATGTAGAGGATCGACTGGACCAGCCGCTTCCATCGCTCGCCCAGCATGCTGTTGAGCAGCAGCGCCACGATGATCGGCGCCGGGAAGACCAGAACGACTTGGATCAACGTGATGATCAGCGTGTTCGTCAGGGCGTTCAGAAAGAGCGGGTCGGCGAGGATGCGGAAGTTGTCGAACCCCACCC
Source organism: Pseudonocardia yunnanensis (assembly GCF_039534065.1). Taxonomy (NCBI): domain Bacteria; kingdom Bacillati; phylum Actinomycetota; class Actinomycetes; order Pseudonocardiales; family Pseudonocardiaceae; genus Pseudonocardia; species Pseudonocardia yunnanensis. Next base: position 176,917 of record NZ_BAAAUS010000019.1, on the reverse strand, counting down.
ACGAGCTTTCGGAGATGCCGAGGAAGGGTTGGAAGTCCTGAAATGCGATCACGTTCCCGAGCAGCGGAACGTAACGAAACAACAGGATGATCAAAATTCCGGGAACGGCCAGCACCAGCAGGATCCGATCTCGGCGGATCCGGTGGACAACCCTCTCGGTGAATCTCGACGATCTTACCGTCGGATGACCTGCAGCTGTCACGCCAACTCCTTTGTCGAGCGCCTCACCCAATTTCTGCAACGCCGGGACCTCGTGGCGACCGGCGGCCGGCAGTGCCGGCGGAAGTCACGAGCGCCGGATCGGGCTCCCCTCACCGAGGACCAGATCCGTGTGCTCCCCCACCTGCGGCGCGGGTCTCGGGGCAGGTGGCAGGTGGCCTTCGAAGACGAGCGGAAATCCCTTACGGCGCACCGGACCGTCGAGGAACACCCGATGTCGGATGAAATGCGTGTCCCGCGCGCGATCTTCGGCGTTCAGCACCGGGACGCACGGGACAGTTATCGCGCCCAGGATGCGCACGCATTCGTCGCGCGACCGCGCGCCTGTCCACGCGGCGATGGCCTGGTCAATGCGCCGGGCATCATCGCCGTTCCCCCTCCAGTCGGCACCGATCCGATCCAGCCCGACGACGGCCGCGAGGGCCGCGCGCTGTTCGTCGGTGAAGCAGGCGATGGCCACCCACCGGTCGACACCCGAGCACGGGTACACGTCGTGTGGAGCGGCGCCCGGGCGCCGGTTGCCGGTGGGTCCGGCGATCCGGCCCGTCGCCAGGAATGCCTCGATCTGGTCGGACAAGGTCCAGGAGACGGTCTCGCGCTGCGCGACGTCCACGTAGGTGGACACACGGCGGTTCCAGCAGTAGGCCACGAGGGCGGCACCGAAGAGGGATACGAGCTGGTCCGGGTAGTTCACGTCCACCGATGACCATGTGGGTGGGCCGTCTTCGTACCCGGTGAGGGAGGCGAGCCCCGACAGCATGTCGAGCGTCGATCCGTAGGAGCGCGACAGCGCCTCGGGGCCGTCCTGTCCCTGGCTGGACAGCGAAAGATAGATCAAGTCGGGATTGACTTTCCGCAGAGACGCGTAGTCCACGCCGAGGCGCTTCGTCACTCCGACGCGGAAGTTCTCGATGACTACGTCGGCGCCGGCGACAAGACGGCGGAACTCCTCCCTGCCCTCGTCTGACTTCAGGTCGAGTGTCACGCCGAGCTTGCCGGCATTGTTCGACTCGAACACCGGCGAGACTGTGTCGCCCTCCTGCGGCAGCTTCTCGGCCGGCGTACCCGCAATGACCCACTTGCGGAACGGGTCGGGCCGTTCCTTGGCCTCGACCTTGATGACAGTGGCGCCGTAATCAGCCAGCAGTCGTCCCGTGGCGGCGCCGGCCGTGATCGTGCCGAGGTCCAGGACGACCATGCCGTCCAGCGGCCCGGCCGTCGGGTCAGCGGCGTCAGCCGCTGCTCGGCTGGCGGCCTGCGTATGCGGCGTCGCCCGAGTACCGAGCAGCTGGGCCGTGTGCTGGCCCAGTGCGGGCACGTCCCCCGTCCTCCACGGCAGCTCTGCGGACGTGAAGAACTTCCCCAACGTCGGAGACGGGATACCGGGCTGCGGTTCCGGGATGAAGCCACGGGCGCGGTAGTGCGCCGACGCGGTGAGGTCGGCCATGTCGGTGCTGATGCCGAAGGCCAGGCCGAGCCCTTGCGCCTCCTTGTAGATCTGATCGCGCGTCCGGACAGCCGCCCATTCCTCGATCACCGGCCACCACTCCTCCACCGACTCGTCGCGGGAAGGCTCGTCGGCGAAGCGGGGATCAGCCAGTCGCGGGTCACCGACCAGTTCGATCATGGATTCCCACTGGTCGGGCTGGTAGATGACGCCCGCCCAGCCGTCGAGTGCCGGGACCATCCGCCACCGGCCGCGCCGAACGCCGCCCCGGCGCGGGGTCACGCCGGTGACCGCATGCGCGATATCACTCTTCCAGTCGATGTAAGCGGCGACGTCCGAGAGGGCGACGTCGGCGACGTCGCCGCTGTGACCCTGCCGCACGCGTTCGAGCGCGAGCATTGCGCCGAAGAACCCGACGAACCCGGCCGCGTACGCTGCCTGCTCTCCACCGAGGCTCAGCGGACGCCGATTCGGCTCACCGATCATGACGGCCAAGCCACCGAACGACTCGGCGAGCATGCTGTCAGGACGGTGGACCGACCAGGGGTTGTCGAGCCCGAACCCTGTCACCGACATCGTCACCAGCTCCGGCCAGCGCTCCCGCCTGGCCTCGCCCATCAAGGACAGAGCGGCCGCCTGGTCAGCGTGGAGGTCGCTGATGACCACGTCGGCGGTCGCGATCAGCGCCATCGCGCTGTGCCGGCCCTCGGCGGTGTCGAGGTCGATAGCGACGCTCTGCTTCCCCGCATTGAGGGCCGCGAACCCGAACGCCATGACGTCCGGGCCGGAACCGGACGTGTCACGGGTGCCTCGCAGGTAGTCCCCGGTGGGTGGCTCGCATTTCACGACTTCGTGTCCGAGGCCGGCGAAGAGTCGCCCTGCCACCGGTCCGGCCACGCCCTGGGCCAGCTCGACCACCCTCAGGACCCGGGCCGGCTCACCCATGTCTGCCACCGCCGGCGCCTTGCCCGGGGTTACGCCGGCCTTGGGCGAAGGCACTCAACCCGTCTCCCACGGCGCTCGTACGGGAGCGGATCTGAGTTCCGACGTTCTCCCCGTACTCGAGGGCGGCGGTCCAGTCGGTGATATGCATCGGCACTTCCCAGAGCGCCTTCTTGCACCATGTGAGCGTGACCGCGTCGTGCTGCGCGATGTCGACAGCCAGCGCCAGCGCTTCGTCCTGCAGCTCGGCCGGGTCCACAGCCAGGTTCACCAGACCCCACTCCTGTGCGGTGCGACCGCTGATCCGCCTGCCGGTGAGCACCATCCACGCCGCCCGCTTCGGGCCCAGCCGCAGCTGTGTCGAGGGGCCGGCGAGTCCCGGGTACAAGCCGAACCCGATCTCCGGCATCCCGATCTCCGCACTGGCCGAGGCCAGCGCCAGATCCGCACTGTTGATCAACGTCACGCCGCCGCCGAGAGCGAACCCGTTCACCGCCGCGATCACGATCGCCGGGTGCCGGCGGATAGTCTCCTGCACCGCGATCCAGGGGTGGTCCCCGTCCAGCGCATTCTGCGCCGGTCCGGCCGCATCGACCTCCTTCAGATCGACCCCGGCACAGAACGCCGGCCCGGCTCCCGTCAACACGATCACACGGGCCGCGCCGCGACACCGGTCCAGAGCCTCGATCAGCTCCTTGCGCGCCTGACGGCTCATGGCGTTCCGCTTCTCGGGACGGTTGAGCGTGATGCGGGCGACGCCGTCGCTCAGGAACTCGAGCAGAACCAACGGCACATCGACAACGTCCTGAGGAGGATTCGAGATGGTCACGGCGTCACTTCGCCAGTCTGAACGTCGCCACGGTGCGGCTGCCCACCTGGTTGAAATCGAGCTCGACATCGGCGTCGATGGTGAGCCGCTCCACAGGGTCGGTGACCGTGCCGATGAAGAACGGCCCCTCCTCCAGCCTGATGAAAGCGATCACGTACGGCCGTTCGTCGTCGAACGCTGCGAAGTAGTTCTGGTGCATCCGGATCCAGGACCACAACGTGCCCCGGCCACTGGCCGCTTTCCACGTGTACTTCGGCGACAAACAACGGGGGCATACCGGCGACTCCGGAAACCACGCCGTGCCGTCGTCTTCGCAGAACTGCACGCGCAGCTCCCCCGCCGCCAGGCCTTCCCAGTAAGGGCGGTTGGCAGGCGTCACAGCCGGTAGGAGCCGCTCGAACGCATCGATGTCCACAGATGTCCCTTCCTCAGGCCGCGGTGAACACGTGTGAGGTGACGATGGGGGATGCGCACATGTACTGCACGGCATCGCAGCCCGCAACCTGCCGTTCACCCGCTTCGCCTCGGACCTGTTTGACCGCCTCGACATGCAGCGCCCAGCCCTGCATGTAGCTCTCGGCCGTATGCCCGCCGGACGTGTTCATCGGCCGATCCCCGTCGAACCCGATATCGTGTTCACGCACCCATTCCCACGCCGTCCCCCGATCGGCATGCCCGAACCCCTCCAAGGTGAACAGAATCGTCGGCAGGAAGTTGTCGTACACCTCCAGCGCTTTCATATCCTCCGGACGCAGCCCGGACTGCTGGTACACCCGCCCCGCGACGTCCGTGCAGGCGTCGAAGAAGAAGTCCGTGCTCGTGTAAAAGTTCGTCAGCTCCGCCATCCCGGCCGTCGCGGCCACCCGCACCGGCGGCTTGGCCAGTGCCCTGGCACGTTCCATCGTGGTCACGATGAATGCGACGCCGCCGTCGTTGATGATGCAGTAGTCGAACAACCGCATCGGTTCGGCAATGAACCGGGATCCCATGTACTGCTCGTGGGTGATCTCTTCCTGGAAGACGGCCAGGGGGTTGCGGGTGGCATTGCGCCGGTTGTTGATGGCCAGCGGGGCGAGGGCGTCTTCGGGCGCCCCGTACAGGTGGCGGTACCGCTGGTACATCATGGAGACGTACGCGCCCGGCGACGTCATTCCGTACATCGCGTCGTAGCCCGCCGTGGGGCCCGCGCCTTCTCCGGCTCCCTCGCCGCCGTACTTCATCTGTGCGGAACGCCCGTTGTTCCCGTACACGCACGCCACGACCTCGGCCGCCCCGCTCGAGATCAATGCCACGGCATTCTGGAGGGCGACACCGCTCATCCGACCGGAGCCCTCGAGCTCCTGCACGAAGCGGGGATGATGGATCCCGAGCACGTCGGCCATCCGGTTGTAGCCGACCCGCGAGACCAGGAGACCGTCGAGCTCCTCCTTCGCCATCCCGGCGTCGTCGAGAGCGAGCCGTAGTGCCTCGGCGCCGAGAGCGTGCGCGTCCCGCTGCACACCTTTCTCCAGAAACAGCTCCCGATGGTTTGTCTGACCGACGCCCACGACCGCAATCTCACGCGAACCGACCGCACCGCTCATTCGGCGTCCTCGTCCGGCAGACATCCCACTAGAACCACAGCCATTCCTTTCGTCGTGTCAACGCTTTGCCGTACCCGCCTACCTCGACGCCGCGAATACCTCTTGGTACTCCTGTGCGATCCGGTCGCCGCCCTGCGCCTTCCACGTCCGGACCGCGTCGTCCCAGGTCGACAGGGGCTGGTTACCCTTCATGATCTCTGCCTGGGCATCGCCGATCGCCCGTTCGAGGGTGGCCCACTTCCGCCCCTCGGTCTCCGAGTAGAGGCCAAGGCTGGCGTTGGCCACCGAGGTCTCCATCATCGACTTCTCGATCTCGTACTGCTTCCTGACCGAATCGGCGATTCCGGGTGTGTACAACACACGCGGCGGACACGCGATGTAGGGAAGCCCGAACCCGGTGAACTCCGCCTTGCCGAGCGGCGTGATCACCGGGTCACCGCCCGCACCGTCGGAGTTCCAGTGCGTGCCCTCGGAACCGAAGTTGATGAACCTGTACTCTTCCGAGCCGAACGGCGTGGCCAGGTAGTTGGCAATCTCGAGCAGTGTCTTGATGCGCTCGGGTTCACTCTGCTTGATAGCTGTGATGCTGAAGGCAGGCGTCCGCTGCCAGGCGCGGGCGTCCGTGTCCGCCGCGTACGGCACCGGCTTGGCCCCACCGATCCTCATCTTGTCGCTGATGCTCAGGTTGAAGAACCGCGGCAGCGATGTGAGGCCGCCGGGGATCCCCATCACTGCACGCCCGATCGCCATGTTCGTCACGAAATCGACCGTGGCACCGCTGAACGCCTCGGGATGCACGTAGCCGTCCTTGACCAGGCCGGCACATACACTGATCGCTTCCTTCGTCCGCTCATCCGCGTGATAGCTCGTGAACGTTCCGTTGTTCTCCGACCACACGTTCCCGACGCCCATGCACTGGAGCACGTAGGCGAAGGTTCCAGCCGGAGCCTTGGCAGTGGGCTCCACCACGTGTGTGAGCGCCCACTGGCTGTTCCTCGGGTCGTTGACCGCCTTGACGAGGTCCAGGAACTCGTCAAACGTCCCGAATGTCGCACTGAGACCCTTGCCCTCGATGATGTCGTCGCGCGTGAAGAGGTAGTTCACCATCTTGTACGCCGGGATAGGGATCCCATATATCCCGCCGTTGTACATCACCGAGGTATCCCAGAAATACCCTGGAATGTTCGCAAGGAAGGGATAGTCTTTCACCTTGTCGCCGGCCAGGAACGGCGCCAGATCCTGAAACTTCGCCTTCAGAAGGTCCGGAAAGGACGGCGGGTAGGTCTGGAACTGGACGAAGTCGGGGATGTCGTTGCCGGCCAGCACGGTGGGGAGCTTCGAACCGTAGTCCCCGGCCGGAACCTGCTGCATCTTCAGGTTCACGCCGAGCCGCTGATTCACCTCCTGCCAGTAACGGTTGTTCTCGACGCCAGGCACGATCGGGTCGTAGGTGAGGACCATCGCGCTCACGTCACTGCCGTCACCGGGCACACCCTCGGTGAGCTTCATGGGGTTGCTCGGATACTTCAGGTAGGTGTCGGCCAGGCCGAAGTCGTTGCCCGGCAGGTCGGCCGGCGGCTTGTTCGCATACGGAACGTACGTCGGTGTGACGGCCCTGCCCTGGGAAGCCCCGCCAGGCGCCGACCCACCACCACCACATGCCGACAGGAGCCCAGCCGCCCCCAGCATCGCGGCGCCCGTCAGACCGGCCCGCAGAAACGATCGTCGATCCACCCCGTTGTGTATCGGCATTGACGAATCCTCCAACCCTCAGAGATCTCCCGTGGACGCGAAAGGCGCGCTCCTTTTCAGGGCACGCCAATATCGGCCATTGCGCATGGCGTCGGCCGGGCCGAAGAGCAGTCATCAGACGGTAGTACGTATGACGTAGTACGAGATTTGATGTTCCACCGTGGACATCGGCGCTGTCAAGCGATCCCTGGGAAGACCGTCTCCGCTGCTGGCCCATGGGGGACGAGCGCGGGTTGCCGCGGTCTGCCGAGCTGTCGGGCGATCGGGCTTCCGCGACGGATGACCTAGGCGGCGCGACGGGCGTCGCATGTGGTCGGCGCACCGCTTCTCCGCAGGTCGGACGGCATGAGCGAAGGCAGCCCGCGCTTCCACGGCACGGAAGTCGCATAGCAGAGGCGTGCCGCTCGCAATTACCGTCGATCCGGACCGACGGTGCAGGGCCCCGCCGCCGGCACCCGGAAGCCGGACGCTGATTGCGGATCCGGCACCCGCCACTCACACCGTGCGGCAGCCCCATGTGCGCCGCGGCGACGGGAGGGACCCACGTTGTTCGAAGCCCTCATCGACCCCACGGCAGGTGCAACCCTGTCCGGCGGCGCCACCGCGCTCGCGCCCCGCCCCGCCGATTTGCACGGACGCACGGTCGGGCTGCTGGCCAACACCAAGCGCAACGCCGAGCAGTTCCTGGACGCGGTCGCCGACCTGCTCGCCGCCGAGCACGGGACGGCGGACGTGGTGCGCCGCCGCAAGCTCAGCATCACCGACCCGGTGCCCGCCGACACGCTGGCCGAGCTCGTCGCGGCGTGCGACGTGGTCGTTGTCGGGGTCGGTGACTGCGGCTCGTGCAGCGCCTCCGCCGTCGCCGACGGGTTGGCGCTCGAGGCTGCAGGAGTGCCGGCCGTCGTGATCTGCAGCGACGCGTTCACCGTGAGTGCCGACGCGATGGCGCGGCTGCAGGGCAGCCCCGGCTATGGCTACATCACCACCGCGCACCCGGTCGCCCCGCTCGACGCCGACGGTGTCCGCGAGCGGGCACGGCTAGCCCTGCCGGAGATCGTCGGGACGCTGACGACGGACGGCGCGGCGGCGGCGTGACTCTCGACTCGGCGCTCGAGCAGGACACCGAACGGCTCGACTACGCCCGACGCTTCGTCGAGCACGCGTACGAGCAGGGCTGGACCGACGGACTGCCGGTCGTTCCGGTGACGGCGGAGGTGGTGGAGGAGTTCCTGGCCGCCACGCCCCGGGCCCGCACCGAGATCGTCGCCGCGATGCCGAACCTCGACCGCGCCTGCACGGTGGAGCAGGCGGCGGTGAACGCAGCCATGGCCGGCTGTCTACCGGTCCACTTCCCGGTCGTCCTCGCCGCGTGGGACGCGCTGATGGGCGAGCGGGTCGTCACCGGAGGAGCGTGGCAGAGCACGAGCGGGCCGGCGCCGCTGATCATCGTCAACGGCCCGGTCCGGGGCGAGCTCGGGATCAACTGTGCCGGCGGGGTGCTCGGTCCCGGATTCCGGGCCAACGCCACGATCGCCAGGGCGGTCGGCCTCATCGTGCGCAACGTCCTGGGGGTCCGCCCGCAGGAGCTGGAGCAGGCCACGCAGGGCGTGCCCGGGCGGTGGTCGCTGTGCATCGGGGAGAACGAGGAGGAGAGCCCCTGGGAGTCGCTCGCGGTTGAGCTGGGACTGCCGGCAGGTGCGGACGCGGTGACGGCGCTGCTCCTGCGCACCTGCGAGTTCGTGGACAACCGGCACACCACGGTCGCCGAGGAGGTGCTGTGGGACCTGTGCGACACGGTCTCGCGCACCGGAGCGGCGATCGGGCGGCACTCCTCGGCGGGCCTCGTCCTCGGGGTGGAGCACGCCCAGTTGCTGGCCGGCGCCGGCTACACCAAGGCCGACGTGCAGCAGTGGATGTACGAGCACGCGGTGCGCAGCCACGCGGACCTGGAGCGTGCGGGCAAGGGCCTCGGCCGCATGGAGGGCCCGGGCATCGACGCACACGGACTACACATGCTCGCCGCGCCCGAGCAGCTGCTCGTCGTCGTGGCCGGGGCGCGCAACGCCGCGATGTCGATGGTCGTGCGGCCTTTCGGGTTCGGGGGCTGGTCACGCACGGCACATCCGGTCGACCGGGTCCGCATGGGAGGACCGACCTCGTGACGATCGACGAAACCGCCCTCGCCGGACTACGCGCCACCCTCGCCGCCGACGACTACGCCATGGAGATGCACCAGGACGACACCGGGGTCCAGGTGCGGATCACCGCAGGGCCCGAGGCGTGCGCCGACTGCCTGGTGCCCAAGCCGATCATGCGCAGCATCCTGCACGGCGCGCTCGGCGTGCCGGAGGAGGCGATCGGGCTGGTCTACCCCGGCGACGACCCCGGAGCGCGACCGTGACAGGTCGTGGTCCCGGAGGCGCCGGCCCGGGCCGTGATGCGAAGGATGTGCCGCGGGACGCGTTGCGCGACTCGCCATTGCGACGGTTGCTGCTCCTGCTGGAGTCCTTCGACCCGCAGCACGACGAGCTGACCCTCACCGAGCTGAGCAAGCGCTCCGGGCTGCCGCTCACCACCACCCACCGCATGATCGGCGAGCTGACGGCGGCGGGCATACTGGAACGCACGGCGGCGGGCCGCTATCACGTGGGCCTGCGGCTGTGGGAGACCGCCGCGCTCGCCCCGCGGGCGCTCGGCATGCGTGAGACCGCGTTCCCGTTCCTCGAGGACCTCTTCCTGGCGACACGGGAGAACGTCCTGCTCGCCGTGCGCGACGGCGACGAGATGGTGTTCGTGGAGCGGCTCTCCGCGCCGCGGGCGATACCGGTGCTGTCCTTCCTCGGCAGGCGCCGCTCGCTACACGCGTCCAGCTCCGGTCTGGTGCTGCTCGCCTACGCGGAGCCGGCACTGCAGGAGCAGGTGTTCGCAGGCCCGCTGCGCCGCTACACCTCGCGGACGCTGGTCGATCCGACGGTGCTGCGCGCAGAGCTGGACCGCATCCGCCGGTGCGGGCACGCCATCTCCGAGGGCCACATGTCGCTGTCGGCGGTGTCCGTCGCCGCGCCGGTCAGGGACGAGACCGACACCGTCACCGCGTCCCTCACCGTCGTGCTGGCCGGGAGCAGTGCCGACGCGCGCCGCCTCGTGCCGGCGGTGGTGGCCGCGGCCCGCGGAGTCTCCCGTGCCCTCGGTGCCCCGAGCGCCCAACGCAGCCGCAGGCTCCGCGGGGGGCGCCGGCCGGTGGCGCCCTTCTGATCGCGGGTGCTGCGCGCGGCCGCCCCCCTGACCGACGTTCGACACCGCACGAGACGGGAGCACACGTGGAGATCTCGCTGGAGGGCAAGGTCGCCCTCGTCACCGGGGCAGGCCCCAACATCGGCAGCGGAATCGCATTGGCCCTCGCCCGCTACGGCGCGACGGTGGCCTGCAACGACATCGATCCCGCCGCAGCGAAGGCCTGCGTGGACCGGATCGAGTGCAACGGCGGCCGGGCGATCGCGGTGCCGGGCGACGTCACCGACGAGCAGCAGGTGATCGCTTACGTGCAGCGGGTGATCGACGAGCTCGGACAGATCGACATCCTGGTCAACAACGCCGCGCTGCTCGGTGGCAAGGGCGTGCTCGACGAGAGCGCGGAGTTCTTCTCCCGCGCCGTGCAGGTGGCGGCGATGGGCAACTTCCTCAACACCAAGTACGTCGGGCGGCACATGGCCGAGCGCGGCATCCGCGGCTCGATCGTCGCGATCTCCTCGTCGAACGGCTGGTCCGGGTCCGCAGGCGTGATCGCCTATGCCTTCCACAAGGGCGGGGTGAACAACTTCGTCCGGGCCGCGGCGATGGACCTCGCGCCGTACGGGATCCGTGTGAACAGCTACACGCCCACTGCCCCGACCCCGGACAACCCCACGCTGATCGCCGAGCGCGGCGCGGGCGGTGTGCTCGACCGGCCCCGCACCGGCATCGGCGGCGCCACGGGCGACGAGGAGTGGCGCAGGCCCTCACGGTGGACGGGCGAGCGGCCCCCGATGGCCCCGATGGGCAGCACCGGCACTCCCACGGACATCGGGCACTGCGTGGCGTGGCTCTCCTCGGATTACGCGCGCCTCATCACCGGCTGCGACTTCGTGGTCGATGGTGGCGCACGGGCGAAGAACTTCGCCTACTTCCCCGGCCCCGCCGCCGACCTCGCCGGACCTTCGCCGGTGATCCCGCTCGACGTGACAGGCGAGCTGGACCGGGAGCCGACGTAATAACGCGCAGGCAGGACCTCACAACGCGAGGAGGGGTGGCTCTTCACCGAAGTACAGCCCGCCGGCCATCTCCCAGATTCGCGTCTGACCCAGAATGTGTTGGACCAGGGTGTTCAGATCGCGCAGTTGGCGTTCCAGCGGGCACCCTTTCTGAATGGCCGCGGTGCCGACCGTGTCCACCAGCAGTTGCACCGCAGTACGGCATGTCGTCACCGTGTGCACGAAACAGCCCGCGAGCTGACCTCGCAGTTCGAAGGACGGCTCGTCGCCTGCTTCGAGCGTGGCCCACAAGGTGGCGGCAGTGTCGTACGCGTAGCTGCGAGCCGCGCCGACCATGGCTCGGGCCCGGGCGATCCCGGCCCGGACGCGGGGTTCGTCCCTGGCCGGGATCATCTCGGGCATCGACACCTTGCCCGCGATAATGCCGGTGGCCACGTCGCAGGCTTCGAGGGCGACACCCAGCGGCACGCCCACGAAGTTGACCACGAACATCCCGCGCCAGGCGTAGAGGGTGCCGGACCGATGGTTCTGGCCGTACACCCAGGTGTTCTCGGCGGGCACGAACGTGTCGGTGATCGTGTAGTCGTGGCTGCCGCTTCCGGCCAGGCCGCCCGGGTTCCAGGTATCCAGCACCTGCCATTGTGCCGCCGGCAGCATCGCTATCCGCTGTTCCGACACGCCGTCGGCCGACGTTCGAGGTGACCCCTTCTCGGTGACGCGAGCACCGCCCAGGATGACGTCGGCATGCGTCGAGCCGCTGCCGAACGACCATCGGCCCGACAGCCGGTAGCCGCCGTCGCACACCTCGAGAGTGCCCGCCGGAACGACCCAGCCGGCCGTGATCGCATCCAGGTCGGGGTAGAGCGACCGGGCGGTTGCGTCGTCGAGGAAGCCACTGAAGTAGCCGCTGTCGGAGCCGATCATCGCGCACCAGCCAACCGACGCATCCGCTCGCGACAGCGTCTCGATGATCTCGATCTGCGTGCAGATGTCCAGCTCGGGCCCGCCCCACGCCTCAGGCATCGACATCCGGAACACCCCGGTGGACCGAAGTGCGTCGACGACCGGTGCGGTCAGGCGGCGAGCGGCCTCCACCTCGGACGCGGACTCCCGCAACAGTGGCCCGATCTCGCCGGCTCTCGCACGGATGGCGGGACCATCCAATGCCGGGCCGCCGTCAGCTTTCGCCATTGCACAATTCGGGATTCATGCGGTGGAGCCGAGCCAATCGGACAGAATTCGATAATCCGGCCGACGCCCTGAATGGCCCCCGTGAAGACCCTCCTATGACCATCCCGTCAAGGTAGCACTGCCGGTACCAGCACGATGACGCGAAAGCCGCGAGCGGAATGTGAACAATGGTCGGTCTACTGCTTGATCCACACCCCCTCGAACCAGGTGCCCGCTGTCATGTAGCGGTAGACGCCGTTGACCGCGGCTCGGGTGATGTTGGACGAGTAGTTCCGGCTGTACCACCCGACGGCGAGGTCGCGGGCGGACAACAGCTCCACCTGCTGGTAGTCCTTCGTGCGCTGCGCCTCGTCGGTCGTGAGCATCGCGTCGTCGAGCAGCTGGTCCACCTCGGGGTTCGAGTACTTGCCGTAGTTCCCGCTGCCGCCGCTGCGCAGGAGGTTGGCGACCGCCGGGTAAGGCGTGTCGATCGAACCGAGATAGGTCGTGAGCTGGAAGTCGCCGCTCTGCATGACGGCCGAGGAGAACTGCGCGAGGTCGTACAGCTGGATGTCCACCTTGACGCCTATCGCCGCCATCTGCGCCTGGACGAACTCCGCGAACGAGGTGCGGCTGTTGGAGGTCTTGAAGGTGAAGTCGGGATTCCCCCCGTCGGCCCGGTAGGCCTCGACGAGCTGCTTGGCCTTCTCCAGGTCGTACGCCGGCCAGGCATCCGAGGCAGCCTGCGTGTGGTACGGGCTACTGGCGTCGAAAAGACTGTCCGCAGCGATCATCTGGTTGCCGTACTGACTCGCCGAGAGCGCCTTCAGATCGATGGCTCGGATGATGGCCTCGCGCATGCGACGGTCGTCGAACGGCGCCCTGACGTGGTTGAACTGAAGACGCTCCCCGCCGGAACCCGGCCCGTAGTACACCTTGAGGTTCGGATCCGCGAGTGCGCGGCTCAGCTCCTGGTAGTAGCCGCCGTAGATGAAGTCCACATCGCCGTTCTTCATCGACGCGAACCTGGTCTCCGTGTCGGGAAGCGGCCGGAACTCGATGCCGTCGAGATACGGCATCCCCTCCTGCCAGTAGTTCTCGTTGCGGGTGAACGTGATGCGGGAGTCCCTGACCCAGTCGACGAGTGTGAACGGGCCGACGCCGACCGGATGGGTGCCGATGGCGTCGCCGTACTTCTGCAGGGCCGTCGGCGACACGATCATCCCGAGCGTTCCGGAGGAGTAGCTCAGTGCGAAGACCGTCGGGAACTCGCCCATCGGCTCTCCGAGGACGAACTCCACCGTCAGTGGATCGACCACCCGCATCGAACTGATCCGCTCGGCGAACCGGTGCGCGGGCGACGCGACGGTGTCGATGTGCCGCTGCACGTTGAGCACCACGGCGTTCGCGTCGAGATCGGTGCCGTCCTGGAACTTCACCCCGGGACGCAGCCCCATCCGCCAGGTGAGGCCGTTGTCGGGGCTCTCCATGGACTTCGCCACGAAGGGCTCGGTCCTGCCGTCCGGCGTCAGCCTCATCAACGAGTCGTAGACCACGGACGCGGCCTGGTTGGCGTTCTGGACCACGGGGTCGAAGCTGACCGCATCGCGGTCCATCCCGACCCGCAGCGTCCCGCCGCGCTGCGGTTCGCCTTCGGCCGCACGGTCACCACCGTAGGGACTCACCGCTCTGAGGGTCTGGACAGCGGCAGCGTTGCCCTGGGCCTGCACCGCGCCGCAGGAGGCCGTCAGCGCGGCCAGGCCGATGGCCGTCACGAACGCGACCAGCGCGCGCCGATAGCGTCGTGGAATTCGAATCACTGCGTGCTCCTCCGGATCGACGCCCGCCCTGACCGGCATTTCTCGCGACAAGTCGGTCCTCGCCGGCGCCGGCCTCGAACGTCGTCGTGGCCGGCGCCGGTGCGGGCGGTGTTCTGCAGTTCAGACCGGATTCGCTCAGCGATCCAGCCACGTCGTTGCGTAGAACATGTCGCGCGAGACGTATCGGACGACACCCTTGACGTCCGGTTTCGCGATCGTCGACAGGTATCCACGGCTGTACCAACCCACGATCAGGTCCTGGTTGGCCAGCAGTTCGATCTGTTGGTAGAGCCGCGTTCGCTCTGCCTTGTCGCTGGTGCTCAGCGCCTGGTTCAGCAGCTTGTCCATCTCGGGGTTGGAATAGCGGCCGTAGTTGCCGGGGCCGTCGGTACTGAACAGTCGCATCGTCGACGGATACGGCGACTCCCAGGGACCGCCCACCCAGCTGGTCAACTGGAAGTCGTTGCTCTGGACGACCGCCGAGGAGAACTGGGCCAGGTCGTAGAACTTCAGATCGACGGTGATGCCGATCGCGGCCATCTGCGCCTGGATGAACTCGCCGAACGCAACCCGGTTGGGAGCGTTCGACGTCTTGAAGGTGAAGTTCGGGTTGCCGCCCGACGCGCGGTACTCCTCGACGAGCGCCTTCGCCTTCTCCAGGTCGAATGCCGGCCACGCGTCCGAGGCGGCCTGGCTGTGATACTCGCTGCTCTCACCGAACACGCTCTTCGCCGGTTGCAGCTGGTTGTCGTACTGGCTCACGCTCAGCGCATTCACATTGATCGCCCGAATGATCGCCTCACGCATCCGGCGGTCGTCGAACGGAGCCCTGGCGAAGTTGAAGTACACCCACTCGGCCCCGTTGGCCGAACCGTAGTAGGTCGTGAGATTCGGGTCGGCCATTCCCCGCGAGAGCTCGGTGATGTAGCCACCGAAGATCAGGTCGACGTCACCGTTCACGATCGACGCCCAGCGCGACTCGGTGTCCGGCAGCGGGCGGAACTCCATCCCGTCGAGGTACGGCATGCCCTGCTGCCAGTAGTTCGGGTTGCGCGCCATCACCAGCCTGCTGTCGCGCACCCAGCTGACGAACGTGAAGGGACCGGCCCCGACCGGGTTGTTGCCGATCTGGTCCCCGTACTTCTCCAGCGCTGCGGGCGAGACCACGAACGCGAGGCTGCCGGTTCCGAACGGCTGCGCGAACCCGCTGGCGAAATCGCCCGTCGGCTCGGTGAGGTCGAACTCCACCGTCGTGGCGTCGACCGCCCGCATGGACTTGATCCGCTCGGTGAGCTGGTGGCCGGGCGAGGACACCTTGTCGATGTGGCGCTGCGTGTTGATGATCACCGCGTTAGCGTCGAACGGGGTGCCGTCGGAGAAGGTGACGCCCGGGGTGAGCGTCATCTTCCAGGTCAATCCGTTGTCGGACGACTCCATCGACTTGGCGAGGTAGGGCTCGATCGTGCCTTCGGGACCGAGCTTCAGGAGGTAGTCGTAGATGGCGGACGCCGCCTGGTTCGCGTTCTGGACGGTCGGATCGAAACTGACGATCTCCCGGTCCATTCCCAGAAGTAGGGTGCCGCCCCTCTTCGGAGTGCCCTCCGTGGCCGGATCACCACCGTACGGGTTGATCGTCCGGACCGAGGAACCCGTGGTCGGCGGCGCGCTTTCCGCCGCGCCGCAAGAAACCATCAGTGCGCCGACCATGACCGTCGCGAGAACCGCGACGATTCTCGAGGTGAAATTCTGCAACCGCATCGTACTCAACTCCCCATTGAGTTCGAGCGACTGGTCGCCGTGCCGTCCGTTCCGGGAATTCGGAAGGAACAAGCAGGCACGGCGACAGCCGCCCGGGACCGCGGCGCGGACCTGCCCGCAGCCCGAGAAGCGGGTGCGTGCAGGCCCTGCCCGGCCGAGTGATCATCGGTGGACGCAGCGCGTCCGTGCATTGCAGATAGCTGCCGGGACCCGCACTGGTCCCGACGTGACGAATGCGATCAGGAACCCGCGACGGGTTGGCGGTCGGCTGCCCAATCGGTGTCCATCTCCTGCACCAGTGGGTCGTCGTTGGTGCCGAGAACCCGCCAGTCCTCGCCCGGCTCGAGGATCTTCTCCGCCGAACGGACCTCGCGGTAGTCGTGCTCGTCGGAGGTGGCAGGCGCTTCGCCGCCCGCCTGCACGTCCTTGGCTGCCGCGATCAGCAGCCGGCGCATCCGGATGATCGCCCTGTCCGAGGTGCCCAGGCGCTCCTGGGTGCGGTCGTAGATCGGACCCATCGACTCGGTCACCATCAGGTCCTGGCTGGCGAACTCGGCGACGCCGGAGTAGGTGAGGGTGCGCTGTTCGTCGCGGTCGATGCCGTAGTCGTTCTCGGCGGTGTACTCACGCGGGACGATGCCGTTGCCGTTGACCTCCGCGCGGGCCAGCTTGAACGGGGCCACCGCGAACAGGTTCGCCCCGCCCACACCCCGGGAGTTGTCGATCACGCGGGTGGTGAAGCTGTAGCGCCAGCAGTTCTCGTCGTCGATCGGCACGAACATGCCCAGCCGGACACCGAACGGAACGGTCGCGACGGCGGTGTTGTACGGGTAGCAGAACGCGGTCATCCGGACGTGGGTGAACCCGTTGGGGGTGGTGCGGATCCCGGCGTACTTGAAGCCGTACCAGGTGTCCTCGACCTCCAGGCGCGGCGCGCGGTCGTGGCGCCAGAACTTCCAGGACATCGCATTGGACGGGTAGCCGGGCTTGTCGCTGCCGTCGTCGGGAATCTGCTCGACACCGTCGAACTGGTGCAGCCAGGAGACGTGCGAGGTGTCGAGGTTGCCCTCCATCGCCTGCACCCAGTTGCACGTCGTGTGCATCTTCGAGGCGGCGACGTGCTCCGGCGCGAGTGCCTCGGTGCCGAAATCCCGGAACGGAGTGATCTTGTCCGGTGGGCCCATGTAGGTCCACACGATCCCGCCCGACTCGTGCGTCGGGTAGGACTTGAGCGTCACCTTGTCCTTGAACACGCTGGTCGGCGGCTCACTGGGCATGTCGACGCACGCGCCGTCGGCGTCGAACTTCCACCCGTGGTACGGGCAGCGCAGCCCGCACTCCTCGTTGCGTCCGAAGTAGAGCGACGCGCCACGGTGCGGGCAGTTCTCCCCCACCAGGCCGAGGCGGCCGTTGGTGTCGCGGAACGCCACGAGGTTCTCGCCCAGCAGCCGGACCCGCACCGGGTCACCGTCGGGCGTGGGCGCCTCGTTGACCAGGAGCGCCGGCGTCCAGTAACGGCGCAGCAGCTCGCCCATCGGGGTTCCGGGCCCCACCCTGGTCAACAGCTCATTGTCCTCGGTTGACAGCATTGTCCTCCTCTTTCCGGCTTCTCAGGCCGCTCGATCGACCGGCAGCAACCAGGTTGCCGGTCTCGATTTAGCTCGTCGCAGCCGTCGGGGGAGAATGCCGACACAGCACCAACGAACCGGCCCCGGTCGTTGCTCATCCCCCGGCATCACGAATCAGTCACCCCGACATCGTCGTGTTTCGGTCCCGCCCCATGCCGACCAGGCAATACGCACCCGGGACCCTCGCGGTCGACCCCTCTCGCCGCGAGACCCATTCGTGCGCCGCCCAGGCCACCCGAATGTGTGATCAGAACCATAACTCTCGGACGCCCGGAGTGGCAACCAGATTGTTAACAATCTCGTCACCGAGATGATCAACTGGCGAGTCCGGCGGACGGGGAGCGACCGGACGCCGGGGGCCGCCGCAAGCCCCGGTCAGACCCCGCGGCGGCGTACGGCGAGCAGCGCCGCAGCCGTGGTCGACGCGGTCGAACCGCTCAGCGGGTGGCTGGCCGCGGGGCCTGACGCGGCTGCGAGGCCAGAAACGACAGAGCTGGTCGGCGGCGCCTGCTCACCGGGAAGCCGGCCTGGCCTCCGCTCGTGATCGGCAGGTCGGACCCGGCAACCGTGCTGGGCGTGGGCGTGTGGCCCTTGAGCACCGCCGGGAGCCGACCGGCGCCGCCTCGGTGGGCGGCTGGCTCAGTGACCATCATGATCGGCATCCGGGGACCCACAACCGGGCCACACACGGCCGTGCGACCCCAAATGATGATCAACGCTGACGGCAAGGCGGTACCCGCCGCCGGACGGCCTCCGTGCCGTCCATGATCGACAGCTTGGGACCGGCAACCGGGCCGGGCGCGGTTGTGAGGCCCCAATCGTTGATCACCGCCAGGACCGGGAGGGGCCGCCCTTGCCTCGGTGGGTAGCGGGCCCGGTGCCAGATCATGATCGTCATACGGGGACCCACAACCGGGCCACACACGGCTGTGTGGACCCAAATGACGATCACCGCGGACACCCAGCCGACGCTCGCCGGGGTACGGCCCCCGTGCAATCCATGATCGGCGAGTCCGGCCGGGCGACCGTGCTGGGCGCAGGTGTGTGGCCCCAAACGTTGATCATCGTCAGAGGTCGGCACCGCGGGCGATCAGCTGACCTGCACGACCCGGGACCGGTTCCCGTCGATCGTCACCACGGCCGCGGGGACCGGTCAGATAACCGGTGTCTGCGCGAGGGCGGGAGCCTCGGGCTGCGCCGCTGCCGCCTTGCGGAAGTGGGGAATGACCTCACTGGCGAAGATCTCGGTGTTTCGCCGGGTGAGCTCGGGGGACATGTCGCCGATGGCCAGCAGGACCATCATCTGGCCGAATCCGAGCTCCTCGCGGAACTCCTCGATGCGGTTGCGAACGGACTCGGGTCCACCCACGATGACGAGCCCCTGCTCCACGAGATCCTCGAAGCTCGTGTCGCCGTAGGAGCCCGTGCGCGACCTCAGCAGGCCGCGAAGGGCCTGCGGGGACATGTACCCCGGCGGGAAGACCAGCGGGCTGCTCTGCCGGAGTCCTCGTTTGAACAACCATTCGACGTGCTGCTTCGCCTCGCGATGAGCAGAGGCGTCGGTCTCGCCCACGAACACCGGGATGGCCAGGGCGATGTTCTCCGGGTCGGGCTCGTAGCCGAGGTCGGCCGCCGCCTTGCGGTAGCCGTCGAACCACGTCTTGACCACGCTGGTCGGGGCGTAGACCGAGACGTACATGTACCGGTTCTCGGCGACCCAGCGCATCGTCTCCGGGCTACCCGCTCCCGGAACCGCGATCGGCGGGTGCGGGGACTGCAGGGGTCGCGGCCACACGTTCACATAGCGGTACTCGTAGTGCTCGCCGATCCACTCGAAGGGGCCTTCCGTGGTCCACGCCTTCTTGATCAGGTCGTGGGCCTCGTTGAACCGGGACCGGGACTCGGCCGGGCTGACGCTGTGCGCGAAGTGCTCCCAGCCGATACCTCGAACGAACCCGGACACCAGCCGGCCGTTGGTGAGGTGGTCGAGCATCGCGATCTCCTCGGCCACCCGCAGCGGGTTTCCCCGGATCGGGAGCGCATTGCCGAGCACCAAGATCCTCGACCGGCTGGTTCTGCGCGAAAGGGCCGCGGCCATGATGTTCGGGGAGGGCATCATGCCGTAGGCGGACTGGTGGTGCTCATTCACCACAACGCCGTCGTAGCCGAGTTGGTCGGCGTACTCCAACTCGTCGAGGTAACGGTGGTAGAGCTCCACGCCCTTCGCCGGATCGAAGTGCCCGTTGGAGAACGTCAGCGACGGCGACGGGTACTTCGCAACATCGTCGAAGTCGTCCGGCAGATAGGGATAGGGCATGAGATGGAAGAAGTTGAATTTCATGTCACAATCCTTGAAATAGATTATTCAGTCAACAATGAAGGTGGTCACGGCCGCGGCGATCTCTGCCGGCCGTTCACCGTGGAGCGCGTGCCCACAGTCGGGGACGACGACGAGTTCGGCGTCGGGGATCGCAGCCGCGTAGCGCTCGCAGTGCAGGCGCGGAACGATCCGGTCCTCCGCGGCGGCGACGATCCGGGTCGGTGCGCTCACTCGCTTCAGGCGGCGCTCCAGCTTCGGATTGTTGAGAAACGGCCTCCACGCGAACCGGGCGAGCGCGCCCAGGTCGCGGTAGCTCTGCATGACCTGCTCGACCGTCGGCTCGGCCCCGAGAGCGGCGGCGACGAGCACCGGATCATGGAAGAGCGCCGGGACGAGTTGCTCAGGCGTCATGATGAACAGATCGGCGACCGGCGCTTGCGGAATGCGCAGACCAACAGGTCCCAGGAGCACGAGTCGACGGACGCGCTCGGGCGAGTGCACGGCGAGCTCTGCTGCGAGCCACCCTCCGAAGGACGCACCGACCAGGTCAACCTGGTCGAGGTCGAGGTGATCGAGCAGGTCGAGGTAGTGGTAGACGAGGTCGTCGACCGTCGTGAGCTCGGCGAGATCATCCGATGCTCCGAACCCGGGGTGATCCGGCGCGATGACGTCCGCGCTTTCGCTGAGGAGTTGGTGGAAGGGCGACCACTCCCCCGTCCCGCCTGCGGCGTGCAGGAACAGGGTCGGCCGGCCCTCGCCTGCTCGGAAGAGACTGATCGAGCCGCTGCCCATCGGCACGCGTTGGGCCGCGACCGCGGCGGGCTGGAGGGCTCTGGACATGCATCCTCCCGGTGGGGATGAACTGTGTGCCCACGCCGCCACGGCGGAGGCTCCCGCCGTGCTGGTCGTCGGTTCCCGGCACTTCGAGGCTATGGAGGCCGCGTGGTCGTCGGCGATCCCATTCCCGCGCGAGTTGTAGCCAGTTCCTGCACCGAGCGCCTACCGACCCCTTGACTTCACCCCACCCGCAAGCCATGCTGGGAATATAGCGGACAATCGTCCGCCAGGCGGTTCCATAGCGCAGTTCCGGAGTCGATGATGACAACGGCGCAATTCCCCGACGAAACCGACTATCAAATCGGCAGTGCCCAGGGTTTCTGCTCCTCGAACCCGGGCGAGGTTGAAATTCGCACCGAAGAACTGCTTCGGTGCGATCACCAGATGACCGTGCTCGCCGGGCAGGCGCCCTTTCGCGCCCGCGTGGCGTATTCGGCTCTGGACGGCTTCAGTCTGATGGCCACGAGCTACGGCCCGCCGATCGAGATCGTCTGTGTTCCGCCGATCCCATGGGTGACCATCAGCTTCCACTCCGGCGGCGAGTCGGTCTTCACCCACAGCAACGGTCACAGCACCCGGGTAGGCGGCTCGCGCGCCGCGATCCTCACCTACGAGCACGGCGTGCGGATGCGCAGGCCCGCCGGCGTCCGCGCCCTGATGGTTGCGGTGCCGAAGGCGCGAGTGGAGCGATACCTCGAGCGGATCCTGCAGCGCCCGCTGGACGAGCCGCTGCGATTCGAGTCCACCGTGGACCTCGACGGAGACGGGCGGGGCATCGCCGGCGCCGTCGCAACCGCCCGGCGGGTACTCGCGAGGTACGCACCCGACGTGCCGCCGCCGATCGTAGCCGCTGAGCTCGAACACAGCATCCTGTCGGCGCTGCTGTTCGGACAGCAGCACAACTACATGGACGCGATGCTGAGCCCGTCGCCGCTGCCGTCGTCGCGGACCGTCGAACGGGTTCTCGAACTGGTCCACTCAACATGGGAGACGCCGCTCACGGTGGCCGACCTGGCCGATGTGGCGGGGGTGAGCGAACGCTCGCTGTACACGGCGTTCCAGCAGCAGCTCGGCGCCTCACCGATGGCCTATGTCCGACGCCACCGGCTGGAGCGCGCGCATGACGAGCTGCTCGGTGCGGCACCGAACGGGCGGACGACCGTCACCGGAGTCGCACTGCGCAATGGATTCACTCACGCGGGTCGATTCGCGGCCGCCTACCGACGACGGTTCGGGGAGTCGCCGTCCGAGACGCTTCGACGCTGACCTGTCGCACATTGTTCGTCCCGACGCGCCGGACGCCTGTCCGATAACCGGACGGCTGTGCACTCGAACTCGACGAGGAGTTGCGATGTTGCGGTTGCCATCGGCTCTCCGGTGGTGTGGTGCCCTGCTGGCCGCGGCCGCACTCGTGCTCACCGCGTGCGGCGCGCCGCCGACGGCCGAGACCACCCACCCCACCATCAGATCCACCAATCCCTACGGCGGTGACCCGGCCACCGAGGGCACGCCGAAGAGGGGAGGCACCGCCCTCATCGGCATGGACCGCGAAGCGGTCAGCTTCGACACGACGGTCCAAAACACCAACTCCGCCGCGTTCGCGGTCTACGACACCCTGCTGAAGGTCAACCCGCAAGGCGTCGCCGAGCCGTACATGGCCGAGTCCATGGACACCCCGGACGGCGGTCTGACGTGGAGACTCGGGCTGCGCGAGGGCGTCATGTTCACCGACGGCACCCCGCTCGACGCCGAGGCCGTGCGCATCAACATCCAACGCCACATCGACAAGGTCACCTCGCCCGCGCACGCACTGGCCATCCGCATCGCGGCGATGCGTGTCGTCGACCCGCTCACCCTGGAGATCACGCTCACAGAACCCTTCGGGGTGTTCCCGCTGATGTTCGCCCAGCCCATCAGCACCGGGTCCCTCGGTGTGATCATCTCTCCCGCCGCGTTGCAGAAGTACGGGGCGGACATCGGCGCCCACCCCGTCGGCGCGGGACCGTTCAGGTTCGTCGAGTGGATCCGCGACTCGCGCATCGTGCTGGAGCGCAACCCGAACTACTGGCAGAAGGGCCTGCCGTATCTCGACAAGCTCGAGTTCCGGCCGCTGTCGGACACCGAGAGCCGTTACGCCTCCATCCAGAACGGCGACGTCGACATCATTTACGGCGCGTTCAACGAGGAGCTCGTGCGCGCCGTGCAGGACGAGAACCTGAGCGTCTACTACGGCGAGCAGAACGGGGGCGAGCTCCTGTACTTCAACTTCAACCGCCCGCCGTTCGACGACAGGCGCATGCGGGAGGCCGTGGTCCGCGCGATCGATCTCAAAGCGCTCTCCGCGGTCCACTACAGCAACCAGATCGTGCCGGCCGACAGCCTGTTCACCGCGGACAGCCCGTACCACGACGACGCGGCGTCGACGCTGTGGCCGACGCACGACCCCGCGCGGGCGAAACAGCTCGTCGACGAGTACCGGGCGTCCGGGGGCAACCCCGACTTCGTCCTCAAGACGGTCAACACCTGGCTCGACTTCGCCGCGTTCATCCAGGCACAGATGGCCGCAGTCGGGATCACCGTGAAGGTCGAGGTCTACGACCTGGCGCAGTACGCCTCGCAGGTGGTACAGAGCGGCGACTTCGATCTGTCGACCACGGTCGGGTCGTTCGACAACCCGTACCCGGGCGCGGTGCGGCTGCTCAGCTCCACCGGCAACCAGAACTACGGCAAGTACAACAACCCGAAGGTCGACGAGCTGCTCGACCAGGCCGCCGGCACCGTCGACGAGACGCAGCGGCAAGCCGACTACCGCGAGGTCGAGAAGATCGTCAACGAGGACCTGGTGTTCTGCTGGCTCAGCCGCGGCTTCGTCTCGACGATCACCCGCAACGACGTGAAGGGCGTCGTCCGCTACCTGTTCCGCGACATGTACTTCGCCACGCTGTGGCTCGACCGGTGACCGCGGTCGGCCCGGGCGGGCGCCGACACGGGAGTTCGACGATGACCCACACACTTGTGCCCGCCACGGATGCGGGCGGCCGGACCGCCGCGCTGATGGCCGCCGTCCGCCTGCAGCGTCCGGCCTTCGAGGCAGCGGCCCTGCCCGCCGAGCAGGAGCGCACGCTCCCCGCGGACATCGTCGCGATGATGCGCGATCTCGGCCTGTTCTGGCTCAAGACCCCTACCGAGCTCGGGGGGAGCGAGCTCGACCCGATCTCGTTCTGCGACGTCCTGGAGGAGATCGCCTACTACGACGCCTCGGCGGGCTGGGCGGCGATGATCGGCAACGGCACCACCGGCTGCATCGCCGCCTGGCTGGCCGACGAGGGGATCGCCGAGATCTTCACCGACGACCCGCTGCCGATCATGGCGGGCCAGTTCACGCCGCGCGGGTCGGCGACAGCGGACGGCGACGGCTTCCGGGTGTCCGGTCGCTGGAGCTTCTCGAGCGGCATCCTCCACTCGTCGTGGCTGGTCGGTGGCTGCCGCATCGACGGCACCGACGAACTCGTGCTCGCCGTGGTGCCCAAGAGCGAGGCCACGGTGCACGACACCTGGCACGTCGCCGGCCTGCAGGGCACGGGGAGCCACGACTTCTCGCTCGCCGACGTCCACGTCCCGGCGGCGCGCATCTGCCGCTGGTTCGGAGCCGCGCCGATGCGGGGCGGGTTGCTCTTCCGGCAGCCGCAGCTGCTCTTCCTCGCCAACGAGCTGAGTCCCGTCGCCGTCGGCATCGCCCGCCGGGCCGTCGACGACATGTACGAGATGGCCGCCGGCACCGCGCGTGGGCCCGGCGGATCGGCACTCGCCGAGCGACTCGCGTTCCAGAAGGACATCAGCGTGGCGGAGAGCCGGGTCCGCGCGATGCAGCTGCTCTACCGCGACGCCGTCGCGCAGGCCTGGGACATCGCCCGCACCGGCGCCGACGCCCCGCACGTGCTGGTCTCTCGGCTGCGGGCCCAGCACACGCTGATCGTCGAGGAATGCCTCGATGTGGTCTCGCGGATCTTCCGGTACGGGGGCGGGCGCGCGCTCTCGCTGAAGAACCCGATGCAGCGCCACCTGCGCAACCTGACCGCAGCGATGCAGCACGTCTACATCTCCGACGAGAACTACGAGGTCGCCGGCCGGGCCCGGATCGCCGAAATCGCGGCGGAGCGCTCGTGAGCACGGCGAGCTGCGACACCAGCACCGTCCCGTTCGGCGACGACCACGGGGACCTGGACTTCTCCCCCATGTTCACGCCGGTCACCGTCCGCGGAATGACATTGGCCAACCGCTTCGTCCTGCCCGCGATGCAACGCAAGTGGTGCGAGAACGGCGAGCCGATGCCCCAGCTCATCGAGTACTACCGGCGCCGGGTCCTCGGCGGCAGCGCACTCGTGATCACCGAGGCCTGCGCCGTCGACCACCCGACGGCCACCCAGGTGCCGCACTACGGGTGGATCTCCGAGGCCACCCGCGATGCCTGGGCCGACGGCGTGCGGCGGGTCCGCTCGGCGGGTGGGCACATGTTCGTCCAGCTCTTCCACGAGGGCGCGTGCCGCTCCGAGGGCGGGAACGGGCCCCTCTCCGCGTACCCGACGCTCAGCCCGTCCGGGCTCGAGCACCCGGACGTGCCGAGGGGGCGCGCCGCGACGGGCCGGGAGCTGGAGGAGATCAAGGACGCGTTCGTGCGCGGCGCCCGCATCACGAAGGAGATCGGCGCGTCCGGCGTCGAGGTGCACGCCTGCCACGGCTACCTGCTCGACCAGTTCCTCTGGGCCGGCACCAACCAGCGCACCGACGGATACGGCGGGCCCGACATCCGCGACCGCGTGCGGTTCCCCGCCGAGATCGTCGCGGCGATCCGCGACGCCGTCGGGCCCGACTTCCCGATCTCATTGCGGTTCTCGCAATGGAAGGAGATCGACTACGGCGCGCGCATCGCCGAGACGCCCGGTGAGCTGGAGTTGATGCTGGGCATCCTGCGCGACGCGGGCGTGGACATGTTCCATGCCTCGGCCCGCCGGTTCTGGATCCCGGAATGGCCCGGCTCCGACCTCGGCATCGCGGGCTGGACGAAGAAGCTCACCGACGCCGTGGTGGTCGGGGTCGGCAGCGTCGGCTACGACCTCGACGTCATGGAGAGCCTGCGCACGCAGAAGGAGGCGAGCTCCACCGGACGGGCCGGGCTCGCCGAACTGCTGCGCCGCTTCACGGCGGGCGAGTTCGACCTCATGTCCGTCGGACGCGGGCAGATCGCCGATGCCGAGTGGGTGCACAAGGTCCGCGAGGGACGGTTCTCGGACATCCGGCCGTTCGTCCGTGCCGACGTCCGGTCGCAGGCCGAGCCCTGACCAGCTCTCCGGCAGCCCGTTGACGCAACTCTTCAGTTGCTATAGTGTCGCAACTGTTCGGTTGCTACTCACTGGAGGTTGCCATGGGTTTTCCTGATCGCATCGAGCGGACCGTGGAGGTCGCGCACCCGCCGGCCACGGTGTGGGCCGCGCTCACCACGGCCGAGGGGCTGGGCACCTGGTTCGGCAACGAGGCGACGATCGACCTGCGTCCGGGTGGATCGGCCCGGATGTCGTTCACCGGCGGCCACACCGCCGACATGCGGGTCGAACGGGTCGAGGAGCCGACGGTGTTCGGCTTCACCTGGCACATCTTCGGTCTGCCCGATGAGGATCCGCGTCGGACCTACGTCGAGTTCACGCTCGAACCGGCCGGCGCGGGCACGCGGCTGACCGTGGTCGAATCCGGGTTCGCCCAGTTGCCGGAAGACACCCACCGCAAGGCCTTCGACGGCAACACCCAGGGCTGGGCGAGCGAGCTGGGCGACCTCGTCGACTACCTCGATGCCGCCTGACGTCGAGGCGATCGCCGAGCAGGTCTTCATCGCCCTGGCCGACCCGAGCCGGCGCGCCATCCTGGCCGCGCTGGCTTCGGGGGGTCCGGCGACCGCCACTGACCTGGCGGATCGCCTGCCGATCACACGGCAGGCGATCGCCAAGCATCTGGCGCTGCTGACCGAGGTCGGCCTGGTGACGGCCGAACCGGGCGAGCGGCGCCGGGTGCGCTACCGGCTGCGCTCCGCGCCGATGCAAGTGGCGCAGCAGTTCCTTGCCGCGCTGGCCCGCGACTGGGACGGCCCGCTCGGTGCGCTGAAGGACCACCTCGACCGGTCCGCGCCCGGGCCCGCCACCACCTCATTCGACGAAAGCCGAGGTCATCGTGAGTGACCATGCGTTCATGGCGGTACAAAACGGTAATACCGGTCAGCGCACGAGCGCGGCCCTGGACTGAAAGGTGGACTCGCCATGAAGACACCCCCGATCGTCACGCCGCGGGAGTGGGAGGCAGCGCGCCAGCAGCTGCTCGTGAAGGAGAAGGAGGTCACCCGCGCCCGCGACGCACTGGCCGCGGAGCGCCGGCGGATGCCATGGCTGGCGGTGGAGAAGAACTACGAGTTCGTCGGGCCCGAGGGCACGGCGAGCCTGCTCGACCTGTTCGAGGGCCGTCGCCAGCTGATCGTCTACCGCGCATTCCTCGAGCCCGACGTGTACGGCTGGCCCGACCACGCGTGCCGCGGTTGTTCCATCGTGGCCGATCAGGTCGCTCACGTCGCCCACCTGAACGCCCGTGACACCACCCTCGCCTTCGTCTCGCGCGCGCCACAGCCGGACATCGCGCGTGTGAAGGCGCGGATGGGCTGGTCGATGCCCTGGTACACGATGACCGACGAGTTCGACGCCGACTTCGGTGTGGACCAATGGCACGGCACGAATGCGTTCATCCGCGACGGCGACAGCGTGTTCCGCACCTACTTCATCAACAACCGTGGCGACGAGGCCATGGGCGGAACCTGGAGTTACCTCGACATCACCGCACTCGGACGCCAGGAGGAGTGGGAGGACTCACCCGAGGGCTACCCCCAGACGCCGCCGTACGAGTGGTGGAACTGGCACGACGACTACGGCGATGCCGCGCTGTCGCAGGAATGGCTGGCCAAGGTCGCCGCGGCCGGCGCCACCACCGGCCGGCCCCCGGAAGACCGAGGACCGGCCGGCTGCTGCTGATCGTGTGGAGCTACGAGGGCATCAGGGCGTCGTCGACTTCCAGGTGCCCGCCCAGAAGAGCTCGCTGGACAGATAGCGCGAGACACCCTTCACGTCCGGCTGTGCGATCGCGGCCTTCGCGGCACGGGAGAGCCACAACACCGGCAGGTCGGTGTTGATGAGCTCCTGCACCTTCTGGTAGGCGGCGACCTGCACCGCCGGATCGGTTGAGCTCTTGGCCTCGTCGAGCGCGGCGTCGACCTGCGGGTTGGAGTACTTGCCGTAGTTGTTGATGCCGCCGGTGTAGAACTGGTTGAACATGAACGGGAACGGGTTCTCGTAGGGCCCGCTGATCCAGGTCGCGGTGCCGAACTGGGTGCCCTGGACGACCGGCCCGATGAACGTCGAGATGTCGTCGAACTGCAGGGTGACGTTCACCCCGATCGCCGCCCACTGCGCCTGCAGGAACTGGGCCATCTGATGGTCGTCCGGCGAGTTGCCGGTGTTGAAGGTGAAGTCCGGGTTCCCACCCGACGCCTTGTAGTCGGCGATCAGCTGTTTAGCCTTCTCGACGTCGAACTTCGGGTAGCTGTCGGCCGCCTTCTGGCTGTAGTACTGGTCGCCCTCGGCGAAGGCCGTGGACGCGAGCTGGCCGGCGTTGTCGTACTGGGTGGCGTTGAGCGCCTTCGGGTCGATCGCCCTGATGAGGGCTTCCCGGACGTTGCGGTCGTCGAGCGGCGCCTTGGTCAGGTTGAAGTAGAGGAACTGACCGTCGCCGCCGGCGCCGTAGTACGTCACGAGATCCTTGTTCGCCGACGACCGTGAGACCTCGCTGAAGAAGCCACCGATGTCGAGGTCGATGTCCCCGTTGACCACCGACACGTAACGGCTGTCGGTGTCGGGCAGCGGCCGGAACTCGATCCCGTCGAGATAGGGCTTGCCCTTGTCCCAGTAGTTGTCGAACCGCTTCACCGTGATCTTGTTGTTCGGGATCCAATCCACGAAGGAGAACGGACCGGCGCCGACGGGATGGCGCCCGTAGTCGTCGCCCCACTTCTGCACGGCGGCAGGCGATGCGATCGTGCCGAGGTTCCCCGAGGAGAACGGCAGCGCGAACGAGACGGGGAAGGAGCCGGTCGGGCGCTTCAGCGTGAACGTGACCGTCAGGTTGTCGGTGGCGGTCATCGTGTCGATGGGTTCGGTGTAGAGGTGCCCGAGGGCGGTCGGGATGTCCCGCTGCCTCGCGACATTGAAGATCACCGCATCGGCGTCGAGCGGTGTGCCGTCCTGGAACGTCACCCCCGGTCGGAGCTTCAGCACCCATGTGGTGCCCTCGTCCGGCGTGGTCATCGACTCGGCCAGCAGAGGCTGTGGCACACCCTTGCTGTCCATCTTGAGGAGCGAGTCGTAGATCGCCGACGCCATGAGGTTGGACCCGATCGTCGGGTCGAAGGACCTCGCCTCGGTGTACATCCCGACGATCAGCGTGCCGCCCCGCTGTGGCGTGCCCTCCGTGGCCGGATCTCCGCCGAACGGCTTCGACGTGTCGAGCCCGGCCGCGCTGGTCACCTGGGTACCGAGATCGGACCCGCACGCCGTGGCGACCAGCGCCAGCACGAGCAGGACGCCCAGGACCGCCAGGCTCCGGCGAGGCCTCGTCCGCACACTCCGATGTGTGTTCATCGACCCACTTCACCCTACGTAATTCGCCCACCGGCTTTGGTGGACGAATCATCGATACATGGAAATTCAGGACAAAGGGCTCTCACAGTGCCGAGTCCATTACCAGCCGCCGGATAGACGTCATGGCCCCTGCACCCGCGCTGATGCCGCGGACGGCCCAGCCAAGCACGACGTGCGACCCCAAGCTGGCCACCACGTGCACCGGAACTTGTCATTGCGTGCAGTGCCGGCGTGATCGTTTCCGGGCTGATATGTGAGGCAAGCCTAACCTCCGCTAAGGTCCTCCTGATCACGCCATAACCGGAGGAATCGCCGTGAGAGGGACAGCACCGTGAACTCGAGAGTCCTGCGAGCCGCCGCGGCCGTGCTGGCGCTGGTCGCGCTGACAGCCGCCTGCGGAGGCGCCCCGGCTCAACCCGCCGCACCGAGCGCGCCGGCCGCGCCCGGCGGGTCCGCCACCGACTCGTTCCCCGTCACCGTGACCGGAAAGATGGGCACAGCGGTGATCCCCGCCGCGCCGCAGAGGGTCGTCACCGTCGGCCTGCGCGACCAGGACTTCGCCCTTGCGCTCGGCGTCCAGCCCGTCGGGGTCGCCGAGTGGTACCCCGAGGTCGCCGGCGGGATCGGGCCGTGGGCGAAGGAAGCGGTGGGCACCTCGGCACCGAAGGTCGTCGCCTCGATCGACTCGGTGAACATCGAGGCGGTCGCCGCGTTGCAGCCGGACCTGATCCTGTCCATCTACGCCGCCTCCGACCCATCGGTGTACGACAAGCTGTCGAAGATCGCGCCGACCGTCACCGCGCCCGTGGACACCGAGGACTACGCCCTGTCCTGGGAGCAACAGCTCACCCAGACGGGCGCCGCGCTGGGGCAGTCGGCCAAGGCCGCCGCGCTGGCGACGGACCTCAACGGCAAGATCGCGGCGGCCAAGGCCGCGCACCCGGAGTTCTCCGGCCAGAGCGTCATCTACGGCGGCCTCGGCGGCGAGCCGGGCGCGTACACCTCCACCGATCAGCGCGGCCGATTCATGACGTCGCTCGGGTTCACGATCCCCGCGGCGATCGACGGCCTCGCCACACCGGAGGAGGCGTACTTCGTCGGGATCAGCAAGGAGAACTATCGGATGTTCGACACCGACGTCGCGGTGATCGTCGGGAGCACGGCCGACCCGGCGGAGGCGGTAGCGGCCGAACCGCTCTACGGCGACCTCGCCAACGTGAAGGAGGGGCGGGCGGTCTTCCTCAACGAGCTGAACGGCGTCTGGGCCGCCGCGCTCGCCTACGACAGCCCGCTGAGCCTGCCCTACACCCTGGACAACTTCGTGCCCGCGCTCGCCGCAGCCGCGGACAAGAACCCGGCCACCGTCGTTCCCACGGAGCCGCTGCTCACCGCTGCCGGCTGACACGTCGTCAGCGACCTGACGAGGAGAGCCCGACCCGGACACCGGATCGGGCTCTCCTCTCGTTCAGGCGCCGGTCAGCCCGCTGCTCGCACCAGTGCGGTGAGCGCACCCGACCAGGTACGCGCCAGATCCTCGACGGTCTCCTGGTCGAGCACCCCGGCAGGCCACGACCAGTGCACGACGAGCTGCGGACCGCCGGGCAGGTCCTGCGCCATCGCCGTGACGCTCAGAGCGTGCCCGAGCGGCATGCCGTCGTCCATCGGCACCTCCGCCGCCTCCTCCTCACCCGAGACGGCCGCCCACTCCTGCTCCGACCCGGATCGGGTGTAGCCGAACCGGCCGAGGTAGTTGAACTCGATCTGCGGTGCCGGCAGGCCCGCCAGCACCGGCGCGCCGGCCGGGTCGAGGTGACGCAGCAGCCCGTAGCCGATGCCACCGTCGGGCACCGCAGCCCGATGCTCACGGACGCGATCCACGGCCCGTGCCGCGGCCGACGGGTCGGCAGCGGCGGTGTCGAGATCGACGTCGCCGGTGTCGGGGCGCAGCGGGTGGACGCTGGTGAACCAGCCGACCGTCCGGGACAGCTCCGCCCCGTCGAGGAGCTCCTCCGCGCGGCCGTGACCCTCGACGTCGACGAGGACGGCGTTGCCCGCGGCACCGCCATGTCGGCGTCGCCAGTCGCCGACGGCCAGGGCGAGTGCGGCGAGCAGGACGTCGTCGACGCCCGAGCCGTACGCCGCGGGAGCCGGCCCGAGCAGCGGCTCGGTGACCTCTCTGGGGAGCACCACCCGCACGTCCTGCTGGGTCCCGACCGTGTCGACGGTGCGGTCGAGCGACCGGAGCAGCGGCAGCGGCGAGCCGCCTCCGAGCATGGACGTCCAGAGCGGCAGCTCGGCGGCCCGCCCGGCCGCAGATGCCGTGAGCGCGGTGGCCCAGCGCCGGAACGAGGTGCCCGCCTCCGGCAAGGTGGCCGGGCGCCCCGCTCGCAGTCCGCTCCACGCCGCCGCCAGGTCGAGCGGCAGGATCCGCCACGAGACACCGTCGACCACGAGATGGTGCAGGCACAGCAGCAGCCGGCCGGGAGCAGCACGGCCCGCGTCGAACCAGACGACCTGCGCCATCACCCCGCCGTCCGGGTCGAGCCGGTCCCGGGCTCGCTCCGTCTCGGCCGTGATCACCGCGGCGCGGGCGTCGAGGTCGAGGCCCGCGACGTCGACGCGGCGCACCCACTGCGCGGCGTCCACATCGGCAGGCTCCGGGACGTGCAACGACCAGTGGTTCCCCTCTGCGGGGCGGACGAGGCGGGCACGCAGCAGGTCGTGGTGCCCGGCCAGTGCCCGGATCATCGCGACGAGCGCTCCCATGTCGAGCTCGGCGGGGGTGCTGAGCAACGCCACCTGGTGGTAGCGGGCGAAGGGGCCGCCCAGCTCACGCAGCTCGTGCATGACCGGGGTGAGCGGGACCGTTCCCGAGCCGTCGTCCGTGGCCGGGGACGGGAGCTCCTCGAGCGCGGTCGCGACCTCCGCCAGCGCAGCGGGGGTGCGGTGCGTGAACACCTGCCGCGGCGTGACCCGCAGCCCTGCGGCACGCGCGCGCCCGACCAGTGCCATCGCGAGAATGCTGTCGCCGCCGAAGGCGAAGAAGTCGTCGTCGACACCGATCCGTGGCAGCTCCAGCACCTCGGCGACGGCCCGGCACAACGCAGCCTCCTGGGCGGTGCGTGGCTCCCGGTCCGACACCTGCGCGGCCAGGTCGGGCGCGCGCAGCGAGGCGCGGTCGAGCTTGCCGTTGGCGAGCAGCGGCAATCGGTCGAGCACCACGACCGCGGCGGGCACCATGTGCTCCGGCAGGGACGCGGCCACGTGCGAGCGCAGCTCACCCGGTTCGAGCGGCACAGTGGCCTCCGAGACTGCCTCGACGTGCGCGACGAGCGTGCCGCGGCTGCCCGCCGGCACCGTCACGACCGCACGTGCGACGCCGGGGTGGCGTTCCAGCGCGGCCTCCACCTCGCCGGGCTCCACCCGGTGGCCCCGGATCTTGACCTGGTCGTCGGCACGCCCGCCGTAGGCCAGGACTCCCGCCTCGTCGAAGCGGGCGAGGTCCCCGGTGCGGTACATGCGCTCGCCCGGGTACCACGGGTCGGCGACGAACCGCTCGGCAGTGGCGCCCGGTCGGCCGAGATAGCCACGCGCGAGCCCGGCGCCGGCGAGGTAGAGCTCCCCCGCGACCCCCGGTGGCACCGGGCACAGCCCGGCGTCGAGGACATAGGCGCGGGTGTTGGCCACCGGGCGCCCGATCACCGGCTTCTCCGCATCCGCGACGCTCGCCACCAGCGCGTCCACCGTGGACTCGGTGGGTCCGTAGAAGTTGAACGCCGCGGTCCCCTGCAGGTCCCGCAACCGATCCCACAGCGTCTCGCCGACGGCCTCGCCGCCGAACCCGACGACAGCCAGCGGGCAGCGTTGCCCGTCGAACAGTCCCAGGTCGGTGAGCTGCGCGAGGTGCGACGGGCTGAGCTCGACGAAGTCGACCTCGCGCAGCAGCGCCACGAACTGGTGGGGGTCGGCCCGGACCTCCTCGGTCACGACGTGCACGCAGTGCCCGTCCAGCAGCCACAGCTGCGGCTGCCACGAGGCGTCGAACGCGAACGACCAGGCGTGCGCCACCCGCAGATGGCGGCGTCCGGTGCTCTCCCTCGCCGGGAGGTGCACCTGGGCACGGTGGCTCGCGAAGAGGTTGACCAGCCCGCGGTGCGGCACGACCACGCCCTTCGGCCGCCCCGTCGACCCCGAGGTGTGGATCACGTAGGCGGGGTGCTCCGGCAGCAGGGGTGCGGTCCGGTCGGCGTCGGAGAGGGGGTGGCCCGACCAGCCGCCGAGGTCGAGGACGTCGAGGTCCAACCGGGGCGGCCCGTCCTCGGGCAGCTCGACCCCGGAGTCGGTCAGGACCAGCAGGGGCGCGGCGTCGGCGAGGACATCGCGCAGGCGCTGCATCGGGTACGCCGGGTCGAGCGGCACGTAGGCCGCGCCCGCGGTGTGCACCGCGAGGATGGCGGCGATCGCCTCCGCGGTGCGGGGCAGCGCGACAGCCACGAGCTGCTCGGGGCCCGCGCCGTGCGTGATGAGCAGCCGGGCGAGGCGGTTCACGCGATCGGCCAGCTGCGCGAACGACCAGGCGATCCCGTCCGAGGCGAGCGCGGGTGCGTCGGGTGTGGCGACCGCCTGCGCCGCGAACAGCGAGGCGACGGTGGCGGGCTTCACGTCCCGTGCGGTGTCGTTCCAGGTCACGAGCACTCGGTGCTGCTCGGCCTCATCGAGTACGCCAACGCTGCCGACCGGGCGGTCGGGATCGTCGGCCAGGGCCGTGAGCAGTGCGAGCATGCCGCTGCCCAGTCGCGCGGCCGTCACGTCGTCGAACAGGTCGGGGCGGTACTCGGCGGTCAGCCGGATCTGCTCGGCCACGATGCTCTCGCCGAGTGCCTCCACCTCCCACGTCAGCGGGTAGTGGGTGGCGTCGACGCTGTCGCGCTCACGCACGCGCACACCGTCGGATGCGCCCAGCTCGGGATCGCCGCCGGGGTAGCTCTCGAACACCACGAGCGTGTCGAACAGCTCGCCGATCCCGGCCTGCCGGGTGATCTCGGTGAGGCCCAGGTGCTGGTGCTCCAGCAGCGCCGTTCCCTCGTCCTGGATGCGGTCGAGCAGAGCGCCGAACGCTTCCGCCGGACGGACCCTGGTGCGCACCGGAATCGTGTTGATGAAGAGCCCGACCATGGTCTCCACGCCGTCGAGCTCGGGCGGACGCCCGGCCACGGTGGCGCCGAACACCACGTCGTCGCGGCCGGTGAGGCGGCCGAGCAGCACCGCCCACGCGCCCTGCACCAGGGTGTTCAGTGTGAGTCCGCGGGCGCGGGCCAGCTCCACGAGACGTGCGGTGAGCTCCCTCGACGTGTGCACGGTGTGCCGGCGTGGGGTCATCGGCTCGCGGGCCGGGGCAGCAGGCGCGAGCCTCGTCGGCTCCGTGATCCCGGCCAGCTGCGCTGCCCAGGTCCGCTGCGCGGCACCACGGTTGCGGGCGGCGAGCCAACCGAGGTAGTCGCGGTAGGACGCCGGGGCGGGAACCGCGGCGGGGTTTCCGTCGTGCTCGTAGAGAGCGGCGAGGTCGGCGAGCAGAGGCGCGGTGGACCAGCCGTCGAGCAGCAGGTGATGGTGCGAGATCAGCAACCGGTGCTGCTGGTCGCCGGTGCGCACCAGCACCGCGCGCAGCAGCGGCGCTTCAGCCGGGTCGAAGCGGCGGCGTTCGTGCGCGCACTCCTGCTCCCAGGCCTCCTCGAGGTCGGGCCGCTCCCGCAGGTCCAGCTCGCGCCACGGCGCGGGGCCGGCGCGACCGACGAGCGCGACCGGGCGACCGGAGCGCAGGTACCTGTAGGACGCCCGCAGCTGCGGGTGGCGCACCAGCAGTGCGTCGAAGCAGCGGCGCAGGCGATCGGTGTCGATCGGCCCGTCGATGTCGAGGGAGAACTGGACGGTGTAGACGTCCGTGCTCGTGCCCAGCTCCATGGCGGCGTGGAACAGCAGCCCCGCCTGCAGCGGAGCGAGCGGGAGCACGTCGACCAGGTCGGGCGCGACGGCGGGCACCTCGGCGGCCTCGTCGGCGGTCAGCTCGACGAGGGTGAGGCCGGACGAGCCGTCGGCAGGCACGATGTCCGGCCGCACCCCGGCGACGGCGGCCAGCCCCGCTGCGCTGCGGTGCCGGAACACGTCGCGGGCGGTGATCACCAACCCCGCGGCGCGGGCGCGCCCGACGAGCTGCATTCCGACGATGCTGTCGCCGCCGAGCGCGAAGAAGTCGTCGTCCACCCCGACCCGCTCCAGACCGAGCACGTCGGCCAGCACGGCGCAGAGCACCTCCTCGCGGGGGGTGCGCGGGCGGCCTGCGGAGACGGCGGCGGCCAGGTCCGGCGCCGGGAGCGCGGCGCGGGCGAGCTTGCCTGCGGTGGTGCGGGGCAGCGCGTCCAGCACGACGACGGCGACCGGCACCATGTGGGCGGGCAGCAGGCGGGCGGCGTGCCGGCGCACCTGCTCCGGGTCGACCGGGTCGGCACCGGTCACGACGTAGCCGACGAGCCGTCGCACGCCGGGGACGTCCTCACGAACCACGGCAGCTGCGGCCGCCACGCCCGGGTGCCCGGCCAGCGCCGTCTCGACCTCACCGAGCTCGACACGGAAACCGCGCAGCTTCACCTGGTCATCGGCCCGGCCGAGGATGCGCAGCACCCCGTCGCGGGTCCACGTGGCCCGGTCGCCGGTGCGGTACATCCGCTCCCCCGGTGTCCAGGGATCGGCGACGAACCGCTCCGCGGTGAGGGCGGGGCGGCGAAGGTAACCGCGGGACACTCCGACGCCGGCCACGTACAGCTCGCCCACGACACCGGGCGGCACGGGGGCGAGCGCATCGTCCAGGACCAGGGTGAGCACACCGGCCAGGCGGTAAGGGCGGCGGCCGCCGTCGACGTCGCCGTGCCAGCCGTACGCGTCCACTGTGGTCTCGGTGGGCCCGTACAGGTCGTGCACGGTGACGCCGGTGGCGCACAACCGCCGCCACAACGCGTCGTCGATCGCCTCGCCGCCGACGACGACCACGGAGGGCCGATGTGTCCCGGTGGTGAGGAGCCCGTGGGCGAACAGCTCACGCAGGTAGGTCGGGGTCAGGTCGAGGACGTCGATCCGCTGCTCGCTCACCCGCTGCACGAACGCCACCGGCTCGGTGTGGTCGTCGACGACGTGCAGCTCGTGCCCGGCCAGGAGCCACAGCATCGGGTCCCAGGACGCGTCGAAGGTGAACGAGGCTGCGTGCAGCACCCGCAGCCGCGCGCCGGCTGGGTCCATCAGCGTCGCGCGGTGCCCGTCGAGCAGCGCGGCCAGGCTGCCATGGGTGCCGGTGACCCCCTTGGGCCGGCCGGTGGAGCCCGAGGTGTGGATCACGTACGCGGCCTGCGCGGGGTGCGGTGCGGGCAGATCGACAGGCGCGGGGTCCGGCAGGTCGTCGACGTGCACACGCTGCAGGTCGGGCACGCCCTCGGCGTCCCTCGTGGTCAGCACCAGCGTCGGCGCGGCCTCGCTCAGCACCAGCGCGGTGCGCTCGGGTGGCGCGGTCTCGTCGAGCGGCAGGTACGCCGCACCCGAGCGGAGCACGCCGAGAACGGCCGGCACCATCCACGCGCGGGGCAGCGCGAGTGCCACGATCTGCTCAGGTCCGGCGCCGTGGCCGCGCAGCACGCGTGCGAGCCGGGCACTGAACGCGTCGAGCTCGGCGAAGCTCCAGTTCCGTTCGCCCGTGACCAGCGCGGTGGCATCGGGGCCGGCCGCCACCGTCTCGGCGAACACCTGCAGTACCGAGGGCGGCGCGTCCACAGGGGATCCGGCGGCCCACTCGTGCAGGAGCCGGTCGCGCTCACCCACGTCGAGAATGTCGATGTCGTCGATGGGCTGGTCGGGGGCTGCCACGACCGCGGCGAGTACCCGCTGCAGCCGCTGCGCGAGCGCCTCGGCGGTAGCGCGGTCGAACATGTCGGCGCGGTACTCGACCGCGCCGCTCAGGCCGTCGTCCTCCTCCACGACGTCGAACGAGAGGTCGAACTTCGCCGTGCGCTGGTCCACGACTTCGGGACGGTCGGTCAGCCCGGCGAGCTCGAGGCGCGATGCGGCGCCTGCGGCAGGCAGGTACACGACCATCACCTGGAACAGCGGGTGCCGCGCCAGCGAGCGCGGCGGGTTGAGATGCTCCACCACCTGCTCGAACGGCACGTCCTGGTGGGAGAAGGCGGCGAGATCGGTCTCGCGGACCCTGGCGAGCAACGCCCGGAACGTGGGGTTGCCGGAGGTGTCGGTCCGCAGCACGAGGGTGTTGAGGAAGAACCCGACGAGGTCGTCGAGCTCGTCCTCGGAACGGCCGGCGATGGGGCTGCCCAACGGAATGTCGGTGCCCGCACCCAACCGCGTCAGCAACGCGGCGACCGCGGCCTGCACCAGCATGAACATGCTGACGTCAGCGGAGCGGGCCAGCTCCCGAAGCCCCGCCTCGACGTCGGCGTCCAGGGTGAAGGTCACCAGACCGCCGCGGTGGTCGCTCTCGGCGGGCCGGGGACGGTCGGCGGGGAGGACGAGCTCGTCGGGAAGGTCGCTCAAGGCCTCACGCCAGTACGTGAGCTGGCGGGCGGCGAGGCTTGCCGGGTCGGTGCGGTCGCCGAGCAGCGTGCGCTGCCAGCGGGCGAAGTCCGCGTACTGGACGGGGAGCGCCGCCTGCTCCGGGGCACGCCCGGCGAGCCGCGACGCATACGCGGACCGCAGGTCCTGGATCAGCGGCCGCGCCGACCACTCGTCGGCGGCGATGTGGTTCACCACCAGCAGCAGGACGTGCTCGTTCTCGTGCAGCCGGTACAGCGTGGCGCGTAGCGGGATCTCGGCGTCGAGGGCAAACGCGTGCTCGGCGGCCGCAGCCAGCCGGGCGGGGAGTCCGTCCTCGTCGACCGGTTCGACCTCCAGCGGCACCGGAGCCGGCTCGAGAACTACCTGTGTCGGCACGCCGTCGTGCTCGGCGATCACGGTGCGGAACACCTCGTGCCGGGCGACAAGGTCGGTGAGCGCCTCTCGCAGGGCAGCGACGTCGAGCCCGCCGGTCAGCCGCCATGCCGTGGGGATGTTGTAGGTGGGGCTCGGGCCCTCGACCTGGAACAACGCCCACATGCGCTGCTGGGCGAACGACAGCGGGAGCGGCGCGGTCCGAGGCGCACGGATGAGCCGGGGCCGCGGAGATTCGGCGTCCGTCTCGCTGTCGATCACCGCTGCCAGGCCCTCGACCGTCGGGTGGTCGAACACCGCACGCAACGGGAGCACCGCGCCCAGCTCCGTGCGCGCACGCGCGATCAGGCGCATCGCGAGCAAAGAGTGGCCGCCCAGGCCGAAGAAGCTGTCGTGGACACCGACCCGCTCCACGCCGAGCACGTCGGCGACGATCGCCGCCAGGACCAGCTCGGTCGGGGTGCGCGGTTCCCCGCCCGCCGACGCCCGGGCCATCGGGGGCGCGGGCAGCGCGCGGCGGTCGAGCTTGCCGCTCGGGCTCAGCGGCAGCGCGCCCAGTTCGAGGATCGCTCCCGGCACCATGTGTTCGGGCAACCTGGCCGCGAGGAACTGCCGCAACTGCTCCTGGTCCGTCCTGGCTCCGTGGGACGGCACCACGTAGCCGACGAGGCGCTGGTCACCGGGTCGGTCCTCCCGCAGCACCACCGCGGCCCGGGCCACCGAGTCGTCGGAGAGCAACCCGGCCTCGATCTCGCCGAGTTCGATGCGGAACCCGCGCAGCTTCACCTGGTCGTCGGCCCGGCCCCGGTACTCCAGGACCGGCCCGACCCAGCGGGCCAGGTCACCGGTGCGGTACAGGCGCTCGCCCGGCGACCACGGATCCGCCACGAACCGCTCGGCGGTGAGCCCCGGGCGTCCGAGGTAGCCGTGGGCGAGCTGGTGTCCCGCGAGATAGAGCTCTCCCACGACGCCGTCCGGCACGGGCGAAAGCCGCTGGTCGAGCACCAGCGTGTGCGTGTTCCACACCGGTGCTCCGATGGGGACGGTCGCACCGGGGGCCGCACCGTCGCTCCGGTGCCAGGTGACGTCCACCGACGCCTCGGTGGGCCCGTAGAGGTTGTCCAGCCGGACTCCCGGCAGAAGGGCGTGGAACCGGGCCGCCAGCTCGGCGGGCAGCGCCTCACCACTGCAGATCACGCGGCGCAGCCCGGTGCAGTCGCCCGCGGCCGGGTCGGCGAGGAACTCCGCGAGCATCGACGGCACGAAGTGCACCGTCGTTATCCGCTCGTGCCGAATGGTCTCCGTCAGATACGCCGGGTCCCGATGGCCGTCGGGACGGGCGACCACCAGCGTCGCCCCGGCGAGCAGGGGCCAGAAGAACTCCCACACCGAGACGTCGAAGCTCGACGGGGTCTTCTGCAGCACCCGGTCGTCGGCGCCGATGCCGTAGGTGTCCTGCATCCAGGCCAGCCTGTTGACGATCCCCGACTGCGGCACGACCACGCCCTTGGGCCGCCCGGTCGAGCCCGACGTGTAGATGACGTACGCCGGGCTCCCGGCCCCGTGGCCGGATGGGCTCTCCTGCTCGCGCAGGCGTCCGGACGGGTGGCGCTCCAGCTCGGCGGCGAAGGCCGGGGTGTCGATCCGCAGCGCGCCGGGCAGGTCGGTGACGGCGAGGACGACCGCCGGGCGGGCGTCGTCGAGCATGGACCGCAGGCGCTCGGGCGGGTAGGTGGTGTCGAGCGGCAAATACGCGGCGCCCGCCTGGTGCACGGCGTGCAGCGCGACGACCAGCTCGGCAGATCGCGGCAATGCCACGCCGACCACGGACCCCGGTCCGACCCCGCGATCGCGCAGCAGCCGGGCCCAGCGACCGACCTCGACGTCCAGCTCGGCGTAGGTCAGCGCTGCGCCGTCGGCCAGCACGGCGACGGCGTCCGGCGTGCGGTCCACCTGCTCGACGAACAGCTGGGGCAGCGTGCGGTCGGGCACCTCATGAGCGGTGCCGGGATCGATCACCGTGGCCCGCTCGGCGGGCGTGAGCATCTCGACGGTGCCGATCGGGCGGTCCGGGTCGGCCGCCACCTGCTCCAGCAGCCCGACGAGCCGTGCGAGCAGCAGCTCGGCGCCGGTGCCGTCGACGCGGTCGAGGGCGTGGTCGAG
The DNA here is from genome assembly GCF_039534065.1 of Pseudonocardia yunnanensis. NCBI lineage: Bacteria > Bacillati > Actinomycetota > Actinomycetes > Pseudonocardiales > Pseudonocardiaceae > Pseudonocardia > Pseudonocardia yunnanensis. The sequence goes on along the minus strand of NZ_BAAAUS010000019.1, from coordinate 136,491 downwards.
CAGCACGGTGACCGCGCCGTCCGGGTGGTCGACGACCGTGACGTGGAGATCGAACTTCGCGTGTGTGGTGGGCAGCGCGAACCACCGGGCCGACAGCCCGAGCCGGGTGCCACCGTGGTCGGTTAGCCGGTGGTAGCCGCTCATCACCTGGAACAACGGGTTGCGACCGGCCTCCCGCGGCGGGTTCAGCGCCTCCACCACGAGGTCGAACGGGACGTCCTGGTGGTCGAACGCCGCGAGATCGGTCTCCCGTGTGCGCGCCAGCAGCTCGGTGAAGGTGGGATCGCCCGCGAGGTCGCTGCGGAGCACCACGGTGTTGACGAAGAAGCCGACGAGGTCGTCGAGGGCCGCGTCGGCGCGTCCGGCGACGGGCACCCCGAGCGGGATGTCGTCCCCGCCGCCGAGCCGGTGCAGCCAGGCGGCCGTCGCTGCGTGGGTGAGCATCGACATGCTGGTGCCGGTGCGTGTGCACAGCGAGCGGAGCGCGTCGGCGGTGCCGGCAGGCAGCTCGGCCCGCACCTGTGCTCCGGAACCGTCCCGCATGCGGGGCCGCGGGCGGGGGAGCGGGAGCGCGATCTCGTCGGGCATCCCGTGCAGGGCCCGCGCCCAGAACGCGAGCTGGGCGGCCGCGGTGCTCGTCTCGTCATCGGGATCGCCGAGCAGCCGCTGCTGCCACACGGTGTGGTCGGCGTACTGCACGGGAAGCGGCAGCCATGCGGGCGGCGAGCCCGCCACGCGAGCCGCATAGGCGGTGTCGAGGTCGGCCAGCAGCGGGCGGTCGGACCATTCGTCGGTGGCGATGTGGTGCAGCACGAGGACCAGCACGTGCTCGGACGCCGTGCTCTCGAACGACGGAAGCTCGACGACCGTGACGCGCAGCGGCAGGTCCGCACCGAGGTCGAAGGGGCGCCCAGCCAGGTCGGCGACCAGGTCCGGAAGCTGCGCCTCCGTTGCGGCCACGACCGTGGCCTCGGGTTCCGGGTCGTCGAGGATCCGCTGGTACGGGGTGCCGTCATGGTCCTCCACGACGGTGCGCAGCGACTCGTGGCGGGTCACGACGTCGGTGACGGCAGCTCGCAGGGCCGCGGTGTCGAGGTCGCCGGTGAGCCGCACGACCAGCGGATAGTTGTAGGCCGTGTTACCGCCTGCGTCGAGGCGGTCGAGCAGCCAGAGCCTGGCCTGTGCGGGTGCCAGCGGAATCAGTGCGGGCCGCGCGCCTGCCTGCAGCGGCGGCCGCGCAGGCGCCGACGCGACGGCACGCAGGGCCAGCAGCGCGGGCGTGCGCGCCTCGAACAGGTCCCGGATCGCCAGCTCGGCTCCGAGCGCGGTGCGGGCCCGGCTGATCAGGCGGGTGGCGAGCAGCGAGTGCCCGCCGAGGTCGAAGAAGTCGTCCTCCACACCGACGCTCGGCAGCCCGAGCACCTCGCCGAACAACGTGCAGAGGGTCGCCTCCGTCTCGTTCTCCGGCGGCCTGCTCGTGGAACGCCGGACCGTCGGCTCCGGGTCGGGCAGCGCGGCGACGTCGAGCTTGCCGTTGGCGGTGAGAGGAAGATCGGCCACCGGGACCAGCGCCGAGGGCACCATGTAGTCGGGCAGCCGCTGCTTCAACGCGGCACGCACGTCGGCCACGAGCGCGCCGGCTCGGCGGGCTGAGGCGGGGTCGTTGGCGAGAGGTGTGTCGGTCTCGCCGGCCACGTACGTCCTCACCGGTGTTCCCGGTCCACGGAAGAACACGGCGTCCACGGCGCCGACACCGGACCACGTGACCGCCACCCGGTAGCCCAGCTCCGCGGCCAGCGCGTGCACGTCCTCCTGCTCGACGGCCTCCGGCACGGTGCTGACCAGCCTGGTCCGGGCCCGGGCCACGGGCTCTCCATCGGCCAGTGCACGCAGGGCAGCGCGCTCGCCGGCCACGCGGACGTCGGGGATCCGTGCGACGCGCAGCAGCTCGGGCCGGTGGCTGCGCAGGTGTTCGGCCAGGCCGTCGAGATCGCCGATCTGCAGCCCCCACAGCAGTGTCGGCGCGTCGGCCAGCGGACGTGCGTCGGTCGGCTCGCGGTGCAGCACCGCGTCGTAGCGGTGGCGGGTCAGCTCGTTGTGCGCGCGGCCCCGCCGGGTGCGGATCGAGACCGCCGTGCCCGGCACCTGCGCCGCGAGATCGTCGAAGAACTCCGGCGCGAGCAGCAACTCCTTCTCCATCGCGACCGCGCGCTCGACGGTGCGCGTGACGGCGCCGGCATCCTCGGATCCGTCGCGGCCCAGCTCGATGGCCGTCCGCAACGTCGGCAGCAGGCCCAGGTGGCGCACGTCGCCGACGAATACCGCTCCTCCGGGCACCACCAGCTCCAGCGCACCGCGGACCACGCGGGCCAGGTAGTCGGCGCTGGGGAAGTACTGGACGACCGAGTTGATCACGACGGTGTCGAAGAACCCGGACGGCAGGCCGCTCAGGTCGTGCGCCGGGCGGGCGAGCAGCTCGACACCGGCGAACCGATCCGGATCGGCTGCGACGTCCGCGCGCAGCTTCGCGATCACCGGCGCCGCCAGGTCGGTGGCCCAGTAGGCCTCGCAGTCCGGCGCGAGCCTGCCCATCAGCAGCCCGGTGCCGACACCGATCTCCAGGACGCGCCGCGGCGCCAGCTCGCGAATCCGTTCGACGGTCGCCTCGCGCCACTCCCGCATCTCCGCGACCGGGATCGGCTCACCGTCGTAGCTCGAGTCCCAGCCGGCGAACTCCCTGTCCCCGTAGTCGTCGCCACCGACCACGGTGGGGATCTCGGTGTACTCGTCGGAGTAGACCTCCTTCCACTCCGCGACCTGCTCGGCCTCGACCGCCGCGCGCACCGTGTCGTCCAGTGGCGCGGGCACGACGTAGCCCACCAGCTTCTTCGTCCCGGCGCCCGCAGCGGGGTCGGCCACCGCGACCACGGCCGAGCGGGCCACCCCTGGGTGCTCGTCGAGCGCGGCTGCGACCTCGCCCAGCTCCACCCGGTAGCCGCGGATCTTGACCTGGTCGTCGGTGCGGCCGAGGAAGTCGATGATCCCGTCGGGACGGCGGCGCACCAGGTCGCCCGTGCGGTACATGCGCTCGCCGGGGCACCAGGGGTCGGCGACGAACCGTTCCGCGGTGAGCGCCGTGCGGTTGAGGTAACCGCGCGCGAGCCCGATGCCGGCGATGTAGAGCTCGCCGGGCACGCCGTCGGGCACCGGTCGCAGCCAGGCGTCGAGGACGTGCGCACGGGTGGCGCGGATCGGCCGTCCGACGGTGGGGGTGGCGCTGTCGTCGGTGCCGCCGCCGAGGGTGTTGATCGTGTACTCGGTGGGGCCGTAGAGGTTGTAGCCGGTGGTGTCGCTCGTGTCCCGCAACCGGTTCCACACCGCGTCGGAGACGGCCTCGCCGCCGAGCAGCACGAGCGGCGGCCGGTGCGCCCCGGGCCGGTCGTCGGCGTCGTCGAGCAGGCCGGCGTCGAACAGGTGGTGGGCATAGGTGGGTGTCACGTTGACGACGTCGACGGCGTGGGTGTCGCAGTAGGCGACCAGAGCGGCGGCGTCACGGCGCAGCTCCTCGTCGCACACGTGCACCTCGTGGCCCTCGACGAGCCACAGCAGTTCCTCCCACGACATGTCGAAGGCGAACGACACGGTGTGGGCGATCCGCAACCGCCGCCCGCCGGCCAGTGCGACCGCGGGGTCGAAGATCTCGGCGCGGTGGTTGAGCTGCATGTTGGTCAGGCCGCGGTAGGGCGTGACGACGCCCTTGGGCCGTCCCGTCGAGCCGGACGTGAAGATCACGTAGGCGGGGTGCTCCAGGCGTCCTTCCCGCGAGCGCGCGAACGCGCCCAGCTCGTCGTCGCGAAGCGGCCCGGCGGGCAACGCGGCACGCTCCGCCAGCACCGCGGGGTCGTCGAGGACCACCACAGGGACCTCGGCCGCCGCCAGGGCCGCGGCCGTGCGCGAGGTGGTGAGCATGCAGATCGGGTCGGCGTCGAGAAGGATGTCGACGAGGCGCTCGGTGGGGTGATCGAGCTCCAGCGGCAGGTAGGCGGCCCCCGTGCGGAGCACCGCGAAGAGCGCCACCACCATCTCCGTGGAGCGGGGCAGCGCCAGCGCGACGAGCCGCTCCGGGCCCGCCCCGCGGGCGAGCAACAGCCGGGCGGTGCGGTCGATCGCGGCGTCGAGCTCGGCGTAGGTCAGCCGCTCCCGGCCGGCGACGAGTGCGATGGCGTCGGGCGTGCGGGCGGCCTGCGCCGCGAGCAGGTCCGCGACGGTCTCTGTGGTCGGCAGCTCAGGCAGGGGCGTGCGGTCCGCCCGTTCGGTGGGCAGCACCGCGTCGACCCGGGCGACGGGCGCGGACGGGTCGTCGAGCAGCTGCTCGAGGATCCGGGTGAAACGTGCGAGGTAGGCGTCGGCGATGGCCGGCTCGACGACGTCGGGACGGTGGGAGATCATCACCTCGAACCGCTCCCCCGGCGTGACCACCAGGTTCAGCGGGTAGTGCGTGGCGTCCACGTTGGACAGACCGGTGACCCCGAAGCGGCGCAGGGCTGTGCGCTGCGCGTCGTCGGCCCCACGCATCACGAACAGCGTGTCGAACAGCCTGCGGTGCCCGGACTCACGCTGGATGACCCCGAGGCCCATGCTCTCGTGCTCCGAGAGCGCCAGGCGCTCGTCCTGCACACGGCGGAGCAGGTCGAGCACCGGCTCCTCGGGACGGAACGACATGCGCGCGGGGACGGTGTTGAGGAACAGACCGATGGTGTCCTCGATGCCCGGCACCTCGGCCGGACGACCCGCGACCGCCGTGCCGAACACGACGTCGGTGCGGCCGACTGCGGCTGCGAGCGCGAGCCCCCACGCCGTGGAGAACACGGTGTTGGCGGTGAGGCCGTGCCGGTGCACGACGGCGCGCAACCGATCGCCGGTGCCGGCGGGCAGCACGGTTTCCACCACTCGGGGCGGCCGGGTGGTGGTCGCTGCGGCGGGGTCGACGAGGGTGGGTTCGGCGAGATCCGCAAGCGCCGCACGCCATGCCGCGGCACCACGGGCGGGGTCCTGCCCGGCGAGCCAGGCGAGGTAGTCGGCATAGGAACCGGGGGCAGACAGGGTCGCGGACTCACCGGCGTAATGCGTGAGCAACGCGGTCAGGAACAGCCACGCGGACCAGCCGTCCCAGAGCAGGAGGTGCCGGTTGACCACGAGCCGATCGACCTCGCCGAGGCGCACCACGAGCAGCCGGAACAGTGGCGGGCTCGCCAGGTCGAAGCGGCGGGCACGGTCGGCCGCCATGACATCCTCCAGGCGGGCGGAGCGCTCGGCGGGGGGCAGCACGGACAGGTCGATCTCGGTGACCGGAGGGTCGAGCCGCTCAGCGATGAACTGCAGCGGCCCGGGAAGCCCGTCGCTGGTGAACCCGGCGCGAATGCTCGCGTGGGCGGCCAGCACCGCGGCGCATGCCTCCCGCAGGCGGTCGATGTCCACCCTGTGGTCGAGATCGACGGCTTCCTGGACGGTGTAGGCGTCTCCCGCGCCGGAGTCGAACCCGGCGTGGAAGAACAAGCCGTCCTGCAGGGGTGACAGCGGCCAGACCTCGGCCACCGGCACCGGGCTTATCCGGGCGACCTGCGCGAGCTCGGCGTCCGACAGGCCCGCGAACTCGCCGGGGGCCGTCATCGCCGGTTCCGCGTCGCCGAGCAGAGCAGCGATGCCCGCCGGCGTGCGGCCGGTGAACACGTCGCGCGGCCCGACGGCCAGCCCGGCGCGCCGGGCGCGGCTGGACACGCTGATCGAGGAGATACTGTCGCCGCCGAAGCGGAAGAAGTCGTCGTCGACACCGGCCCGGTCGAGCCCGAGCACATCGGCGAACACGGCACACAGCACGCGCTCCGCCGTGGTGGCCGGTTCCCGCGACGGACCGCCGGATCGCGGTGCGGCCGGGGCGGGGAGTGCGGCCCGGTCGAGCTTGCCGCTCGGGGTGACCGGCAGGTCGTCGAGCAGCACGAACGCCGACGGCACCATGGGCTCGGGCAGCGCGGCGGCCAGGTGGGTGCGCAGTGCGTCGGGTTCCGGCCGGCTTCCCGCGGCCGGCACCACGTAGGCGACGAGCACGGTCGCCGAGCCGTCCCGGCGGGCGATCACCGCGGCTCGGGCCACCTCAGGGTGCGCGACGAGTGCGGCCTCGATCTCGCCCGGCTCGATCCGGTTGCCGCGGATCTTGACCTGGAAGTCGGAGCGGCCGAGGTACTCCAGCTCACCGTCGGGCAGCTTGCGCACCAGGTCGCCGGTGCGATACATCCGCCCGCCGACCTGCCACGGGTCGGCGACGAACCGGTCCGCGGTCAGCCCCGGCCGCGCGTGATAGCCGCGCGCCAGCTGGACGCCGGCCAGGTACAGCTCGCCGGTCACGCCGTCGGGCACCGGGCGCAGGCAGCCGTCCAGCACGTGCAACCGGGTGTTCCACACCGGTGCTCCGATGGGGACGGACGCACCGCCCTCGTCGGCACACGGGTGGAAGGTGACGTCGACGGCCGCCTCGGTCGGGCCGTAGAGGTTGTGCAACGGGGTGCCGGTGAGCGCGTGCCAGCGCCGGGCGGCGTCGCCGGACAGGGCCTCGCCACTGCTGAACACCCGCCGCAGGCTCGCCGACCAGCCCGGACCGGGGTCGCTGTCCAGGTCGGCGGCGAGGAATGCCGCCAGCATCGAGGGCACGAAGTGCATCGTGGTGATCCGCGCGTCACGGACGAGCCCGGCGAGGTAGACCGGGTCACGGTGTCCGTCCGGCCGGGCGAGCACCACGGCGGCGCCTTCGCACAACGCCCAGAAGAACTCCCACACCGACACGTCGAACGTGGCCGGGGTCTTCTGCAACACCCGGTCGTCGGCGTCGAGGCGGTACTCGTGCTGCATCCACGCCAACCGGTTCACGATCGCGCGGTGGGTGACGACGACGCCCTTGGGCCGCCCGGTGGAGCCGGAGGTGTAGATCAGGTATGCGGCCTGGTCAGGGGTGGCGCGCCGGACCGGCGCCACCGGACCGGCACCGTCGACGGCCACCGCGGCGACTCCTGCCAGCGGAGCACCGTCGAGGGTGACCACCGTGTCGACGCCCGCATCGGCGAGCGTGGCCGCGATGCGGTCGGCGGGATGATCCAGATCGACCGGCAGGTAGGCCGCGCCCGCCCCCAGCACGCCGAGCAGGGCCACCATGAGCTCCGCCGAGCGCGGCACCGCCACCGCGACCACGCGGTCGGGCCCCGCACCCCGCGCCGCCAGCCTGCCCGCGAGACCGCGGGCCCGTTCGCACAGCTGCGCGTAGGTCAGCTCGGTGCGCTCGTCGACCACGGCGGTCGCGTCCGGAGTGCGGGCCGCCTGGGCCTCGATCAGGTCGAGCAACGTTGCGGACGGCACGGCGTGGCTCGTGTCGGCCGGCTCCGGTGCCGCACCGAGCGGGAGCGATGCCACGCTCGAACCGAGGTCCGCCGCCATCGCCGTGAGCACCCGGCCCAGCTGCCCGGAGACGAGCTCTGCGACCGCAGCCGGCACGCGGCCGGCGTCGTACTTGAGCGTGAGGCGCAGTCGCTCTCCGGCGTCGACGATCAGAGCGACCGGGAAGTGCACGGCGTCGAACACGTCGACGCCCTCGACACGCAGCCCGGCCGCCGGCGCCTGCGTGCGCGGGTAGTTCTCGACCACGACGAGGGTGTCGAACAGATCGGGCAGGCCCGCGGCACGCTGCAGCTCACCGAGCCCGATCTGCTGATGGTCGAGCAGCCCGGTCTGTGCGTCCTGCAACCGGCGCAGGACGGCCGACAGCGGGTCGCCCGGCAGCCAGCGCAAGCGCACGGGCAGGGTGTTGATGAACAGTCCGACGGCCGACTCGATCCCGTCGACGGCGGCGTCGCGGCCCGACACAGTGGTGCCGAACAGCACGTCACGCTGGCCGGTGAGCTGTCCGAGCAGCAGCCCCCACGCCCCGTGCACGACGGTGCCGAGCGTGATCCCGTGTGCTCGCCCACCCTCGACGAGTGCGGCGGTGACCTTCTCGTCCAGCACGGTGCCGAGCTGGGCGTGCGGCCCGCCGGCGGGAGCACCGGCGCGCGCGATCGCCGGCACCAGGTGCGTCGGGGCGTCGAGCCCTGCCAGCTCCGCCTGCCAGGCCGCCCGCGCGGCGGCGTCGTCGCGGCCGGTGAGCCACCGGAACCAGTCCCGATGCCTGTCGAATGCGGCCCGGTCGGACAGTGCCCCTTCCGAAGGGGCGCCGTCGGTGCCCGACACCCGGTGGCCGTAGCGCTCCAGCAGGTCGCGGATCAGCACCATCACCGACCAGCCGTCGATCACGATGTGCTGGAACGTCAGCACCAGCCGCGCCGCGCCGTCCCCGAGGTACACCAACGTCACACGCAGCAGCGGCGGCCGCGCGAGGTCGAAGCGGCGGGCGCGGTCGGCGGCCAGCAACTCGTCGAGGCGCTCCGACTGTCGGGTGGCGGGCAGCCCGGACAGATCCACCTCCTGCCAGGGCAGCGTCACCCGCGCGGCCACCGCCTGCACGACCCGCCCGTCGGCGAGCTGGCCGAATCCGGCGCGCAGCTGCGGGTGCGCGTGCAGCAGGTCCTGGGCTGCGGCCCGCAGCGCGCTCGCATCGATCGTCGTCCGCCCCGCCGTGGCGAGGTGCAGGACCTCCTGGATCAGGTAGACGTCCGGGCCATCGCCGTCGAGGGCGGCATGGAAGAAGAAGCCCTCCTGCAGCGGCGAGACAGGCCAGACGTCGGCGGCGTCGGCCAGCGGGTGGGTGGCGGGCAGTTCGACGAGCGGCCCGGTCGACGGGGCACGGTCGTCGCGTCCGGCGTCGTCGCGCACCTCGACGACCGGGGCCAGCTCGGCCACGGTGCGATGGGTGAACACCTGTCGCGGGGTCACGATCAGGCCCGCGGCACGCGCCCGCCCGACGAGCTGGATCGAGATGATGCTGTCGCCACCGAACGCGAAGAAGTCGTCGTCCACGCCGATGCCCGGCACGTCGAGCACCTCGACGAACAGCGCGGTCAGCAGCTCCTCACGAGCCGTGCGGGGCTTGTGCCCGGTGACCTGCGCGGCCAGGTCGGGCACCGGCAGCGCGGAGCGGTCGATCTTGCCGCTCGTGAGCACCGGAAGCGCGGGCAGCGCGACGACGGCGGGCACCATGTACTCGGGCAGCCGTGCGGCGAGGTGCGCCCGCAGGTCCCTGCGCAGCGTGGCGATGTCACGGAACGGGGCGGGCACGTTCGCCAGCGGTGCGGCGGTGGCACCGGGCCGGTAGGCCGGCCCCGCCGAGGCGCCCGGCCGGTGCAGCAGCGCGTCGAACCGGCCGTCGCCAGCCCCGGCCATCCAGGTGGTGGCCACCCGGTACCCGAGGCGCTCACCCAGCGCGTGCACGTCCTCGGGGTCGACGCCGGCCTCCGGCTCAGGCCCGCCGTCCACTGTCGCCAGCGCGGCCAGGTCGGGGCGCAGCCGGGCGTTGGGCACTCCGGTGAGCCGCAGTGCAGCGGGAGCGTCGTTCTCCAGGTACGCCTCGAGTGCGGGGAGGCTCTGCCACGCCCGCTCGTCCGGTACCGAGCCGACCGCCGGCTCGTCCGCACGCAGGACGACGTCGTAGCGGTAGCGACTCAGCTCGTCGTGGGCGGTGGCGCGCTTCAGCCACAGGTCGACAGCCGCGAGCCGGGGGATCTCCGCCCGCAAGCCCGCGAAGAAGTCGGGCTCGCAGAGCAGCTCCCCCTCCCACGCAACGGCGCCATCGAGAGCGAGACGGTCGACCTTCCCGGTGCGGGCCTGCTCCACGCCTGCGCGGAAGGTCCGCAGCAGGCCGGCGTGCCGGACGTCGCCGACGAACACGGCACCACCGGGGGCCAGCAGCTCGACGGCGCGGCGCAGCACGCCCGCGAGGTAGTCGGCGCCGGGGAAGTACTGCACCACCGAGTTGATCACGATGGTGTCGAAGAGCCCGCCGGGGAGACCGTCGAGATCGTCCGCCGGTCGGGCGGCCAGCTCCACCCGCCCGGCCAGCTCCGGATCCGCCGCGACGCGGCGGCCCAGTGCGGCGATCGCCTCCTCCGACAGATCCGTCCCGAAGTAGTACTCGCAGGTGGGGGCCACTTCCGAGAGGATCAAGCCGCTGCCGACGCCGATCTCCAGCACCCGCCGCGGCGCCAACTCCCGGATGCGCGCCACGGTGGCCGCGCGCCAGGCCCGCATGTCCTCGCGCGGAATCGGGGCGCCGTCGTAGGTGGAGTTCCACCCGGCGAAGTCCTCGCGGTCCGCGGCGTAGAGCAGCTCGTGGACGTCCTTCCAGTCGTCCACCCTGGCCTGGCGCGGCCCGTCGAGCCGCGGCACGACGTAGGCGACGAGCCGCCGCTCCCCCCGCTGGTCCTCCCGGACCTGCACCGACGCCTGCGCCACGGACTCGTGCGCCCGGACGACCGACTCGATCTCGCCGGGCTCGATGCGGTGGCCGCGGATCTTGACCTGGTCGTCGACGCGGCCCAGGAAGTGCAGGTCGCCCTGGTCGTCGCGGCGGACGACGTCACCGGTGCGGTAGAGGCGCTCCCCCGCCGTCCAGGGATCGGCGACGAACCGCTCCGCGGTGAGGCCGGGCCGCCCGAGGTAACCCCGGGCAAGGCCGGGCCCGCCCAGGTAGAGCTCGCCCTCCTGCCCGTCGGCCACCGGGCGCAACCTCTCGTCGAGGACGTGCGCGGTGGTCATCGGGTCGGCCACGCCGATCGGCACCGACCTGCCGCGCAGCCGGTCGGGGTGGGCCTCGCCGAGCGTGGAGTTGACCGTGGCCTCGGTCGGGCCGTACGCGTTGAACATGCGCCGGCCGCGCCCCCACCGCGCCACCAGTTCGGGGGCCACCCGCTCCGTGCCGGCCAGCAGCGTGGCAGGCGGCAGCGTCAGGCCGACGGGCATGGCCGCGAGCAAGGTGGGCGGCAGGATCATGAACGTGATGCCGTGGCGGTGCGCGTACTCGGTGAGCTCCGCGCCGGGCACGCGGCGCTCGGTGGGCACGACGACCAGCCGCCCGCCCGAGAGCAGTCCCAGGCACAGATCCCAGAACGCGACGTCGAAGCTCGGCGAGGCGAACTGCAGCACCCGGCTGTGCGGACCGATGCCGAACCGCTCCACCTGCGTCGCCAGGAGCTTGGCCACGCCGGTGTGCGACAGCACCACGCCCTTGGGACGGCCCGTCGAGCCGGAGGTGTAGATGACGTACGCGGCGTTGTGGACCGACAGTGCGGGGAGCGGATCATTCGCGGGCGCGGCGGCCAGCGCCGCCACCACCTCCGGCGCGTCGAGCACGATCTGCGGGGTCGCCGCCGGCAGGTCCGCCGCCACCTCGGCCGTCGTGACCAGCACCGCGGGTGCGGCGTCGGTCAGCATGTACGCGATGCGGTCGGCCGGGTGGTCGGCGTCGACGGGCAGGTACGCGGCGCCGGACTTCAGCACCGCGACCTGCGCGACGATCATGTCGATCGATCTCGGTATCGCCAGCGCCACCACCTGTTCCGGGCCGGCGCCGTGCGCGGTGAGCAGGTGCGCCAGCCGGTTCACCCTGGCGTCCAGCTCTCCGTAGGTGAGCTCCTCGTCCTCCAGCACGAGCGCAACGGCCTGGGGCGCGCGGCGCACCTGCTCGGCGAACAGAGCGGGCCAGGTCTGGGCGTGCGGGCGTGGTCCAGGCATGCGTGTACCCCGGGAGTCGCGAGTGGGTTGTGAGGAGGTGTGCGGGAGGAGCCGGAGCTCAGTCGGAACGGCCGGCGTCGGCGGGTTCGTCCATCGCCACCGCCAGGCTGCGCGGCCGCATGTCGGTCCAGTGCTCCTCGATGTGGTCGAGGCACTCCCGCCGGGCACCCGGCCCGTGTGTGACGGTCCAGCCGGCCGGGACCGGCACGAACGTGGGCCACAGTGAGTACTGGCCCTCGTCGTTGACGAGCGCGTAGAAGGTGCCGTCCTCGTCGTCGAAGGGGTTGGTGGACATGCGTGTCTCCTCTCGATCAGGGGTGACGGGGCGGCGCGGCGCTCAGGCGCGCCGGGTGGAGTCGGCCAGCCGCGGCGGAGGGGATGTCACACGGGCGGCGATCGACCCGGCGATCTCACCGGCCCGCACGGAGACGTTCGACAGCAGCGTCGACGAGAGTCCGTGCGTGTGTTCGGTGGGCCCCTGCACGTAGACGCCCGCGGTGATCTCCGGCCCGGTCGACACCCGGTAGTCGCGGCCGATCTCCAGCCCACCGACCGCATCGCGGCGGCAGTGTTCGGCCACCTCTCCCAGCAACGCGCAGGGGTCCGACGGCCGGTAGCCGGTGGCGTAGACGACCAGGTCGGCGGTCAGCACCTCGCGGCTGCCGTCGAGCATCGACTCGACCGCCAGCTCGACGCGCCCGTCGACCTCGCCCTCGATCTGGATGGCGTCGGCGACCCTGCTGACGTTGAGGAACCGCAACCGCTCCCGGCCGCTGACCTTCTCGTGGTAGTGGCGCCGGTAGAGCGCCTCGATGAGCTCGGGGTCCACCACGGAGTAGTTGGTATTGCCGTGGTAACCCAGGATGAGGTCCTTGACCTCGGCCGGCGCGCCGAAGAATGCGTCGACGGCGTCGGGGTCGAAGACGCGGTTGGCGAAGGAGCTGTCGTCGGCCGGGCTGTAGCCGTAGCGGCTGAAGACGGCGCAGACCTCGGCGTCGGGGAACGAGCGGTGCAGGTGATCCACGGCCTCGGCCGCGCTCTGCCCCGCTCCGACCACGACCACCCGCTGCGGGTGGGCGAGCGAGCCGATCCTGGTGAGCAGCTCGCTGCTGTGCCACACGCGGTCGCCCCTGTGCACCCCCGCCGGCAGGTGCGGCACGAGCCCGGTGGCGAGCACGACGTTGCGGGTGCGCAGGACGGTGCCGCGCGAGGTGTGGACGTCGAGCAGGCCCGGGTCGTCGGACACCACCTCGATGCGCTCGACCGACGTGCCGTAGTCGACCCGGTCGGCGAACGAGGCCGCCGCCCATTCCAGGTAGTCGTGGAACTCCAGGCGAGTCGGGAACGAGCTGCCGTAGTTGATGAAATCGACGAGCCGGCCACGATCCTGCAGGTAGGACAGGAAACTGAAGCCGCTCACCGGATTGCGCAACGTGACCAGGTCCTTGAGGAACGAGATCTGCATCGTCGCGTCCTCGAGCAACATCCCGCGATGCCAGCCGAAACCCTCCTGGCGCTCGACGAACCTGGTCGTCAGCCCGGATCCCTGCTCGTCGAGCGCGATCGCCAGCCCGAGGTTCGACGGCCCGAACCCGACCCCGACGAGATCGTGGACTGCACTCGGGGGCGGTACCTCTTGCGGCATCGTCGTCCTCTCTTCGGCGGTACCAAAGTGACCCATTTGTACTCTTACGTGAGGCTAGCCTAAGTTCAAGAGGTGATGTCCGAGATCTTCCCCAGCTCCCCCTTCGGCCCCCTCGGCACCCGCCCCGAGTCGCAGCCCCGCAGCGAGCACGGTGAGTATGGCTAGGCAAACCTTACAAAGTCGAGAAGAAGGATCCGATGCCTCGATCTCGCTCCGGCAGCCGTGCTGTGCTGACCGGTTCCGTCGGCGCGTTCCGGCGACACGTCTCCGCGGCAGCGCTGTTCCTCTGCGGCCACCAGGCAGGCGAGGCCCTGGTCCCGGTGCTCGTCGGCGTGATCATCGACGAGGCGATCACCACCGGCGACCCTGCGGCGCTCGCCTTCTGGCTGCTGGTGCTGGGGCTCGACTTCGCGATGCTGTCGTTCAGCTACCGGTGGGGGGCGCGCCAGGCCTGGCTGGGGGACGTCCGCGCTGATCAACGCCTGCGGCTGATGGTCACTGCCCGCATGCTCGACCCGCGCGGCGGCGCCGAGGTGGGCAGGCTTCCCGGCGCTCTCGCAGCGATCGCCACGTCCGACACCAAGCGCGTCGGCATGGTCAACTTCGCGCTCCCACTGGGGATCGCGAGCACGGCGGCGCTGGTGGTGGCCACGGTCTCGCTGCTGCGGATCTCGGTGCCACTCGGGCTGCTCGTCCTTCTCGGCACGCCGCTGCTGCTCGTGCTGGTGAGACTGCTCGGGCGACCGCTCGAGCGGCGCAGCGGGCCGGAGCAGGAACGCGCCGCGCACGCGTCGGGCGTGGCCGCCGACCTCGTCAGCGGGGTGCGGGTGCTGAAGGGCATCGGCGCCGAGCCTGCGGCGGTACGCCGCTACACCGCCACCAGCCGTGACGCGCTCACCGCCACGCTGCGGGCCACCAGTGCGCAGGCCTGGTACGAGGGCGCGGTGCTGGCCGCGAACGGGCTGTTCCTCGCGCTCATCGCGCTGGTCGGGGGCCGGCTGGCCACCGCGGGCGAGATCAGCATCGGCGGGCTCGTCGCGGCAGTGGGGCTGGCGCAGTTCCTCGTGGAACCGCTGCAGATCTTCGGCTGGGTCAACGGGAAGTTCGCACAGGCCCGCGCGTCCGCCACCCGCATCGCGGAGGTGCTCGCCGCGGCGCCCGCGGTGCGCGACGGATCGAGGGCCCTGCCCGCGCATGTCCCCGGGGCGCTGGCGGTGCGTGATCTTCACCACGGCAGCCTGAACGGCGTCGAGTTCGACGTCTCGCCGGGCGAACTGCTGGGCGTGGTGGCGTCGGACCCGGCCGCCGCGGTCGACCTGCTCGCCTGTCTCGGGCGCGAGGTCGACGCGAAGGGCGACGTCGAACTCGACGGCGTGCCACTGGCCGACTACCCGCCCGACACCGCCAGGGCGACGGTCCTCGTGGCCGTGCACGACGCCCAGCTCTTCGCCGGCACCGTGGCCGAGAACGTGCGGGCCGGCGGGCCGGCCGATCGGGACGTCGCCCCGGCGATGGCGGCGGCGCAGGCCGACCAGGTGGCCGACGCGCTACCGACAGGCACCGACACCCTCGTCACCGAGCAGGGCCGCTCGCTCTCGGGCGGACAGCGCCAGCGCCTCGCGCTCGCACGAGCGCTGGCGGTGGACGCGCCGGTGCTCGTGCTGCACGACCCCACCACGGCGGTGGACCCGGTCACCGAAGCCCGGATCGCCTCCGGTCTGCGCGAGGTGCGCCGCGGCCGTACGACGGTCGTGCTCACCACCAGCCCGGCGCTGCTCGCCGTGACCGACCGGGTCGTGGTGCTCGACGACGGGGTGGTCACCGGCGCCGGTACCCACACCGAACTGCTCGCCCGCGACGACTACCGCGCCGTGGTGCTGGCATGAGCGCAGCGGCCGAACCCACAGCGCGACACCTCCTGCCCACCGCCACCACCAGCCGGATTCGCGCCACTCTCGGCGAGCTGCTGCGGCCCCGGTGGGCCGTCGCGGCGGCCGCGGCAGCGGCACTGGTGACCGGCGCGGCGGTGAGCCTGGTCGCGGCGCCGCTGCTGGGCCGCATCGTCGACCTGGTCGCCGCCCGCAACCCGCCCGACACGCTTTACGGTCCGGTGCTTCTGCTCGTCGTCGTCGCGGTGGTCCAGGGGCTGCTGGCGGTGCTGGGCATCGCCCTGGTCGCGCGGGTCGGCGAGAGCATGCTGGCGCAGCTGCGCGAACGGTTCGTGGAACGCGCGATCGGGCTGCCGCTGGAACGGATCGAGGCGGCCGGCTCGGGCGACCTGACCTCCCGCGTCACGTCCGACGTCGCGCAGGTCGGCGAGGCCGTGCGGGAGGCCGTCCCGGAGTTCGCCCGGTCGGCGCTGATCATCGCCCTCACGCTGGTCGGGCTGGCGGTTCTGGACTGGCGCTTCATGGTGGCGGCGCTGTGCGCCGTACCGGTCCAGGTCCTGACCGCGCGCTGGTACCTGCGCCGCTCCACGTCGCTCTACGCGCAGGAGCGGGTGGCCGGCGGAGCACAACAGCAGCAGCTCCTCGACACGATCAGTGGAGCCGCCACCGTCCGCGCCTTCGGGCTGCACGGCGAGCACGCCGAGCGGGTGCGCTCGCGCTCGGAGGACGTGGTGCAGATCGCGCTGCGGGTCGTCCGTCTCCAGACCGGGTTCTTCGGCCGGCTCAACCTGGCCGAGTTCATCGGCGTGGCCGCGGTGCTGACAACAGGGTTCCTGCTGGTCCGCGGCAACGTCGTGTCCATCGGCACGGCGAGCGCCGCAGCGCTCTACTTCATCAACCTGTTCGGCCCCGTCAACCAGGTGCTGTTCCTGCTCGACACCGTGCAGTCGGCCGCGGCGAGCCTGGCCCGGATCATCGGGGTCGCCGACCTCCCTGGCGAACAGCAGCCTGCCCAGCCCGTCCACCCGGCCGATGCGCGCGTGCACACCACAGCACTCGGCCACGCCTATGTCGACGGCCATGACGTGCTCGACGCCGTCGACCTCGACATCGCACCCGGGCAGAGGGTGGCCCTGGTGGGTGCGAGCGGCGCGGGCAAGACCACGCTGGCCAAGCTGGTGGCCGGGGTGCACTCCCCCACCCGCGGTGTCGTCCGGATCGGCGGGGCGGCGCTGCGCGAGCAGGGGCCCGCCATCGTCCGGCAGACGGTCGCCCTGATCACCCAGGAGGTGCACGTCTTCGCCGGTCCGCTTGCCGATGACCTGAAGCTGGCGAAACCCGATGCGACCACCGACGAACTGCTCGACGCACTCGCAGCCGTCGACGCGCTCGGGTGGGCGAAGGCCCTACCCGACGGTCTCGACACGGTGGTCGGTGCCGGCGGCCACACCCTGACCGTCGTGCAGGCCCAGCAACTGGCGCTGGCGCGCCTGGTGCTCGCCGACCGGCCCGTCGCGATTCTCGACGAGGCCACGGCCGAGGCGGGCAGCGCGGGCGCCCGGGTGCTGGAGGTCGCGGCTCAACGGGCGACGGCCGGGCGGACCGGGCTGATGGTTGCCCACCGGCTCACCCAGGCGGCCACGGCCGACACCGTCGTCGTGCTCGACTCCGGGCGGGTCGTCGAACACGGCACGCACGACGAGCTCGTCGCCGCAGGCGGGCGGTACGCACAGCTGTGGGCGGCCTGGTCGGGCAGCCGCTGATCGTCATCGCTCGACGGCCGCGTGGAGCGGGTCGGCGAGCAGGCCGGCCATCGTGGTGCTGTAGGTGGCGCTGAGATGGTTGTCGTCCATGTAGACCAGGACGTTCCCGATCACGGCCGGGCAGCGTTCGGGGTCGCACACGGCGTCGGCGATGTCGACGAACGTGACGTTGGACGGGACGTCCGGCAGCAGGGTCCACGGCGGAGCCGGGGTGTAGACGTCGGCGCGGGCGATACCGCAGGAGTCGAGATCGTCGGGGCGGGTCTGCACGCAGTCGGGAACGGAGTGGGCGAACCGGGGCGTGTCCCGCAGCGCCACCACGGCGATCCCGGCCGCGTCGAGCCGGCGCCACTGCTCCACGAATCCGGGCGGCGTCTGCTCGGTCAGCCCGGCGCGCGCGTCGCGGCTGGCGAGGGTGATGACGGTGTCGGGTTGCATGGCGAGGATCTCGTCCATCGCGGCGGCGTTCCAGGCCAGGCAGTCGGGTTCGTCGGGAACCACCTCCGAGGCGGTGGAGAACGGGCAGGCTCCGCGGATGATCGTGGTGAGCTGCCAGTTGCTCTGCTGGGCGATCGGCACGACCGCGCCGGAGAGCTGCTGGACGTGGGAGTCGCCGACGAGGACGACCCGCCGGGCGGGCGGCTCGGTCGCCGGCAGGGTGCACATGTTCATGGGGAAGGCGGCCATGGACGTGCAGTCCCAGTGCTCGATACGCACCCAGTCGTCGTAGATCGAGACGGGCGGCGGGAGCAGCGGCGCCGGTTCCACGGCTCCGGTCCGCAGCGCCGTCGCGCCGGGGTGAGTGGCGTCGCCCGCCATCGCGTCGGGCTCCGGTGGCCGGACCCCGACGACCTGCCAGGTGACTGCCACGAGGAGCACTGCGGCGGTGCCGGCCGCGGCGATCCGGTAGCCGGTTCGCACATCGGCCGGCCGGCGCAGCGCCGGTCGTTCCACGAGGTGATGGGTGAGGGCGGCGAGCCCGAGCGAGGTCAGGATCACGATGGCGCCGCCGACCGGCCCGACGGTCTGCTCGCCGGTGACCGCCAGGTATCCGACGAGCACCACCCAGTGCCAGAGATAGAGCGAGTAGCTGATGTCGCCGAGGTAGCGGGCGGCACCGCCGGCAAGGAGCCGGTCGGCGCCAGCACGGGAACCGGTCCGGCCGGCGACGAGCACGAGGGCCGCGCAGCCGGTGGGCCACAGCGCAGCGGCGCCGGGGAACACGTCCGCGACCGGGATGGCCGCGCCGCATGCCACGAGGCCGACGACTCCGAGCCACCCGGCTGCGATCCGTGCGCGGGGCGAGAGCGCGATCCGGTCGATGGTGAGGGCGAGCAGCCCGCCGAGAGCGAACTCCCAGAGCCGGGTGAGGGTGTGGAAGTACGCGAGTGGCTGGTTCGTGATCGTCAGCTCCACCGAGTACGCGAGGGAGGCGACGAACAGGCTCGCCAGAACGGCGGTCATCCGGGGACGCAGCCGGGCCGGGGAGCCGACGCAGCTGACCGCGACGACCGCGACCAGGAGCGGCCACAGGAGGAAGACCTGGCCCTGGATGGACAGCGACCAGAAGTGCTGCACCACGCTGGTCATGTTGGTGCGGGCGGCATAGTCGACCGAGTCGGCGGCCAACTGCCAGTTCTCCACGAACAGCGCCGCGGCGGCGATCTCCCGAATCGTCTGTGCCCAGCGCCCTTGCGGCAGCACGGCGATGCTCAGCACTGCCGTCGCCGCGAGCACGACGGACGCCGCCGGGATCAGCCGCCGCAGCGTCCGGCTCCACTGCAGCCGGACGTCGAGCGCGCCCCGTTCCGCGGCCCGCACCAGCCCTCCGGTGAGCAGGAACCCCGTGAGCAGGAAGAACACGTCGACGCCGCCGGACACCCTGCCGATCCACACGTGGTAGACCACGACGAGGGTGACGGCCAGCGCGCGCAGTCCCTGCAGCTCGGGCCGATAGGCCGCGCCCGCCGGTGCCTGTGCGCGTGGGGCCGACGGCCCGGATGCCGTCACAGCACGGCTCCCGTGCTGCGGCGCCGGGCGGCCGCCCGCCGCGGTGCGGGTGGCCGGCGCCTGCGCTGCAGCTCGATCGCGAGGGGAGCCGCCACGCTGATCGTCGACGCCGTGCCGACGACGATGCCCACGAGCAGCGCGAGGGCGAAGTCGACGAGCGTGTCGCCGCCGAGTACGAGCAGCGCCGCGAGGATCACCAGGGTGGACACACCGGTGTTGACGGTGCGGGGAAGCGTCGCCAGCACCGCCGCCCCGACGAGCCTGCGCAGGGCCGGGCCGTGCTCGGTCGTCCAGCCCTCGCGGACCCGGTCGAACACGACCACCGAGTCGTTCACGGTGTAGCCGATCACGGTGAGCAGCGCCGCGAGGAACACCCCGTCCACCGGCCTGCCCCACCAGGCGAACACCCCGACGACCACGGTCACGTTGGCCATCAGCGCGACGACCGCACCCACGCTGAAGACCCACCGGAAGCGGACGGCCAGGTAGATCAGCTGCGCGGCGAGCGCCACCCCGAGCGCGATGAGAGCGCCGTGGCGTAGTTCCTCGCCGAGGCTCGGGCCGATCCGCTCGTCGCGCAGCAACTCGGCGCCACCCGCCGCATCCGCCAGGGCACCGCGCACGGCAGCGATGTCCTCGTCCGTCAGATCGCCGCTGCGGACGGACAGCCCGCCCGTCCCGGTGGCCTGCACGGCGAGTGTGGGGAACCCGGCGTCGGCGACGGCCTCGCGCGCAGCCTCGGGTTCCATCGGCCGGGCGGTCGAGAACTCGACCGCCCGGCCCCCGGTGAACTCGACACCGAACTCCAGTCCGCGGGCCACGACCCCGGCGAGCGCGAGCAGGACGACGATCGCCGAGCAGACCAGCAACCGCCGATGCCGGCGCAGCAGGTCGGGGTCACGGCGCCCGAGCCAGGTGCGCACGGGCCCGAGCGAGGCGAGCCCCGACCACGCGGGCCGCTTCCGTATCCACTGCCGACGCACGAGCCAGATCGTCAGCATTCGAGACAGCACGAGCGCAGAGAACAGCGAGACGAGCACGCCGAGCGTCAGGGTCACGCCGAACCCGCGCACCGGCCCGGATGCGAGGCCGAAGAGCAGGCCTGCGGCGAGAAGCGTCGTGACGGCCGAGTCGGCCACGGCGGGCAACGCACTGCGATAGCCGATCTCGGTGGCCCGGTCCAGCCGCCGCACGCGCTGGTACTCCTCGCGGGCCCGTTCCGCCACCAGCACGTTCGCGTCGACGGCCATCCCGATCGCGAGCACGAAGCCCGCGAGCCCCGGCAACGTCAGGGTCGCGCCCAGCGCGGTGAGGCCCGCGTAGCTGATCACCACGTACGCGGCCAGCGCGAGCACGGCGGCCAGTCCGACGAGCCGATAGACCGTCAGCAGGAACACGCCGGTCAGCGCCACCCCGATCGCCGCGGCCACCGCGCTGGCCTCGATGGCGGCCGCACCGAGCGTCGGGCCCACCGTCCGCTGCTCGATGATCTCGACCGGCACCGGCAGCGCTCCCCCGGAGATGAGCACGGCGAGATCGCCGGCCTGTTCCCGGCTGAACGACCCCGTGATCTGCGTCGAGCCACCGGGGATCCCTGCTCCACAGCCGATCGACGGGTCGAGCTGCGGGGAGGAGATCACGCGATCGTCGAGCACGATCGCGATGCGACGGGCCGGATCACCCGCCGGAGCGCAGGCCGCCTGCGCGGTGAGCTGCTGCCAGCGCTGTCGTCCCTCCCCGGCGAACGCGACGTCCACCACCGATCCGATGACGCCGGGCGTTCCGGTGGAGGCACGGGCCCCGGAGACGTCCTCACCTGCCAGGGCGGGCGGGCCGAGGGCCAGCGCCGCTCCGTCCTCGTCCGGCAGGATCCGGGCGGTGCCGGGACTCGCCGCGCCGAGCACAGGATGGATCGTCAGCTGCGCGGTGCGGCCCAGGACGTCGGCCGCTTCCGCAGGGTCCTGCACTCCGGGCAGCTCGACGACGATGCGCCGCTCCCCCGAGCGCGACAGTGAGGGTTCGGCGACGCCGAGGCCGTCGACGCGATCGCGGAGGACGCCGAGCACACGGTCGGTGGCCGCGGCGTCGGCCACGGTTCCGGGCGCGTCGCGGGTCTCCAGCACGATCTGCGTGCCGCCGCGCAGATCGAGGCCGAGGGTCGGGCGGAGGGTCACGGCCGACCAGATGGACGGGACGAGCACGGCGAGCGCCAGCAGGGCGCGCACCATCACGGATCGGGGCACACAGGTCCTCGGAACGGGGCCACCGCGCATACGCGTGTGGCCAGGGGATCAGAAGGTCGGCTGATCCCCGGCGGGCGGCGCCCGCCCCGGTATTGCGGTGGACTCGCCCGTGCGCTGTGAGATCGTGCCGCGCACGGGGGTGTGGGAACACGCCGCAGGCGCGACGGGCACGGGCGAAACGGGTTCGATCGCCGGGTGACTGCCGATCGCTGTGCAAGCGGTCGGGACGCGGCCGATACGCACGCTGGCGTCGCCGGGCGGCGTCTGATCAACACCCCAGCCGAGTGCGGCGGGCGCCGACGGCGCCGGCGCGGCCGGCCCCTCCGAGTGCGCGGAGGGCAGGGCCGCTGCCGTGAGGACGAGCGCTGCGAGCAGCGCGAGCAGCGAACCGAGAAGGCGACGGACGAGCGCAGCCTGCTGCTCCACGCGCCCACCTCCCGACATCCGCCCCCGGATCAGGCGAAACCGAAACCCTACCCGGCCCGCGGGTCCGGCCTACTGCCGCGCGCTTCTCCCGCAGGGACGCGGCAGGTCACCTGCGACCCCGGAGCCGTCGCGGGCCGCGGTGCGGTCGGCCGCCCCGGCGCCGTCGGCGAACGCCCGCGAGACGGCCGTCAAGGCGGCGGTGATCTCGGTGGGGACCATCCAGAACGTGGAGCCCGGGCCCTGGGCGAGCTGGGGAAGCACCTGGAGGTACTGGTAGGCGAGCAGGTTCGGGTCGGGGTTGTTGCGGTGCACGGCCTGGAACACCTCGTCGATCTCGCGGGCGCGGCCCTCCGCCTTGAGGATCGCCGCCGCGCGCTCGCCCTCCGCGCGGAGGATGGCACCCTGCTTGTCGCCTTCGGCGGTCAGGATCGTCGCGCGTTTGTCCCGCTCGGCGCGCATCTGCTTCTCCATCGCGTCCGTGATGCTGACCGGCGGGTCGATCGCCTTGATCTCCACCCGGTTGACGCGCAGGCCCCACTTCCCGGTGGCGTCGTCGAGCACGGTGCGCAGCTGCGAGTTGATGCTGTCGCGGGACGTGAGTGCGCGCTCCAGGTCCATCGACCCCACGACGTTGCGCAGGGTGGTGACGGTGAGGTGCTCCACGGCCCGCAGATGGTCGGCGATCTCGTAGGCGGCCGACCTGGGGTCGGTCACCTGGAAGTAGAGGACGGTGTCGATCTCCACCACGAGGTTGTCCTCGGTGATCACCGGTTGCGGGGCGAACGACACGACCTGCTCGCGCAGGTCGATGGGCGGGTGGACCCGGTCGACGTACGGGATGACGATGCTCAGGCCGGGCTGCAGCGTCCGGTGGTAACGCCCCAGCCGCTCGACGTTGCGGGCGCGCGCCTGGGGCACGATCCGCACCGCCCGCACGACCGTCACGACCACGAGCACGCCGACGAGCAGCCCGGCGGCGAGCAGCGGCGGAAGGCCCATGGTCACTCCCGCGAGTGCACGACGGCCGTCGCGCCGTCGATCCGGATGACGTCCACGGCCCGCCCGACGGGGATCACCCCGGTCTCGTCGAGGGCGCGGGCCGTCCAGTCCTCGCCCCCGATGCGGACGGTCCCGGCCCGCCCGGTCACGTCGTCCACGACATAGCCGGTGCGCCCGGGGAGCGCGGCCACCCCGAAGCGGACCTCGTCGACCCGGGGACCGTGCCGGGCGGCCGCTCGGCGCAGGACGACGATTCCGGCCGTGGCGGCCACCGCGAAGACGCTCACCTGCAGGGGCACCGGCAGCCCGATGGCCGCCACCACCGCCGTGACGAGCGATGCGCCGGCGAGCAGCCCGGAGACCGCGGTCAGGGTGAAGGCCTCGGCGATACCCAGCACCACCGCGCCGGTCAGCCAGAGGATCCACGGATCCATCCGTCAGTCCTCCTCGGTCGCGATACCGCTGTTCGCTCGTCGCCCGGCCCGTCAGGGCGGGAACCCAGCGGGTGGGCGTGCGTCAGCAGGCGCCGGATCGCCCGCGGGTCGTCGTCGAGATCGACATCCGTCGGCGGAACGGACGAACCAGCGCAGCCACTCGTGGCCCAGTCCAGGACCTCGGCGGTGGTGGGCACGAGGTCCAACGCGGATGCCCGGGAGTCGGCGAAGTAGCTCAGGTCGGCACTTGCAGAGCGGTGGGACGAGGACCACCCGTGCGACGGGCACCAGCGCAGTGTCCGGCCGGCCAGCTCCGGCCGGCCCGGGCAATGCAGGAACGTCAGGCGGATCTCGAGCGGATCGGGCCTGCCGCGCTCGGCCAGCAGCCGTCCGAGGTCTGCCACCAGCTCGTCGACCAGACGCAGACCGCGCCGCCCGGCCTCCAACATGACGTCCAGCCGGTACCCGTGCACGGCCGCGGACGCATCCGGACCGAGCGCGGCGACCAGCGCGTGGGTGTCCATCCTCGACCCTCTCGTCGTGGTCAGGTCCTGGTGCCGCTCCCTGGGCAGGAGCGCTCCGGCCAGCCTGGTGCGGCGGGATGCCGGTGGCCATCGGGTCCGACACCCATCTCCGCGTCCTGTGACATGCAGCGGGACCGGCTCACGGTTCGACGAGGCCTGCGCGGATGGCGTATCGGGTGAGGTCGAGCCGATCGCGCATCCCGAGCTTCTGCAGGATGTTGGCGCGGTGCCGGTCGACGGTCTTGCTGCTGATCACGAGCGTCTCGGCGATCTCCTTGGACGAGTGTCCTTCCGCGATGAGCTTGACGATCTCCTCCTCGCGCGGGGTGAGGATGGTGTCGGGAAGACGGTCGCCCTGCCTGCTGCGCTGCAGGTAGTCGCGGATGAGCGCGGTGATCGCACCCGGGTAGAGGAAGGGTTCACCGCGCATCGCCGCGCGGCAGGCCTCGAGCAGGTCGCGATCGGCCACCGACTTGAGGACGTAGCCGGACGCGCCCGCCTTGAGGGATTCGAAGAAGTACTGCTCGTTGTCGTACATCGACAGCATCAGGATGCGGATACCCGGGGCCCGCCGTGAGATCTCCCTGGCGGCCTGGATGCCGGTCATCCGCGGCATGGCGATGTCGAGGATCGCGAGGTCCGGGCCATCGGAGGAGGGCGTTGCTGACGAGGCGGCGACGATCTGCACGGCCTCCGCGCCGTCGGACGCCTCCGCCACGACCATGAGGTCGGGTTCGGCGTCGAGGATCAGCCGCAACCCCCGTCGGACCAACGCATGATCGTCGGCGAGCAGGATCCGGGTCTTGGAGGAGTTCACGGGTTCCGCCTCTGCTGGGTGGCCGTGGGCACGACGAGTCGCACGTCGGTACCGCCGCCGTTCGGTGTGGTGATGGTCAGGTCGGCGCCGATGAGCAGGGCACGCTCGCGCATCCCGCGGATTCCCGCACCTTCGTGGAGCACACCGCCCCGTCCGTCGTCGGTGACGCGAAGGGTGACCGCCTCCGGGGTGGAGTGCACGGCGAGCTCGACGTGGGTCGCGTGGGCGTGGCGGGCGACGTTCGTGAGGCTCTCCTGCGTGATCCGGAAGAGGACGAGCTCGACGTCGCTGCTCAGCACGGGCAGCTGCACGTCTGCCACCCGCTTCACGGGTACACCGCTGACCTGCGTGAACTCGGTGACGAGCGCGCTGAGAGCGCTGACCAGACCGAGGTCCTCCAGCACATCGGGCCGCAGCCGCCTGGCAACCTGCCTGACCTCGTCGAGGCTCGCCCGGACGGTCTCCTGCACCGAGTGCAGCTCCTCGGCGAGGTCCGCCGGGGCGCGGTCGACCGTGCGCTTCAAGCTCAGGAGCGCGGCGGTGAGGCTCTGTCCGATCTCGTCGTGCAGCTCACGTGCGATGCGCCGCCGTTCGCCCTCCTGCGCCGCGAGCGCATCCGCGCTGCTCGTATCGCGCTCGGTCTCGAGCCGATCGAGCATCGCGTTGAACGTCTCGATCAGGTGGGTGAGGTCGCCGTTTCCACGCTCCGCGAGCCGGTCGCGGGAACGCAGCAGATCCACCCGCTGCATGAGCGCGGTCAGGGCGTCCAGTGGAGCAAGACTCCGGCGCACCAGCAGGGTGTTGGCCGCAAGGATCAGCGCCAGGCCGACGATCAGCACCGGCAGCTCGGTGAGCAGCACCGGCGAGGACACGGTGGCCGGAGAGACCGCCAGCACGAGCGTGCCGACGGTGAAGACCGTGCCGTTGATCAGGGCGAGCCGGCGGAACAGCGCGTGCGCCGGCGCGCGCGTGCCGGAGCCTGCGGCCAGGCGTGCAATGCGCTCGCTCATGGCAGCAGGGTCTCCGCCCGGCGGTGCTCCCGTCCATCCGGGGCGGGCACCAGCGGCTGCGCATCGGGATGAGGCGCGGTCACCGGATCTACATGCCGTGCCCGGCCCGAGGTGGGTGCTGGACCCGATGGTGCGCCCGCCCGGCTCTGCCGAGACTCGGTTGGCGGCAGCGGGACGGGAGGTACGGAGATGGGCGCGAGCGTGCCGACGTCTGTTCCGACATGCGCAGGACGCTCGACCCGTCCCGCTGCCGCCACTCGGTCACCCCACGTCCGGGAGAGGCGAGCCTTCCACGGTGGACATCACCCGTTCCACCGTGCACACCCGCGGCGGACGGCTGCACATCGTCATCGAGCCCGATGAGGCCGATGAGCTCGCGGAGATCCTGCCGAGCAGGCCGATGTCCGATCGTCTCGCCGCGGTCGAACGCCGGCTGGCCGACCTCGCCGGCCCGGGGGGCCGATCAACGCGCGCCCGGTACGCACCCGGGCGATCGACGCAAGGAGGTGGCATGTGACAACGCTCGGGGTGGGCACAGGACCCGTAGGGTCGGGCGATCGCCCGCCGCGGACGGGCCGAGCGCAAGGGGGCGGCGCCATGAAGGCAGGCGACATCGTCGAGCAGCTGCCCACCGTGACCAGCGCGGACCTGGTGTCCACCGCAGTACGGCTGATGGCGCAGTCCCACCTCCCCGGCCTGATCATCGTCGACGAGCGGTCGAGACCGCGCACGGTGCTCCCCGGGACGCAGGTCCTCCGGCTCTCGGTCCCCAGGACGCACCAGGAGGACCCGGCACTGGTTCGGACCATCGACGAGCCCCACGCGGACGCGTTCTGGCAGGAGCTCGGCGACCTGACCGTCGGCGACTGCCTGCCGCGCCCACCGGCCCGCCCGGCGACCGTGCCGCCGGAGGCGACTCTGCTGGAGGTCGCCGCGCTCATGGCACGCCTGCGCAGTCCGCTCGTCGCGGTCGTCGACCGAGCCGGCGTTCTCATCGGGGCCATCACCCTGGACCGGCTGCTCCGCACCCTGGCCGCCGCCGAACCCGGCGGCTGACCAGCGGAGATCCGACGCCGACGCCCGCCGACCCGCGGACGGTCCGGCGTCCGAGGTGCCCGCGATGAGCGCGGTCCTCGCACTGGGCATCTTCGTCGTCGCGTTCTTCTACATCGCCACGGAGAAGGCGGACAAGGTCAAGACCGTGCTGATCGCCGCCGGGGCGATGGCGGTGCTCGGGCTCACGCCCGGGTCGGAGGTGTTCTTCTCCGAGCACGAGGGCATCGACTGGAACGTCATCTTCCTGCTGTTCGGAATGATGGTGATCGTCGGCATCATCAAGCAGACCGGGGTGTTCGACTTCCTCGCGATCTGGGCCGCCAAGCGGTCACAGGGGCGCCCGTATCGGCTCATGGTGATGCTGATGGCCATCACGGCCATCGCCTCACCGTTCCTGGACAACGTCACCACGATCATGCTCGTCGCCCCGGTCACGGTCGTGGTGTGCAACCGCCTGCGCATCCCGGCGCAGCCCTACCTCATCGCCGAGGTGCTCGCCTCGAACATCGGCGGCGCCGCCACGCTCATCGGCGATCCGCCCAACATCATCATCGGAAGCCGCGCCGGACTGTCGTTCAACGACTTCCTCGTCCACATGGCGCCGATCGTCGTCGTGATCTTCGTCGTGTTCGTGCTCTTCACCCGGGTGCTGTTCCGGCGCTCGTTCCGGTACAACCCGGACCGCGTCGCGGAGGTGATGACGCTCAACGAGCGCCGCGCTATCACCGATCCCCGCCTGCTGGTGCGCTGCCTCGTCGTGCTCGCCGTCGTGATCGCCGGCTTCGGGCTGCACTCCGTGCTGCATCTAGAACCGTCGATCATCGCCCTCGTGGGAGCCGGGGTGATGCTCCTCGTCTCGGGTGCCGACGTCTCCGACACCCTGCGCGAGGTCGAGTGGCCCACGCTCGTGTTCTTCATGGGGCTGTTCGTCATGGTGGCCGGGCTGGTCCACACCGGGGTCATCGCCACGGTCGGCACGTGGACCATCGCGATGGTGGGCGACAACTGGTTCGGCGCAGCCACGGCACTCATCTTCGGCTCCGCCGTCCTCGGCGCCTTCTTCGACAACATCCCCTACGTCGCCACCATGGCCCCCGTCGTCGAGAGCCTCGTCGCACAGGTTCCCGACCCGGCCACCGGTCAGGCGCTCTGGTGGGCGTTCGCACTCGGGGCCGACTTCGGCGGCAACGGCACTGCCGTCGCCGCCAGCGCCAACGTGGTCGCCATCGGAATCGCCGCCCGCACCGGCCACCGCATCTCGTTCTGGCAGTTCACCAGATACGGAATCGTCGTCACCGTCCTCAGCACGACGATGGCCTGGGTGTATGTGTACCTCCGCTACTTCATGTAGCTCCGGCAGTGCCGGTCACCCGCTACGGTCCAGCCACAGGGTCGCGTAGAACATGTCGCGCGAGAGGTAGCGGTCCACTCCCTTCACGTCGGTGCGCGTCACGGTCGCGAGATACGCCCTACTGAGCCAGCAGACCGCGAGCTCCTGGTTCACCAGCAGCTCCAGCTGCTGGTACGCCTTCGTCCGGGCGTCCTCGTCAGCCGTGCTGGCGGCCTCGGCGAGCAGCGCATCCACCTGTGGGTTCGAGTACTTCCCGTAGTTCGCGCTGCCTCCGCTGCCGAACAGTCGCTCAGTGGCCGGATAGGGAGAGTCGAACGAGCTCACCGTCGTGGTCAGGTCGAAGTCACCGCTCTGCACGACCTGCGCGGAGTACTGCGCGAGGTCGTAGAGCTGCACGTCGACGGTGATCCCCACCGCGGCGAGCTGTGCTTGGACGAACTCGCCGAACTGCCCACGGGCTGTCGTCGACTTCAGCGTGATCGAGGTGCTGCCGCCCTCGGCCCGGTACTCGTCGACGAGCTGCTTGGCCCGCTCGAGGTCGAAGGCCGGCCAGGCCTGTGTGGCCGCGTCCGTGTGGTACGGGCTCTCGGGTCCGAAGAGGCTCTGGGCCGTGACCAACTGGTTGTTGTACAGACTCGCGCTGAGCCCGCGCAGGTCGAGTGCCCTGACCACCGCCTCGCGCATGCGGCGGTCGGTGAAGGGCGCCCGGTTGAAGTTGAAGTAGAGCAGCTCACCGCTGTCGCCCGGCCCGTAGTAGACGTTCAGGTTCGGCTCCTGCAGCGCCCGCACCAGTTCGGTGTTGTAGGCCGCGAGGATCACGTCGACGTCGCCGTTCTGGACGGAGGCGTAGCGACTCTCGGTGTCCGACAACGGCCGGAACTCGAGTTCGTCGAGATATGGCTTGCCTTGCTGCCAGTAGCTGCCGTTGCGTTCGAGTTTGACGTGGGACCCGGGAATCCATTCTGCGAGCGTGAACGGCCCGGCGCCGACGGGATGGCGGCCGATGTCGTCGCCGTACTGCTGCAGCGCGGCCGGGGAGATGACCATCCCGAGGGTTCCCGTGAAGGTCGGCTGAGCGAACACGACGGGGAACGAGCCCAGTGGCGAGTCCAGTGTGAACTCGACGGTCAGCGGATCGACCGCGCGCATCGAGGCGATGCGCTGCGCGGTGAGCCGGGCGGGAGAGGTGGGCTTGTCGATGTGCCGTTGCACGTTGAGGATCACGGCGTTCGCGTCCAGCGGGGTCCCGTCGGAGAACATCACGCCGGGACGGAGGGTCATGCGCCAGGTGAGCCCGCCGTCGGACGTGTCCATCGACTGCGCGAGATAGGGCTCGGCGCCGCCATCGGACGTCAGCTTCATCAGCGAGTCGTAGACGGCGAACGCAGCCGGGTTCGCGTTCTGCACCGTCGGGTCGAAGCTCGCGATGTCCCGGTCCATCCCGACCCGCAGGCTCCCGCCCGCCTTCGGCGTGCCCTCGGTCGCGGGGTCGCCCCCGAACGGATTGACCGCTTCGATCGCGGGTCGACCCCCTGCCCCATCGGCAGGCGGACCTGCACTCCCGCAGCCGGCGAGCACCATGAGGCTGATCGCCATGACCAACGCACCGAGGGCTCGTAAACGACGGCCCGACACCTGCACCATGCGCAACTCCTCGTTGAGTTCTGGTACGCAGTCATGCGGGGCGGAGCGACCGCCGGCATCTCGAGTGCCGGCGAGAATGCCTCGCCCCCGATTCGGTCGGTGGCCGACCCGGCTGGTCGGTCATCACGATGTGGAGTGCGGATCCGGCTCGAAAGCACTGCGGGACGCCTGCGACGCCGCAGGGTGGCCCGACTCATTGCGGCCCCTACCCTGACCAGCGCGTATCGATATCTCAGCATCCCGCTGGGACACCATCGTCCCTCCTCCGAGGAGCAATGAAGCGGAGTTCGGCAACGGTAACCGGCCGTCGCAGAGGACCAGAAACTCCCATTGCTTCTACCGCGACATCAGCATTGCTGATGGCGGCGTGCCGCTGGTCGCCTACCTGTGACAAGCCTGCTCATCAGATCATGGAACTCACCGAGGTTCGCTGTGATCCCGGCTTTCTGGCACCCTCGGTCCGTGGCGTGGACGCCGGATCGTGAGGCGCTTCGTGATCGGGTCGCGGTGGTCGCCGGGGCGACCCGCGGCGCAGGGCGTGGAATCGCCATGGCGCTGGGCGAGGCAGGCGCCACGGTCGTCTGCACCGGACGCAGCAGCACGGCCGGTGTCGCGACGATCCGGTCCGACTACGACCGCGCCGAGACCATCGAGGAGACCGCCGAACTCGTCACCCGACTCGGCGGGGCCGGGATCGCGATCCAGGTCGATCACCTCGAGTCCGACCAGGTGCGACGCCTCGCCGATCGCGTCCGCGACGACCACGGCCACATCGACGTGCTCGTGAACGACATCTGGGGCGCGGAGGTGCTCAAGGGCCGGCCGCCGGAGTGGAACACCCCGATCTGGCGACACGACCTGGACCGCGGTCTGCGCATCCTGCGGCTGGCCATCGACACCCACCTGATCACGTCGCATCACCTGCTGCCGCTGCTGATCGACCGCCCTGGTGGGCTGCTCGTCGAGGTCACCGACGGCACCACCGCCTTCAACGCCGACCGGTACCGGATCTCGGCCTTCTACGACCTGGCGAAGGTGGCGGTGAACCGGCTCGCCTTCTCCCAGGGCCACGAGCTCACAGACCATGGCGCAACCGCCGTCGCCATCACCCCGGGCTGGCTGCGGTCGGAGATGATGCTCGACAACTTCGGCGTCACCGAAGACAACTGGCGCGATGCCCTGCAGCCCGGTCTCGTCGAGGGCTACCCGTCGGCGCCCGACGGGTTCGGCTCCTCGGAGTCGCCCCGGTACGTCGGGCGCGCCGTCGCAGCGCTCGCCGCCGACCCCGACCGAGCACGCTGGAACCAGCATTCCGTCACGTCCGCGGATCTCGCCCGCGACTACGGCTTCACCGACATCGACGGCTCCCGACCCGACAGCTGGGCCGCGCACGACTGACCAGATCGCAATCCGCGCCGGGCGGCCCTCATTCGAGTTCCGAGAACGCCGGCATCACCTCGTCGGCCAGCAGCGCAACCGATCGCTTCGACACCTCCAGCGGCAGGTCCCCGAAGGCGAGACGACAGAGTAGGTAGTTCACTCCGGCCTCTGCGGTCTCTCTGAGCGCGGCTTCGCGGACCGTCGCCGCGGAACCGACCAGGCACATTCCCGAGGAGACGGCGGCGTCGAAGGACGGCGCGAACGGCAGCGGGAAAGGGACGTCGTTCTCCCGCCACAGCAGCGTGAGGTGGTCGTACCACAGCTCGTACGCCGGGCGGGCGGCGTCACGCGCCTCGGCGTCGGTGTCGGCGATGACCACATGCCGGTTCATCCCGAGCAGGGGAAGTGTGGACGTCGCCCCTGTTCGGGACCAGGCTGCGCGGTAGGCGTCGGTGAGCCGCCGGATATCGGAGGGCCTCACACCTCCGACGACGATGTTGACGTCGCGTTCCGCAGCCCACCGCGCCGACTCCGGCCGGGCCGCGGCGTACCAGAGCGGCGGATGAGGACGCTGGACCGGCATCGGATGCAGTGGCACGCCACGGAGCACGAAGCGCGGACCGTCGGCGCTGATCCGTCCGGAATCGGCACCGGCAAGCAGGATCTCGACCGCTTCTCGGTAGATCTCGGCCGCGTCGTCCGGGGTGACGCCGAAGAAGCCGAGCTCGATCGGGGAGGCGCCGCGCCCGATGCCGAGCTCCAGGCGGCCACCGCTGAGCTGATCCAACATGCACATCTCCTCGAGAACCCGCACGGGATGCTGCAGGCCCAGGACGGAGACCAACGGGCCGAACCGCAGACGGGTGGTCCGCTGCGCAACCGCGGCGAGGAACATGCCCGGCGACGGCGCCATGCCGAGTGGGGTGCCGTGGTGCTCGGCCACATGGTAGGCGTACAACCCGGCCCGATCGTAATGCTCGGTCAGCGCGAGCCGGTCCGCATACTGCCGCCCGATATCTGTATCGGGGCCACCCGCACGGTCGAGATGGTCGAATACTCCGAATTTCACAAATCGCCTCCTGTGCCGCAATGCCCAGAACCCGTTGTCTCCGCTGCAGTATCCAGGATCCGCGCGGTACCCATGGACGATTCCGGCAGAATGAGATCGAGGTTGCCAGAATCGCATTCACATGCGATCGAGGCGGTCCGTAGCAGATGGTCGGGCCCGCTACCTTCGGCGAGATGATCGACGGTGCGCCATGGGATCGACGCCGCCGGAGGAAGAGCGGCGGAGCTGCCTGCGTGAGGTGATCTGGAGCTTTCCGAAGATGTTGGTCATGTGCCACTCGATGGTGCGCGGGCTGAGGAAGAGCCGGGCCGCGATCTCGGAGTTCGTGAGGCCCTCTCGCACGAGGCGCACGACCTGCATCTCCTGCGCGGTGAGCTCGCTGCTGGTATCAGCCGTGTGTCGTGGGGCGGGCTCGCCGCTCGCCTCCAACTCGCGCGCGGCGCGCCGGGCGAACGCCTCGGCGCCCATCGCCGCGAACATCTCGTAAGCCGTGCGCAGGTGCCGGCGCGCGTCCGTTCGCCGTTGTTCGCGGCGTAACCATTCGCCGTAGACGAGGTGCGCGCGGGCTAGCTCGCTACGGACACCGGCACGGGCGAGACGGTCGATCGCCTCGCAGTAGACGTCCTCGGCCGCGGGGCCATCGGTCATCAACGCCCGTGAGCGGGCTGCCATGCCCAGCCCCCAGTCCGTACCGCCGGCGCGGGTCGTCTCGGTGATGCGTTCGAGAGACGCGACGGCCTGTTCCGGTTTCCCGCTGCGAGTGGCCGCCTCGATCAGCTCGACCTCGGATGCCCAGGTGGGCATGCCCACCTCCTCGGGATGCTGCTCGCCGACCTGCCTGGCCGCGGCCAGCGCGTCGTCGTACCGGCCGAGGCTGTTGCTCAGCAGCGCCTTCGCCCAGCCGGTGATGGTCAACCCGATTGCGTAGCCCCGGCGCTGCCCTTCCGCGGTAGCGATCTCGTTCAGCCGGCGGACCTCCTCTTCGCGGCCACACCACGCGGCGATCAGCGAGGCGGCGTAGGGAACGGGAGGCCCTGCGATCGCCTCGGTGACCGAGTCCAGCTCCTTGCCCAGGGAGGCTGCCGCCTCCAGCTCGCCCGCGAGTGTCTGCACCGGAATGCGGGAGCTCATGGCCTCGGTGAGCACGGCGAGCGCGCCGGCATCGCGGGCGAGCCGGACGAAATCTGCGGTGAACACGTCCCAGATCTCGAAGTCCCACACCAGCGATGCCGAACGGCACGCGAGCCAGTGCCAGCGCAGCGCGTCCTCCTCGCAGATGTGCTCGCGAAGGGCGCGGAACGCGTCGCAGACCAGCGGCATCCCGGCTGCGTGGCCATCGGTGAACCGTGCCACCAGACCGTCGAGAAGGAGATCGACGGGCCGTGGGGGCGTTTCCGCGGGAGGAGCGGACCGTGCGGCCTCGGCCACTTCCTGCAGGCTGGTACCGCCGCTGGTCGGACCGGCGACCATCGCCGTGGACAGCGCCTCGAGATAGGTCTCACGTGACAGCCGCACGTCCGACGACCGGAGCTCGCCGGCCGCCCTGAGCAGCAACGGAAGAGCGTCGCTGCACCGCACGTCGAAGGCGATCCGGGCGTGCAGCAGATCGGCTTGTGCCAGCTGCAGTGGCGTCAGCGGGCCGGCCTCCGCCACCGACGCCAAGCCGAGGGCTGCGCCGGGCAGACCGGCCTGCTGTTTGGCCTGCGCCGCGGCGAGCGCCCGCCCGGCCCGACACGCAGGCTCGGACGTCAGCTCCGCCGCACGTTCCAGGAACGCTGCCACTGCGGCCAGTCCGCCGCGCCCTTGCGCTCGCCCCGCCGAGCGCTCGAGTTCCGCGGCGACATCCTCGTCCGGCTCCGGTGCGGCCTGCGCGGCATGCCAGGCCCGACGGTCCGGATCGACCTCGGGATCGGTGGCCTCCGCCAGGACACGGTGAGCGCTGCGCCGATCCTCCGTCGACGCAGCCCGGTAGACCACCCAACGCTCCAGCGGATGACGAAACAGCACCCGCTCGCCGATCTCGACCAGTCCCGCCCTGATCGCCGCCGCCTTGGCCACCATGCCGATCTGCAGTCGCTGAGCCGCCCGCCACACCAGAAGCGGCTCACCCGGCGGCTCCGCCGCCGCAACCAGCAAGTACCGCTGCGTATCCACTCCCAGCTGCCCGAGCTCCTGTCGGAAGCGCTCCTCGATCCGGGACGGCAGGGTCGCCGTGCTCACCGGCCCGAACCCGCCGGCCAGCTCCCCCTGCACAAGTCCCCGCGACAGCTCCACGAGGGCCAGCGGGTTCCCCCGCGTCTCGGCCACGATCCGGTCCCGTACCTGCTCGTCCACCGGCCAGACGAGTGCCGCGTTCAGCAGCTCACGGGCCTCTTCGTCGGGCAGACCGGTGACCGCCAGCTCGGGCAGCCCGTCCAACTCCGGCACGTCCGCGGGGGCGCGGACGGCGACGACCACAGCGACCGACTCCAGTCCCAGCCGGCGGGCCACGAAGGTCAGCGCCTGAACCGATGCCGAGTCCAGCCACTGCACGTCATCGACGATGCACACCAGCGGCCGCTCACGGGCCATCTCGGCCAGCAGGTCCAACACCGCAAGACCCACGCGGAACCGGTCGGGCGCCGGTCCGCCGCTCAGCCCGAAAGCCGTGGACAGCGCCTCCCGATGCGGACCGGGCAACCGCTCCACCTGGCCCAGCATCGACTCGCACAGCTGGCGCAACCCGGCGAAGGCCAGCTCCATCTCCGACCGGACGCCCGTGACGCGCTCTACCCGACACCCCCACGCCTGCTCGGCCAGATGGTCCAGCAGGACCGTCTTGCCCACACCGAACTCACCGCGCACCACCAGTGCCCGGCTCTCGCCCGACCTCACCGCGTCGAGCAGCTCGTGGAGGACCCGACACTCGCTGCGCCGGTCAAGCACGACAACAAATCGGGTATTGCCCGACAATGCGGATCATTTCGGCGCCTCCAATGATCTCGGATACGGACGCCACCGTTTTTCCGCAGTATTCGCGGCCCGGTCCCCGGATACAACCGCCATGGATCGAGCCGGCTACTACGCATGATCCTTATCTGGGGTGGTCGCCTTTGGCGAGCGTGCCGACGCCGAGCCAGCCCCAATAGACACGGTGGTGGGCGATGAGCCCGTCGCGGATCTCCATCATCTCGACGATGTCCATCTGGTCACCTTCCGGGGACTCCCGCGGATACTCCCAGGTGAGCCGGGAGCCGTTGGTCAGGAAACCGCCGCGGAACCGGCGGCGATTCGCGGGCTGGTGGGAGAACACCTTCTCCACGAACCGCCGCAGGTTCTCTCGGCCGCGCACGATGCCCTCGTCGGTGCCCAGCAGATAACAGACCAGTGGGCTCTCCAAGGTCGCGTCGGGCTGGTACAGCGCCATCGCTGCGTCCAGATCCTTGGCTCCCAGCGCCTCGTCCCAGGCGGTGAAGATGTGCTCGATCCGCCCCTCGACCGTCGTCGGCTCAGCCATGGTCGTCACCCTCTTCCTGTCGTTGATCGTTGACGAGTCCGACGCTAGGCGCGCAACGTTTTGCTCCGGACCCAATCGTGGATGTGGCACCGTGATGGCATGACGAGCGAACCGACGGTGGGGCGTGTCCTCGATCGAGATCTGGCGCCGGTGGCGTCGCTGATCGGCGACCCGACTCGGATCGCGATGCTCGCCGCGCTGGCCGAAGGTCGCTCGCTACCTGCCGGCGACCTCGCCCGTCGCGCCGGCGTGCATCCGGCCACCGCGACCGCGCACCTGCGCCGGCTGGTCGAGGGTGGCCTGGTCGTGGTGCGCGCGCAGGGCCGGCACCGCTATCACGAGCTGGCGGGACCTCGGGTGGCCGCGGCAGTGGAAGCGATGGCGCAGCTCGCGCCGGCCACACCGGTTCGCTCGCTGCGAAGCGATCGAGCCGCCCGAACCCTTGCCGAGGCGCGCACCTGCTATGACCACCTCGCCGGGCGCCGCGGCGTCGAACTGCGCGACCGCTTGCTCGCCGTCGATGCCCTCCGGATGTTCGACGACCGTGATCACGAAGTGACGGCGGCCGGACGTCGCCTCATGGCGGATATGGGGGTCGAGCTGCCGGAGCTGGACAGGACGCGTCGGGTTTTCGCCCGGACCTGCCTGGACTGGACCCAACGGCGCCCGCACCTGGCCGGCGCGCTTCCCGCCGCGCTCACTCACCGGATGCTCGATCTGGGATGGGTGAGCCGGGCGACCGGGCGGGGCCTGCACGTCGCCCCGGACTACGACCGCCGGCTCGACACCTGGTTGTCGGGCTCGAACGGATAGGGCTCGCCGCGCAGCCGCACCAGAGTGGCGTGCACGTTCCTCCGGGTCGCCACGACGGCTGCATCGGAGTCGCCGTCGGCGATCGCGTCGACGAGGGCATGGTGGGCGGCTTCCACCGCGGCGTCCTCGTCGGGGTTTCGCAGAGCGCTGTCCGCGACGATGTCCTCCGCCGCATTGCGTAATGCTCCGAGGAACGACCCGAAGACCTCGACGAGCACGTTGTTGTGGGCGGCGGCCACCACTGCGGTGTGAAATTTCAGGTCGGCTTCGACAAGCGCGGCAGCGGACGTCGCGGCGTCCCGCTCCGAGAGCGCGTCCCGCATCCGATCGACGTCCTCGGGGGTGCGGCGCTGTGCCGCGAGCTCGGCCGCCTCGACTTCGAGTGCGACCCGCACCTCGTAGACCTCGGCGATCGCAGCGCGCCGCAGTTTCTGTTCCAGCGCCGGAAGCGGGGTTGCCGAGACCACGATCGTGCCCAGCCCGTGCCTGGTCTCGAGCTGGCCCGTCGTGATCAGAGCGCGCATCGCCTCACGCGCCGTCGGCCTGCTCACGCCGAGCTGCCTGCTCAACATCACTTCGCCCGGCACTCTGCTACCGACCGGCCATTCCCCGGAGGCGATGAGACGGCTCAGCTCGCTGGTCGCCTGCTCGACGAGAGATCGGCGCCGCACCGGCTGAACCGCCACCATCGCCTCCGTCACCATCAGTAGCTCGCCCCCGGCGTGAACCTATCGTTCGGCATCGACCTTCTCGGGCGCGGCGCGGTTCACGGCGGCGATCACGGCGTGCACCGACGCAGTGAGCACCGAGGCGTCCAGCCCGACACCCCAGGCGTCGACTCCGTTCACGCGGCACAACGCATACGCGGCCGCGACGCTCTCCCGCCCGGGCGACGTGGTCTGTTCCTGGAAGTCGAGGACGTCGACGTCGATGCCCACTGCTGCAAGACCTTCCGCCAAGCCGGCGAGCGGTCCTGCGGAGGTCCCCTCGACCGCGCGCACCGGACCTCCGGTGCTCACCTGGGCGGAGAAGAGGTGCTGGCCTGTCCGGAGCTGCCAGGTTCCCCAGTCGTGGAGGTCGACAGCACCCGGCCCGGACGTCGTGCCGGGCTCCACGTACTCGTGCTGGAACACCCTCCACAGCTCCTCCGGGCTGATCTCCGCGCCGGTGCGGTCCGTTAGGCGTTGCACGACCGCCGCGAAGTCGATCTGGAGGCGGCGCGGCAGCACGAGGCCGGCGTGGGACTGCAACAGGTAGGCGATGCCGCCCTTCCCGGACTGACTGTTGACCCTGATCACCGCCTCGTAGGTGCGTCCGAGCTCCGCTGGGTCGATCGGCAGATAGGGCACGTCCCACGCAAGCTCGTCCTCGGCGATCCCACGTTCAGCAGCGAGAGCCGCATGCCGGGCGAACCACTTCTTGATCGCATCCTGGTGCGTGCCCGAGAACGCGGTGTGCACGAGATCGCCACCGTAGGGATGGCGTTCGTGGACGGAGATCCGGTTGCATTGTTCGACGACTCGTCTGATCTCGTCGATGTCGGAGAAGTCGATCTGCGGATCGACGCCCTGGGTGTGCAGGTTCAGCGCCAGCGTCACCAGGTCCACGTTCCCGGTGCGCTCACCGTTGCCGAACAAGCAGCCCTCGACGCGCTGGGCCCCCGCCATCAGAGCCAGCTCTGCGCACGCCACTCCAGTGCCGCGGTCGTTGTGCGGGTGCACCGAGAGGATCACCGCCTCCCGCCGGTCCAGGTTGCGGTGCATGAACTCGATCTGGTCGGCGTAGACGTTCGGCGTCGAGATCTCCACCGTCGCGGGCAGGTTGTGGATCACGGGGCGATCCCGATCCGCGTCCCAGACCTGCGTCACCATGTTGCACACCTCGAGCGCGAAATCCGGTTCCGTCAGGTTGAAGACCTCCGGGGAGAACTCGAAACGCACTTCTGCGTCCCAGCCGTCCACGGCGCGTCCGATCCGCTCGGCCGCGTCGCGGATGCGCCGCAGCAGCGCTACCCGGTCCTCGCCGATCACCATGCCGCGCCACAGCGGCGCCGTGGCGGTGTAGAGGTGCACGACCACCCGGCGCAGGCCGGATATCGACTCGATCGTGCGGTCGATCAACTCCGCCCGAGCAGGGGTGAACACGGCGACCGTGACGTCCTCGGGGACGAGTCGCTCGTGCGCGAGCTCGCGGACGAAGTCGAACTCGACCTGGCTCGCTGACGGGTAACCGACCTCGATCTCGGTGAAGCCCATCCCGACCAGCAGTTCGAAGAACTGCCGCTTGCGTCCCGGATCCATGGGCTCGACGAGAGCCTGGTTGCCGTCGCGAAGGTCGACGGGGACCCACAGCGGCGCCTCGGTGATGCGCCGCTCGGGCCACGTCCTGTCGATGAGGGGGACGTCGACCCTGTCGTGGGCGGGCCGGTAGCGGTGCGACGGCATCGCACTACACCGCTGTCGGTTCCACGAGGGCGCGGTGGCCGGTCGTGGGCCGCGCGGCGTGCGCAATGACGTGCTCGGGCGAAGTGACGGTGAACCTGCCATGGGCTCAACATAAGAGACCTCTGGTTGTCTGACAACCAGATATCTAAGACCTCTCGCGCCTCACCTGCCGACCCGTCAGCCGCTGACGTCCTGGGGGCGAGTAGCCGTCCACACCTCGACTGCCAGACCTTGATCACCGAATGGGGGCGGGCGGCCGTGTTCAGCACTGCTTGGCGGCCCAAAGCGATGATCAAGGCCCGGGCGCCCGCGCGACGACCACGTCCACCACCTGGCAAGTCACCGCTGTACACCGTCATTTACGTCCCATGATATGGTCAAGAGTTCCCAATTTTTGAGACACTCGGCGGGCTATGCGACTGGACCACGGGCCGCGAAATACGCCCGCGCGGGCAGCTCATCGGCCGGAACGGTCTGGTCCTGGCCGATCCTGCCCGGGAACCCCGCCGGGGGGCGCCCAAAGCGATTCGTGGATGCTCGGGCCGGCTGGGGTTATCCCCACATTCGGCTCCGC
The DNA here is from genome assembly GCF_039534065.1 of Pseudonocardia yunnanensis. Lineage (NCBI taxonomy): Bacteria > Bacillati > Actinomycetota > Actinomycetes > Pseudonocardiales > Pseudonocardiaceae > Pseudonocardia > Pseudonocardia yunnanensis. The sequence goes on along the minus strand of NZ_BAAAUS010000019.1, from coordinate 97,198 downwards.
TCCGGGAATCCTGCGGTTCGGTCCCCGGCGCCGCCAATGATGGAGCTTCCGGCGGCCCGCGACTCCCCGACGGATCGACTTGCCATGCTGCACCGAAACAATTATCTTGATCGCGTCCCCCGATACGGTTCATCCGTAGCAACCCGTGAAAGGCAAGACACGTGGCGAAGCAGACGACAGTCACCCTGGTCGACGACTTGGACGGCAACGAGGCCGACGAGCAGGTCGAGTTTGCGGTGGACGGCAAGGTCTACGAGATCGACCTCTCGGCGGCCAATAGCGCCAAGCTGCGGGAGGCCCTCGCTCCCTTCGTTTCCGCTGCTCGCCGCACGGGGGTCCGCCGCCGTTCGGCCGGCGCCACCGCAACGGTCCGCCCGAGCGTCGACCGCGAGCAGAACCAGGCCATTCGCGAATGGGCGCAGCAGCGCGGAATGAAGATCTCCGAGCGCGGCCGCATCCCGTCCAACGTGCTCGAGGCCTACCACCAGAAGAACTGACAGGGCCCGGCCCCCACCGTTCTACCGCCGTGGGGGCCGGAGGCGCTGCGTACGCCAGGATTCACTGAGCATGCGCCTCGGCCCCCAGGTAACGAGCACGACCGGGCTCGGCAGCGCTCCCCCGCAGGTGATCACGGCACCCACGAGATCCCGCCCGCCCTCGCCGTGCCGATCACCGAACGCCCACCCTCGGCACCACGTTCGTCGCGGTCGAGGACGTCTTCTCCTATGCCGATATTCCGGTTTCCGCTCCGAGATCACGTCGGCGAGCGTGCGCTCGTCATCGTCGACTGACGGCGTGTAAGGTCGACGCTTTCGTCAGTAGCGACGCACCACACGAATCAACTGCTCCAGGTCGCGGTTGCACTCCTGACCCGGCCCACTCGGGCCGGTTGTGCGTACGAACCGCGACTTCTCTACCGTGGCCGATAGACGTCAGAGGGTAGGTCGGCGAGTTCCCGAAGCGCCGGCCCTCTGCCCTGAACAGCAACTGGTCGATCTACGGTCACTCCAGGTTCAACTCGCCCGGATAGCGTCGCCACGCGACGCTCCCGGCATACGCTCTACGTTCGGCCTCCCGCGCAGTACTCCGAATCGGCTCCACGCGGTGGGGAATGTCTCTGCGCTCGCCCAACGAGTGGACCTGCTGCCTCCAGCCCGACAACGGCGGCAACAACCGCTCGAGCGGCCGCATGCCGTTCGCGATCTTCTTCCCCGAACCCGGCAAAACTCTCGCCCAGCGCTCAGCCTTCGACGGCCCGGTCCATCCCGGTGGCGCTGATCCACTCGGCCGCGTCCGGCTGCGGTCTCCGAGCCGTTCAACAGTCACAAAAACGAAGAACCACGACACATGCATGTCCCGCGTCTCGACCAGCGGTCGTAACGACGCTGCCGCTGCGTGGTGGCCCGGCCTCCGCACGTGGCCGCATTAGACACCTTTAGACCACCCGGGGTTTGAGTTCTCGTCACGCGCACGACACGCTGGTCGCCGGTCGAGATCAGGGCGGAGCGAGGTGAACCGTGGCGGGCAGGGCGAGGGGCACAGCGATATGGACGGGCGAGGCCGAGAATCCGCGAAAGTCGGCCGGGTCCGCCGAGACGGCGACCACCGAGCGGGCAGCCGGGGTGCGCCAGGCCGATGGCCGCTTCGAGGGACGGCGCACAGCGACGGTCAACCTTCCATTCGTGACGGCCCAGTTCCGTGTGCCGGACCTGCAACCGCCGAGCCGGGAGGAGCTCGGCTGGGTCGTGCAGACGGCACGCTCGTTACTGCCGTCGGGCAGGACACTGCTGTTCTTCGGCGGACTCGCGGCAACCGCGATCGCCGGGATCATCGAGTGGCCGGTGGCCGCAGCCATCGGTGTCGGTAGCGCGTTGTCCGGTCAGGGCGCGACGCACCCGGAACCGCGCAACGGGATACAGCATGCAATGCAGGCCCGGCGAGCCGGCACGAACGCCGCCGGGATCACCAGTGCCTGACCCCATGGAGGCGGTCGGGCGACCCCTGGTGGCGACGCGGTTGCTGCAGAACCCGCTGGGTCAGCGGGCGGAACCCGGCGCCCGGGGCGACATGGTCCAGGTCACCGATGGGCTGGCCACGATCTATCTGCTCCCCCATGAGTACGACGCAGCCGATGATCGCTCGCTCCGGTGGCTGCTGGCGAAGCAACGCCCGCGGGAACGAGGTTGCCGGCGCGACTTGTGATCACTTCTCCGGGAGACCTCGGCGCTGTGTCTCGATACAGTGCGCCCGGGGGGATCAATGAGCGTGCTCACGAAGAACGCGCCGGTGTCCGTTGCGCGAGTGCGCGAGCTCGTCGCGGGCGGGGCCACGCCGCAGCGGCTACGCCGGGTCGGAGCCGTCCTGCTGGTCGGCGCACTGCTGGCCGGGGTAGTCGGGCTGGCGAACGGTCTGTCGCGCGCCGACGCCGTCGGGAGCGAGGGCGCCCGCCTGGCCACGCTCTCCGCCGACGCCGCCGAGATCTACCGCGCCCTGGCAGACGCGGACGCCATGGCCACCAGCGGCTACGTCTCCGGCGGCACCGAGCCCGAAGCCGTCCGCGACCGCTTCGACAGCGACGTCGACGCGGCATCCGAGCGCCTCGTGCGGGCAGCGGCCGGGCTCGCCGCCGACGATCCCGCCGCCGACGACGTCGTGACGATCACGTCGAATCTGCCCGTCTACACCGGATTCGTCGAGTCCGCGCGCACCTACAACCGCCTCGGTCTGCCCCTCGGCCAGACCTACCTCGGCGCCGCATCCAGCCTGATGCGGGAGACGATCCTGCCGGCCGCCGCAACGCTGCGCACCGCGGAGTACACGGCCCTCGATGCCACACTCGCCCGCGGCGGCAGCCTCCCGTTCGCCGTCGTGGTGCTCGGCATCGCTGCGCTCGTCGGCCTCGTGCACGCCTCGATCCGGGAGCGCCGCCGCACCAACCGCGTGATCAACCCGGGCCTGGTCGGCGCCGTGGCCGCGCTCGTCGTCCTGGTCGGATGGTGGGTGGTCGCAACGGCCGTCGCGGGCGGGGCACTGCGCGGGGCCGACCGGCACGGCGACGCGGCACGAGCCCTCGACGACGCCCACGCCGCCGCGCTGCAAGCCCGGAGCAACGAGAGCCTCGTGCTCGTCGCGCGCGGCGGTGCCGGGGCCTCCGACCAGGGCTTCACCGTGCAGATCGACCGCATCCTCGCGCCCGACGCGCTTCTCGACACCGCCGCCGCGGCCGATCCCGACGCCGACCTGTCGACGGTCCGGGCCGCAGCGCAGCGATGGCGCGACGCGCACGTTGCCCTCCGCGCGCTCGACGACGGCGGCCGCTTCCCGGAGGCGGTCGCCTCTGCGACCGGCGCCGACCCTCAGAGCTCCGGGGGCACGTTCGAGGCGCTCGACGCGGCCCTCCGCTCGGCGACGGACGCCCAGCGCGCCGCGTTCGCCGACGACGCCGCAGTCGCACGGGCCGCTGTTGGCGCGCTACCGGCGGTCTCGGTGGTGCTGGGGGTGCTCGCGGCCGTCGGGATCGTCCTCGGAATCGGGCGCAGGCTGGAGGAATACCGGTGACCGGACACGAGACGCGCTCACGCCCGTCGAGCAGGCTGCCGCTGATCGCCCTCGCCGTCGCCGGAGTGCTGGCGCTCGGCAGCCTGCTGCTGCCCGACGGCGGTCCGTCCGCCGCCGTGCCCGCCACGACGACCGGAGCACCCGCGGCGGCGCCGGCCCCTCCGGCCTGCAGCGAGGTGCGGGAGAGCCTGCGTCCCACCGGTCCGCTGCCCGCGCCCGGCGCGATGCCCCCCGGCTCGACCATGGCCGCGATCGCGGCACGCGGCAGGCTGATCGCGGGCGTCGACCAGGGCAAGTACCTCGCCGGCTACCGCAACCCGATCACCGGGCAGATCGAGGGCTCCGACATCGACATCGTCCACCGGATCGCCGCCGCGATCCTCGGCGACCCCAACGCGGTGCAGTTCGTCGTCCTCGACATCGCCGACCGGGCGAACGCCGTCCGGGACAGGCGCGTCGACATGGTCGTCAACAGCTTTACGGTCACGTGCGCACGGCAGGAGAACGTCGAGTTCTCCAGCGCGTACACCACCGTCTCGCAGCGGATGCTGGTGCCGGTCGACAGCGGAGTGCGTGAGGTGGAGGACCTCGCGGGGCAGCGGGTCTGCACGTCGGAGGGCTCCACCACCGAGGACGTTCTCCGTGCACTGCCGCTCGGCCTGCAGGTCTCCACCCGTGCCGGGATCCCCGACTGCGTACTCGACCTGCAGCACGGCAGGGTCGAGGCCGTGTCCAGCGACGACGTCATCCTCGCCGGGCTGGCGGCGCAGGACCCGCAGACCGAGATCGTCGGCCGCGCCCTCGACAACTCCCGCTACGCCGTGGGGATGCAGCCGGGCCAGCCCGACCTCGTCCGGTTCGTGAACGGCGTGCTGGAGCAGGCCCGCGCCGACGGCAGCCTCGCCGCGAGCAACCAGAAGTGGTTCGCGGGCCACCTCGACCAGGTCCCGCCGGTCGCGCCCGCTGTCTACCGCGACTGACCCGACGCGCGGATCAGGGGGCGTGGACGCTGAGCGTCGTCCAGGCGCCGAGCTTGATCACGGTGCCGTCCGGCAGCGGCACGGGGGTGTTGGGCGGGATGAGGTCCGTGCTGTCGCCGATCGTCGTCCCGTTGGTGGACTGGAGGTCGACGATCGTCCAGCCGCCGTCGGCACCGGGCAGCAGCAGCGCGTGCAGCGTGGAGACACCGGGGTCGAGCGGCGGGCCGGACAGGTCGATCTCCGGGTCGATCCCGCGGGAGCGGCTGCGACGCCCGATCGCCATCTGCGGGCCGCTGAGCGTGAACCGGCGCTCCGGGGCGTACGGCGGGAACTCGAGCGTGGCGGCATCCGGCCCGTCGCGGCGGCGGACCTCCTCGAACCACGCCCGGTCCGCGCGAACGACCGCCGTCCAACCGGCATCCGGTGCGGGCTGCGCGGCAGGAGCGGTGTCCGGCACCGGCAGGTCGGCGTCGTGCCCGCACGCCTCGCAGAACCGCCCACCCCGCGGCTCCCCGCACCGCGCGCAGTGCGCAGGCGGCTCAGGTGCCGGCGCGGGCGGTGACGTCGTGGGCGCGGTCATGCGAGCGCCGCACGTGTCGCAGTAGTCCGTGGTCGACGACTCGTGCCCGGCCGGGCAGGCGGCCATCAGCCCTCACCCCCACGTACCCGCACGGTCTTCACCGACCGGGTGTCGAGGGTCATCTCGTCGGCGGCGGACACGTCCTTCCGCAGGCGGACCGTGCCCGAAGGCGCATCGACGACCTCGACGACCTTCTCCAGCAGCCTCGCCGTGCCGTCGTTGCCGGACGCATCAGCCAGTGCCACGGCCCGGCCCAGGCGCGCGGTGGCAGTCGGTTCGTCGCCCGCCTTGCGCGCGGCGAGACCTGCCTGGATCGCCTCGGCGAGTTCGGCCTGCCCGGTGTAGTGAGCCACCCCCGGGCTGATCCTGGTCGAGAGCGCGACGTCCTCGGTCCAGACCGCCCGCATCCTGCCCTGGTCGCCCAGCGCCTCGTCCGAGCCCGATCGGACCAGAGTGACCCGGCCCGCGAGCATCTCGTCGCCGACCGCCCCGGGCGCCACCTCGACGCACACGTGGTACTCACGGCTCTCCGCGCCCCACGAGCCGAGCGGGTAGTCGCCGCGCAACGGGCCCGCCTCGGCGCGGCGGGCCGTGAGGTCCTCGACCGCGGGCGAGACCTGCTTGACGAACCGGATCGTCGCCCCGCGCGGTGTCCAGAGCCGCAGGGCGACGTCCGCAACACCCTTGCCCATCGCCGCACCCATCAATGACCGGAAGTCGCCGGCGAGGTCGGCAGGGTCTGCGACGATGTCGACGGTGCCGAGCAGCGCCGAGGCGATCGCGCGCAGTTCGTCGACCCGCCAGTCGGTGCCGACGCCACGGCAGTCGCACGCGATCACCCCGGTCACCGACCTCAGCTGCTCGGCGAACCAGTCGGGGGCCTCGCCGTTCTTCCCGTCGGTCAGCAGGATCGCGTGCTTGATCGAGCCGGGATGGGCCGCGGCGATCTCACCTGCCGCCGCAAGCCAGGCGCCGATACCGGTGCCGCCGCCCGCCTGCAGGAACCGCACGACGGTCGTCGCCTCGGCGCGGGTGGCCTCGCTCGCGACGGCTGTGCCGCTCGGGGGATACACCTGGCTCGCCACGTGCGTCCCGGCGATCACGGCGAAGGCGACCCCGTCGCGCAGTTCGGCGATCGCCGCTGCTGTGGCCTGCCGTGCGGCGTGGATCCGGTCGCCCTGCATCGACCCCGAGCAGTCGATCACGATGACCTCGAGGACATCCGACGGTGGAGCGGGCGCGGTGAGGTCGCCGGATGCCGTCACGGTGACTATCGCGTCGACGCGGGTTTCGCCCGCAGCGAGGTACGGGTTCTGGTCGACGTCGACGGCAAAGGTCATGCCGGACTCCTCTCGGGTAGGGGGATCGCGACGACCGTGACGTTGTCCCGGCCGCCCGAGTCCAGCGCGTACCGGGTGAGCAGGGCGGCGATCCCGTGCGGGGTGTCCGCGGCGCCCGCGATACGAGCGAGGTCGCCGGGGTCGGGCAGGTAGTTCCACAGGCCGTCGGTGCACAGGAGCAGCAGCCCACCCTCGGCGTCCACGGTGGTGACATCGGGGTACGGCTTCCCGTCCGCTCCGAGCCACCGGGTGATCGCGTGGGCGCGCGGATCGGCCATCGCCGCCGCGGGGTCGAGCACGCCGGCAGCGACCTGTTCATGGGCCCAGGAGTGATCGGCGGTCAGGAGCCGTGAGTTCGGGCCGTCGAGGTGGTAGACGCGGCTGTCGCCCACCCACGCGACCGTGACCCGGCCGGACGGCCCGACCAGCGCGGCGACGAGGGTGCACGACGGTGCGTCGGCCTCTCTCTCGGCGGCCAGCTCCGCAACGGCCTCGGCCGCGGCGCCGACGGCACGCCGCAGCAGCCGTTCCTCCTCCGCAACGCTCGGAGCCGACTCCGGCACATGGTAGGAGTCAGCGGCCGGGCGCACCCGGACCGTTCGCCCGGTACGCGGTTCCTCCGGTCCGGCGCCCACCGGCACCGGCACGGGTGCGGGCTCGGCGTTCAGCAGCACGGAGAGGGCCGCTTCGACGGCGGCACGGGAGGCGTCCTCTGGCCGCCTCGTGCTGGAGACGCCGTCACAGACCACGGCGGCGACCACGCCGGTGTCACGGCGGAGCCCGAACGCCATCGCGTCCTCGTTGCGGGCGTGGACGTGGCCACGATCGCTCACACCGGCCAACCGGCCGAGGTCGGCGGCGACATGATCGGTGCCGCCCGGGAGTCGCCTGCCGCAGACGCCGCAGTAGTCGGTCTCGTCCGGTGCAGCACCGCAAGCGGCACACGGGCCGCGGGGTGGGCGGGCATCGACCGTGCCGGCCCGGCGCAGCGTGAGGTCCAAGCCGCATCGCTCGCAGAACCGGTCGTCCACGCCGACGTCGGCCGCGCAGCGCGGGCAGGCGTTCACACCCATGTCCGGGGCCGTTCGGCGTTTGCGCGGTCGATGAGCGCCACCCGCTGGGCGTGGTCCGTGACGAGACGCGCCGACGCCCGCAGACATCCCTCCAGAGCCAAGCGCAGGTCGTGCTCGCGCCAGGGAACCCCGAGCAGCGGACCGTCCCCCGTGCTTCGGGTGGCGATCGCGGAGGTCAGCAGGGCGGCACGGACTCCCTGGTCGGTGGCCCGGTCCAGCCGCAACGCCTCGACCCGCGCAGCGGCGGCCTGCAGCTCGCTCGCCGGGACCGACGTGCCCCCTGCGACCGTCGCCTCCACCACCGCGAGCTGGGCCGGGACGTGCATGCTCGAGGTCATGGGGACGGCGTCGAGAGCACCGATCGCCTGAGCCCGGTCCCCTGCCCGGAGACGGCAGCGTGCCCTGACGAACGCTGCGTCGGCCAGTGCCGGGTCGGTCGCGGCCAACAGCGTGGCAAGTTGCTCCGCGTGCGCGTCCGCTCCGGCCCGCTCGGCCGCGGCAGCGAGCGCGAGCTTCGGGGCCTGCTCGCCCGGCAGCGTCGAGTAGACGGCGTCGAAGGCGGTGACCGCCGCCGGGACGTCGCCTTCCACCAGCGCGGCGATCCCGGTGAACCAGTCGAGCCGCCAGTCGCCCGCCTCGTCCCGGCGCAACTCGTCGATCGCGGTCCGTGCGGCCGCGGTGTCGCCGGCGTCGATGTCCGCCCGGATCAACCGCAGCCGCAGTTCGGGGCTCGGCTCCCCCGGCCCGCCGGTCTGCGCGCTCGCCTCGGCGATGCGGACGATCTCCGCGCGGTCGACCGTCGCGGTGGCGGCGAGCACTCCGGCTGCGGGATCCGCAGGGTCCACCAGCGGGACGGGCAGCATGGCCGCGACCGCCGCGGGGTCCGGGCGCCCGACGCCGTCCTCGCTGATCAACAGTCCGGGCGCGAAGGTGCCGCGCGGCGGACCGAACAAGGTGGACGCCGTAGGTCGCGGCCGTCCGTCCTCCGTGGCCAGAACCTCGCGCAGCACCCCGGTGAGCTGCTCGGCCATCTCGTCGCAGGAGTCGAAGCGGCGAAAGGGATCCGGGTCCGTCGCCCGGCGCAGGAGCCGGTCGAAGGACGGATGCCGCGTGAGCACCGGGTGCGCGTCGGGATCGGGCAGCGGGGTCGGCACTCCGCGGCGTGCGGGCGGCATCCCGAGCGCCAGCACGGCGAGCGTGCGCCCGACGGTGTGCACATCGGACGCCGGCGACGGGCCGAGCGTCGCGATCTCGGGTGCCTGGTAGCCGATCGTGCCGAAGACGGCGCTGGTCCGGTCGTCGACGCCGATCACGGCGCCGAGGTCTATGAGCGTGAGCTGCCGGTCGTACTGGATCACGTTCTCGGGCTTGAAGTCGCAGTAGACGAGCCCGCGGGAGTGCAGGTAGCCCAGCGCCGGCAGCACCTCCAACGCGTACGCGACGGCCTGGCCGACGGGCATCGGGTCGAGGCCACCGTCGGCGAGCCTGCGCTTCTCCATCAACTGCTTGAGCGAGGAGCCGCCGACGTAGTCCATGACGATGTACTCGACCGGTGTGCCGTCGTCATCCGGATGCCGGACGAAGTTGTAGATCTTGACGATGGTGGGGTGGTCGACCTCGGCGAGGAAGCGCCGCTCGGCCACGGCGGCGGCCATCGCGTCGGCGTCACCGGCGTCGAGCAGGCCCTTGAGCACCACCGGCCGGTCGTTCACCGCCCGGTCGAGCGCCAGGTAGATCCAGCCGAGGCCGCCGTGCGCGAGGCAGCCGAGCACGTCGTACTGTCCGCCGACGAGGATGCCAGGGGTGAGCTTCGGGACGAAGGAGAACCGGGTTCCGTCCTTCGGGCAGAAGCCCTCCACACGCCCTGGTTGCCCGTCGCGACCGCGCCCGACCGGGCTGCCGCAGCGGCTGCAGAACCGGTCCGACTCGGCGACCTGCGGGTCGGTCATCAGCGCGCTCACCGGCTCGAGGCGCGGCACCGGCGGGACGTCGACCATCCCGGCGCCGAGCCGGCTGCGGGTGGCCGCGGTACCGCTGCGCCCGCTGCCGCGGCGGGTGGGCCTGCTGGCGCGGCTTCCGGATCCGCCGGACGAGCTGCTGGTGGACCAGGTCGGCGCCGCAGCCGCCGTGCTGGGGCCGGCATCGGTGTCGATCCCGACCGCTGCCGGCGCGAGGCCGCACGTGTCGCAGTAGCCCTCGTCGATCGTGCCGTCACAGCCCGGACGACCGCACGACCCGGGAGGCGCCACCGTCGCGCTCGCCGAAGGCGGCGTGGCCGGGGCCAAGCCGCACGTGTCGCAGTAGCCGTCGTCGATGGTGCCGTCACAACCCGGCCGGGCACAGGCGCTCATCGCTCGTCCCCACTGCGCTCAGCCGGCGCTACGCGAAGGCGCCGTGACGCCGGCCCGCTCGCAAGCTCGATCATGCGGTTCTCCCCTCGGCCTGCAGCAGGCGCTGGTATTCAGCGAGCGCGCGGGTGGCGGCCGCCAGGTCACACGGCCGCGCCCACAGCACGGCCCGCAACTCCTCCTCCAGCCGGAGGATCTCGGGCTGCTCGGAACGACCGAGGCGGTGTGCCTTGGCGCGGTAGGCCTCGTAGCGCCCGCGCAGCTCGCCACGGCGCTCGATCAACCCGCTCGCCAGCTCCCGGGCGGCCCGCAGCGTGTCGGCCTCCGCCGCGACGGCGACGAGCAGGCTCTCGAGCGCCGCGGCCCTCGACGGCCAACCATCGATCGCGAGGAGGGCGGCCCGCCGGGCGCGCAGCGCGGGCCGCCGGTCGGGCGGTGCGGACGGCAGCGTGACGACGACGATCTCGGCGGCTCTGGCGCGGTCGGCGACCATCCGGCCGCGCAGGGCGTCGAGCTCACCGAGTGCGGCGTCGAGGCGGGCTGTCTGATCGGGCCAGCCGTCCCGGACGGCGGTCGCTGCGCGAAGCCGCGCGACGACTGCCCCGACGTCCCGGGCGAGCGGGCCGGTGTCGACTGCCGAACCGAGCGGATCCGTGGTCGCGGCCCGCTCGACGACGTCCAGCCTGCGGGTCAGCTCCGCGACGGCGTGCTGCTCGGTGCCGAGGTCGTCGGCGATCCGGCGGGCGACACGAAGCTGTTCGGCGGGCGAGGCGACGCGGGCGAGAGCGTCGCGGTACGCGGCGTCGGCGCGTGCGACGAACGCGCTGACGCGATCGAACGCCGCCTCCATCCGGCGGTGGAGGGTGTCGAGGTCGACGTGCTCGACACGCTCGGGGACACCGGTGAGCCCCCGCTCATGGAGCGGGAGAGCGGTGCGGGACACCTCGATCGACGGATCGTGCAGCAGCCGCCGCAGTGTGGCGAGATCGCCGCCGTCGGCGGCGGCAGTGGCGGCGTCGACGATCCTGCGGTGGTCATCGAAGTCGCGCCACAGCCCGGCGAGCTCACCTTCGATGCCCACCCAGAGCTGCGCGGTCTGCCCCGTGAGTCCGCCGCTGGTGAGGAGGGCATGGCCGGGATGGCGCTCGAGCTCGACGAGCGCGCTCGCCATCCTGCCCTGCACCGCGACCCGCTCGGCCAACTCGGCCCGAAGTGGACGCGTTGCCCCGTTTGTCATGCCGTCCCCCCGAGGCGGCAGGGTAGCGCGTTCAGCCGGTGCCGAGCAGGATCTCCTTGGGCCGGGAGCAGGCCGAACTACCGGCCACGGGAGCGGGATCGCCGCCCCGAGGGCGCCCTGGGCGATGGGACGTCGACGCATTCACGGAAGGAGATACCGCCATGCATGACGACGACGTGCGGCACGCTCTACAGCGGCACTGGGCGGCCTCCGACGCCAACGACTTCGAGACGGAGCACGACATCTACCGGGACGACGCGGTGCTCGACTACCCGCAATCGGGCGAGCGCATCCGCGGTCGGCGCAATATTCAAGCCTCGCGCGTCGCGCAGCCGAGCGACAAACGTTTCACCGTGCGACGCATGCTGGGTATCAACGATCTGTGGACCAGCGAACTCGTCCTCACATATGACGGGCAACCGTTCTATGTGGTGAGCATCATGGAATTCGAAGGTGGGCAGGTCGTCCACGAGACGCAGTACTTCGGTGAGGCGTTCGAGCCGGGGCCGTCTCGCGCGCAGTGGGTCGAAAGAATGGGGTGAAGGGTCGGGTCATTGCAGCGGGATCGCCGCCCCGATCGCATCCAGGCCGACCGCCTGCACGATCGTGTCGACGAGGGCGCCCTGGCTGGTGTCGAACGTCCAGCCGATGGGCCCGTCCCCGAATTGCCAGTAACTCTTGAAAGCGGCTTGGAAATCCGCGTCCTCGACGCCGAAGGTCACGTCCACCTGGTTGGCGGGACCCGGCTCGAGGGAGGCACAGACCGCGTTCGCCGTCTTGTTGAGGTTGTCGTCGAAGCTGACACCCGCCGCGGACAGGGCGGTCTTGACCTCGGGGAAGGCCAGGCAGCGTAGCAGGACGCCCCGCCCACTGACGTAGTCCTTCGAGAACACGAAGCCCGTCATCGAGTCGTTCGACATGAGCGCCTTGAACGGCGCTTCGCGCACGATGCCGTCGGCGCCGACGAGCAACTGCTGCACGCCTTGCGCGATCTGACGGATCCAGGTGGTGACGTCGGTCGTGAACGCGGTCTTGTCGAAGGTGGGGTCGACGTGGGCCTGGACGTAGAGGGCCAACTCGTCGGCGATCTGGAGCATGCCCGCCAGGGCAGCGAGGATCAGGCCCTGGTCGCCGGACCAGGCGCAGCCCGGTTCGTACGGCGGGTTGTCGAGCGAGTTGTAGATCCCGTCGGGCAGTGGTCGTTCGTTGACCAAGCCGCCCATCACGCCTTTGTTGAACGTGACGAGCTTCAGGTACTGGTACTTGGAGAGGTTCGGCTCCGTGAACCACCGGCTGAACCACTGGTATTGGGCGTAGGCCATCTTGAGGTAGCCCTGGGCGGCGGCCGTCTTCTGGGGCGTGGCGGTCTTCAGCGTGTTGTAGAGGCGCAGGGACAGCAGGAAGAACCCGGCGTTGGTGACCGTGTTCTTGATGCCCATGGGGTTGCTGCTCGCCGAGGCACTGCTGTTGCGGCAACCGTGCGGTACCGGCATCACCTCCGTCGCCAGGTCGTAGCCCGTGCCGACCATGCGTAGCCAGCACGTCTGCGCGATGTCGAGGTAGACGGCGGCGTGGTTGTGGCCACCGCTCAAGTCGTACGCGCGCAGGAAGTCGTATGCGCTGAGCGAGGCGAGGCCGCACCAGGCGAAGTCGTCGTCCCACACGCCGACGTTGTCCAGCATCGGCTGGAAGAACTGGTCCTCGGTCTGGGGCTGGGTTCCGGTCCCCAGCCTGGTGGCCATGCCGTCGCGCCATTGTTGGGCCTGGGCGGGCCATTTGCTGTACGCGGCGTTGACGAAGTGGATGGCCGCGTCGAGGGTGTTGGCTCGGGTCCAGAAGTCGGTGATCGCCCAGCGATTGTTGTACAGGTACCCTTGGTAGATCGGATTCACGCAGGAAACCGGGTCCATAGCGCCTCCTTCGGGACAACGATTGCCCGACTAATTGCGGCGACTGTTGAGCGCGCCCAGGATGGCCGTCTGCATGTGCCGGCGGCAATACGACATGCAGTTGATCCCTCTGCGTCAGGTGTCACTTTCCGTGACTGAGGCCGTGGCCGCCGGCCGGGGGATCAGCGGCGGAGCTGCCTGCGTGAGGTGATGTTGAGTTTGCCGAAGATCTTGTGCAGGTGATATTCGACCGTGCGCGGACTGATGAACAACCGGGCTCCGATCTCGGGATTGGTGAGGCCCTCCCGAACCAGACGCGCGACCTGCGCCTCCTGCGCGGTCAACTCACCGCCGGTCTCCGCAGGACGTCTGCGGATGGTCTCCCCGGTGGCCCCCAGCTCGCGCTCCGCACGCCGGGCGAACGCTTCCATCCCCATCGCCGTGAACATCTCGTAGGCGGTGCGCAGCTGCACCCGCGCATCCAACCGCCGGCCCTCGCGACGCAACCACTCCCCGTACAGCAGATGGCCCCGGGCAAGTTCCCCCCGAACCCGGGTGCGTCCGAGCCGCTCGATCGCCTCCCGGTAGGCACGCTCCGCCGCATAACCGTCGCTCGTCAACGCCCGGCAGCGAGCCTCGATACCCAACCCCCAGTCGGTTCCACTCGCGCCGGTCGACTTCGCGATCTGCTGCAGGGCGTCGTCAGCACGCTCGGGCATCCCGATGCGGGTGGCGGCCTCGACGAGCTCGACCAGAGCCCAGGCGGTTGACGCGTTCAGCTCCTCCGGGTGCTCGCCGGCTCGCTCAGCCGCGACCATCGCTTCCTCGTAGCGTCCGAACCCGTTGTTGAGCACTGCCGTCGCCAACCCGGTGACGGTCAGCCCGAGTCCCTCGCCCCGAGACACCGCCTCGTCGAGAACGGTGTCGATCAGGTCGGTGGCCGCTTCCTCGCGGCCCCGCCAGGCGGCAAGCATCAGGCCGCCGTAGGGCACGAACGGGCTCCCGGTCGCCTCCGTGACACCGTGCAGCTCGTCGCCCAGCGCCTCAGCCGCATCCAGCTCACCGGCGAACACGTGCGCGATCGTGCGGGCGCTGAGGGCGAGCGAAAGCACGGACAGCGCTCCGGTCTCCCGCGCGAGCTGCAGGAAGCGGGTGACGATCGCCTCCCACGCCTCCTCGTCCCACAGAGCACGGGCGATGCGGCAGGTGAGCCAGAGCCAGCGCAGCCCCTCCTCCTCGGGGAGGTCCGGGCTGCGGAACGCGACCAGCGCGCGCTTCAACGTCGGTATGCCCGCCGCGAACCCATCCGTATATCCCACCGCCAAACCGTCGAGGAGGAGATCGGCCGCGCGTGGAGGCCGCTGCGACGGGGGTGCGGAACGTGCGGCGGCAGCGGTCTCCTGCAGGCCGTTGCAGCCCGCCAACGGGCCGGCGAAGATCGCTGCGTCCAATGCGTCCAGGTAGGTCTCCCGAGCCAGCCGCACGTCGAGCGGTTCGAGCTGTTTGGCGGCCCGCAGCAGCAGCGGCGGCGCGTCACGCCCACGGCTGACGGTGAACGCGATCTGCGCCCGCAACAACTCCAACCGGCCACGTTGCAACGGATCCAGTGGCCCCGCCGACGCAGCGGACAGCAGTTCCAGCGCTGTGTCGGGTGCGCCGGCCTGGTGCTTGGCCTGCGCCGCGGCCAGCGCACGCTCGGCCCGACGCTGCGGCTGGAGAGTCAGATGCGTGGCCCGTTCCAGGAACGCCGCGGCCGCAGTGCGGCCGCCGCGGGACTGCGCCCGCCCCGCCGAACGCTCCAGCTCCGCGGCGACGTCTTCATCCGGGCCCGCGGCCGCCTGGGCGCGGTGCCAGGCCCGGCGATCGGGATCCGTGTCGGGATCGATGGCCTCCGCCAACGCACGGTGCGCGTACTGCCACTCCTCCACGCCGGCGGCCCGGTGAACCGCCGAGCGCAGCAGCGGATGACGAAACCGCACCTGAGCAGCGATCTCGATCAGGCCGGCGGCGACCGCGGGCGCCGCCGCCTCATGGCCGATCCCCAGCCACTGAGCGGCCCGCCAGATCAGGACGGGGTCGCCGAGCGGCTCCGCCGCGGCGATCACCAGCAGCTCACGGGAGTCCGCCGGGAGCGGCGCGAGCTGCCGTCGGAAGCTCTCCTCGATCCGCTTCGGCAATGCCATCGTCGTGGGCAGCCCGAACCCGCCGGCCAGTTCGGCGGGCGTCAGGCCACGCGGCAGCTCCAGCAGTGCCAGCGGATTACCGCGGGCCTCCCCGACGATCCGGTCGAGCACCCGCGCGTCCACGGGACCGGGCAGCGCCGAGCCCAGCAACGCTCGGGCGTCCTCGTCGGGCAGACCGCCCACCACCAGCTCCTGCAGACCCGTCGACTCCTCCTCGTCCGATTCCTGCTCCTCGCCGGGCTCACGCGACGCGAAGATCATCGCCACCGACTCGGCACCCAGCCGCCGTGCGGCGAACATCAGAGCCTGCGCGGAGGCACGGTCGAGCCACTGAACGTCATCGACCACGCAGACGAGCGGCTGCTCCCGCGCCACCTCCGCGAGCAGCCCGAGCACAGCGAGACCGACCAACAGGCGGCCCGGCGGGTCGCCGTTGCTCAGCCCGAAGGTGGTGGCCAGCGCATCACGCTGCGGACCGGGGAGATGGGCCAGCTGATCCAGCATCGGGGAGCAGAGCTGATGCAGCCCCGCGAACGGCAGCTCCATCTCCGACTGGACACCCGCAGCGCGCGCCACGCGGCAGCCCGAGGCCCGCTCGACCAGGTACTCCAACAAGGCCGTCTTGCCCACGCCGGGCTCGCCGCGCACCACCAATGCCCGGCTCTCGCCCGACCGAACAGCCTTGAGCGAACGGTCGAGCGCCTCGCACTCGCTGCGCCGATCCCGCAACGCCACCGGCGCTCGTCCGCCTCGCGTCACCTCAGGAGTATCCGGCCTACTCGTGCTGTTCACTCGCCGTGGCGCCGGCCGGTTCCAGAAGCTCGGGCTGGGCGGCGAGCGCGCGAAGGATTCGATGAGGATCCGCGACGAGACGCCGGGTGCTGTGATCGAGCATCCCCATGATCTTGACCAGCTCCGTGGCCAGGACGTCGTCGCCGCGGATGAAGCGATGCAGGAAGGTGAACGTTCTTCCGGAGCCGTACGTGGGCTCGCAGGTGACGGTCACATGTTCTCCGATGCGTAACTCACGGAGGTAACGCGCCTGAGCTTCGAGGATGACCGGGCCCACCTTGTTCTCCATGAAGGTCTCGGGCACGACTCCCGCGCGTCGCAGGAACTCCAGCCTGACGTGGTCGGCCCAGTCGTAGTAGGCCGCGTTGCTCAAATGCCCGTTGAAGTCCACTTCGTACTGCCGTGCAGCCAACTGCAGGCTGAAGATGCTCATGCCCTGCCTTCACCAGCTCCGGGTCGGACACAGCGACTGTCGTCCGGCATCACTGCGATCCGCATCCGTGTGGATCCCGAGCCACATCCCCGGCGGGCATACCAGGGACGGCACGTGTGCGAAGCGAAGCTCGGCGTATGGACGCGGCCTTGTCCGCCGTTCGGTCAGCCGGAGCGGTCGGGGCCCGCGCGGGTCAGCGTCACGCGCAGCAACACCCGCCGCTCACGCTGCATCGCCGTGCGGTATTCGTCCCAGTCCTTGTGCTCGCCCGTGATCTGCCGGTAGTAGTCCACCAGGCCGTCCATCGCATCCGGCAGAGACACGATCTCGGCACGGCCCTCCACCTGGATCCAGCTCCCGAAGAAGCCATCGGGCAGCACACACAGCCACAGCCGTTGGTCCCTGCGCACGTTGCGCACCTTGACCGCGGTCTCCCGGGTGCTGACGAGCACGCGCCCGTCGTCGTCCATGCCGACCAGGACCGGTGACATCTGCGGAGTGCCGTCCTCGCGCATCGTGGCGAGCACCGCCCGGTGTTGCTTGCGGATGATCTCTCGCGCCTTGTCGAGATCCATCCGGCGACCGTAGTACGCCGAGGCCGTGAGCACCGGCCGAGCCCGCGGCGTGTCAAGCAGTCATCGGTTGTGGCGCCCGCATCGGCGCGCCCCGATACTCCTTGCGCGGCGCGGCGCGGATCCGCGCCGGTGGCGGTGTTGCTGGGTGTCGCAGGATCGGCGCAGTGAGTGTGACGAGCTCGACCGCCTGCGCGAGGCTGTTCGGTCGGGCGAGAGCCGGGCACTGCTCGTGCGCGGCGAGCCGGGTGTGGGCAAGACGGCCCTCCTCGACTACCTGGTCGAACGCTCGTCGCACTATCGCGTGGAGCGGACCATGGGTGTCCAGCCGGAGATGGCAGCTCCGGCGCTGATGCCGTACCGCTGAGTCCTCCCCCGGTCCTCCTCGCCCGCTTCGCCCGGTGCCCTCACTAGGGATCCGACCCGGGATTCCCACGGAGGCGCCCACAGCGTCGCCGTCCGACGGTTGAGATGCCGGCCATCCGGGCGGGATCCGTATGCCGCAGAACGGAGCAGAGCATGGGAAGAGTAGACGGCAAGGTTGCTTTCATCACTGGTGGTGCACGTGGTCAGGGCCGCAGTCATGCGGTCCGGCTGGCCGAGGAAGGCGCAGACATCATCGCCGTCGACATGTGCAAACCCCTCGCCTCCGCGCCCTACGACCTCGCTTCCCCCGAGGATCTGTCAGTCACGGCAAGGCAGATCGAAGCGCTCGGCCGGCGCGTTGCCACGTTCGAGGCGGACGTTCGGGACGAATGGGCGATCAGGAAGGCGTTCGAGGCCGGAGTCGGCGAGATCGGCCCCGTGGACATCGTGATCGCCAATGCCGGGGTGGCATTGCTGGCCGTGGACGAGGCCCACGAGGCCTGGCAGGACACGATCGACATCAACCTCACCGGTGTGCTGAACACGATCGAATCTGTGGTGCCGTCGATGATCGAGCGCGGTGTGGGTGGGTCGATCGTTGTGGCCAGCTCGGTCGCGGGTCTTCGCGGTGTACTCGGCCCGTCCCGCGCTGCGCTGGGGTACGTCGCCTCCAAACACGGCGTGGTGGGCCTCATGCGCTCCTACGCGAACATCCTCGCCCCACACTTGATCCGCGTGAACTCCGTGCACCCCTCCGGCGTCGAGACACCCATGATCACCGCGGCATCGATGGCAGCCTTCCTGGACGCGAACCCCAAGATCGCGGCGGGGTTCGCCACTCCGATGCCGATTCCTCTCCTCGAGGCGCGCGACGTCAGCAATGCGGTGCTCTACCTCGTGTCCGACGACGGCCGCTATGTCACCGGCACCACGTTGTCCATCGACGGCGGACGCACCAACAAGGTCTGAGAACACACATTCCATCCGACAGGGCGGTTTCGGTTCCCCGTTCTGTTGTCACAGCGAAACGGGAAGCCATGACATCCATCAGCGGATCGACCGTCCTCGTCACCGGCGGGCAACGCGGCCTGGGCAAAGCGTTCGTCGACGCCGCGCTCGAACTGGGTGCGGCCAAGGTGTACGCAACGGCACGCAAGCCACGACCCAGCGCCGACCCGCGGGTCGTACCGCTCGCGCTCGAGGTGACCGACCCGTCTTCGGTGGCGGCACTCGCCGATCAGGCCCGTGATGTGTCCATCGTCATCAACAACGCCGGTGCGACACTGCGCAAGCCACTCATCAACACCCCGATCGACGACCTCAGGGATCTGTTCGAGACCAATCTCTTCGGCGTCCTGCGAGTCACCCAGGCCCTCGCGCCCACCCTCGCCACCAACGGCGGCGGCATATTGATCAACATCCACTCCGCCATGTCCTGGATCGCCGGAGCAGGCCCCTACGGCGTCACCAAGGCCGCGTTGTGGTCAGCGACGAACTCCCTGCGCATCGACCTGGCCGCCCAAGGGACCCTGGTCGTCGGCGTCCACCTCGGATACACCGAAACAGACATGACCGCCGACCTCGACGTAGTGAAGAACGATCCTCTCGAACTGGCCCGCGACGTGCTGGTCGCAGCCGAGAACGGACAGACCGAGGTGCTGTCGGACGACGTGAGCCGGCACTTCAAAGCGGCGCTCTCCGGTCCGATCGAAGGACTCGAGTTCACCATCGTCGACGGCAACGTGGTGACCAAGCACCCGCCCACCGGGGCCGTGACTGCCGAGGCCCGTGCGAGACGGTGATCATGGCTGCGGGTGGGTGGGAGCTGGCCGGGCTCCCCGGGTTGGCGTCCCGGCCTTCGGCTCTTGATCGCCAGTTCGGGACCGAAGCCTGCACCTGGCACGGCTGAGGGGCCCGAGACGGTGATCATGGCCGTGGGCGGCGGGTGCTGGTCGGCGGTCCCCACGCGGGCGGCCGGGTTTCGGGTCTTGATCGCTGCTTGGGGACCGGGGACCGCGCCAGGTGCCGTTGCGCGTCCCCAACCGTTGATCTCCCTCACCAAGGAGCTTGGCGCCCGACGACCCTGCTCCGCGGCGAGCCGATCCAGACCGTCGAGGCACTCAAGGAGCAGCCGGGATGGGAACTCCAGATCCACGGGAGCGCGCGACTCGGCAACACCCGGTTGGCCGCCGGCCTCGTCGACACACTCCGTCTCGTCGTCGCCCCAGCCCTGTCCTGTTCCGGGCGGCGGCTGCTCGACCACCCGAGCGGCCCCGGTGGCGGAGTACGAGGGCGTCGCAGCCTTCGTCCAGTGACACATGCACGCCCATCTATTTGAAAACCATATTCAGTAACGGTTGACTCGTGGCGTGACCTTCCCCCCGCTGCCTCTCAACCTCGGCGGCGCGCCTCGTGACCCGGGCCGCGGGCGCCGCGCCACAGAGATCGCCGATCTGGTGCGTACCCTGCTGCGGCTACCGGCGGATGCGCCGGTCACCGTGTTTCCACTCGCCTGTCGCGAGCCCGGCTGCCCGCCGGTGGAGACCGTGATCGCCGTACTCGCGCCACCCCGGCGGCGCTGGACGATCCACCGCCCGCTGGCCCAGATCGACGAGGGGGTCGTCACCGACCTACTCACCCACAACCCGCAGGGATTCACCCATGACTGATCAGCGCATCCCCGTAACCGTCCTGACCGGGTTTCTCGGCTCGGGCAAGACCACGCTGCTCAACCGGATCCTCACGGAACAGCACGGCCGCCGCATCGCCGTGATCGAGAACGAGTTCGGCGAGATCGGGGTGGACGACGCGCTGGTGCTCGACGCTGAGGAGGAGGTGTTCGAGATGAACAACGGCTGCATCTGCTGCACCGTGCGCGGCGACCTCATCCGCATTCTCGGTGCCCTGCTTCGGCGCAAGGACCGGTTCGACGCGATCCTCATCGAGACCACCGGCCTGGCCGACCCCGCTCCGGTCGCGCAGACCTTCTTCATGGACGACGCCCTGCGCGACGAACTGCGCCTCGACGCGATCGTCACGGTCGTCGACGCCAAGCACGTCCTGCGCCACCTGGACGAGGTCAAACCCGACGGGGTGGAGAACGAGGCCGTCGAGCAGATCGCGTTCGCCGACCGGATCGTGCTCAACAAGATCGATCTGGTCGAGGCCGCACAGGCCGCCGAGGTGACCCGCCGGATCCGGTCGATCAACGCGCCGGTCATGGTGCTTCCCGCCGTGCGCGGCGACGTCGACCTCGCCGACGTCCTCGATGTCCACGCCTTCGACCTCGACGCGATCCTGGCCGGCGAGCCGGAGTTCCTCGACCCTGACTCCGAGCACCAGCACGACGAGTCGGTGACGAGCGTCGGGATCGAGGCCGACGGCACCATCGACCCGGGCGCACTCAACACGTGGTTGGGCGCGCTGCTGGCGACACGCGGGCAGGACCTGTATCGGAGCAAGGGCGTGCTCTGCCTCGCCGACACCGACCGCCGCTACGTCTTCCAAGGCGTACACATGCTCCACGACGGCGAGCTCGGCGAGCCGTGGCGCGACGGGGAGTCCCGGCGCAACCGGATCGTGTTCATCGGCCGCAACCTCGACCGCGCGGAGCTGACCGCCGGGTTCCGCTCGTGCCTGACCACAGCGACGGTCGGGGTGGCCGGATGACGACGGCGACCACGGACGCCCGCTGGACCGTCGATCTCGGCGAGCCGGTGATCCACTGCGTGCCCGTGCCCGGCGGGCTCGCGGCCGGCGGCTCGGAAGGCACGATCGTCGTCGTCGACCTCTCCAGCAGCGTCCTGCTCCGGCTGCACCTGGGCGACTTCCTGCTCGGCATGGCGGCCAGCCCGGACGGCACACGTCTCGCCGCAGGCGGCGGCGAGCGGGTGGCGGTCTGGGACCTCGCCGACGGCCGCCTGCTCGCCGAGCACCCCGCTCAGTGGAGCTCGGCCCTGGTCTGGTCCGCCCGTTCCGACCTGCTCGCCGTGGGCGACGGCAAGCAGGTGCGTGTCCTCGACCGCGACGGCGCACCCCGCTGGACCTCGACCCCGCTGACGTCCACTGTGGCTGGGCTGGCGTTCCTCCGACGCGACGGCCGCCGAATCACCGCGGCCGCGTACCGAGGCGTCACCATCTTCGAACCCGATTCCGACCGGCTGATCGAACACCTTCTCGCCCCGGGCTCGATCGCCGGGATCGCCGTCGCCCCCAACGGACGCTGGGTCGTCGGCGGCAGCCAGGACGCCACACTGCACGGCTGGAAGGTCCCGGGCGGCGATGACTTCCGGATGAGCGGTTTCCCCACGACCGTCTCCCGGCTCGCATTCGAGTCCGGCGGACGCTGGATGGCCTGTGACGGTGGCGACGCCGTCGCGTTCTGGGACTTCTCCGGGCACGGGCCCACCGGCCGCGAAGCCGTGCTCGGCGAAGGCCACCGCGGCCTGATCACCGCACTGGCCTGGCATCCCGGCAACGCACGCACGCTCGTGACCGGTGACGGCAACGGCGATGTCCTGACGTGGGTACTCGGCACGTCCGTCCGCCCCGGAGACCGCATCCGCCCCACGCACGCCCGGTCCACGGGCGACCCGATCGACGCCCTCGCCGTCGTCGACGGCTACCACCCGGTCACCGGGCACCGATCTGGCGCGATCACCTGCGGCACGGCATCGTGACATCGACGAACAGACATCCCTCGCCGACGCCGTCGAGTCGTGGCCAGCCACCCGCCGCCCCGCACACCGTCGGGTTCGGCGTGATCAGCTTGCGTCGTCCGACCCGCAAGGTCAGGAACTGCCCTCACGCGCAGCGAGCAGCTCCAGATGTGCGGCGGCGACGCGCTTCGGCACCACCATCCGCCAGGCGTCGATCACCAGCTCGCGCATCTCCTTCTGCCCGAGCTCGGCCAGCCACGCCTCGACCCAGTTGTAACGCATGTCGGACGACGTCGGCAGGAAGAACTTGTGCGGCGCTGCCGCGACGAGTGCTGCCCGCTCCTCCTTGGGAAAGGCAAAACCCATCGCCCGCTCGTCCCTACTGAACGCGATGTACACGATCTGTCCGACGCGGAATTTGACGCGGTCGCGGATCAGGTGTTCTTCCGTGCGCGGCAGCGACCGAGCCACTCCTCGCACGTCCTCCACTCCGACCACCCCACCATCATCGGCCATCGGCCCTCATGCGAGCACGGGAACTCCCCGCCGGGACGATCGCCAGGAAAACCGGGCCGGGATGTCACTGTCCGGCCTTCTCAAAACGCAGCAGCGCGGCGGCGCCGCTCTGCTCGACCGATGCCAGGCGCAGTCCTTCGACGCCCTCGGGGCCGACGAACAGTCGCCGTCATGGCTGTCCGGGCCGACAAACCGGCCGTGTCGGCGCGCTGAACACCGTCAGTCCATGAATGGTTGCAGTACGAGCAGTACTCCGATCGTTCCCAGGCGCGGGAGATTCACGGTGACCGCGTCCCCGACGATCTGGAGCTCGTCCAGGCGGTCGCCCAGGAACGTCGCCGTTGCCGCCTGCGCGACGGCTACTCCGGCACGAACATGGAGAGTCACGGACTCCTCCGCGTAGGACTGCAGGCGCAGGAGCACGGCGCCGTCGTCCCCGGGCTCGGGCCGCGATACCGAGATCAGCCGCACACGGTCGTCGTCCAGCTGCACCAGCGAGCGCTCCGGCGTGGGGTCGGACTCCATTGGCCCGGTGGCGAGGACGCCGTGCACCGGCTGCGTCAGGTCCGCCGCGGTGCGGATGCCCAGCCCGGACGCCGACAGCTGCTCACCGGCCCGGCGCACCCCCACCGCGTACGTCACGGACGCCTCGAAGCCCTGCTGGGACGGGAAGTTGGTGTCCCAGACGTTGTTGTGCACCCAGGAGTACAGGGTGGCGGGCTCGCGCGGGCTCGTGGAGTCAGGGAACGGTGCGTAGGGCAGCGCGATCGTCTCCGGGTGGACGAGCGGCGCCTCGTGTGTCGCCCAGGCGACCACGTGCTCGCCGTCGGCGACGCTCACCCAGTTGCGCACCGCGCGCATGTGCTGCGGTGCGCCCGGCACGTGCTCCAGCCCGTCACCGGTGAGCGCGCCGGTGATCTCGTAACGGACGGTGGGGTCGTTCGCTGCGAACGGGAAGGCGAAGAAGGCGCTCTCCTTGGTCATCGTGGCCGGCTTCGACAGCCGGTTCTCGATGTCCAGGCGCGGCTGGTCCCGGCCCAGCCGCAGGGTGGTACGGGCCCAGCGCACTCCGTCGGCGGCGAACTCATAGGTCAGCAGCTGCTCCACCCCGGTGTCGACCCGCTCGATGAACGCGGCGGGCCGCGCCAGGGTGCGGCTGCCGAGCAGCTCGAGGTCCGGTGACACGGCGGTCTTGTTCGACTGATGGTTGTAGCCGCCCGCGGTGGTGTACGTGTCGTAGACGTAGGCGTTGAACCCGACCGTCGCGTCGGCGTTCACCAGCTCGCGACCGGTGGCGAGCTCCACGATCGACGCGATGCACGCTCGGACCAGGTCCACGCGGACACGCAGGTGCTCGTTCTGGATCACCAGCGGGTCGGGGTGCTCCGGGGTCACTGGTCCGACGTCGCCGGTTTCGCCCGACCGCTCCACCACGTCCAACCGCACATGGCCCAACGGCGGAAGGTCGGGCACGTGGACCGTGACGATCCGGCCGGCGTCGCGGTGGTTCGGGTTCTGCTGGGCGGCCACGGTGATCGGCAGCGGCTTACCGGTGCGGCCGTCCCTCACGTCGATCGGCCTGTCCAGCGGCACGCGGCTCTCCCGGACGAACAGCCGCACCGCCGCTGTCCGCGTCGCCGCGACGGTGTTGGTGGCGTAGTAGGTGACGGTGGCGTCGGCGGCGGCCGGCAGGGTCTCTCCCAGCCGCGCGGTGGCGTGGTCGGTGAACGTCGCCGCGTCGTCCTGCGCGTTGATCCCGTGGGCGTACTTCCAGTGCCACTGCTGCTCGCCGGAGCCGAACCCGCTGTCCCCGTCCGTCCACGGGTTACCCGCGCCCCACGTGTGCTCGTTGAACAACGAGATCGAGCTGTAGACCTTTGTGGAATGCTCCCCCTCGTGGGCGAGCGGGCTTCCGCCGAGCATCGCGGACATGCTGCTGATCGTCTGTGCGTCGACGACGCCGGCCTGCGCCTTCCGCGTCATCGCGAGCGGGCGCGCGCCGGAACCGACTCCCTCCACCCACCAGTCGCCCCAGTCACCCTCGAACTCCTGGATCTGCCCTGCGAGCCGCTCCTCGGCGTCGCGGAAGAAGTCCTCGTTGCGTGACATCCGCAGCCGTGGGTAGAGCCACGTGTCGTTCCAACGTGCGACCGTGTCGGCCATGATCAGCCGCGGTGGCGCGTTGTCGCCGAAGTGCCCCTGGACGCGCAGGTGCAGCACGTCCCACGGGTAGGGCTCGCGGTCGTGCACCGCGTCGCCGTGCCAGCCGAACATTCCCGGCGGGAACGGGTAAGGCCGGCTCCCCAGCGCGGTGAGGTAGGCCGGCAACAGGCCGTCGACCTGGTCGTAGGAGGTGTCGAAGCCGAGTACCGAGCCCTCCATGTAGGCAAGACCGTGCGGGCTGTCGGTCATCCAGACCAGCACCGAGTTGCCGGCGGGCGAGCGCCAGCGAAACAGCCGCGGCAGCTTCTGCCCGCCGTTGAGGTGGGGCACCGAGCGTCCCGCCCAGTTGTGCGCCACCGACAGGTAGCGCACGCCGATCTGCGCGAGCGCGTCGGGCAGGCCTGCGACGGTGCCGGGCACGTCGGTCTGCATGGCGGAGGTGAACTCCACGCCGTAGCGATCACGCACCGCACGCGCCGGCCGCAGGAGCTCGTGCAACTCGTCGGTGGAGCAGGTGTCGGTGTGCAGGTTGTAGGGCAGGGCGGTGAGCTCGATCTGCCCGGTCCGGACGTAGGAGATGAACTCTTCGACCCGCTCAGGGGAGCGGGCTGCGGCCCACTGCTGGAACGACCACAACGACTCGACCGCCCACCGGAACTTCGCCTCGTCCGGCCGGTCGGCGGTGGCCCGGACGAGGTCGAGGCAGGAGTCGAGGAACGCGACGTGCTCGGCGAGCACGGTGCCCTGGGGGTCGGTGTAGCCGATGTCCAGGTGCGAGTGGTGGACGAGATGGATCGTCCATTCCCGAACGGGGTTCAGCACCACGTCGAGTTCGGACTCGCCGTCGAGCGACGGGATCGCGACTCGTAGCGCGGTCGGCCGATCGACGGCGGGCACCAGCAGGCGCAACGAGCCTGCCGGGCCGTCGGTGTCCTCGACCGCCACCGCGCTGCCGGTCTCCGTGCGCACGACGACGTCGACAGCATGGAGATCCAGGTCCCGGCCGAGCCCGTCGACCTCCACGCGCACGGCCTGCCGGCGGCCGCCGCCGGGCGTGGCGCGTAGCAGCCCCTCGGCGATCACTCGGACGGACCGGCTGCCGAGCCGGCCGCGGCCCGCGGTGGCGAAATCGACCATCCCCGCGCGTGCCTTGTCGTGTGACCAGGGGGTGGCGGCGATGAGTGCCTTGGTCGTCATGGAGGAGGTCGGCCCCTTCCGTCTGGGCTGATCGTCAGGACGTGAGCTTCAGGCTGCGCGTGAAGAAGCGCTGGAACACGAAGAACAGCAGGATCGTCGGGAGCGACGCCACGAGCGCTCCGGCGAGCACCACGGGCGGCCCGACGTTCGAGTAGTTGCTGGTCAGGTCGGCGAGCGCGGCCATGGCCGGCCTGACGTTGGGGCTGGTCCCCAAGGTGATGCCGAACAGCATGTCGTTCCAGATCCACGTGAACTGGAACAGGAACGCCGCCACCATCGCACTACTAGCCAGCGGCAGGTGCACGGAGACGAACATGCGCAACCAGCCTGCCCCGTCCAGCGCCGCGGCCTCGCGCATCTCCCGCGGGACTGTCGTCATGTAGTTGCGCATGACGAAGAACGCGAACGGCACCGCGAGCGCGGCGTAGATCAGCAGCATCCCGTACTGCGTGTCGTACAGAGAGGTGGCGGCGTACCCGCTGAACAGCGGCGCGAGGAACATCTGCAGCGGCAGGATCGTGCCGACGTAGATCGCCCAGAACCACACCGCCGGTCGCTTGATCGGCATCACCACCACGGCGAACGACGCGAGCGCCGCCACCACGACGGCCAGCAGCGCGCCGAGCACGGCGTAGATCAGGCTGTTGACCATCCCGGAACCCACGTTGGCCGTGGCGAACGCCTCGCCGACGTTGTCGAGGAACGCCCACGACGTGGGCCACCACGACGGGGTGCCGGTGTAGTCGCCCGCCGCGGTGAAGGAGTTGACGACCAGCAGGTAGCTGGGAACCAGCCAGACCAGTGCCGTCACCACGATCACGATGTTCTTGACCGTACGTCCCATCATCGGCTCCTCAGCTCGTCCGCAGCTGGCGACGCAGGTAGATCCAGGACGCAGCGACGACCACCAGGGTGAGGACCACCGCGACGGCGGCGCCCGCTCCGTAGCGCGCGAGCGTGAACGTCTCGCGGTACATGCTCAGCGCGAGGGTCTCCGACGCGGTGCCGGGGCCACCCTGGGTGAGCAGCCAGACGATGTCGAATGTCTTGAGGCTGTTGACCACCGAGATGCCCACGACCACCACCGTGATCGGCCGCAGCTGGGGCAGCGTGATGTGCCAGAACAGCCGCACGCCGCTCGCGCCGTCGAGGCGGGCGGCCTCCACCGTGGACGGTGGGATCGCCTGCAGCCCGATCAGGAAGAGGATCACGGCGACCCCGGTGCCCTGCCATGTGCTGGCGAGGATCATCACCACGGTGTTGAGCGGCCAGTGCAGCAGCCAGCCCTGCTGAAGGTCGGCGAGGCCGAGCGCGGCCAGACCGCCGTTCAGCGCCCCGTCGTCGCGCAGGACGAACGTCCACACCACCGCCGTGGCCGCGCCGGACAGCGCGTAGGGCAGCACCAGGCTGAACCGGGCGGCGTTCCCCCAACGCAGCCCGTGCGTCCCCACCGCGACCAGCAGCCCGATCACCACCGGTAGCGCGAGCGTGCCCGCCACCCACATCAGCGTGTTGAGCACGGTCTGGCCGAAGCCCGCGCTGGTGAACAGCGTGACGTAGTTGTCGACTCCGGCCCAGGTACGCGTGAAGCCGTTGTCGACGAAGAAGCTGCGGTAGATCGTCTCGAGGAACGGCAGGATCATGAGGACGGCGACGAGCGCCACCGCCGGAAGCAGGAACAGCGCGATCGTCAGCACCAGCCGCGGGCTTCGGCGCCCGGTTGTGCGGGCGACGGACGGTTCCGGGGCGGCGACGTCGGCCGCGGCCGGAGTCAGGACGCTCATGCCTTCCAGGCCTCCCATTCCGCATCGGCGCGGTCCTGCAGGCGACGCAGCGTCGCGGCGCCGTTGTCGACGGTGGGCGTGACCATGAAGGCGCTCAGGTCGCGCACGTTGCCCTCGACGAGCACCGGCGGCGACGCCTCCCAGTAGCGGGTGAGCTCGCGCGGTCGAACCCTCGCCACCTCCTGTGCGAGGCCGACGACGATGCTGCCCGCCGGCAACGCGGCCGGGTTGGCCGACGCGTCCCCGAGCGCGTCCACCCAGGGCTGCTGCACCTCCGTGGCGAGCCACGCGTCGGCCACGGCCATCGCCGCTTCGTGCTTGTGCGCGTTCGCCGAGACGCAGAGCGCCGCGCTCTCCACCACCACACCCGGGTGCGCGCCCGGCACTACCGGCGGCACCAGGAAGAGCCCCACGTCCGCGGCCCCGAGCCCGGCGCTGGTGTAGCTGTTGACGTTGAACGTGCCGCCGAGGGACATGCCGAGCGTCCCGTCCTGGAACATCCCCGGGTAGCCCTGGGCGTCGATGTCCGGGCCGGAGAACAGGTCCTCGGCGTACATCTGCGCCCACAGCTCCATCGCGGCCATGGCGACGTCGTCGACGTAGCTCACGCGGCCGGCGGTGACGTTCTCGTAGTAGTCAGGGCTGTGGCCGATCAGCAGTTGGGAGAACCAGATCACCGACTCCCACGAGCTCGCGCCGGTGGCGCCGATGGGCGTGATCCCCGCGTCGCGCAGCGTCCTCGCCACGTCGAGGAACTCGGTCCACGTCGCCGGCACGGACACGCCGGCGGCATCGAAAGCCCGGCGGCTGTAGAACATCGGGTAGTAGCTCTTGTAGAGGGGCAGCGCGTACGGCCGCCCGTCGGAGCTGAAGGACGCTCTCAGGCTCGGGTCCACCCAGCCCTGGGCCTGCGCGTGGTCCCACGCGGCGCTCAGGTCGGACAGGATCCCGCCGCGGGCGATGTCCTGCAGGCGATACCCGTTCCACCACTTGAACAGGTCGGTCGTGCTGTCGGTCTGCGCCGACATCCGCACGATCTGCTGGTACGTGCTCTGGTTGGGCACCGCACGCACCGCGAGCCGGTATCCCACGCGGCGCTCGAGCTCCGCGGACGCGGCGTCGTAGGCGTCGGACCAGGTGGCGACGTCGTTGTTCAGCGTCAGGACGTTACCCGGGGCGGGCCGGGTGTAGGTCCCGCGGGCACACCCGGTCAGCGCGGCCAGGCCTGCTGCGCCGACGATGCCGAGCAGGGAGCGGCGGGAGAGTCCACGGGGGCGCGGGCTCGGCGGCCGATCGGACATCGGGCCTCCGATCATCGGTGAACGGTGTCAGCGAAGGTATCCGTACCATGAGCATTGAGCAAGAGCGCTGGGGCAACTTAAGGTATCGATATCTCGATCGCAGTGAGGAGCTTGTATGAGGGTCCCCGGCTACGACGCCAGCCCGCGCTACCTGCCGGTGGGCGGACGGGTGGACACCGGATGGGACGGACCGGTGGCCGCACTGCCGCCGGGGCCGCTGATCCTCGCCGTCGACGGGCCGGGCCTCCTGGACTGGCGCCGACTGCTGGACGACCTCACCGCCGGTCTGCGGATGAGCTACGCCGAGGTGCGAGTGGCCGACACATACGAGCGCTTCGCCGCGTGGGAGACCGTCGTCGAACTCACGACGTCGGCTGAGCTGCCCGACGACCCCGACTTCGTCCGCCTCGCCGAGGGATCGCTCGCCGATCTCCTCGACACCACCGACTCATCCGAGCCGCCCGCCGACGGCGTGCTCGTCGTCCACGGGCCGGGCGCGGCACTGCTGCCGCACGACGTGCTCTGGTACGTCGACCGGCCCAAGCGGTACGCGGAGGCGGCGATCACCACCGGCGGCGGCCGCAACCTCGGCCAGCGGTCCGGGCAGGGCACCACGCGCAGGCTGTTCTATGTGGACTGGCCGTTGCTCGACCGCCACCGCGACGGCCTGCTCGCCGCCGTCGACCGCTGGTTCGACGTCCAGGACCCGGCCCGCCCGGCCTCCCTCGACGGCGACGTCCTGCGCCGTACCGCCGCCGACCTCGCCTGTAGACCCTTCCGCACCAGGCCCTTCTTCAATTCCACGTCCTGGGGCGGGCACTGGGCGCAGCGCGAGCTGGGCATCAACCCGGACTCACCCAGCACGGCGCTGGGTTACGAGTTGATCGCACCGGAGAGCGGTGTGCTGCTCGGGGAGAGCGCCGACGCGCAGGTCGAGATCCCGTTCGCCGCCGTGGTCGCGCTCCACCCCGAGGAGGTGCTCGGCACCGACGTGCACCGGAGGTTCGGCACCTCCTTCCCGGTGCGCTTCGACTACCTCGACACCGTCGGCGGCGGCAGCCTCTCGGTGCACTGCCATCCGCAGCCCGAGTACATGGCGCGCGTATTCGGCTGGCCCTACACGCAGCACGAGACCTACTACGTGATGGAGACCAGCGGCGGCCGATCGATCTACCTCGGCCTGCACGAGGACGTCGACGTGGCCGCGTTCAACGCCGAGGCGCACGCGGCCGCCCACGACCACGTGCCGTTCGAGATCACCGACCACGTCCAGGAGCATCCGGCCACAGCCCACCAGCTCTATCTGGTGCCCGCGGGCACACCGCACGGCAGCGGCGAGGGCAACGTCGTGCTGGAGATCAGCGCCACGCCCTACTTGTACTCGCTGCGGTTCTACGACTGGCTGCGCAGGGACGCGGCGGGGCGCCAGCGGCCGGTGCACGTCGACCACGCGTTCCGCAACCTCGACACCACGCGCCAGGGCAAGGCGGTGCAGGAGCAGCTCATCCAGGACCCACGGCCGCTGCGGGTGGGCGACGGCTGGTCCGACGAGCTGATCGGCATGCTGCCCGAGATGTTCTTCGAGGTCCGCAGGCTCGCGCTGCGCGCCGATGCGCAGGCACCGCAGGAGACCGCAGGGAGCTTCCACGTGTGGACGGTCGTCGAAGGAGCCGGCGCGACCTTCCGGACCGGTACGCACACCCACCGACTGGCGTACGCCGAGACTCTCGTGGTGCCGGCCGCCGTGGGCTCCTACGCCGTGGCGGGCGCGGGTGGGCAGGTCCGCCTCGTGCAGGCGCTGGTCCCCCGGCCATGACCGTCGTACCGGTGCTGGAGATCGGTGGCACCCACGTCTCGTCCGCGCTCGTGTCAGCGCCCTGGACGCTGCGCGACGAACAGGTTCACCGCTCCCCCGTGCACGCGGACGGCACGGCCGTGGAGATCGTCGACGACCTCCTGCACGCAGCCATCGCGCTCGGCCCCCGGCCGGGGGCCCGGTGGGGCGTCGCGATCCCCGGGCCGTTCGACTACACCTCGGGTGTCGGGCGGTTCGACGGCGTCGGCAAGTTCGACGCGCTGCGCGGCTTCGCCCTCGGCGAGGTCCTCACCCGCGAACTGCAGGGCGCAGAGATCGTGTTCCTCAACGACGCACACGCGTTCGGCCTCGGCGAGTGGCGCGCCGGGAACACCGCGGGCCACGACCGGGTGCTGGTCCTCACGCTGGGCACCGGGGTGGGCAGTTGCTTCCTCGACCGCGGCACCGTCGTCGCCTCCGGCCCGGACGTCCCGCCGGAGGGACGTGCCGACCTGCTCACCATCGACGGCGCACCGCTGGAGGACACGGTCTCCCGGCGTGCGCTGCTGGCCCGTGCCGGAGCCGGCCGCAACGGGCCGGACGTGCGTGATCTCGCCGTACGCGCCCTCGCCGGCGACGCTTCCACCCGCGCGCTCTTCACCAGGGCGTACCGCGCGCTCGGTAGGGCCCTCGCCCCGTGGATCGTCCGGTTCGGCGCCTCCCTCGTCGTGCTCGGCGGAAGCGTCGCGGCATCATGGGCCCTCGTGGCTGGCCCGTTCCAGGCAGGTCTGGCCGACGGACGGGCCTCCGCGCAAGTCGTCCCGGCGTTCTCGGCCCACGCCGGACTCGTCGGCGCGGGCTGGTGGGTGTATGCATCCGGGACCCCGTGAGGAGGGCGTCGTGGGTTCGATCACGCCGGGCATGTCGCCCGAACGCACGTCGTCACCGACGATGCGAGACGTTGCCGCGCATGCCGAGGTGAGCCCGATGACGGTCTCCCGCACGCTCCGGGGCGATCCTCGCGTGTCTCCCGAGATGCGGGCCCGAGTGCTCGCGTCCGTCGAGGTGCTGCGCTACCGCCGCAACGACGTGGCTCGCGGCCTGCGCACCGGAGGTTCGAGCGGTCTGCTCGGCTTGATCGTCACCAACCTGGGCAACCCGTTCTACTCGGAGCTGGCGCTCGGAGTCGAGAGCCTCGCGTCGGAACATGGATTGCGTGTCGTGATCGGGAACACCGGCGGCGACCTCGACCGGGAACGGCAACTCGTCGACGACATGGCCTCGCGCCGGGTCGACGGCATCATCGTGGTCCCGGCCGGCAACGACCACGCGCACCTCGAGCCCGCCGGGCTGCACGGCCTCCCTGTCGTGCTCGCCACCCACCCACCGTCCGGGGTCGACGTCGACGCCGTCATCGTCGACGACTTCGGTGGCAGCAGGAGTGCCACGTGCGCACTGATCGCACAGGGCCACCGTCGCATCGGGTTCCTCGGCCTCGGCCGGTCGATGTGGACCGGTGCCGAACGACTGCGCGGTTTCTGCTCGGCCCTGGAGGACGCCGGCATTCCCGTCGAGGACGCGCTGCTGCGCAGTGTCGCGCCCGTCGCGGGAGCCGCCGAGGCCGTGACGACGGAGCTCCTGTCCATCGCCGACCCACCCACCGCCGTGTTCGCTGCGAACAACCGCAACACTCTCGGCGCCTACCGCGCGATCGCCGAGCGCGGCGCCGCGACAGCGCTCGCCGGTTTCGACGACGTCCCACTGGCCGACCTGTTCGCCGCGCCGATCAGCGTGGTCACCTATGACACGGGCGAGGTCGGCAGGCGCGCGGCCACCCTGCTGCTGGATCGCATCGCCGGGGCAGGACAGCCATCCGCACATCCGCGGCTGGTGACCGTTCCCACCAGCCTGAAGGACTATCGGCCCGCATGCGGTCCCCAAGCGGCCCCGGTCTGATCGCTCGAGGCAGGGCGCCGGTCGGCACGGGTCACATCCAGCCGCTCCGCTTGAACAGCGTGTAGAGCCCGAACGCGAGCAGCACCATCACGAGCAGGGCCAGTGGGTAGCCGAGAATCCAGTGCAGTTGGGGCATGTGGGTGAAGTTCATGCCGTAGATCGTGGCGATCAGGCTGGGCGCGAACAGGATGGCCGCCCAGGAGGAGATCCGTTTGACCTGCCCGCTCTGGCCGTAGCTGGCCTCGGTGAGAGCGGTGAGTTCGGCGCTCTGCTTCTGGGCGACCAGGGCGGCGTTGACCGCCATGACGTCGACGAGCAGTTCACGGAAGTTCTGTGCGCGTTCGACCGCGCGGGTGCTGTGGTCGGCCACGTCGCGCAACGCCCGGCGCAGCTCCAGGTCGGACTCCCCTGCCTGGGCCTTCAGATGATCGCGAAACTCGGAGCAGAGCAAAGGCAACGGCTCGACGGCGCGCTGGAATGTGATGACCTCGCGAGTCAGGTGATAGATCCGTTTCGACGCGGTCGGATCGCCGTCGAATACCTGCTCCTCGATCTGGTCGATATCGGTTTGCAGGCCGTCGAGCACCGGACCGTAATCGTCGACGACCTTGTCGAACACCGCGTAGAGAACCGCGAAGGGTCCGGTCCGGAGCAAGTTGGGATCCTGCTCGAGGCGCTGTCGTACCGGGCGCAGATCGGGCTCCTCGGCATGCCGGACGGTGATCACGAAATCGGGCCCGAGGAACAGATGCAGCTCGCCGATCTCGATTGCCTCGGCGGAGTCGACGTATCGGACCGGCCGCAGGACGACGAACAGGATGTCGTCGTAGCGTTCCACCTTCGGCCTCTGGTGCGCCGTGATGGTGTCCTCGACGGCCAGTCTGTGCAGGTTGAACTCCTGCGCCACCGCGTGGATCTCGTCGGGATCCGGGCGCAGCAGCCCGATCCAGCAGAAGCTGTGGCCGTCGCCAGGGCAGGCGCGCAACTCCGAGAAGGTGCGGTCCATCGAGTCCGGCTGCACCTCGCGGCGGCCGTCGATGTAGATAGCGTTGTCGACCACCGGCATGACGCGGCTCCCAACGGTGAGGCAGGTGCCCGGCGGCGGATCAGACCGGGGCCACCGGACAATTCTCCCATCGGAATGCCACGGCGTGCTCGACATCGGCCACGACGAGATCCGAATGGTCGATGCCCGGGACATGAGGTTTGATGGGGCGGTGCAGGTGGAACCGATCCTGCAAGCTCATCGGCCGCTCGTTGTCAGCGCTGCTGCCGTGGCACCCCTGGTTGCCTGCGCAGCGCTGAGCCCGCTCCGCGTCAACTTCGCGAACACCAATATCGCGCTCGTGCTGGTACTGCTCATCGTCGCCGCTGCCGCCACCGGCATCCGAATGGCCGGCCTCGTCGCCGCGTTGTCGAGCGCAGCATGGTTCGACTTCTTCTTCACCGAGCCGTTCAGCCAGTTCAGCATCGTCGAGCGCGCGGACATCGAGACGGCGGTGCTGCTCATCCTCGTGGGCGGCGCCGTCACCGAGATAGCCCTCTGGGGGCGGCGCCAACAGGCCCGTGCGAGCAGCGAGCAGGGCTACCTCGACGGCGTGCTGAGCACCGCCGCGGCAGTCGGCGCCGGCCGCTCGTCCACCGACTCCTTGCTCGACCACGTGTGCGATCAGATCGTCGCCGTCCTCGGAATCGACCGCTGCCGCTTCGATCCGGGCGACGACGCCATCCTCGCGACCCTCAACAACGACGGGACCATGACCTACAACGGCCACCCGTTCGACGTCGGTCGGCTCGGGCTACCGACCGACTCCGAGATCGCGCTCGTGGTGCAGAGCGGTGGCGTCGTCCATGGCAGATTCCTGCTCACCGCCGCCACCCGGATCGTCCGGCCGACGCTTCAGCAGCTCCGCGTCGCGATCGCACTCGCCAACCAGGTAGGTGCCGCGCTCGCCACCTCCGACGGGCACGCCCCGCGCACCGACCCGAACCAGTAGCGACGACCGGTGTCGGCCACGCCTCTCGTCCGACGCCCGGTCATGTTCAGATCTGGTTGCGTGAGGTGATGTCGAGCTTGCTGAAGAGCCTGCTCAGATGCCATTCGACGGTCCGCGGACTGATGAACAGCCGAACCCCGATCTCAGGGTTCGTGAGGCCCTCACGAACCAGGTGAACGATCTGGGCTTCCCGCGCGGTGAGTTCCTTGGTGGTCTCGGTGCAGCGCTTGCGAGCGGTCTCGCCGGTGGCCAGCAACTCGCCTGCCGCCCGCTGGGCGAACGCCTCCATCCTCATCGCGCTGAACATGTCGTGGGCGGTACGCAGCTGCTCGCGCGCGTCGAGCCGACGGCGCTCGCGGCGCAGCCACTCGCCGTACAACAGGTGGGCCCGGGCGAGCTCCCCCCGCAGGCGGGTGCGGCCGAGCCGATCGATCGCTTCGCGGTAGGCGTCCTCGGCGCCTTGGCCGTTGCTCAGCAGGGCGCGTGAGCGAGCTTCGAGGCCGAGTGCCCAGTCGGTGTCGTTGGCGCGCGCCAGCAGGGAGAGCCGCTCGAAGGCCGCGGCTGCGAGTTCGGTCTCTCCGCCATGGGTGGCCGCCTCGATGAGTTCGGTCAGCGTTCCGCGGGCGAGCGCGCTCATCTCCTGCGGGAGCGCGTCGCAGGCCTGGGTGGCCGGCGCAAGCGCGTCCTCGTACCGACCGAGGCCGTTGTACAGGACGGCCTGCGCCCACCCGACGATCGTCAGCCCGATCCCCTCGCCGCGGCGCCGGACCTCGGAGCTGCCCGTCGCGATCAGTTTGACGAGGTGGTCTTCGCAGCCGCGCCAGGCAGCGAGCATCACGGCGCTGTGCGGCCACGAGGCCTCCCCGGTCGCCGCGGTGGCCGCGTGGAGCTCCTCGAGCAGCGACTCCGCCGCGGTCAGATCACCCAGGACGACATGTGCGTTGATGCGTTCGTTCAGGGCCGTGGGCAGCCTGCCGAGCGCGCCGGTGTCACGAGCGAACTGGACGTGGCGATTGGCGAGCAGGTCCCAGGCCGCGTCGTCGCCCAGGTCTCCGGCGGTGAGATGGGCATGCCGGAGCCAGCGGAGACCGTCTTCGTCGGACAGGGTGGGGCTGAGGAAGGCGCTCAACGCCCGCCGCAGCAGCGATGTCCCCGCCGTGTAGCCGTCGGTGAACCGCGTCGCCAGGCCGTCGAGAAGGAGATCGGTCGCGCGTGGGGGCTGCGGTGCGGCGGGCGCGGCCCTTGCCGCTTCAGCCACCTCCCGGACATCGGCGCCGCACGCCAGGTGGCCGGCGTGCATGGCCGCGGCGAGCGCGTCCAGGTAGGTCTCGCGGGCCAGCCGCAGGTCGAGCGGCTCGAGTTGCTTGGCGGCCTTGAGAAGCAGCGGGGCTGCATCGGAACCGCGGTTCATTGCGAAAGCGAGCTCTGCACACAGCTGGTCCACGCGGGCATGCTGCAGCGGGTCCAGCGGGCCTGCTGCCGCGGTCGACAGCAGTTCCATCGCCGCGTCGGGTGAGCCGGCCTCCTGCATGGCATGCGCTGCAGCCAGCACGCGCTCGGCCCGTCGTGTCGGCTCGACGGTCAGGTGGGCGGCCTGTTCCAGGAATGCGGCGGCCGCTGCCGGCCCGCCGCGCTCCTTGGCGCGCTCCGCCGAGCGCTCGAGGTCAGCGGCAATGCCCTCGTCGAAGCCCTGCGCCGCCTGGGCGCGATGCCAGGCGCGGTGATGGGGATCCGCCGAGGGATCGATCGCCTCAGCCAGTGCCCGGTGCGCGCTGCGTTGTTCCTCCACGGAGGCTGCACGCAGAATCGCTGCGCGCATCGTGGGATTCCGGAACCGCACCTGGGCACCGATCTCGACCAACCCGGCCGCGGGCGAGGCCGCCCCGATCCCGATTCCGTGCCGATGAGCCGCCCGCCACACCAGCACCGGGTCACCGAGCGGTTCTGCCGCGGCGATGAGCAGCAGGCGCCGTGTGTCGCCCGGTAGGGACTCGAGTTGCCGCTGGAGGCTCTCCCCGGTCTGCCTCGGGACCGCCGTCCTGCCTGGCAGGCCGAACCCGCCGGTCAACTCGGCCGGTGTCAGTTCCTCCCGCAGCTCCAGAAGCGCCCGGGGGTTGCCTCGAGTCTCGGCGACGATCCGGTCGACTACTCGCTCGTCCACCGGTCCGAGCAGCGCCTGGCCCAGCAGCGCCCGCGCATCATCGTGCGCCAGGCCCGTGACCACCAGCTCCGGCAGGCCCGTCGTCTCTTCCTTCTCGTGTCCGCGCGACGCGAAAACCAAGCCCACCGACTGGGCCCCCAACCGCCGAGCGACGAACGTCAACGTCTGCGCCGATGCCTTGTCGAGCCACTGCGCGTCATCGACCACCCAGACGAGCGGCTGTTCCCGGGCCACCGCGGCCAGCAGACCGAGCACGGCCAGGCCGACCAGGAAGCGACTCGGCGCCTCGCCCTTCTGCAAACCGAACGCCGTGCACAACGCGTCGCGCTGGGGATCAGGCAGGCGCTCGAGCCGGTCCACCATCGGGGCACACAGCTGATGCAGCGCAGAGAACTCCAACTCCATCTCGGCGGGGACACCTGCGGTCCTGGCCACGCGGAACCCCGGCGTCTGCCCGGCCACATGGTCCAACAGTGCCGACTTGCCGACTCCCGGATCGCCACGCAGGACGAGGACCTGGCTCTTACCCGCCCGTACTGCGTCGAGCAGCCGGTCGAGCACCTCACGCTCACGGCGTCGGCCCCGCAACACGTCCACCACCCACCGCCTCAGGTCACCGTCGACTGGTCAGGCACACGATCACCTGCAGACCGGACACGATCGGGGCCATCGTTTGGTCCCGATCGGCATCAACAGGAGTCGTTCGAGCGATTGGCTTGCTGTCATCACGTCGTCGCCGCGCCACAGTCGCTTCGAAGTGGCACAAGCCGTGCGGGTAAGGGTGCCGCTCGACCGAGCGGTTGTCGTGATGGCCTCCGGCCATCTTCCATTACCGGCTGGCCGGAATCCGGTGTGCCCGCTGCCACTGCCATCGCGGCACGATCCGGATGAACCGCCATCGACCCCGGGCAACGCGGCGTCCGACGTCCCTACCTCGGCCGCGCGGCTCTCCGGTGGCCGGGTGTCGGTGGGGCAGGCTGGAGCCATGACTGGCACCTGGATCGACGTGCACGCGCACTACAACCCGCCGACCACGGCGGAACGGCGGGAGGCGAGCTGGCGGGCAATGCGGGAGGCCTGCTTCATGGTGCCCGAGCCGTACCACTGGACCGTGGAGAAGACGCTCGACCACATGGACCGCACCGGCATCGGCATGCAGATGCTGAGCGACCAGCCCGCCGGAACCGAGGCATTGCGTGCCTCGAACGACTACGGCGCCGAGCTGGTGCAGCGGTACCCGCATCGTTTCGGTCTGCTCGCGGCGCTGCCCACCGACGACCCGGCAGCGACGATGGCCGAGCTCGACCGCTCCGACGAGCTCCGCGCGGACGGGTTCGCGGTGACCTGCCGGCGCAACGGCGTGTACCTCGGCGACCCGAGCCTCGAGCCGATGTGGACGGAGCTCGATCACCGTGGCGCCACGGTCTTCGTCCACCCGGACGCCTACGCCGACGCGACGCAGGGCCGTCCGGCGCCGTTGATCGAGGTGGGCTTCGAGACAACGCGGACGATCGTGGACATGGTCTACGCCGGTCTCTTCCGGAAGTACTCCACCATGAGACTGATCGTCGCGCACTGCGGTGGCGGTGGCGCGCTCCCGGCGATGACGGGCCGGCTCGGGCTGCTGGGGGCCGAGCCGTGGGTGCCCAACCCGAACGCGCTGACCGCCGAGGAGATGCGTACCCAGCTGCGGCGGCTGTACCTCGACACCGCCGCCACCGGGTTCGCATCCTCCCTTGCGCCGGCACTCGTCATGACAACGCCGGACCACCTCGTGTACGGCTCCGACTCCGGGGTGCCGTGCAGCACCGAGGAGACCATCGAGGCCAACAAGCAGGCACTGCTGGCGTTCGACGGCCTCACCCGTGAGCAGCGCGAGGCCGTCGGCCGCAACGCCGCGGCGCTGTTCCCCGCTGCCGCAGCCCGCCTCGACGGATGCACCGCAGCGGCCTGACGTCGGTTCCTACTCAGCCAGTTGAAAATGCCAGACGATCGTCACCGGCCGTCCGGCGTTGACGGCGTGCGCCGCGTCGGGCACCAGATCGGCGAGGCTCCAGGGCCAGCGCTCCCACGGTCCTACCCCTTCGCTCGCACCAGACCGTGGAGGGCCGGCCGGCGATCGGGGCTCCTCGCAGCGTCGCACCTGCAGACCGACCGGCAGGGCCGCCCGCAGATAGTCACCGACGAGGTGGCGATAGGTCGACACGCGTGCGGGTCGGCCGCCTGGCCCGACGACGGAGGGAATCGAGCCGAGAGCCACCGATTCCTGGTGACCGTCCGAGATCACCAGATGCCCGCCGGGGCGCAGGACCCGTGCGAACTCCGTCATCACGGGTTCGAGCGCCGGAACGTGGTTCAACGCGAGGCCGCACACGATGACGTCGGCCGAATCATCGGCAAGCGGCAGATCCTGAAGATCACCCGACCGGAAATCGACCTGCGGCACACGAGTACGTGCTCGGGCGAGCATGTCGGGTGAGCTGTCCACACCGATCACCTGATGACCATGTGCCACCAGGTACTCCGCATACCTGCCGGTGCCGCACGCGGCGTCGACGGCGATGCCCGTCGGCCGCCCGTCGAGGATCTCGCGCACGAGAGGTTCCTCGAAATCGAACAGCCCGTTGCGCGGCTCGTCATAGGTCTTCGACCACACGCGGTATCCGTCAACCGTGTCGACGCGGTCGACCAGAACGCCTTGTCCGATCAACGACTCGTCGTCGAGCAACTCACGGACCTCGGCGAGACGCGCCTCGACGAACTGCCGGTCGAACTCCCCGGTGAATGCACGCAGCAACGCGACACCCTCGAGGCCGAGCAGATATGCCAATGGGTGCTCGTAGATCACGGCGGCACGGTAGCCGGGCGCTTCCGACGCGAGCCAACCGTTTATGCCTACTCAGAGGCAGTGGCGCATCACGCCTGTCGCGCGCCGCGCTGTTCGGCCGTGATGACGGGATCGGTGACCCCGCCAGGGGACGTCCATTTGTCGATGTCCCACCCGGCCCGCGTCGCGCCGGCCCGGTAGGCGCTGTCGTAGAACTCGAGCACCGCTGCCCGAGGATCCGGCGCCGCGCGAGCGTCGTCGTAGCGCAGAACCGCGAGGTGGCTGCTACCTCGCTCGATCCAGTCGGCCGTCGAGGGGTGCAGGGGTTCATCCGCCAGTCCGGCAGGCTCGGGGGACGTGTAGGAGTAGAACGCGGCCTCGGGGAAGGCGTCCTCGCCGAACCAGAAACCGAAGCTGGTGACGTCCCGGGAGTAGGCCTCGCGGGTGACCGGATCCGTGGACGGGGGTTGATCGACGAAAGCATCGCCGAACCGGGTGACCGCGATGTCGAACGTGTGCCAGAAGTGGTGAACAGGGCTGGTCTTGCCGGAATAGCCGGCCGCGAACTCCTCCAGCAGCAGGTTCACCTGGCTGAGAACACGCCAGTAGCGGCTCACCGCAGCGGCGTCGTAGATCGCGTGTTCGGTGTCCTCTGCGAACGGTCGGCCGGAGTCGGACAGGTCGAACGGCCAGGGCAGCGCGATCCTGACGTCGGCCCCGACGGCGGACAACCCCTTGTGCACCTGGTCGTAGAAATCCGCGACCGAGTTACCGGCAAGGGGGAACGAGTACCGCCGGCCGCTCAGTGCGGTGATGTCCAACCGGTGGTCCAGGAAGTCGAAGTCGATCGTGAAGATCGTCGATCCGTCGGTCATCGGACGAGTCGTGATACCGCGGCTGGTGACATGGAAGGGAACGCTCCACCAATGGTTGCGGCGGGGGCTGGCCGCCAATCTGACCTTGCCGACGATCTGGGCAAAACGGTGCAACGTCGCGCGAGTGTCCACCCAGGAGGTGAACGGAAGATCAGGGAAGAGTTCCACGGTGTTCTCCTCGAGGTCGGGCCCACGACGGAAGCCCCGCAAGCATCCCGCACCAGCCTCTAGGTCACCGCGCACACCACGGTGCTACGGCACACACGTCCGGCCGTGTGCACCGTGGCCACACGATGTGTGCCGTCATCTAGTGGCCTGCGCTCTGGCCTCCGTCCACGTGGAGGATCTCGCCCGTCACGAACGGGGCGTTCTCCAAGTAGGTCACCGCTTCGACGATGTCGCTCACCTCGCCCATTCGGCCGACGGGGTGGAGGGCCGCCAGCATCTCGTGCTGTGCCTCGGGGTGCATGGGCGTCTTGATGATGCCTGGCGAGACGGCGTTGACGCGGATGCCGCGGGTGGCGTACTCGATGGCCAGCGACTTGGTGGCGGACTGCACGCCACCCTTGGTCAGCGATGCCAGCACCGAGGGGACGTCGGAGTTGGCGTGGTCGACCAAGCTGGTGGTGATGTTGACGACATGGCCGCCGCCCACGCTCAGCATGTGCGGGATCGCGGCCTTGGTGATGCGGAACAAGCCCGCCAGGTTCACGCCGACGACGGACTGGAAATCGTCTTCGGTGTAGTCGGTGAAAGGCTTGGGGACGAAAAGCCCAGCGTTGTTGACCAGGGTGTCTATACGACCGAAGTGCTCGATGCCTGCAGTGATGACGCGATCTGCGCCGGGGTCGGCGACGTCGGCCTGCACCGTGAGAACGTCGGCGTCGTCAGACGGGGCGACGCTGCGTGACACGGCGACTACGGCGAAACCGATCTTGCGGTACGCCGCGACCAGACCTGCGCCGATGCCCTGCGAGGCACCGGTGATGACCGCAACCTTCTTCTCCTGCGTAGTGCTCATTCCGCCCTTTTTCTCCGCCTGAGCTCGTTGGCATGGACAGCCTCGGCGTAACGGTTATCCTTCACCGGGCGTCAGCCACGGACAACCACCATCTTTCCGCCGGCTTCGTTCGCCTCCATCACGCGATGTGCCTCGCGGATATCCTCGAACGCGAACACGCGGGCGGGTTTGGCATCGAGCTTCCCCGCCGCCACCTCCCGCGCGATGTCCTGAAGGGGCACATCGGACAACGGAAAGCCAGGCGTCCCGAAGACGAAGCTCCCGAAGAAGGTCAGGTAGACCCCACTGGCCATCTGCAGAAGCGGGTTGAAGTCGGCGATCGGGTCGAGGCCGCCGAGCCACCCGGCCAGGCAGGCACGCCCACCTCGGCGCAGCATGGCGAGAGAATCGATGATCACACTGTTGCCGACCAGATCGAGCACCGCATCGATCTGCTTGGACTCGGCGATCCGCTCCGAGAGGTCGAGCGCCTCCAGCTCGCACCGCTCGACGCCCAACGCCTCCAGCATGGCGAATCGGTTCCGACTGCGCGTCGTCGCGAGGACGCGCAGCCCGGCGTTGACCGCCATCTTGATCGCCGCCTGCCCGAAGGAGGACGTCCCGCCGCGGACGAGCAGCAACTGACCGGGCTCGATCTCGAGGTTGCGGAACAGGCAGGTCCAGGCGGTGGCATACGTCTCGGGAATGGCCGCCAGCTCGGCCCACGACAGCTCGGCGTCGATCAGCGCGACATTGGAGACCGGCGCACGCGTGAACTCGGCATAGCTTCCGTTTCTGGTACGTCCGAGACCGCCCATGAGAGCGGCAACCTTGGCGCCGACGGGAAACTCACCACCCGGGCACGACTTCACGATGCCGACGCATTCGATGCCGCTCACTTCCGCAGCCTCGGCCCACTCGCCGCGCCGCATGTGTATTTCGGCATGATTCAAACCGAAGGCCTTGATGTCG
The DNA here is from genome assembly GCF_039534065.1 of Pseudonocardia yunnanensis. Lineage (NCBI taxonomy): Bacteria > Bacillati > Actinomycetota > Actinomycetes > Pseudonocardiales > Pseudonocardiaceae > Pseudonocardia > Pseudonocardia yunnanensis. The sequence continues at coordinate 54,645 of NZ_BAAAUS010000019.1, read as the reverse complement.
ATGACGACTTCGCCTGCCTCGGGCTCGGGCTCGGGGATGTCCTTGTAGACGAGACTGTCGAGACCACCGAACTTCTCGAGAACGATGGCACGCATGATCTTCCTCCAGGGGACGGCCGGCAGCGGTCCGCGCCAGCGTAACGCATGAGAAGGTTCGCCGATCGCCATCGAAATTCCACATGCGAACCGGGACGGCGCCCGTCGAGAGCTATTCGAAATATCGCAGACACCTTTCGACAAGACGCACGTCCGCCCTCCCCGCACTGTGGTAATCGTAATTCGAGCCGCACCGCTCGGAATAGAAAGAGCCGCATGGATATCAGCAATTCCGGGCAAACCGCCGAACCGGCGCCCCCGGCGAGCCGACCGGGGCCACCTTTGCCACCCGGCCGACCGGTGCCTGCGGAGGCATCCGGCGGCCTCCCGTGAGTCAACAGCCCGACAGCCATACCGTACTAACCCCCCAACAGCGCTTGACAGGTTACATCGGCGAGTCTTACGCTTCATAACCACCATTGATAGTTGATGTGGTTAGCTGGACCGCCGGGCGTGACCACGGGAAGGAAGATCGCGATGCCACAGCGCCCAGCCGGAGCGACACCCGATCGCGTGCCGGAGCAGGTCGGAGAGCCTCCCGCGACCGCCCCGGGCCCAGCGCTCGGACGTATCGTCACCGCCACCCAGGGGCGGCCACGTGGACAGTCGCTCACCGTCACGCCAGGCTTCGGTCCACTTCCCGCCATCTACCTGCCGGCCGCACCGCTCAGCCCGCTTCGAGCCGGGAGAGGGAGAACCGCCCGTCTCAGGGCGCTGGCATCGCGTGTTATGTCCCTGTTCGCCGGAGTCCGGCACCACCGTGCATCGCAGACCGGTTGCCTCAGGTCGATCTCATGACGACGCTGCGCGCGCTCCAATGCCTCGTGGCATTGATCGACTCGGAATCGGTCACCGAGGCCGCAGCCATGCTGCACATGTCACAGTCGGCGGTCTCACATCAGATCGCAGGCCTGGAGCGCGAACTCGGAACACAGGTGGTCGAGAGGCTGCCCCGCGGCGTCCGCCCCACCGCGGCAGGCCGGGCCGCGGCCAATGAGGCCCGCACCGCACTGAAAGCCGCCGCTCGCGCGATCGAGACAGGCCGGCAGGTCGGCGGCGGCCGCGCGGGTCGACTCCGCATCGCATGCAGCGAGACGATGACGGTCTGGCTACTGGCGCCCGTCCTCAAGGACTGGAGCCGACGAAGACCCGACGTGCGCCTCGACCTCGCCGAGTTCACGAGCGCGGACCGGATGACGGAGCACATCGCCGCAGGCGAGTCGGACATCGGCGTCGGGCCACGGCCCACGACCACATCGGCCCGCATCGAGCTGCTCGGCCAGGAACCGATGGTCGTGGTGGCCGCCTGCGGCCATCGGTTCGCCGCGAAGTCGTCGGTGTCGGTGATCGAGCTCGCCGACGAGCCGTTCGTCCATTACGACCCGGACAACGGACTGTCGAGCTGGTTGGACGAATTCGCGGCGCAGCATCAGCTGAGCACGATGCCGGTGCTGCGCACCCGAAGCCCCCGGACTGCGGCCCAACTCGCCGCTTCAGGGATGGGGGTAGCGATCGTGCCGATCTCCGCCCTGATGGCCCAGTCGGCACGCATCGTCCGCCACCTGGATCCCGAGGTGCGCCGCGACGTGACCGTGCAGATCGGCAATTCCGCCGACTCGCTGGCGCAGCGGTTCGTCGCCGATCTACGCCGTCGCGGCCTTCCGTGCTCGGCGGTCTCCGATCACAACCGCGACATCAGTGCCTGACGGCGCGCGGCCTGGTCAGCCAGCCTCCTGGCTTCGCCGGTAGTGACGACGAGCCTTCAGACGATTGCCGCAGACCTTCATCGAGCACCAGCGAGCGGAGTTGCCGTGACTGCGATCGAGAAGGAACAGCCGGCATTCGGGGTTGGCGCACGGCCGGAGGCGACCGGGCATCTGCTCCTGCACGTGGCCCCAGGTGAGCAGCGCACGCGTGGCGAGGAGTCGGTCGTCGTCCACGTCGAGCCGCCAGCCCACCCCGTCGCCCGTCAGGTCGGGGCGAAGCCGGACGCCGCGAAGCGACGGCGCGAGCACCGCCACCGGCTCCTGACCCCTCACCACAGCCTGCAGCCGGTCGCGAACCCGGCGCAGATGGCCGATCTCCGGCGGCGAACCACTGCCGCCCCTGGCGAGAGCCCAGTGCTGCGCCTCGTCGTCGACGGCGAGCAGGTCTCGGCTTTCGTCCCCGACCACGGGTGTGCTGTTCAGCAGGTCGAGCAGCAACTGCTCGTCGCCCGAGTCCATCGGATGAACCACGCGATGATCCTAACCACATGAAGGCGCTTGACAAGTTATGAGTGGGCATGTCTGATGACATTCGCCTAACCAATCAAATGATGATGGGTAGTTAGTCATGTCTGACGTGCACCACCGCAGCGCCACCGTGAACGGCCACCGGATCTTCTACCGCGAGGCCGGCCCCGCCGGCGCGCCTGTGGTCCTGCTCCTGCACGGCTTCCCCACCAGCTCACGAATGTTCCGCCGCCTGGTACCTGCGCTCGCCGACCGTTACCACGTCGTCGCGCCCGACCACCTCGGCTTCGGACACTCGGCAACGCCCGGAACCGACGAGTTCACCTACACCTTCGACGCGCTGACCAACATCACGCAGGGCCTGCTCGACCAGCTCGGCATCGACCAATTCGCGATGTACGTACAGGACTACGGCGCACCCATCGGCTGGCGGCTAGCGCTGCGCCGGCCGACTGCCGTCACCGCCATCATCAGCCAGAACGGCAACGCCTACGACGAGGGCTTCGTCCCGGACTTCTGGTCGGCGGTGTGGGCCTATGCCGAGAATCCCGGCCCTGCCACCGAGCCGGGCGTTCGTGGTGCGCTCTCCCTCGACGCCATCCGCTGGCAGTACCTCACCGGCGTGGCGGAGCCCGACCTCGTCGACCCGGACATCTGGCTGCTCGACCACGCCGGCGTCGTCCGGCCCGGGAACGACGAGATCCAGCTGGCCCTGTTCCGGGACTACGCGACGAACCCGCCCCTCTACCCCGCTGTCCAGGAGTACTTCCGCACCAGCCAGGTTCCGCTGCTCGCGATCTGGGGCGACGGCGACGAGATCTTCGGGCCGGACGGGGCGAAGGCCTTCGCCACGGATCTCCCCGATGCCGAGATCCACCTCATCGAGGGCGGCCACTTCCTGCTCGAGAGCGCCTTCGACACGGCGAGCCGCTACATCCGCGGGTTCCTCGGCCGCACCACGGCAGCGACCACGTCCTGACGCTCAGGCACCCTCGAAAGGACCCACAGCATCATGACCGGACCGCTGAAGGACCAGACCGTTCTCGTCGTGGGACGCGGCGGCGGTCTTGCCCGCGCCGTCGCACTCGCCGCCCGTGACGCCGGCGCTCATGTCGTGGCGGCCGGGCGGCGCCCCGATGCCCTCGCCGGCGCCTACGCCGGCGAGCCGGACATCACTGTCGACAACGTCGATCTCACGGACGAGCCCTCGATCATCTCCCTCGGGGAACGGCTCGGGACCCTCGACCACGTCGTGTCCACCGCATCGGCCCGCGCCCGCGGCCGCCTCGCGGAGCTCGATCGGGAGGCGGTCCGGGCGTCCTTCGACACCAAGGTCATCGGTCCGCTCATGCTGGCCAAGCACCTTGCTCCGCGGATCAACGACGGCGGCTCGTTCGTGCTGTTCTCCGGGGTGGCAGCCTTCAAGATCGCCGTCGGCACGCTCGCCGTCGCGATCACCAACGGCGCCGCCGACACGCTGACCCGCTCACTCGCGCTCGAACTGGCGCCCATCCGGGTCAACGCGATCTCTCCCGGCGTGGTCGACACCGGCGCCTGGGACGCACTCGGCGAACAGCGCAAGACCGAGATGTTCGCGGACATGAGTGTCCGCAACCCGGCACGACGCATCGGCACGGCCGACGACATCGCCTCCGCCGTGCTGTTCGCACTCACCAACACCTTCCTCACCGGTGTGACGCTCGCCGTCGACGGCGGCGAGGTGCTCACCTGATCCGAGACCGATCGGAGGACCTCCCCATGGGCCTGTCGTGGCAGCAGGGACCGCTCTCGTCGGGAACGGTCGGGCGCTTTCTCGTCCCCGACCCACTCCCCCACCGACTGCTGTTCGCCGAGCCGTTGCGGCGGCGGATGCGGGTGCGGCTCGGGGGTGAGTGGATCGCCGACAGCGAGGACGTCGTCCTGCTGCACGAACCCGGCCGCTACCCCGTCGCCTATTTCCCGGTCGGCGACATCGAGCCCGAGGTGCTGGAACGGCTGGAAACCGTCACCGACCATCGCGATCTCGGGCCGACGTCCTGGTTCGCTGTGCACACCGCCGCAAAGACGGCGCAGCGTGGGGCGTGGCAGCACACGGGCCTGCCCGAACACGCGCGTGAGTTCGAGGGGCGAGTCGCATTCGCCTGGCGGGCGATGGACGCCTTCTACGAGGAGGACGAACGCATTCTCGGTCACGCCGCGGACGCCTACCACCGCATCGACATCCGCCGCACGTCTCGCCATCTGGTCGTGTGCCTGGGTGACCGCCCGGTCGCCGACACGTCGGAACCAGTCGTCCTCTACGAGTCCGGGTTCGCCCCGCGCTGGTACGTCCCGCGGGCCGACATCGACGAGACCGCCCTGACCCCTGTCGACGGCCAGACCTTCTGCCCGTACAAGGGACTGGCCAGCTACTACGACATCGGCGACGCCAAGCGGGCCGCGTGGTCGTACCGCGACGCGTGGTCCGAGGTCGGACGGGTGCGCGACCTGGTCTCCTTCGAGCCGGACAAGCTCACCGTTCTCCTCGACGGCACAGTGCTCGAACTCGAACCCGGTCAGCAGGTCACTCCGCACGGCATCGACCGCGGGCTCACCACCGACGAGGTCGCCACCGATCACGCCGATCCGGTCGTCGATACCTGACGTCCGGTCCCGGACCGAGCGGAGCGATCAAGCCACTAGCTTTCGTGTTCGGGCAGCGACGCGAGCCGTCGTGCGAGCTCGTCACGCTGGTTCTGCAGCCGCGTCAGCCGTTCCTCGACGACGGCGAGGCGGGCACGGTAGGTCCGCACGGCGAGCCCGGGGTCGCTACAGGGGCCGTCGGGCTGCTCCAGACAGGGCCCGAGCTCCCGCACGGCCTCGATGGTCAGCCCGGAGGCGAACAACTCGGCGACGTGGCGGGCCCGCGCGACGGCCTCGTCAGAGAACTCGCGCCAGCCGTTCGAGCCGCGCTCGGAGTGCAGCAGCCCGTTCTGCTCGTAGTAGCGCAGCATGCGCCTGCTCACCCCGGTCCGCTCAGCGAGCTCCCCGATCCGCAACGCCGCCCCCGTCCGGCCTTGACCTTGACACCCGTGTCACTACCTAACCTGCCTGACATGGCACCTGATTCCTCCGCACGCACAGCACTCGTCACCGGGGGTGGCTCCGGGATCGGGCGGGCGATCGCCGTCGCGCTGGCCGAACGTGGCGCCGACGTGCTGGTGACGGGGCGACGGCCCGACGCGCTGGCCGCGACGGCGGCATTGCACCCCCGCATTCGCATCCGCGTCGCCGACGTGGCCGAGCCCGGCAGCGCAGACGCTGTCGTCGCGGCCGCCGCGCCATCGGGCCGGCTCGACGTGTTGGTCAACAACGCCGGCATGATCCGGGTGATGCCCCTCGGGCAGATCGACGCCGCCGAGGCCGAGCGGATGTGGGCGGTCAACGTGCTCGGCCCGACAATGCTCACACAGGCCGCGCTGCCGTTGCTCGTGACGAGCCGTGGCGCGGTCGTCAACGTCTCGAGCGTGTTCGGCGCGAAGCCCGCCCCACAGATCAGCGTTTACGGCGCCACGAAGGCCGCAATCGAGCAGCTCACTCGCAGCTGGGCGCTGGAGCTGGCCCCACACGGGGCGCGGGTCAACGCCGTGGCACCGGGTCCGGTCGCGAGCGAGGTTCTGCAGAGTGCCGGGCTCACCCCGGAGCAGATCGCCGCGACGGAGGCGGAGGAACGAGCCCGGATCCCGCTCGGGCGCCGCGGGTCGCCCAAGGATGTGGCGGACTGGGTGGCGGCGCTGGCGGAACCGGACGCATGGATCACCGGCCAGGTCATCGGCGTGGACGGCGGCGACGCGCTGACCTGATCGATCAGAGCTTGCGTGAGTAGTCGATGGCCACCGACGGGACCGCCATCAGCAGGCCGGCGATGGCGAACATGATGAAGACCCCGACGAAGCTGCCGCTCACCTGGACGATCACGCCGACCAGGATCGGGGCGAGGATGCCGGCCACGTTGCCCGAGAAGTTCATCGCGCCGGAGAGCCGGCCGACGTGCTGCGGCGAGGCGAGCCGCGCTGGAACGGACCAGTACAGCCCGCCCCAGCGGAGGAAGAAGTTCGCCAGGCTGATCAGCAGGATCGCCGCCGCGGGTGTCGACACCGTGTTGACGAGGATGATCGCGACGGCGACCCCGAAGCCGGCGAGGCCGAGCAGGGTGCGGAGCACGAGGTTCGCCGAGGCGCCCGAGCGGATCCACCGGTCCGCCACCTGACCGGCGATCAGCTCGCCGACGAAGCCCGCGCCGAAGATCACGAACGTCCAGAGACCGGTGATGCCGAACGAGACGTGCTGCACCTCGCTCACGTAGGACGGCGCCCAGGTCAGCAGGCCGTAGACCACTGCGTCGTAGCCGAAGAACGCGATGAGCAGCAGCCAGGCACTACGGAACCGGAAGTACCGCAGGGCCGACCCCCGCGCTTCGGGCTCTCGACCTTCCTCGGCCTCGCCCGTCGCGAGGTAGTCCGCCTCCTCACGCGTGATCATGGGGTGGGTGGCCGGGTTGTCCCGCATGAAGAACCAGGCGGCTATGCCGATCAGCACCGTGACCAGGCCGACGCCGGCGAACGCCAGCCGCCACGTGCCCAGCCAGACGATCAGACCCGTGACCAGCAGCCCGCCGAACGCCGTGCCCAGCGGGCCGCCACCGTCGACGAGCGTGCTCCCGCGTGCGTGTTCGCTCTTGCGCAGCCAGCGCGTCAGCGACGCGTTGGCGCCGTTCTGCACCGGGCCTTCGAAGACACCGAGGAGCATCCGCATGCCGATCAGCGAGGCCACACCGTTCGCGAGTCCGGTCAGTCCCTCGATCACGCCCCAACCGAGCAGACTCGCGGTCACGACCTTCCGCGGCTTCAGCTTGTCCACCAGCCAGCCGCCGGGTAGCTGCATCACGGCGTAGGTCCAGCCGAACGAGCTGAGGACGACCCCCGTGATCGCGGCGTCGAGATGCAGGTCCTTGCTGATCAGCGGCATGGCGATCGACAGCGACGCACGGTCGATGTAGTTGATGATCATGACGAGGACGAAGAACCCGAACATCCACCAGCGGAGGCCGGAAACGCGGATACCGGAAGCCTGGGTACGGACTCCACTTCGAGTGCCCATGTGCACTTGTGAGAACCACCAGTTCTATCGCGTGACCGTCAGAGACGGAGGGATTCACCAGCCCGTGCGACCGCGATTCCGGGCGCATCTTCGGCGGCGGTGACGTGCGCGAGGTCGAGTTCGACACCGAGATCGCGGATACCGTCGGCGGCCGCTGCCTGCAGCCTGTCGTCGGTGACGATGCGGTCGAAACGGCGTAGCGGTACGACGTCGTACATGCCGAAGGTCCCGAACTTCGTGCTCGTCGCCAGGAGCACCGACTCGGAGGCGCCGTCCAGGGCCGCGAGCTTGACCTCGACCTTGGCTTCGGCCGGGGTGGTGACCCCTCGGCTCAGGTCCCAGGAGCTGGTGCTGATGAACGCGAGGTCGGTGTTCAGCCGGCGGAGCGTCTGGGCCGCCAGCCGCCCGACCGTGGATCGATTGGTGTGATCGAGACGGCCGCCGACATGGATCACGTCCACGTTCGTGGATCCGGTCAGATCGTCGACGATGACGCAGTCGTTCGTGATCACCGTGATTCCGCAGCGTTCGCGGATGGCCGGGGTGAGCGCGCCGGTGGTCGTGCCCGCATCGAGGTAGATCGTCATGTCGTCGTGCAACAGGCTTTCCGCCCGCTGCGCGATGGCGACCTTCTCGGCGCGCTCGGTGCCCGCTTTCGTGGCGAACGTGGGCTCCTCGCGCATGGAGCTCGCGTGGCGCACGCCGCCGGGCACGGAGTAGGCCCGACCCTCCCGCTCGAGCACGACGATGTCGCGGCGCACGGTCATGTGGGAGACGCCGAGAAGCTCGGTGAGCTGGGCGACGCTGAGAACGGTGTCCCTGCGCAGCAACCGCATGAGCTTCTCGCGGCGCTGGTCGGGAATGAGATTCGTGTCCTTCTCGATCACTGCCCGGATTCTTTCTCCGCCTGGGCCGCGGCATCGAGGCCGGGTGCGGCACCGAGCTCACGGCGCAGGACGCTGAGCCTCCGATAGGCGGCGTCCCGGTAGGCGAGCAGCGCCGGAACGTCCTCGCTGGGGATGTCGAGGAACCCGCGGCCGCTCTTGATCCCGAGGTTGCCCTCGTCGACCGTCTTGCGCAGCCGCTCCGGCGCAGCCAGCCGCTCGCCGTACTCGGCGGACAGGCTCTCGTAGGAGGCGGCGTAGACATCCAGCCCGGCCATGTCCCCGATCGCGAAGGGACCGAAGAGCGCGAGCCGGAACCCGAAGGCGTTGCTCACGACGGTGTCGATCTGTGACGGGGTGGCCAAGCCCTCGTCCACCATCCGCACGGCTTCCTTGTACAGCGCGAACTGGAGCCGATTCGCGACGAAGCCGGGGCTGTCGGCGATCCGGGCCGGGACTTTGCCCGCCTCGGTGACCATCGCCTCGACGCGGGCGATCGCGTCCTCGGATGTCTGTGGGGTCGCGATGAGCTCGATGGCGGGAACGAACGGCGCCGGGTTCATCCAGTGCACGCCGAGGAAGCGTTCGGGACGCTCGACAGATTCGGCGAGCTCACCGATCGGGATGGCCGACGTGTTCGTGCCGATCACGGTGTCGGCGCGGGCGGCCCGGGAGATCCGGCGCAGCGCGTCGGCCTTGACCTGGCGGTCTTCGAAGACGGCCTCCGTGACGTAGTCGACGTCGGCCACGGCGGATTCGATGCTGTCGGCGGCACGCAGCCGCTGTTCGAGGATCTCCACCGAGCCGGGGTCGAACAGGTCCGTCTTCACGAAGCGACGGGCCTCGTCGAGGAGCCGGACACGTGCGGCCTCCGCCTTGGCCGCATCGACGTCGCTCAGCACGACGTCCCGGCCGGACAGGGCGAGCACCTGAGCGATTCCGCCGCCCATGTATCCCGATCCGACGACTGCGACGGTGCGGATGCCGGCGCCGGACTCACTGGCTACGGGGTCGCTCGACATTCGGTCCACTCCTTCGGGGCTTCATGGGGCGACGTCATCGCGTCGTCACCTGGGACGTTAGCTCCGTATTCACAAGACCGTCAACTCTGATAACGTTTCTTCACAGATGCGATCACGGCAATTCACATGATTCGGACAGGATCGCGTCGAGAGGGGTGGACGTGCCGCAGTGGGGCTGCATAGCCGACGACGTGACAGGGGCGACCGACCTCGCCACCAACCTCGTATCCCGTGGCCTGCGCACGGTCGTGCTGCTGCAGCCGTTCTCCGACTCGGGCGTGCCGCTCGGTCCCGGGCGGCTGCCCACGGAGGTCGACGACATCGACGCGATCGTGGTCGCGCTCAAGTCGCGCACCGCCCCGATCGACGTCGCCGTGGCGCAGAGCGTGGCATCGCTCGACTACCTGGAGTCCGTGGGCGCGGAGCGGATCTATGTGAAGTACTGCTCCACCTTCGACTCGACGCCCGAAGGGAACATCGGGCCGATCATCGACGCCGTGCTCGCGCGAACCGGCGAGGACCGCACGATCGTGGTGCCGAGCTTTCCCGACGCCGCGCGCACCGTGTACCGCGGACACCTGTTCGTCGGCGACGATCCGCTGGACGAGAGCCCGATGCGCAACCATCCGCTGACCCCGATGCTCGACTCGTCGGTGCCGCGCCTGCTCACTCCGCAGACCAAGGGACGCGTGGGCCTCGTGACGCTGCCGACCGTGCGCGCAGGTCGTGCCGAGCTCGCCCGGCGCCTGGAGGCGGAGCGCGGCGACGGGCCGGTGTCCCTCGTCGTCGACGCGATCGAGAACGAGGATCTCGAGACGATCATGGCGGCCGCGGGAGCACTACGGGTGGTGACCGGGGGATCAGGTCTCGCACTGGGAATGCCCCAGCGCGCCACGTCCGACGCCAGGCGGATTCGCGGGGTCGAAGGCCGTCGCGCGGTGCTCTCGGGCAGCGCCTCCCAACGCACCCGCGAACAGATCGCCTTCGCTCGCACACGGCTGCCGTGGTGGAAACTCGACGTGGACCGGCTCTCACGGGGACTCGAGGACGCCGTCGAGGAGATCGCCCACTGGGCCGCCGCCCGCTGGGCCGACGACCCGACGGCCATCCCGCTCATCTACTCAGCGGATTCCCTCGACGACGTCGACCATGACACACCCGACGCCGCTGATCTCGTGGAACGGACCTTCGGTGCCGTCGCCCAGCGTCTCGTGGCGCTCGGCGCGGCACAGCTGATCGTGGCCGGTGGCGAGAGCTCGGGACGGGTCATGGCCGAACTCGGTGTGGCCCAGCTGCGGATCGGCCCTGCCATCGCCCCCGGAGTCACATGGAGCGAAGCCACGACGGCGACAGGCACCCTGCTGAACGTCGCGTTGAAGTCGGGCAATTTCGGCGAGGTCGACATGTTCACCGAGGCATGGCGCGAACTGGAACGGGGCACGAGCGCGTGAGCGACAACGGTTCTCAGACATTCGTGGAGACGGAAGCAATCCTTAGAAGGGAACTCGTGGCCGCCGCAGCGCAGCTTGCGGCTGCCGGCATGAGCCCAGGCTCGTCGGGCAACCTCAGCGTCCGGCACGACGACCGCATCATCATCTCGCCGACAGGCTCTGATCTCAGGTCGCTCGACCCCGATCGGCTCTCGGTACTCGATTTCGACGCGACGCTGCTCTCGGGACCCGCACCGTCGAAGGAATATCCGTTCCACCGCGCTTTCTACCGTCGCGACGAGACGTTGCGAGCCGTCGTACACGTGCACTCCCTCGCCGCCTCTGCGTGTTCGTGCCTCGACCCATGGTCGCAACGCAGCGCGATCCCGCCGCTCACACCGTATTTCGTCATGCGCGTCGGCCAGACACCCCTGATTCCCTACGCCGATCCCGGCGATCCGGCGCAGGCCGATGCCATCCAGGCGTCCCGTTCGCGTTTCCGGGCAGCGCTGCTGCAGAACCATGGAGCGATCACGGCCGGGCGCACCGTGGGTGAGGCACTGGAAGCGGTCGTCGAGCTGGAGCACACGTGTTCCTTGCTCCTGCAGCTCGGCTCCCGCCCGTTCCAGCTATTGCCACCGGAGGCCGCCGACCGGCTGGCGAAGAAGTACGACTCGCCCTGGGGCTGACCCGTCCGCATGTCACATGACGTGTGACGCCCCTCCGTCCACATTCAACGCCGATCCGGTGACGTACCCGGCCGCGTCCGACGCGAGGAACGCGATCGCCGCAGCCGCCTCCTCCGCCCGGCCGGTGCGTCCCAACGGCACCCGGAAGTCGCGGGCGAGGTCCGCGTAGAACTCCTCTCGCGTGCGCCCGTCGTCGGCCGCACGCCACCGGCGATCGTTCTGGAGGCTCTCCACCACGCCGATGCAGACCACGTTCACCCGGATCCGATCCGACGCGACATCGCGGGACAACGCCTTCGCGTAGGCGAGCCCGGCCGCCCGCGACACCGACGTGGGGGACGACCCGGCTGACGGTTGCCGCCCGGCGATCGCCAGAACGCTCACCACCGCGCCCCCGCCCCGTGCCCGCATCGTCGGCACCACCAGGCGCGCCATCCGAATGTGGGCCATCAGTTTCAGGTCCAGGTCGTCCTGCCATGCCGCATCGTCGACCTCGGCCGCGTGCCCCCTCGCCGAGGTCCCCGCGTTGTTCACCAGGATGTCGATCCCGCCGAACCGCTCGACCGCGGCGCCGTGCAGCCGCACCAGCTCGTCCGGATCCGTGGCGTCGCAGGGGACGCCCAGGCACCGCTCGTTGTCGAGCTCTGCCACCGCATCGGCGAGACGCTCCTTGTCGCGGCCGCACACCACGACGCTGCTGCCCTCCGCGAGCAGCAGCCTCGCGGTCGCGAGCCCGATACCCGCCGTGCCGCCAGTGATGACAGCGACCTTGCCGGCCAATCCCAGTTCCACAGCCACACTCCCGGACTCGGCTTCCCGCCACTCCCGACCGGCACCGCGACGGCGCCGAACTCGCGGCAGGAATTCATATTGTGAATAGCTGAGCAATTCAGTGAACTTTAGCCCACCGACGCATGGACGCCGGCGGATCGTGCGTGGCACGATCTTCCTCGACGCGGGACCTGCGTCGGGCACACGGCAAGGAGGTCGTGCGTGAGCGTCGTGCTCGGCTCGGGTGAGTACACGTACCGCGCGCACGACGGGCAGTGGGGCGACCTGCCCGAGGGCTGGGAACTGATCGACGTGGCCGGGGTCGCGGTCGACGACCAGGACCGCGTCTTCGTCTTCAACCGCGGCGCGCACCCGGTGATCGTGCTCGACCGCGACGGCCGTTTCCTCGGCTCATGGGGCGAGGGGATCTTCACCCGCGCCCACGGCATCCATCGGGGTCCCGACAGCAACCTCTACCTGACCGACGAGGGCGACCACACCGTCCGCGCGTGCACGCCCGAGGGCGAGGTCCTGCTCGAGATCGGGGTCGCAGGGCGTCCGGCGTCGTTCATGAGCGGCGAGCCGTTCCACCGCTGCACCCACACGGCGCTGTCGCCGCACGGGGACATCTACGTCTCCGACGGCTACGGCAACGCGCGGATCCACAAGTTCGCGCCGGACGGGACGCATCTCCTCTCGTGGGGCGCCTCCGGCGTCGGCGAGGGCGAGTTCAGCCTCCCGCACAACATCGCCTGCGACGCCGACGGCTGGGTCTACGTCGCCGACCGCGAGAACCACCGCATCCAGATCTTCGACGGCGACGGCCGGTTCGAGACGCAGTGGCATGCGGTCCACCGCCCGAGCGCCTTCCATCTGACCGGCGGCCCCGACCCGCTCTGCTACGTCGGCGAGATCGGCACCCCGCTCGACTTCCAGCGCGGTGCGCCCAACCTCGGGCCGCGAGTCAGCATCTTCACCCCCGGCGGGGAGCTACGCGCCCGGCTCGGCCGGGAGCCGAACCTCGGCACCGGCGCCGGTCAGTTCATCTCGCCGCACGGCCTGTGCGTCGACTCCCATGGCGACATCTACGTGGGCGAGGTGTCCCACACCGGCTGGCCGAACGTCTTCGGCTCCGACCGGCCCCGTCCGCAGCCGCTCCGGGCACTGCAGAAACTGGTGAAGGCCGGCCCTCCGAACGCGAAGGAGTCGAGTTGACCAGGAGCAACCCGCTCAAGGGGATCGGCGAGTCCGGCCGCGTGCAGATCGGTACGTGGATCAACCTGGTCCGCAACCCCGCTGTGCTGACCCTGCTCAAGAACAGCGGCTTGGACTTCGCGCGGGTGGACATGGAGCACTCCTCTCCGTCCATCGAGACGATCGCGGACATGGCGGTGCTGGCACGCGCGCTCGGATTCCCGCTGATCGTGCGCCCGCCCGCGGCCGACCGCGAGTGGGTCACCCGGCTGCTCGACGTCGGTGTCGTGGGCCTGCACGTCCCGCAGGTCGACACCCCGGAAATCGCGCGGTCGGTCGTCGAGGCCGCCTACTACGCGCCGCTCGGGCTACGCGGGATGGCGGTGAACGGCCCGCACAACGACTTCCGCGCGGAGGCCGGGCTCGACGAGCTGAACGCGCAGGTGCACATCACCGTGATGCTCGAGTCGCGCGAGGCGTTCCGGCACCTGGACGAGATCGTCGCCACCCCAGGGGTCGACGCCGTCACTCTCGGGCCCGCCGACCTCGCACAGGAACTGGGTGTGCGAGGCACACCCGACGAGGCACGCGTGGTGAACGAGCACCGGTGGCTGCTCCTCGACGCGGCGCGTCGTCACGGCAAGGACGTCGCGATGCTGTTCGACACGGTCGAACAGGCCCGCCCCTGGATCGAGGCCGGCATCAGGATCATCGCCATCGCCTCCGACGTGGCAGTGCTGCAGAACGGCTACCGCGGCATCGTCGCCGGGCTGCACACCGGCACCGACGGGCACGGCGACGACAGCTCCGCATCAGACTCCGACGTGATGGGATTCGAGCATGCCCGTTCTCGAGCACGGTGACGTCAGAATTCGCTACGACGAGCACGGCACCGGATTCCCGGTGCTGCTGTTCGCACCCGGTGGCCAGCAGTCGTCCGTCGGGTTCTGGGAGCGCGCCCCCTGGAACCCCATCGAGCACCTCTCCCCGCACTACCGCGTGATCGCGATGGATCAGCGCAACGCCGGCGGATCCACCGCCCCGGTCAGCGCGTCCGACGGATGGCACTCCTACATGGAGGACCACCTCGCGCTCCTCGACGCCCTCGGCATCGAGAAGTGCCACCTCCTGGGCATGTGCATCGGCGGACCGTTCATCGCGCAGCTCGCCGAATCGGTTCCGGACCGCATCGGCGCCGCGGTCGTCCTGCAGACGATCGGTCTCGACGGCAACCGGGATCTCTTCCACGGGACGTTCGACGCCTGGGCCGCCCGCCTCGCCGATCAGCACCCCGAGGCCGACGCCAACGACTGGAAGGGCTTCCGCTCGAACCTCTACGACGGGCCGCACATTCTCTACAGCGTCGCCGACGACGTCGTACCCCGGCTCACGACGCCGATGCTGGCGTTCCTGGGGAACGACGAGGCGCACCCGGCCAATGCGTCGCGGTTCCTCGCGGCGCACGCACCGAACACGCAGCTCGTCGAGCAGTGGAAGGAGCCGGAGCACCACGCCGCGGCGCGCTCGGCCATCGAGGCGTTCCTCGCCGACCACACGCCCGCGAGCTGAGTGGGAAGCCGGCTCCCGACGTGAGCTTCCGTCCGGGACGGGACGGGTCGACTCGCTCATCGCGGTCGGCCATCCCGTCCCCGTGCCATCGATAACAAGACATCTTGCTAAAGGAGTCTTGTTAAACTAGCTTCCTCCACATGGCGGACGACCGCGAACCCAGGACGATCAGCGATCCGAAGGCGTTGCGAGCGCTGGCCCACCCGCTGCGCTGGCAGCTGATGGAGTTTCTGGAGCTGGAAGGCAGCGCAACCGCCACGCGCTGTGCCGAGGCGACAGACGAGAGCGTCGCGAGTTGCTCCTACCACCTCAACGTGCTCGCGAAGTACGGCTTCATCGAAGAGGCACAGGGAGGCATCGGTCGGGAGAAGCCGTGGCGCCTCACCGGACACGATCAGAGCTGGGCCGCCGGCGGGGAAGGCCTGGACGTCGAGAGCGCACTGGCCGCTCAAGCGCTGAGCGACGCCGTGCTCGATCACCACCACGCGCACCTCAAGACATGGCTGCGCCGGAGAAGCCGGGAAGAACAGAGGTGGCTGGAGGCAACCGGGATCACCCGGGGGCTGGCCTTCGTCACGGATCAGGAGCTCGCCCAGCTCACCGCTGAGCTTCGGATGATCGTGAACCGCTACGCCGACCGACTCGAGGATCCGGGTCTGCGGCCACCGGGGGCGCGTCCCGCACAGATCTTCGTATCGACGTCGCTGTCGCGCCCGCCGGAAGCAGAGCGAGGCGGCACATCGTGACGGACCGCAGCATCCGGTGGCCGGACGTTCACGGCCACCGTCACGCGCTACTCGCGCAGGCCGCGGAGTATCGGCTCGTCACGAGCGCATGCCGGGCGACGGACCGGAAGCGTTTTGCAGGGCCCAGCAAGGCGATGCGGCTCTACCTGCGGATCTGGTGGGCCTCGCGACCACGGAGTCACGAACTGCTGGCTGCGTACGTAGGACCTGACAGCGGCATGCGCTCAGTGCCGCCCACTCGCCAATGATCGAACCAATGCACACTCTGGTTGTTGCTACGCCCCCGCAGCGAATGCAGGTGTGGTGCGCGGTGACCGGCGCTCCGTAGGCCACCGCCACCCCTCCCCTCGTCAGGCGTGAATGGTGGCGAGTTGTGGGGGTCTTCGCCGCGCGGTCTGCGTTTGGTCGATCCACTTCGGCGGGATGAACTCTGGGATCCCGTTGAGGATCCGCACGATCCAGCCGGACTCACGATGCAGTAGCCGGTGGTGGTAGCGGCAGAGCATCACGCAGTTGTCCACCGTGGTCTCCCCGCCATCTTCCCAGGCTTCGACGTGGTGGATCTCGGACCAGGAGGCGGGGCGTCCGCAGCCGGGCTTCGCGCAGCCGCGGTCCCGGGCGGCGATCGCCCGCCGCAAGGCATCGGGAATGGTC
Organism: Pseudonocardia yunnanensis; assembly: GCF_039534065.1. Taxonomy (NCBI): domain Bacteria; kingdom Bacillati; phylum Actinomycetota; class Actinomycetes; order Pseudonocardiales; family Pseudonocardiaceae; genus Pseudonocardia; species Pseudonocardia yunnanensis. Next base: position 38,218 of record NZ_BAAAUS010000019.1, on the reverse strand, counting down.
CGCCGGGCCCGTCCCACATCCAGGGGTTGCCCGGCCCCGCCCAGCACCACCGGCACCACCCGGGCATCACAAGCCAACATCCGCAGATCCGCCGGCCGCAGTTGGGTGCCGAAATCCAGACTCGCCGCCCGGGCCCGCTGCTCCAACTCCTGTAGCGGAATCACCACGCTGAGGTGCGGGCGTTCGCCGCCGCACTGGGGTGGCTGCCCGGTCTCCAGCACCCGCTGGCAGATCTCGCCAAGGGCATCCGCGCGGCGTTGGGCGGCGCTGCGGTCATCCTCCCGGCCGCGGGGCATACACAACGCGTCCAGCGCTGTGGGCAGCAACTCCCGGGTCAACCCATCCAGTTGGCCCTTCACCTTCCCGGTACGGATCGACAGGTGCAGCTCGTTGGGCTGCGGCGGATCGTCCTCCCGCTCACCCGGCCCATCCTGGTCGAGCAGGGTGATCAGTTCGTGGGCGAACACGCCGAGTTCATTCGGCCGGTAACCGGTGGCCTGCTCGGCGAGTTGGGCCTCGGCGGCGGCCCACACCTCGGGCGTGAGGCGGCGGGCGGCTGGGGAGCGGAGGGCTTCGGCGATGACCTCGACGTGCCTCAACCCGATCCGCCCCGCGGAGAACTCCACCGCGATCATTGGCAGTCGTGCGGGCAGGACCTGCCCGTCCAGTGAGGTGCGGGGGCAGACCTCCTCGGCCACCCGCACCCGGCGGCGCGCCACCGCTGTGTCGCAACCGAGCAGATCCGCCACCGCCTGGGTCGGGCTGCGATAGCCGCGGGCGGCGAACACCCCGTCCCGCACCAGCCCGGCGACCACCTCGATCTGGATCTGCTCCAGCTGGCGGGCCATCGACTCACATACGCTCAGCGCGGTAATCCGGTCTTCCCCCCGGCGCGATCGAACCGGCGGCGGCCCGCAGCAGACCGGCCCCGTGCTGCAGGGCCCGGTCCGCGATAGCGACCGCGTTTCCCGACACACCAGAATTGTCCCGGCCGCGTGCGACAGAACCGCGCCTTCGGGCATTGGCAATTGCGAACAATGCAACCGAACATCGATCGGATGCCCGCGCGTCGTCCACGTGAGCCCCACCGGTGGCGACCGGCGGGACCGGGCTCGGTGAGCCGCGCGCGGCCCACCGACACGTCGACCTCGCACCCCACTGGCGTGACTCGTGACCAGATGAGTAATCTGGTCACGAGTCAGGGAGTGGTCGATGGCAGAGGTCAAAGACGGCCGGCGAGCCCAGCGGATCCTGGATGCAGCGGCCGATCTGGTGCTGCGGTGGGGCTACAAGCGGGTCACCATCGAGGAGGTCGCCAGGCACGCGGGCATCGGTAAAGGCACCGTCTACCTGCACTTCGAGTCCCGCTCCTGGCTGTTCATGTGCGTATTGATGCGCGAGTCGCTGGCCATGGTCGACGAGCTGGCCGACGCCATCCGCCGGGACGCGGCGGCGGCGCTGCCGGCCGAGCAGGCCCGCCTCGGCTATCTCGAGGTGCAGCGCCGGCCATTGCTGCGGGCGATGTTCGTCCGCGACAGCGAACTGCTGGGCGAGCTGGCCCACGAAGGAGCGGTCGAGCCGTTGCGCGTATGGAAAGGCGAGCTCGCCGACGAACAGTTCCGGCTGATGCGCGAGCACGGACTGATGCGCACCGACATCGATCTCGACACCCAGATGTACATGCTCGGTGCGATACAGACCGGCTTCTACCTCTACCAGCCGGCCCCCGGTTCCGCGGGTGCCGAGCCGGAAGCGGCCGCGGCCGCGCTGAGAAGCACCGTGCAGGCCGCGGTGCAGCCGCCGGGCGCTCCCGATCCGGACGCTCTCGCTGCCGTGGTCCCGACGGTGCTCGCGAGCTACCAACGGTTCCGGACGTCACTCGCGGCGGCGATCGCCGAGCGACCGACGAAGGCCGCCAGTCCGGCCTGAGGTCCCGGAACAAGGAAAGCAAATGCCGCGGCGCACACGGAGCGCCGGCGGCCCCACGTTGTGCGGTTCGTCCCAGAAAGGGATTCGAATGAGTCGCATTGTCATGGCGGGCATGCCGGCCGCCGGTCACATCAATCCCAGTGTGCCGCTCGTGCGGGAACTGGTGCGCCAGAACGTCGACGTCACCTACTACGCCACCGACGAGTTTCGCGACTCGGTGGAGCGGGCCGGCGCCGAGTTCCGCCCCTACCCGGCGGGAACGATCACCTCGAACGACATCGCCGAAGCCACCCGTGCCGGCAGCCCCGTGCGGGTGGTCACCCGGATCCTGACCACCGCGGAATCGCTGCTGCCGTTCCTGCTGACCGACCTGCGCACCCTGCAGCCCGCCGCGGTCGCGTTCGACTCGAACGCGATCTGGGGCCGCATGGCCGCGGCGAGCCTTCGCCTGCCCATGATCTCGTTCATGACCACCATGATGGTCGGCGGCGCTGAACTCCGGAGTCTGACCGTCCGGGAATGGGCCCACTTCGTCCGGACCGCCGTACCGGATCTGCCCGGGACGCTCGCGGCGCGGCGGCGGGTGGTGCGCCGCTTCGGGAAGCAGATCCTTCCGCCGCGTCCGGCGTTCCCGATGCGCGGCGACGTGACGATCTTTTCGATTCCGCGGTGGCTGCAGCCGCCTGATCCGCGGATCGACGAACGCTGCCACTTCATCGGCCCCACGATCGACCCGGATACCCGCGACAGGGATCTCGACGCCGAACTGGCCGCCCATCTGGACGGTCCCGAACCGCTCGTGCTGGTGTCTCTGGGCACTCTCCATGCGGGCAGCGACGAGTTCTTCCGTACCTGCTTCCACGTGCTCGCCGATCTGCCCGTGCGCGTCCTCCTCACGGTCGGCTCGCACACCGTTCCCGCCCGGCTCGGCCGGCCACCGGCGAACACCCTGGTCCGCGCGTCTGTACCTCAGCTCGAGGTACTCCGGAGGACGGCGCTGTTCGTCACCCACGGGGGAATGAACAGCGCACTCGAAGGGCTGGCCCACGGAGTGCCCCTCGTCGTGATCCCCCAGCAGTTCGAGCAGCTCGTCATCGGCCAGGCCGTCGCCGACAACGGCGCCGGTGTCGTGCTGCGGCACCATCTGTCGAATCGACCCGTGCCGCCCGGCGAGCTGCGCGCGGCCGTCGAACACGCCCTCATCGACTCGTCGCAACGAACGTCCGCCAAGGCCGTCGCCGAAACCCTCGGCGACGGAGGCGGCGCCCCCGTCGGCGCCGAGGTGATCCAGAGCCTCCTGGCCAGGAGCCGCTGACGTCCGCGACCGCATCCGGCAGTCGCCGACCGATGGGCACCGGCTCATGTCGATGGCTCTCGACTCGTGCCGGCCCTACGCTGCTCCGGTGACCGCCACCGGAGGTAGCTCGCCGGTGGTCACGGTCGCCGAGCTGGTCGGGATGCTGTCGCTCTCCGCCGATCTCGGTCTCGGTCAACCGCAGGGGCATCTCGCGCGGTCCAGTCTGATCGCACTCCGGCTCGCCGAACGAATGGGACTGTCCACAGCCGACCGTGAGACCACCTACTACCTCGCGTTGCTCGCATGGGTCGGCTGCACCGCCGACTCCCACGAGACCGCCGGCCGCTTCGGCGACGACATCACGCTGCGGCAAGGCGTGTACGACGTCGAGATCGGCAGTCCGGCGATGCTCGGCTATCTGCTGCGACGTGCAGGCTCAGGTGCAGGGGTACAGCGTCGTGTCCGCGTCACAGGCGAACTGCTCGCCACGGCCGGGCGCACGGTGCGCGAGGCGCTGGTGGCGCACTGCCAGGTGACCGGTCAGCTCGCGGACCGGCTGGGCTTCGACATACGCATGCGCGAGTGCCTCTCCCAGACCTTCGCCCGCTGGGACGGACGCGGCACCCCGGCCGGGGTACGCGGAGAGGCGATCAGCCTCCCGACCCGCATCGTCTGCCTCGCCGATCTCGTGGAAGTCCACCACCGCCGCGGAGGAACTCGGGCTGCGCTCGACGTGATCCGATCTCGGCGTGGCACCTCGCTGGACCCTGCCCTCGTCGACGAGTTCGAGCAGTGGGGCGAGGAGATACTCGACAGCCTGCCTGCCGAGACGAGCTGGGCTGCCCTGATCGACGCCGATCCCGCACCTCACACGTTGAGCGCCGCGGCGCTGGACGCGGGGCTGGAAGCACTCGCGGACTTCGTCGATCTCAAGTCGCCGTTCTTCGCCGGTCACTCCCGCGGGGTCGCCGACCTCGCCGCGACCGCCACCCGCTGCGCCGGGTTACCCGCCGCCGAGGTCGACCTGGTCCGCCGCGCAGGGCTCGTCCACGACCTCGGCCGCTCCGGCGTCCCGAACACGATCTGGGACAAGCCGGGCGCACTGACCGACGTCGAACGCGAACGCGTCGAGTTGCACGCCTACTACACCGACCGCATGCTGCGCCGGGTTCCCGCGCTCGGCGACGTCGCCGCGATCGCGACGCTGACCCACGAGCGGTTGGACGGCACCGGCTACCACCGTGCCCTGCCCGCGATCGCGATCCCCATGACTGCCCGACTGCTCGCCGCAGCCGACTGCTACCACGCGATGACCGAACCCCGGCCGCACAGACCCGCCCACACCGCGGATGAGGCAGCGAGGCAGTTGCGTCACGAGGCACGAGTCGGGGCGCTCGATCCGGCAGCCGTCGAAGCCGTGCTCGCCGGCGCAGGACACCGGCCCCGTCGCGCCGCCGGAGGCCCCGCCGGGCTCACGCCCCGTGAGGTCGAGGTGCTCGTGCTGGTCGCCAGGGCCGCGTCCACGCGCCAGATCGCCCGCGAACTGCGCATCGCCCCGAGGACGGCGGGCAACCACATCGAACGGATCTACACGAAGATCGGGGCGAGCACGCGCGCCGCGGCCGCGCTGTTCGCGATGCAGCACGGGCTTCTGCGCACCCTCGAACCGCACGATCCATAGGGAGAACTCCTCACGACGCCGACCCCGGACCGCTCATAACGTCACCTCACCCGCGTACAGACGCCGGGTGCACCGGTCCGAGGAGAAGCAATGAGCAACAAGGCAGTCATCAACCTGACCACCGGCCTGGAGGACCCCGAGCGGGTGACGGTGGCGTTCCTGACTGCGGTCGCCGCTGCCGAACAAGGCCGGCCGACCATGATGTTCCTGACCAAGGAGGCCGTCCGGCTCGCCGTTCCCGGGATCGCGGTCGCCACCGCCTGCGAGGGCTGCCCGCCCCTGACCGAGCTTCTCGACCGCTTCGAACGGGCCGGCGGCCGGTACCTCGTCTGCCCGATCTGCGTCCACGCGAAGAAGATCGACGACAGCACGTTCATCCACGGAGCCGAGGTCGGCGGCACGGTTCCGCTGTGGCAGTGGATCGGCGACGGCGCAGCAACGACGTTCAGTTTCTGACGAAGCAGGGTCATGCGAGATGTACGGCGTGCCTCGCCTCGTACCAGGTGTCGCCGACCGGCTCTCCCGCCATGTTCCAGCTCCACGAGTCGGTGGGACTGATGCGGATGTACAGGCCCGGCCCGACCATTCCGGTCCGCTCCACCGGTTGATCGGCTCGTCCATAGATCCGTATCCCACGCGCGATGAACGGTTCGAAGGACACCATGTCGTCGACCACCAGCGCTACTTTCGTGTTCCCGGCGCGGACGTTGCGGAACTTCCTGGTTCGTTCGACCGACGCCCCGGATCCGCCCACCCAGAAGAACTCCCCGTCGAACTCGAACGCGAGCGGGACGACATCGGGCTGCCCGTCGGCGGAAAGCGTGGAAACCCGGGCAAGCGGTTGCGAACGTAGGTAGGCGATCTCTTCCGCGGTGAACGACATGCAGTGGCTCCTCTCGAGAAGGTGCTCACAGTGTGTACGAACGGCAAGCGTCGAGATCGACGGCAGCCGGCAAAGGATCACGAGGCGCCGATTCGCAACGCCGTGACCACCAGCGCCGTGTACCGCATCGTGAAGCTGTCCCCGAATGTGTCGACGGCGGCGCCGGTGCCCGTCAACACCTCCTGGAGCTGGGCGGGTGGGAGCCGCGTGTGCAGGCCGGTGGTCGGCAGCTGGTCCAGCCACTCGTCCCGGGTGTAGCTCCGCTCCCAGTCGAATCGCCATTGCTCGGGCTCGCCGAACGCACCCGTCCCCCGGATCCCGTCCGCCGTCATGGCTCCCATCGCCGAGTACCCGTCGATGGCCGACATCGTCGGCCGGCGGGCGGCAGGCGAGTCGGGCAACACCCGGCGGTAGACCTCGACGAACGCTTCCGCCAGTTCGGGCGGTGGTTGGGCGGCGTTCCAGAACACGGCCAGGCGGCCACCGGGCCGCAGCACCTGCGCTGCCTTGGCCGCTCCCGCAGCCGGGTCCACCCAGTGCCAGGTCTGCCCGGCGACGACCGCATCGAACTCGCGGCCTGCCGGGTCCCAGGCTTCGAACGCCGCCACTTCGACGTCGAGCCCCCGCTGCCGCGCCAGCTCGGCCATCCGCGCATCGACGTCGACCCCGAGCACCGTGCAGCCGGCCGCTTGGAACTGCCGGGCCGCGATGCCGGTGCCACAGCCGACGTCGAGAACGTCGAGTCCGGGACTGGCGGCGACGATGCGGTCGATCATGGCTTGCGGGTAGCTCGGTCTGGCCCGGTCGTAGCGCACGGCGTCCGTGCCGAACGACTCCGCCATCTGTCGGTGGTGATGAGGCTCGTTGCCGGAAGACGGCGTTCCCGCCGACGGTAGAGTGGGCATGTGCCCACTCTAGTGGGCACATGCCCACTCAACGAAGGATGCACGGTGCCGACAGGTGTGGCCATCCACGACGCGCGCGATCAGCTGTTCGACGCCGCCGAGCGCGTACTGCTCCGGGACGGGCCGAACGCGCTGACCAGCCGGGCGGTCACCACGGAGGCCGGCTGCGCGAAGGGAGTGCTGCATCGGCACTTCGCCGAGTTCGACGCGTTCCTCGCCGAACTCGTGCTGAACCGCGTGGCCCGGATCGAGGGTCAGGCCGCGGCCCTGCGGGCTTCGGCCGGGACGGGCACCGTCGCCCACAACGTCGCCCACGCCCTGACCGACCTGTTCGGGTCGGTCGCCGTGGCGATCGTCGGGCTCATCATCTCCCGGGACGATCTGCGTGCCCGACTCCGCCGGACCACGCCGACCGGCATCCCACTGCTCACGGAAGCCACGGCCATGATCGCCTCATACCTCAGCGCCGAGCGCGAACTGGGCCGCATCGCGGCGGCTGCCGACGTCGACACGCTCGCCCCCACACTGATCGGGGCCGGACACCTGCTCTTCGCCGACCGGAAAGGCACACCGCCGGAAGCCGGTACCATCGACAAGGTCGTCACCTCGGTCATCGCCGGTGTCGTGCGAGAACAGCAGCCATAACCGGCGACGCCCTAGTTCAGGCAGGTATGGCGGTCAGAAGACTGTACGGCCGTCCGGGCGATGCGAGCGGGACCACTTCCATCAGCTGCAAGCCGCAGCCGGCGAGCAACTGGGCGAACTCCGACCGAGTGCGCTCCCTTCCCGCAAGGTTGACCAGCATGGTCAGATCCCGCACCAGCATTCCGGCGTCGAATGCGGTGGGGTCGTCGGGCACCACCGACTCGATCAGGTACAGGCGCGCGTCGGCCGTCATCGACTCCCGACAACACTTCAGCACCATGCCGGCCCGCTCATCGTCCCAGTCGTGGACGATGTGCTTGAGCAGGTAGGCGTCGCAGCCGCCGGGCACCGATTCGAAGAAGTCACCACACACGATCTTGCAGCGGTCGCGGACGCCGGCCGCCGCGAGCGATGCTTCGGCGTCGCGCAACCCGGACTCGGTGTCGTAGAGCAGCCCGGACGCCTGCGGGTTCGCGGCGAGCACGCCGGCCAGCAGCGCCCCACTGCCACCGCCCACATCGGCTATCCGCCCGTGCCAGGCAATATCCAGCTCACGCATCGCCTGGACGACGCCCCGGCTGACTTCCGCCATCGTCTCGTTGAAGATCGCTGCCTGCTCCGGGTGTGTCGACAACAGCTCGAAGAAGCCCTCACCGAATATGTGCCGGACAGCGTCCTGTCCAGTACGGACGCTGTAGTTCAGTTCACCCCAAGATCCCCGTTCCGCCGCGTTGCCGTACCGCAGGATCATGTTGCGCACCGATCCGGGGACACCGGAGCACAACAGCTCGCCGGCGGTAGTGAGCGCAAAGAGTTCCCCGTCGAGTCTCACCACACCCACGGACACGGCCAGCCGCAGCAGCCGGTACAGCGACGGCGCGTGCGTTCCGGACTGCTCGGCAAGCCGCTCCACACTCGCCGCCCCGTTGGCCAGTAGCTCGGCAATGCCAAGACTGACCAACGAGTGCAGTGCATGAGGAACGTAGGAGTTCCACACCATGGAGACGAGTCGATCACGCTCTCTTTCCGCATCGTCCATAGTTCCGTCCTACCAGATGCCCTCGCCCCGGGGTCGCGCAAACTTCACGGGAATGAGCTAGCCGACATGAAGAAAATGCCGACCCGCGATCGAAGATGTGCAATGCGCAGCGCCTGCGCATATCCCTGGGACAGGTTCGGCCGATCGCGGTGGCCACCGACGTCTCGATCTCTGCGTCGGATACCTCGAGATCGTCGGCAATATCAACTGCTTCGATCGCCAGTGGACCACACCGACCTTGTTGATACCCTGTCGCTGCCGCAAAGCGCAGATGCTTGACGGACATTCGGCACGTGCCACTCTCCGCTGTCAACAATGCGCACAGTGATCGTTTTTGCGATACGTACCGTGCGGGGATGACCGACAACCCGTGCCCGAACGGGTGATGCGAGGCGATTGATCGAGTCGCAGACGGCAAGGATCTGACGTATCGGAGACTCCGACTCTGATAACGGACCCAGGGTATTCCTCTGGGCGGAGCGCGCCAAAAAATGCGGGTAATCATAGCCAGCTGGAGCCCATAACGAGCGGCGTGCGGCAATGGAGATCGACGATCGTGGATGTCGCTTTCGGCGGAGGGACGTACGCCCTTCGAGGATTCCGCGCCCCGAGCTTCAACGAGGACTTCTTCAGGCTCCTGCACGACGAGGTAGTGAAGCCGGCGGGCGAAGACATGGCGACCCAGATGATCGTCGTCACGAAGAGCCCCGGCAACGACTGGTACGTCGTGAACAGCAATGGCGCTCTGCGCGGGCCGAACAACACCGGTGGAACGAGCACCTGCGATCGGATTCTCGTCTACGCGTGAGATTCATACCTCGTCGATCATCCGGCCGCGGGCTACTCCCGCTCGGCGAGCGCCTGCGCCGCACCGCGTGGCACCACCATCACCGGCACGGGTGAGTGCCGGACGATCCGCGATGAGCGAGAGCCGATGAACACGCGCTCGAGCGGTCCCGCGGTGCTGGACCCGACGGCCAGCAGGTCCCCGTCCGCCCACCCGATGTCCTCGATCGCCCCCGCCCAGTCGGCGCCGTACCCGACCACCGACTCGATCGAGGACGGGCGGCGCGGCAGCCGTTCGACGTCCTCCAGGACGGCACGCTGAGCGAGCTTGGCGTCCGCCGCCCACTCGTGCGCCACGCCGTCCTCGGCACGGGAACCGATCCCTGCCGTCAGGGGCGTGCGCGGGCGCACGGCGAAGGACGCGACACGCAGCGTGGCACCCGCCCGCGCTGCGACCTCCGCGACGGCGATGACGAGCTCGTGGGAGTCCTCGGTCGCACCGAAGGCGGCCGTCACGCGGCGCACCCTGCTGTCGGGCCGGCAGCGGAACCCGCGGGGGCCGAGCACGACCGGCAGGGGAGAGCTGTGCAGCAGCCGGTCCGCGACACTGCCGAACGCGACGCGACCGAGCACCCCCGCCGTGGACGAGCCGAGCACCAGCATGCGCGCGCCGTGCCCGTTTGCCGCCGCGATCAGGCCCGCCGATGTCGAGCTCGCCCTGGCGACGACGAACTCGGCAGAGCAGTCGGGGGGTACCAAGCTGCGGGCCCGCTCGATGGCCTCCTTGGCGCTCTGGTCGAGGTACTCCTGGTACTCGGCGTCGACCCTGCCCATCCCGGGTGGCCACGGCGGCGGCACCACGGTGCACACCACGAGGTCCTCGTCGAACGAGCGGGCGAGCTTCCCGCCGAGGTGTACCGCCGCCGTCGCGCGCTCGTCGCGCGGCAGCCCGACGACGAGCGTCACAGCACGTCCTCCCGAGGATCCGTGGCCGCGGCACGTAGCCGCGAGTGCCGGATCCCGTAGGCGAAGTACCAGACGAGCACGACGCCCACCCAGATCGCGAATACGGCGATCGTCATCGGCTTGAGACCGACGACGATCCAGAGACAACCCGCGATCGAGAGGATCGGTGTGACCGGATAGCCGGGAACCCGGAACCCACGGGGCAGATCGGGCGCGGTGCGCCGCAGGACGATCACACCCACGGAGACGACGAGGAAGGCGACAAGGGTGCCGATGCTCGTCAACTGGGCGAGGAAGTGGATCGGAAGGAGCCCGGCCAGGAGCGCCACGGCGACGGCGACGACGATCGTGGTGTTCACCGGTGTGCTGGTGCGGGCGTTCACCTTGTGGAAGAACTCCGGCAGCAGCCCGTCGCGGCCGATCGCGAACAGGATGCGGGTCTGACCGTAGATCGTCACGAGGGTGACGCTGAAGATCGAGATGATGGCTCCGGCCGCGAGCACCGTGCCCGGCCAGCTGGCGCCGACCACGTTCTCCAGGATCGCGGCGAGCCCGGCCTCCTGGCCCTCGAAATCCGCCTGAGGCTGAGCGGCGACCGCCACGAGGGCGACAGCGGTATAGACGAGTGTCACCGTGCAGAGGGCCAAGATGATCGCCAAAGGCATCGTCCGACGTGGGTTCTTCACCTCCTCCCCCGCGGTCGACACGGCGTCGAGACCGATGTAGGCGAAGAAGATGATGCCGGCGGCCCCGGTGATTCCCGTGAGTCCGAACGGCGCGAACTCGGCGAAGTTGTCGGTGTTCCAGCCCGTGATGCCGATGACGACGAACATCACCAGCACGGCGATCTTGATGACGACCATGACCGCGTTGACCGTTGCCGACTCGCTCGCCCCGCGGATGAGCAGGAGCGCGCACAGCACCACGAGCACGACGGCGGGCAGGTTCAGCAGGCCACCGCCCTCCGGCGACTGGGCGAGGACCTCGGGGATCCGGAATCCGAACAGGTTGCCCAGCAGCTGGTTGAGGTACTGCGACCAGCCGACCGCCACCGCCGCGGACGACACGCCGTACTCGAGCAGCAGGCACGCCGCCACCCCCATGGCGACGACCTCGCCGAGCGTCGCGTACGCGTAGGAGTACGACGACCCCGACACCGGGACGGCGCTGGCCAGCTCCGCGTAACAGACCGCGGTGAGGCCCGCGACGATCCCGGCGATCACGAACGACCAGACGACCGCCGGTCCGGCGACAGGGACGGCCTCGGTCAGGACGAAGAAGATGCCCGTCCCGATCGTCGCGCCGACACCGATCATGGTGAGCTGGAAGAGCCCGATGGTGCGGGCGAGCTCGCCAGCACCCTGGCCGTCGAGTCCGGTCTCCGCGGCCATCTTTTCCACCGGCTTGCGACGGAAGGCCTGCTGCAACAACGTCGCCATGCCATCTCCTCGGTTTCGTGGCTCGACCACGATCCCGGGCGGCACGGCTGAATGCGAGCCTCCGAACGGACAATCCGCACCAATGGCTGACTCCGCGGGCGCGCCGGCGGTGGGGAACCGGCGCGTTCGCGGCGGTCAGGCCTTGCTGTAGTCCGTGCTCAGCCACTTCTCGGGGCGCATCCGAACGAGAAGGGAGCTCGCCCCGAGATTATCGGTCACCCACTTCGCCGCATCCTCCGCGGAAAGATAGCGACCCGCGATGCGCAGAGCCTGCTCCTCCGTGGGCTCCTCGTCGATCGCGATCACCGGGCCCTCAGCCGTGGCGTACTTGTACGGCGCCGTTTCGACCTGTGCGCAGATGCTGAACCGGCCGGCCTCGCGCAACAGGCGTTCCTTCAGCGATCCGCGAGAGATCCAGATCAGTACCTCACCACCCGGGACGTAGTCGTACCAGATCGGCACGGCGAGGGGGGCCCGCCCTTCACGGTTCACCGCGACCACACCGACGTGCACTCCGGCAAGGAACTCCTGGCGCTCCTGCTCGGTCATGACAAGAGACATGCGCACCCCTCGGCAAGAACGGACGAACCGCCCGTTCGGGACTTATGTGATCAATACCCCTGTTGCAACCTCACCGCCGCCCGCCGCATTCCGTCGCACGTGGATGGCCGCTCTGCCCACGGGGTGCCCACCTGTGACCCTAGACCGCACCTGATCACGGCCCGCGAAGCAACGCACTCCGGACCCCGCCTGTGATCAGGACCGGAGTCAGGTGAACCTCCGATTCGTCGGATCCGTGTCGAAGAGTGTGGATCGAACTTCCTCGGCAGCCTCGGCCCGGTCGCCCGGTTCAGGTCTCGGCGCCGGCGCTGCTGATCCGGTCCGTCGACCACGACGTGGGCCTCCCGCGGCGCGCTGTGCACCCGGCATCACGCGGCTGGTGAACACCAGGCACCGCGCACCCGTACGGGAAGGATCTCCAGCTTGTCGATTCACACCCCACCCCGCGCGCCCGCTCGGAACGACACAGCAGGCGACCACAGGGGAGTTCGGAGAGACAAGCGGCCACGCCACATCAGGATCGGCGCGATCCTCACCGGCCTGGCCGGTGTGCTGGTGTTCCTCGCTCTCGTCGCGCCCCGGGAGGTCGGACAGGTCACCCCGTTCGCGGTCCTTCGAATCCCGATCGAGGGGCTGCTCGGCGTCGCGCTCCTGATCGCTCTGCCGCCGCGGGCGCGCCGGGTGCTGGCTGTCGCCGCGGGGACGCTGCTCGGCCTGCTGACGGTGCTGCGGGTCCTTCAGATGGGCTTCCTCGCGATCCTGGGCAGGCCGTTCGACCCGATATTCGACTGGTCTCAACTCGGGAGCGGCATCACGCTGCTCGAGGACTCGATGGGTCCCGCAGGCGCGATCGGCACCACGGCCGGCGCCGCCGTCGCGGGCGCCGCACTGGTCGTCCTCATGGCGCTGTCCGTCCGGCGCCTGACGAACCTCGCGGCCAGGCACCGGACCACCACGGTCCGGACGGTCGCGGTGCTCACCGGGGCCTGGCTCGCCTGCTTCGCAGTCGGCGCACAGATCGTCGCCCCCGTGCCCGTCGCGGCGAGGAGCACCGCCGCGCTCGGCGTCCAGACGGCTCAGCAGGTGTCCACGAGCCTGCGCGACCAGCAGATCTTCGACGAGCAGGCCGCCACGGACGCGTTCCGTGGCACCCCGGACGCGAACCTGCTGACCGCGCTGCGCGGCAAGGACGTCATCTTCACCTACGTCGAGAGCTACGGGCGCTCGGCGCTGGAGAATCCGGAGTTCGCACCGACCGTCGGCACGGTCCTCGACGACGGAACCCGCCGGCTCGCCGCGGCCGGGTTCGACTCCCGCAGCGCCTACCTCACGTCCTCGGTGTCGGGCGGTGGCAGTTGGCTGGCCCACGCCACCCTGCTCTCGGGACTGCGGGTCACCAACCAGCACAGCTACGACAAGCTCGTCGCAACCGACCGCCTGACCCTCACCAGCGCGTTCCAGCGCGGAGGCTGGCAGACCGTGTCGGTGATGCCGTCCAACTCCGGACCCTGGCCGGAGAAGGCGTTCTACGGCATCGACCGCAGCTACGACTCCGCGAACCTCGGCAACCGGTCCTTGACCTACTCGGGCTTCCAGACCCCCGACCAGTACACCCTGTCGGCCTTCGAGCAGACCGAGCGCAGCAGGCCCGATCGCGGCCCGCTCATGGCCGAGATCCCCCTCGTCTCCAGCCACTGGCCGTGGGCGAAGGTCCCCAACCTTCTCGACTGGGACGCCGTCGGCGACGGCTCGGTGTTCGATCGCCCTGGCGCCGGGCGCAGCGATCCCGTGGATGTCGTCGAGAGCGACCCCGACCGCATGCGCGACGGGTATCGACGTTCCATCGAGTACTCGCTGTCCACCCTCGTGTCGTACGTGGAGAAGCACGGCGATGACGACCTGGTGCTCGTCGTCCTCGGCGACCACCAGCCCGCCGCCTTCGTCGCCGGGGACGACGCCGGCATGGACGTCCCGATCACGATCGTCACCCGCGACCGCGCCGTCCTGGACCGGATCGCCGGGTGGGGATGGCAGGACGGGCTGCGGCCCGGCCCGCGGGCGCCGATCTGGCCCATGGAGTCCTTCCGGGACCGATTCCTGACCGCGTTCGCACGATAGGTCGCTCGCGGGCGACGACGGTCATGGGCGCAGTTCGTACACCATGCTGAAGGGATTCGAGGTGGCGACTCGTGTGCGGCTGAAGCCGGCCTCGGCCGTGATCTCTGCGGTTCGGCTCGGGCCGGCCTGGTTGCCCAGGCCGACGGCCGGCGGTGCCGACAGCCCGCTGGGCAGGCAGACGAACACCGATCCCCCGGCCATCAGCCGCCCGAGCGGGGTGAGCTGATCGACAACGGCATCCGAACTCTTCGGCTCCACCACCATCACCCGGCCGTCGGGGGACAATGCAGCGCGCGCCGCGCTGAGCGCCGCAACCGGATCCGGCATGTCGTGCAGGCAGTCGAAGAAGGTGATGAAGTCATAATTCCCGCTCAACTGACTGGCGCTGGCCACCTGGAATGTGACGCGGTCCCCCACACCCGCCTCCGCTGCACGTGAGCGGGCCAGCTCGACGGATGGTTCGTGATAATCGACTCCCACCCACTCCGTGGCGGGATACGCCTTCGCCAGGATGATCGTCGAGGCGCCCAGGCCACACCCGACGTCGGCAGCTCGCACCCCGCTGATGAGCTTCTGCTCCACACCATCCAGCGCCGGTATCCACGAACTGACCAGATTCGCCTGGTACGCGCCTCGAAAGAATCGTTCGGTGCCGACGAATGTGTCGTCGTCATGCTCGTGCCAGCCTATACCTGCGCCAGTACGAAAGGCCTCGGCGAGGCGGTCCAACATCCGCGGAGCCGAGGAGAAGGTCTGAAACGCGCCCGCCATGTAGGACGGGCTCTCCGTCTTCACGAAGATCTCGACCTGCTCGGGCGACATCTGGTACATCGCGGAGGTCGCAGATCCGTCACCTGTGGTTCCCACGTATGTGATGTATCCCGAGGCCGCCATCACCAGCAGCCACTCCCGCACGTAACGCTCAGCAAGCCCCGCGCGATCCGCAAGCTTTGCCGATGTGGCTGGTCCACCGCTCCGGAGTGCGGCGAACAACCCGAGCTTGTCGCCCAGGAACGCCAGCGGAACAGCCAGCGCCCCACCGGCATCGGCGATGATCCGATCGCGAAGCCGCTCGACTTCGGCATCGTCGACCGGCTGCCCGCCGGTACCGCCTTGACTCGTGGATTCCGCGCTCGACATCACATCTCCTGATATTCGTTGATCGACAACACCCGATCGCGCCGGGTTCAGCGGGAGAGGTCCTTCCGCGAGTTGATCCGCAGCTTCGCGAAGATTCCTCGCAGGTGCCATTCGACGGTACGGCGGCTGAGGAACAGCCGGGCCGCGATCTCGGGATTGGACAGTCCCTCGCGGACGAGCCGTGCGATCTGCGCTTCCTGAGCGGTGAGTCGAGTGGCGGTTTCCGTGGGGTGTTTGCGGGCCGTAGCCCCGGCGGCCCGCAACTCACGCGACGCGCGCCGGGCGAAGGCCTCCATGCCCATTTCCCGGAACATCTCCTGGGCCGTGCGCAGCTCCTGGCGCGCTTCCCCTCGGCGACGTTCGCGGCGCAGCCATTCGCCGTACAGCAGGAGGGCGCGGGCCAACTCAGGCCGGACACGCACCCGGGAGAGCCTGTCGATCGCCTCCCGGTAGAAGCCCTCGGCTGCCGGACCCTCGGTCAGCAGCGCTCGTGAGCGTGCCGCGATGCCCAGGCCCCAGTCGGTGCCGCCGGCCGACGTCACCTCGGTGAGCAGTTCGAGGGCGTCGGCGCCCTGCTCGGGCACACCGCTTCGGACGGCGGCCTCGATCAGCTCGATCTGGACGCCCCAGGTGCACATCCCCAGCTCCTGAGGGTGCTGGGCCTCTCGGGCCGCGGCCAACGCATCCTCGTGCTGGCCGAGACCGTTGTTGAGCAGTGCCTTGGCCCAACAGGTGATGGTCTGCCCCATCCCCTCGCCCTGGTCGAGCGCCTCCGTGGCGAAGGTCTCGATCAGAGCGGAGGTCTCGGGTTCCCGGCCCTCCCACGCGGCGAGCAGCAGGCGTCCATAGGGCCTCAAGGTGCACGGCGCCGCCTCGGTGACCGTGTCCAGCTCCTCGCCGAGCGATGCCGCCGCGTCCAGCTCACCGGCGAGCGTGTAGGTCACCATTCGAGCGCTCACCGCAATCGGGAGCACGGCGAGGGCGCCGGCCTCGCGGGCTTGCCGGACGAAGCGAGCCGTCAACGCATCCCAGGCCTCGAAGTCCCACAACAGGTCGGCGACAGCCCGGCAGGCGAGCCAATGCCAGCGCAGCGCTTCCTCCGTGGAGATGTCTCCCTCCGGGAAGGCCTCGAGGGCTCGGCGCACCAGCGAGATCGCGGCCACGTATCCGTCGGTGAATCGCGCGGCCAGAGCGGCGAGGAGAAAGTCGCCCGCGCTCGGGGACGGTGACGAGGCCCGGGCCAACCAAGCTGCCTCTGCCACCTCCCGCACGCTCCCACCGCAGGCAAGCGGGCCGGCGTGCATCGCCGCCAGTAGCGCCTCGAGATACGTCTCGCGCGCCAACCGTGCGTCCAGAGGCTGCAGCTGAGCGGCCGCCTTGAGCAGCAGCGGCGCTGCATCGGCAATGCGACGGCCGGTGAAGGCCGTCCGCGCGCGCAGAAGATCGACCCGGCCCCGTTGCAGCTGGGTCAGTGGACCGGCCTCCGCGAGGGCCAGTAGGCCCTCGGCCTCGCCCCGCATGCCGGCCTGGTGCTTGGCCTCGGCTGCCTCCAGTGCCCGCTCCGCCCGTCGCACCGGGTCGGGCGTCAGCTCCGCAGCCCGTTGCCAGAACGCGGCTGCGGCGACCACACCGCCACGGGCCTGCGCTCGCCCCGCCGACCCCTCGAGACCCGCGGCGACGTCCTCGTCCGGCCCACCCGCGGCCTGGGCCGCGTGCCACGCGCGCCGGTCGGGATCCGCCTCGGGATCGGTCACTTCCGCCAGCACGGAGTGCACGCGGCGCACCTCCCGAGCCGAGGCGGCTTGATAGATCGCCGAACGCTCCAGCGGATGCCGGAACCGCACGCGGCGGCCGATCTCCAGCAACCCGGCAGCGATCGCGGGGGCAGCGGCGTCCACACCGATCCCGAGGCGCTGCGCCGCCCGCCACACCAGCACCGGGTCTCCCAACGGTTCCGCCGCGGCGAGGAGCAACAGCTGCCTCGTCTCGTTCGGTAACGGCACCAGTTGGCGTCGGAAGCAATCCTCGATCCGGACCGGCAACGCCGCGCCGCCCGTCCCGAACCCACCGGCCAGCTCAGCCGGCGTGAGGCTGCGCGGCAGCTCCAGCAACGCCAGCGGATTACCCCGCGTCTCGGCCACGATCCGCTCCCGCACGCGGTCGTCCAAGGGCCACGGAAGCACCGAGTCCAACAGCGACCGCGCGTCCGCATCGGGAAGACCGCCGACCACCATCTCGGGCAGGCCGGCGAGTGCCGGTATGTCCTGGGGCCGGCACGTCGCGAAGACGATCGCCACCGCCTCCGCTCGCAGGCGCCGCGCGACGAAGGCGAGCGTCTCGGCGGAGGCGGAGTCGAGCCACTGTGCGTCGTCGACGACGCAGATCAGGGGTCGTTCCCGCGCACCCTCGGAAAGCAGACGGAGGACACCCAGCCCGACCAGGAAACGATCCGGTGCCGGTCCTGAACTCAGCCCCAGGGCTGTGCACAGCGCGCCGCCCTGATGGTGTGGGAGGCCCTGGATCAGATCCAGCATCGGCGCGCACAGCTGATGCAGCCCGGCGAAGGCCAGTTCCACCTCCGACTGGATCCCCGCTACCCGTGCCACCCGGCATCCCGATGCCTGCTCCACCATGTAGTCGAGCAGTGCCGTCTTGCCCACTCCCGGCTCACCGCGCACCACCAGTGCCCGGCTGTCGCCCACCGTCACCGCCTCGACGAGAGAGCCGAGTGCTTCACACTCTCGACGCCGACCGCGCAAACCAGCTAGCACCCCATCCACTCAATTGATATTCGCACCCGCTCGATGGGCACTCGCCAAACCACTTCACGGTACGCATCGCGATGCGACATGGCGGATCTACGGCGCCGTTCGGCAGGCGGCGGATCGCCGGTCCGATCTCGATCGCCGATCATGTTCACGGCTCGCTACCCGGGCCTCCGCCGATCAACTGCCGTAGTCGTTCCGGGGTGTCCGTGGTGAGCACGGGCGTGTAGATCACCAGGCGCAGATGGGGGTGGTCGGACGGAGCCAGGCGATGTTGTTCCATGTGGAGATCGCCGACGACGGGATGGCGGAAGATTCGTTGCCGGGAAGCGAACCGTTCGATGTCGTGACTCTCCCAACAAGTGCGAAACGTCTCGCTCGAATCGAGGAGCCGCTTCACCAGCCGAGCGAAGGACGGCTGGCCCAGCCGGGGTCCGGCTTCGGCGCGGAACTGGGCGACGTGGCGGCGACTCGTGAACTCCCAGTCAGGTATCAGCTCACGCAGGTACGGATCGGTGAAGATCAGCCACAGCAGGTTGCGATCTGCGGTCGGCACCTTGGACAGATCCCGGTAGAAGGCCTTGTAGGCGCCGTTCCACGCCGCGACCGTCCAGTCCGGGGCGATCGCGAACGCCGGGTAACCCCCGACCGCGTCCAGGAGTCGCTGCACGTGGGCCGGGGCGGCCTGGGGACTCGGGTCGGACAGGAGTTGTGGGTCGCAGTAACCGGCCAGCAACCGGATGTAGGTGTGTTCGTCCACCGACAGCTTCAGGGCGCGCGCGAGCGCATCCAGCACCTGCCGGGACGGCATGATCTCGCGTCCCTGCTCCAGCCACGAGTACCAGGTGATACTCACGCCCGAGAGGTAGGAGATCTCCTCACGGCGCACGCCTGCTGGACCCTTTCTGATGACCGGCAGGCCCAGCTCGGCTCGCGTGAGTTGCCGTCGGCGGGTTTTGAGGAACTGGCCGAGCTCCCGACGGATCGTCGCCTCGGCATTCACGCTCGGCACCTCGCCGTGTCGACACGATGCATAGATCTCTCCTGTCCCCATCGGGCTCAGCCTTCGCCCGCTGTTCCGGCCACGCCTCAGCCGCATCCCTGCGGGCGGCCCGCCTCCGCCCAGGTGAGCCACCCGGCGCGACACTCAGGATTCGCACCAACATGACACGCCTCGGAGCAGTCGTCGTCCCCACATCGCCTTCATCGAGATCTGCCCTGGCCAGATCCCCTCCCAGGACGTGTCAAGTCTTGAGCGGGCGGCGGGCCACTCGCCCCCGTATGTGTCTCGGGCACACTCGCGGGCACGCCGCAGAGCCGACGCGGTTCGAGGGTCGGGTGACGTCGCAAGGCGGCGACCGCCGGCCCCCGTTGCAGAGCTCTGCTCACCCGGGCGCCTGTCCACAGAGAGCGACAGCCCGATCACTCGTTGCGTTCACGATGAACGGTCACCCCTGCGCCGTCCGCCTCGACCCGCGGAACGGGCCAGGCAAATGCGCACAACGAGATCTCCCCTAGGTAGAGTTAGAGCATGGGGTTTTCGTCCGGTCCGCGGATGACGTTGCCGACGCAGCTCGTGCTGCGCGCGATGATCGCCGATCCGGCCAGGGAGATGTACGGCCTGGAGATCGGCCGGGCCGCCGAGCTGGCGTCCGGCACGATCCATCCGATCCTCGCGCGCCTGGAGGGCTGCGGATGGCTGGAGTCGCGGTGGGAAGACCTGGATCCACACGATGCCGGACGGCCGCGACGGCGCTACTACCGACTCACCCCTGACGGCATCGTCGGCGCCGCTCGAGCGCTCGACCGGGTGCGCACGCCGAGGTCGCTGATGTCCCGGCTGCACCCTGGCCTGTCCGACGGTCTGGCATGAGCGACGGGGCCGGGTCGACGAGCCGGATTTCCCGACGGGCACTGGTCCAGCAGGCTCGGCGACGCGCGATCGAGTCGGCCCGTGACGAGGGCGTAAGAATCTCGGACGGTGTCCAGCACGCGGCCACCGCGCTGTCGGCGATCGGCGACCGGGCCCGCTCTCGATCTGGCGAGTCGGCACGAGTGCGGGCGCTGGGCCTGGAGTGCCTGCCCGACAGCCGCTATCTCGCCTACCGTGTCGCCGGGCTGCGGGCCGCTCTCGACGCCAGCCGCTCCCGCCGATCCTGGCTGGCGGGCGCGCGGGGTCACGCCGACGAGGTCGAAGCGCTGCTTGCCCGCGCCATCGAACTGACCTCGACCATCGACATCGCCGGCGAGCTCGAACTGCCTCTCGATCTGGTGGTGGCGGTACAGACCGGGGCTCGTGCGGGCCTGTCCGCGCTCGGCAGACTCCACGACGACCTCGATGCCGTCGAAAACGGACCGCATGAGAGCAGCGGCAACCGCGCCGTCACCGTGCAGCCGAGCAGCCCCGCCCACTGGCTGGTGCAAGTCGCCAGCCGGCTCCTCCCGGGCGCGAGCCGCGACCGATACCTCGAGGAGTTCACCGGCGAGCTGCGCGAACTCGCCGATTCCGAGGCAAGCTCACGCGCCCAGCTCGCCCACGCCCTCCGACTCGCGGCCCGGGTGTGGTCGCTCCGCAACGCCCTGCCGGGCGACGCACCTCGAAGCGCAACGGGGCCGGATCGCGTCCGGGTCCACCCCGGGAGTCGCCCCGACGGAATCAACGCCGGGAGAGCTCGTGCTCGTCGGTGGGACGTGAGCCCGACGCCGTTCGGCCGGTGGAAGGCCAAGCGAGATGCCCGGCTGATCGTGCGGATCGTGAACAAGAGAGAGCAGGCACGGGAGCGGGCGAGCCGGCGCCGCTCGCCCGCCCACGCACACGGACGCCGCCTCACCCGGGTCAGCCGCATTGAGAACGATCAACGCGACGCCTCGGGATGACCACCCGGGCGGACGAGCGCGCTGACCACCGGCTCGCCGCCTCGCCTTGCCAGGTCAGCATCCCAGTGCCCGCGCCGCCGCCCGACGCCGAAGGCGTGGACGACTCCAGCCACGAGTTGTATCACCGCGCAGAGCCCATCCCTCCTCACCGCGATCTGCACGAACCGCCTACACGAGGGGTTCCCGTGAGATTCCGGTCCAGAGCGGCTGCGGCGGGCAGGGTCTACGCCGTCAGTGGCACGAATACGATCTCCTTCGCGATCGACGGCGCCGACACCACCACAGACGGTTTGCTCGGGTTCGCCGTGGAGCGCATCGACGCCGATCTCGACGAGCGGTACTACCTGCCCGGGTTCAAGGTCTTCGCATCGGTTGTGCCGAACCCGGCGCCCTACGTCCAGGTCAGTACGTTCGAGCACCCCATGCAGAGCTTTCTGTGGGACGACTTCACCGCCCAACCCGACCACGAATACACCTACGTCTTCCACCCGCTCAAGGGAAGGCCGCGCAAGATCGACCGCAGCGCAAGGGCGCTGGCGATCACCGTGCGGACGGAGCCTCTGGTCAGCAAGCTCGAGCACGACGTGTTGTTCAATCGCGGCGTGGCCAGCAGCCAGTCCTATCAGCGGTCCTTCGGCTCCGACCCGATCGAACTCCTCACCGAGCCGAAGCGCCGGGCAGCGCTCGCGTGGCTGAGCCGAGAACTCGACGACGCGATGCTGCGGTTCATCGACGACTGCCGCACCGGTGACCGGCTGCTGGGATGCTTCTACGAGTTCCGGTACCGCCCCGTGGCCGAGGCGCTCAAGGCTGCGCTGGACCGCGGCGTCGACGTGCAGCTGATCATCGACGGGAAGGTCAACGAGCACACCGACTCCGAGGGTTTCCACGAGAGCTTCCCCCGCGAGGAGAACCTCCGGCTCCTCCACGAGGCCGGAATCCCCGACTCGGCGGTCACGCTGCGCCAGGCGCGGAAGTCGGCCATCGCCCACAACAAGTTCATGGTGCGCATCACCGACGACGGACCGAGCGAGGTCTGGACCGGATTCACCAACCTCTCGCTCGGCGGAATCCACGGCCAGACCAACGTCGGCCACTGGGTCCGCAACGCCGGCGTAGCCACGCTCTTCACGAAGTACTGGGAACTGCTCGGCGACGACCCTGGTGGACGTCCCGGCGAGCCGCGCGCACAGGTGATCGCGAAGAACGCGGCGTTCAAATCGGCAGTGCTCGCGATGTCCCCGGTGCCGGCCGATCTCCGCCAGGTCTCGTCCGGCATCACTCCCGTGTTCAGCCCTCGGCCCGACACGGCCGCGCTGCAGTCCTATGCCGCCCTACTCGACTCGGCGGACTCCCAGGCCTGCATCACGTTGGCTTTCACCATCAGTCCCGCCATCAAGGACGTCCTGAAGGACAACGCCGACCTGGATCACCTCACCTTCATGCTGCTCGAGAAGCGCGACCGGCCAGATCCGGATCGGCCGGCCGCGTTCGTTCGGATCAACGCGAAGAACAACGTGTACCAGGCGTGGGGCTCGTTCCTCCGCAACCCCGTCTATCAGTGGGCACAGGAGACCAACGCCGGGCTGCTCGGGATCAACCAGCACGTCAGCTACGTGCATTCCAAGTTCATGCTGGTCGACCCCCTGGGCAGCGACCCCGTCGTGGTGACGGGATCCGCCAACTTCAGCGCAGCGTCGGTCAAGGAGAACGACGAGAACATGCTGATCATCCGCGGCGATCAGCGCGTCGCCGATATCTACCTCACGGAGTTCAACCGGCTGTTCAACCATTACTACTTCCGTAGCGTCACAGAGAGCCGGCGCCGCCGATCGGACGAGCCGAGCCTGTTCCTGTCCGAGGACGACAGCTGGGTGGGCGGTTACACACGCGGCGGCCTCAAGAGCAAGCGGCTCAAGCTCTACACCGAGATGACGGGGTTTCGGACTCTCTGAATTGCACTGCGTCGCTCAGCTCGTATCGCGGGCGGCAACCCTCTCCAGCGTCGACGCGATCCGCTCGAGCTGCCACGGGATGTTCAGCAGCGTCGGGTTGTTGAAGGTCAGGGCGGTGAAGGCGTCGGCCTGATAGACCCGGCCCTCCCGGACCGCGGGAATGGCCGTGTAAGCCGGATTGCCATCGAGCGACGTGCGTAGTTCCGGCGCGGCGAAGCCGACGAACATGAAGTCGGCGTCCAGCGAGCCGATGTGTTCCGTGCTCAGGGATCGATCTTTGACGGTGGACGTGACGGTCGGAGAGAGGACCAGGCCCAGCTGGGCGTAGAGCGCCACTGAGATCGTGGCCGGGTCGTCGATCACGGCGAAGGGCTGACCGGGGTCGTGGTAGAAGCTGGAACTGAACGTCCGGCCCTTCAGCCCCGGCAACCGCGCGGCGACGGCGTTGACGTCTCCCTCGGTCGTGGAGATCGCCTGCTCGGTCTGCGCGCTGCGCCCGACCGCGCGGCCGATCAGCCTGCTGACGTCCTGCCAGGTGGACGTGCCCGGCTCGTTGATGAACCCGACCGTGGGTGCGATCCGGCTCAGCTTGTCGTAGTAGTTCTCGAGCCCGTAGAAGTTCGTGGCGAGGATCAGGTCGGGCCGCAGCCCCGCGACCTGCTCCAGGTTGAGCGCGTTGAACACGTTCTTCAGCTCGGTGGAGCCGGACAGGTCGATCTTTCCCGCGAGCCACGGGTACCGCCCGCCCGGCAGGAACTCGTTGGCGCCATAGGCGATCGGGGTGATCCCGAGCGCCCCGAGCGTGTCCTCCTCGTAGCTCAGGGCGACGATCCGCTTCGGCTGCGCCGGGATCGTCGTAGTGCCCAACTTGTGGTGAATGGTGACCGGGAACCGGTCGGCGGCCGGTGCAGTGGGGGCTGCACCGGGCACCGTGGAACCGGACGCTGCGACACCACGCTCACCTGCGGTGCCACCGCAGGCCGCGAGCATCATGGCGATCACCACCGTCAGTGCCGCGGCCAGCAGCGGCACCGATTGCGACCTCGTTCTTCTGGGCAGCCTCGTTCTTCTGGGCACCGGGCCTCCGGTCATGCGGGGAGCGGACGGAACGGGCACACAGGCCCGTAGCGGCGTCGCAGAGTACGCCGTTCGGGGTTAGGGTAGGCAAACCTTCTAGCCCTGTAGGCGCGCGACCACCCATCCGCGGCGGACCCCCGGGGCGTGCACGGCCTGCCAGGCGGGATGGGCTGGGTCAGTCTCGCGTGTTCTCGTTCACCGAGCGCGTCGCATGGGTGAACGTCAGATGTGTGCGAGTCGCCCGTTTCGCGCGTGTGAGCCGCTTGTTCCGGACGCACTGGCATCGCGACGGCGGTCGCCTTGGCCGCCTGAGTCGTCTCAGGGGGCGCCTGTCAGAAGTGCCGGGGCCGTCGATGATCGCGGGGCAACATCGCGGCGAGCGCTCGGGAGGCACTCCTCAGCGCTGCGGTGACCTCATTGCGGATCACCGGGAAGGTGTTGCCGTGTCCTGGGATTGCGGACGGCCGGCAGGTACCGGTGGGCGAGCAGGTCGAGGTCGGGGTCCTTGATCTGCTTTGTGGCCTTCGGCCGTCAGACCCTGGGACTGGCGTTGCGTCCGCGTACCAACCGAGGGCCGTGTTCGTAACGTGGTCGACAGCGATCATCCGGTCGCGACTCAGCGCGACCCGTTCAGCGGGTGAGGAGACCGGAGCCGGAAGAGGCGCGGCATCCCGCCTCCCCCGGCTCCGGCATTCTCGGAGCCGTCAGCTCTGGTACTCGGCCGGCACCTCGTTGAGGATCACGGTCTTGGTCTCGAGGTAGGGCAGGAGGCCCTCGCGGCCCCCTTCACGCCCGATCCCGGACTGCTTGAACCCGCCGAAGGCCACCCCGAAGTCGGTGCGGAAGGCGTTGTGCCCGACCGTGCCGGAGCGCAACCGCCGCGCGACGGCGCGAGCCCGGTCGAGGTCGTTGGTGAACACAGAGGCGTTCAGGCCGTAGATCGTGTCGTTGGCGACGTTGATCGCGTCCTCCTCGTCCTCGGCGGCAATGACGCTGAGGACCGGGCCGAAGATCTCCTCGCGGGCGATCGTGGAGGAGTTGTCGACGTTGCCGAACACCGTGGGCTCGACGAACCAGCCGCGCTCGAGGTGCTCGGGCCGTCCGCCGCCGGTGGCGAGCACGGCACCCTCGGCGATGCCCTTCGCGATGTAGCCCTCCACACGGTCGCGCTGGCGCTGCATCGCCAGCGGTCCCATCTGAGTGGCGGTGTCGAACGGGTCGCCGACGCGGACCTGCGAGAACGTGGCTGCGAGGGCTTCGACGAGCGCGTCGTGCCGCTTGCGGCTGACCACGATTCGTGTCAGTGACGAGCACACCTGCCCGGTCAGGAAGCACTCGGCGCTCGAGAGGGTGGCGGCGGCCTCTGCGACGTCGATGTCGTCGAGGATGACGGCCGCCGACTTGCCACCCAGCTCCAGGGTGAAGCGCGCGATGCGCTCGCCGCAGATCGACGCGATCCGCCGACCGGCCGCGGTCGAGCCCGTGAATGCGATCTTGTCCACGCGAGGGTCGCGCACGAGCAGCTCCGAGACCTCACGGTCAGCGGTGAGGACGTTGAGCACACCCGCCGGCAGTCCCACTGCCTCGGCGACCTCCGCCATCAGGTACGCCGCCCCGGGAGCCTCCGGCGACGCCTTGAGCACGACCGTACAGCCGGCGAGCAGCGCCGGCGCGATCTTGTAGGCGATGAGGGACATCGGCGCGTTCCACGGGATGATCGCGCCGACCACGCCGACCGGCTCACGCACGATCATCCCGAACGCCCCGCCGCCGGTCGGCTGGGCCCGCTCTTCGAAGGGATAGGTCTCGGCCAGGCCGGCGTAGAACTCGTACACGCGGGGGATCCCGTTCATCCCCGCGCGGGCCACCTTGTGGAGCACGCCCGACTCCCGCGGCCAGATCTGGCTCGCGTCGTCGGCCCGCTCGCCCACGCCCGCCGCGATCGCGCGCAGGAACTCCGCCCGCTGGGCGTGCGTCATCCGAGGCCACGGGCCGGAGTCGAACGCCTTACGCGCGGCCTCCACGGCGCGCGAGATGTCGGGTTCCTTGGCCTCCGCGATCCGGAAGAACAGCTCCTCCGTGGCAGGCTCGATGACGTCGATCGTGGCGTCGGACGACGGCTTCACCCACTCGCCGCCGATGAAGAACCGGTCCAGGCTCCGCAGCGGTGCCCTGGTGTCGCTGGTGACGCTCATGTCGTGGCCCCCTTTTATCGGTTGCACGCTAGTCTCAGTGAGACTAGTTGACGATCGACAGGGGCGCGCCCCTGTGAACAGTGTGGATCCGAACAAAGGTTGAGACCGAAAATGGTGCGGACATCCCAGGTTCGAGCTCGTACGGGCCTGACGTGAGCCGCGAAGAGCCTCACGTCCTGTTCTCCTACGGCACGCTGCAGGAGCGCGACGTCCAGCTCACCACGTTCGGCCGGGTGCTGGAAGGGCGGAGCGACGCCATCATCGGCTACGAGGTCGACGTACTCGTCATCACCGACCCCGCGGTCATCGAGACGAGCGGCAGCGATCGCCACCCTGTGCTGCGGCCGTCAGCGGACCCTCGCGCGGAAGTGCCCGGCACGGCGTTCAGCCTCACCGACGCCGAACTGCTGGCAGCGGACCGCTACGAGGTCGACGACTACGAGCGGATCTGCGTTCCCCTGCGCTCGGGGCAGCGGGCGTGGGTGTACGCGCCGAAGAGCTGACCCCAGCTCATGGTGAGGAGGGACGACACATGTCGGAGAAGATCTGGTTCATCACCGGTGCCTCGCGAGGCTTCGGCCGTGAGTGGGCGACCGCGGCGCTCGAACGCGGCGACGCTGTAGCGGCGACCGCACGCGACACCGCCACGCTCGACGACCTGGTCGCCCGGTTCGGCGAGCGCGTGCTCGCACTGAAGCTGGACGTCACGGACCGGGCCGCCGACTTCGCCGCGGTCGCGCAGGCCCACAACCACTTCGGCCGGCTCGACGTCGTGGTCAACAACGCCGGGTACGGGCAGTTCGGGATGGTCGAGGAGCTGAGCGAGGCCGAGGCGCGGGACCAGATCGAGACCAACCTGTTCGGCGCTTTGTGGGTCACGCAGGCCGCGCTGCCATTCCTGCGGGAGCAGGGCTCCGGGCATTTCCTCCAGGTGTCGTCGATCGGCGGGATCACCGCATTCCCGAACGTCGGCATGTATCACGCGTCGAAGTGGGGCCTCGAAGGGATCAGCCAGTCGCTCGCACAGGAGGTTGCGGGTTTCGGCATCAAGGTCACGGTGATCGAGCCGGGAAGTTTCTCGACCGACTGGAGCGGCCCGTCGGCCCGGCATGCCACGCCGTTGCCGGCCTACGACGCCTATCGGGCGCAGGTGGCGGAGGCCCGGGCGAAGCGCGTGAGAAGCCCGGGGGATCCGGTGTCGTCGAGCACGGCGGTCCTCGCCGTCGTCGACGCCGAGGAGCCGCCGCTGCGGATCTTCCTCGGGGTGGGGCCGCTCGCCATCGCGACGGCCGACTACGAGTCGCGGCTGGCCACGTGGCGGAAGTGGGACGAGGTGTCGGCCGCCGCCCACGGTGGCCGCAGCTGACGCCCCAGCTCAATTCCCGCCGCGTCTGCGGCGATTGACTCGATCTTCGACACTGCTCAAGGAGGGCGACTATGGACCTGTCGTACGACAAACTGTTCATCGGCGGCGACTGGGTTGCTCCGTCGTCGTCCCGCACGATCGAGGTGTTCTCGGCGAGCACCGAGGAACCGATCGGGCGCGTGCCGGAAGCGGTCGATGCCGATGTCGACGCCGCGGTCGTCGCGGCCCGCACCGCGTTCCAGGACCCGACGGGCTGGGCGACATGGGAGCCTTCGGCTCGGGCGGACGCCATCGAACGTCTCGCCACGGCCCTCGATTCCCGCGGCACGGAGATGGCCCGACGGGTGAGCGCCCAGAACGGAATGCCGATCAGCATCGCCACGATGCTCGAGGCTGCGTTCCCGCAGGTCGTGCTGCGGTACTACGCCGGGCTGATCCGATCGGCCGTGCTCGACGAGACGCGCGACGGGTTGCTGGGCGGCAAGGTCCGGGTGCGCCGCACCCCTGTCGGGGTCGTCGGCGGGATCGCGCCCTGGAACTACCCCGTGACGCTCGCGGCGTTCAAGCTCGGCCCGGCGTTGGCGATGGGCTGCACGATCGTTCTGAAGCCGAGCCCGGAGACCGTGCTCGACGCCCAGTTGCTCGCCGAGGCGGTGGCGGAAGCCGGCCTCCCTCCCGGCGTGATCAACATCGTGCAGGGTGGCCGCGAGACCGGGGCGTACCTCGTTCAGCACCCGGGAATCGACAAGGTGGCCTTCACCGGGTCGACGGCTGCGGGTCGGCAGATCGCCGAGACCTGCGGGCGCCTGCTGCGCCCCGTGACGCTGGAACTGGGTGGCAAGTCCGCGGCGATCGTGCTCGACGACGCCGACCTCGGCTCGAACCTGGAGAACCTCTTCGCCGCCACACTGCTCAACAACGGGCAGACCTGCTACCTCGGCACCCGGGTGCTCGCCCCGGCCTCGCGGTACGAGGAGGTCGTCGACACCCTCACCGGGTTCGCGTCGTCGCTGCAGGTGGGAGACGCGCTCGACCCGGCGACGCAGATCGGCCCGATGGCGTCGGCCCGTCAGCGTGACCGGGTGGAGAGCTACATCGCCAAGGGACGGGGCGACGGGGCCCGGCTCACCACCGGTGGCGGCCGGCCCGCGGGGCTCGACAAGGGCTGGTTCGTCGAGCCGACGGTGTTCGCCGACGTCGACAACTCCTCGACCATCGCCCAGGAGGAGATCTTCGGGCCGGTTCTGTCGGTGATCTCCTACCGGGACGTCGACGATGCCGTGCGGATCGCGAACGACTCCGCGTTCGGGCTCGGCGGATCGGTGTGGACCGCCGACCCGGCCAGGGGCGCCGAGGTTGCCCAGCGGGTCCAGACCGGGACGATCGGCGTCAACGCCTACACGCCGGACCCGGTGGCCCCGTTCGGCGGAGTCAAGGACTCCGGCCTGGGCCGAGAGCTCGGACCCGAAGGGCTTGCGTCCTACCAGTCCGTGCAGTCGGTCTACCTGCAAGCCTGATCTCGGTGTGGGCGGCACGACCCGGTGGGTCTGGCGCCCACACCGGTTCCGGACGTGCAGAGGGGCCGAAAAGCCGGTGCCGCCGCACGTTCTCACCGCCCCGCAGATCGCAAGGAGGATCTTCGACATGAGCATCACCCCACTGCCGCCCCTGGATCGACGGCAGGCCGCCACGGCCGTTCTCGCCGCCAAGAAGCGCACCGGCGTGCGCTGGGCCGACCTCGGCAAGGCCATCAGCATGTCCACCGAGTGGACCACCGCGGCGCTGCTCGGGCAGCACCCGCTGACCGACGATCAGGCGGCGACCCTCGGCTCCGTGCTGGAGCTCGACCCTGCCGTCGTCGATGCTCTGACTCTGCCGCCAGTCCGCGGGAAGGACGTCAGCGACTCCTCCGAGCCGCTGGTCTACCGGCTCCACGAGGTCGTCCAGGTCTACGGCAGCGCGATCCACGAGCTCGTCCGCGAGGAGTTCGGCGACGGGATCATCAGCGCCATCGACTTCGAACTCGAGCTCGAGCGCGTACCCGACCCGAAGGGCGACCGCGTCCGCCTCACGCTGAACGGGAAGTTCCTCCCCTACCGCACGTGGTGAGAGCCGCAGTCGCCGCAGCTGCATGACGAGCGTTCCGACCTCTGCCGGCGCGATCTCTCTCGCGACGACAGGGGGCGGACCGCTCCGTCCACGGTGACCTCGGTCGCCTTCACCACCGCGACGGCGAGTGAGCCCGGCTCCAGCCGTAGCTCGCGCACCGCCTCCGCGCTGATCAGGGCCTCGATGAGGGTGCCGGCGCAGAGCATCTCGACGCGGGCCATGACGGTGTCGCCGGTCACGGAGGTGACCAGCCCGACAAGGCGGTTGCGGGCGGACCGCCCGATCGTCGAGGGATCGGCGACGGGACGGGCGCGCTCGCGTACGAGATGGGCAGCGGCCAGGCCGTCGACGACGTGCCGGCCGCTGTCGTCCGACTCCGAAGCCAGCTCGCCACGTGCGATCCAGCGACGGACCGTGTCATCGCTGACGCCCAGCAGGGCGGCAACCTCCACGACGCGCAGATGCGGCACTTTCACGATGCTAGATCCGCATCTGCCGAGCCTTCTCGGCGGGGATCCCCCTCCCCGGCGGCGCTCACACGGCTGTGATCACCCGCTTCCGCCCGGTCACCGGCGGCTCGCCGAACGGCACGATCTTGCGCCGTGATCATGCTGGATCCGCCGCGATGTCGGATCTATCGTGCTGCCCGTGGCGCATTCGCGGAACAAGACAGCGTTGGTCGGCCTCCTCGTCGGAGCCTTGCTCGCCGGCGGGTGCGGGACCGTCGCCACCGTGGCGGCGCCGGAGCCGGTTGCCGTCCAGGAGCCGGCAGCCGCGTCGTCGCCCGGACTGGTGCGCCTGACCGGCGATATCCGCACTCCCCGTGATCTCGATGCCGACGACCTCGCGGCGCTGCCGCACCACACCGTCGCGGTCGAGTACGAGAGCGGGTCGGGCCGTCAGAGCCACAGCGAAGCAGGAGTCCTGCTCGCCGACATGGTGCCGGCGGATGCCCTGGCCATCACCGACCGCAAGAACGACGTGCTTTCTTTCGGCGTTCTGGCGGTCGGCGCCGACGGCTACGCGGCTCTGGTCTCGTTCGGCGAGATCTCGCCCGAGTTCGGCGACCGGGGCGTACTCCTCGCCACGGCGGAGGACGGCAAACCGCTCGAACGACCGCGGCTCGTCGTCCCGGGCGACGTGAAGGGTGGAAGGTACGTCAGCGACGTCGTCGAGCTGCGGGTGATCAGAACTGCGGACTGACGCGAGGCATTCAGATTCCGCAGATGAGTATCTCGTATCAAGTAATCACCGCAGATGCGGTGCCCTGCGGGCTATCAACCGCCTAGGGTGGCGCCATGACGGGGGACGTCCAGATTCGCCAGCTGGAGTACGTGGTCGCGCTGGCCCGCGAACAGCACTTCGGCCGTGCGGCGGTCGCGTGCCATATCAGCCAGTCGGCGCTGTCGGCGGCCATCCGCAAACTGGAAGCGGAACTGGGCGTCACGATCATCGAACGCGGGCACCGGTTCACCGGGGTGACCGCCGAGGGCGCGCGGGTGGTCGAATGGGCCGAGCGGATCCTTGCCAAGCGAGACGCCCTGCGGTCCGAACTGAGTCGTGCGAACGGCGGCCTCAGCGCCACATTGCGCATCGGCGCCATCCCGACAGCGGCGCGGGCGATCGCGATCCTCGCGGGCGCCTTCCGCACGAGGAACCCCCGCGCACGGGTGCGGGTCGAGACGGGCGCAACTGAAGAGATCCGGCATCGTCTCGCCGATTTCACCCTCGATGCCGGCATCGTCTATCTCGACACGGACACGTCCCACGGCCGCCGCGGTGGACACGAGCTCTACCGGGAGCGGTACGTCCTGCTGACCGCGCAGGACGGTCCTCTGGGAGGCCGGAAGACGGTCGACTGCGTCGACGTGACCCAACTGTCGCTGTGCGCACTCACCCCGGCGATGCAGAACCGCCGCATGCTCGACCTGGCAATGGCGCGGTCGGGCGTCCAGCTCGTGCCGAGCGTCGAGGCCGACACAGTGGACGCCCTGCACGCTCACCTCAGCACCACCCGATGGTCGAGCATCGTGGCCGACAGCTGGCTGCACACCTTTGGAGTACCACCCGGAATGAAGGGGATCCCGATCGCCGATCTCGACCTGCGGCCCGTCGTCGGCATCATCACGGGCGACCGCGAGCCGGCGTCGATGGTGGCCGGAGCACTCATCGATGCGGCCCGCGATCCCGACGTGCGCGCCGAGTTCGCGCGGGCGTTCGCAGCGGCCCTCCCGGGCTCGAACGGTCCTGCCGCGTCGCGGCCGGCCGGTCGGTCGTCTCGCATCGGGCACACCCGGCATTCTCATTCGGCCGACTAGTCTCACTGTTACTAGACCACTCCGGAGTTCCACTGGACCCGCGCGTCACCACGTGACCGAGCGTCAAATCTCGTCCACGTATCACCGGCGATCATGTCGGCTCCTATGGGGCAGGGCATTCGCTGCCCCTCACGGCTGTCCCGACGACGGGAGAACAGACCATGACCGAACAGCCAATGACCGAGCAGAATCCCCCCGGCCGAGTCCTGCGTGACCTCAGCCATGGCGGCACCGTCGAGCCGACCGAGATCCGCAACAGGGTGAGCCGCGAGCTCGTCGACGTCTCCACACCGTTCGACTATCTCTTCGAGACCATCAGAGACGATCCCGCAGCGCACCTGCCCGCCGACGACCCAGCGGCCATGGTCGCGGCTCTGGATACGCTGGGCCGGCTGATGGTCGAATCTCAGCCGCCGGCGGAGGACCCATTCCAGTCCGGCGACGGCAACTCCACGATCCCGGCGGTCTACACCTACCTCGGCCAGTTCATCGATCACGACATCACCGCCAACACCGACCGCCAGAACGACATCGGGCATGTCACCGATGCCGACCTCCACCCAGTTCCGCCCGCCGACGTCATCAAGGGCATCCGCAATCTGCGCGTACCCGCTCTCGACCTCGACTCGGTCTACGGCGACGGCCCCACCTTTCCCGACGGCCCGCAGACCGAGGCCGGCAGCCTCTACGACGGCATCACGTTGAAACTGGGCCGGGTCGCGCTGGAGCCGAAACCCGACACAGCGCAGATCAGTGGCGTCCGAATTCCACTGCAGGCCGACCTGGAGCGAGATGTCCCCAGAGGGGTCGGCCGCAAGCCGAGCGAGGCCAACATCGGCGACGCGCGCAACGACGAGAACCTGATCGTCTCCCAGTTGCACGTGGCGTTCCTGCGCTTCCACAACAAGACCGTCGACTGGGTACGCCGCCACGAACCCCAGCACACCGACGACAAGGCGGTCTTCGAGCGCGCCCGGCAGCTCGTCCGCTGGCACTACCAATGGATCGTGATCAACGACTACCTGGCGACCATCGCACTACCCGGTGTCGTGGACCAGGTCCTGGGCGAGGGAAACAAGCTCTACGACAAGCGCGCCGGCGAGGTCTACATGCCGTTGGAGTTCTCCGTGGCTTCGTTCCGGTTCGGCCACACAATGGTTCGCGGCGCCTATGACTTCAACCGCAACTTCGGTCGGCAGGGCCACGTCCGGCCCTCGGCGCCGTTCGGCTTGATCTTCCTCTTCACGGGCAAAGGCGGGTTCAGCGGCCAGGCCGACACGTTGCCGTTCAACTGGGTCATCGAGTGGGACAGGTTCGTCGAGAAGGATCCTCGCTTCCCGGACCATTTCTCCCGCAAGATCGACACCAGACTGGCCTTCGCCCTCGGTGAGATGGCGAACGAGATCCCGAATCCTGCACCCGGCCCGGACATCACGGCGATCCTGAAGCAACTCGCGGTCCGAAACCTCCGCCGCGGGTACCAGCTCTCGATCCCGACCGGCCAGGCGGTAGCCAAGGTCCTGGACCTGGTCGAACTCACCCCCGAGGAGCTGACGCAGGGCAACAGCGACGAGCTCAACACCCACCTGGCCACCAGCGGGTTCCTCGACCGGACGCCGCTCTGGTACTACGTGCTCAAGGAGGCCGAGGTCCAGGCGAACGGCAACTCGCTGGGCGAGCTCGGCAGCCGCATCGTCGTCGAGACACTCGTCGGTCAGGTTCGCCACGATCCCGGCTCCTTCCTTGCCCAGTCACCGTCCTGGGTGCCGGAAAACGGCGTACTACTGCCCGACGGCCGTCCCGTCCTCACGATCAAGGACTTCCTCCGATTCGCGGGAGTCCTGCCGACCCGCCCGTGATCAGCTCCACCAGGCCGGCGCCGCTCTCGCAGGCGGCGCCGGGCCGGCAGGATGATTTCTTCGGTTCACGGAGCGTCGCCCGAATTGCGACGTAGCGTCATATGGCGCTGGCGTTGCTGGCGTCCCGATGTGCCCCTGGGGTATAAGGCCCAGGTGTGATGACGCGGAAACTCCGTGGGGGTGTCGACGAACACCTGAGCAGGTGATGCCTGTGTTGCGGGACCGTCACACCGAACGCAGGGCGCTTGACCAGTTCGTCACGGACGTTCGGACGGGCAGGAGTCAGGCTCTCGTGGTTCGCGGCGAGGCGGGCGTGGGCAAGACTGCCCTGCTCGGGTACCTGGTGGACGGGGCGCCAGGGTGTCGGGTGGAGCGCGCATCCGGTGTGCAGTCGGAGATGGAGATCGCCTTTGCCGGGCTGCACCAGCTGTGCGCTCCGTTGTTGGACGACGCCGAGCGGCTACCCCATCCGCAGCGGGATGCCCTCTACACAGTGTTCGGGATGAACGGCGGTTCCAGGCCGGATCGTCTTCTCGTCGGGCTGGCGGTGCTGGGCCTCCTTGCCGAAGGCGCCCGCGAACAGCCACTGATCTGTGTGATCGATGACGCGCAGTGGCTCGATCAAGCCTCCGCCCAAGCGCTGACGTTCGTCGCGCGCCGACTGGTGGCCGAATCGGTGGGGTTGGTCTTCGCGGCGCGCGATACCGACGAGGTCGCAGAGCTCGATGGATTGGTGCAGCTGCCGATCGCTGGTCTGCCGGATGACGATGCGCGGGAGCTGTTGAGGTCGACGCTGCCCGGGCCTGCGGACAACCGCGTTCTCGACCGGATCGTCGCGGAGACGCGCGGCAATCCGCTGGCGTTGCTGGAGCTGCCGCGAGGCATGACCCCGGCCGAGCTGTCGGTCGGTTTCGGGTCGCCGAGTCCACAGGCACTGCCACGCCGGATCGAGGAGAGCTACCGGCAGCGGCTCTCGCCACTCCCCGTGGCGACGCGGCAACTGTTGCTGGTCGCCGCTCTCGATGCACTGGGCGATCCGGTGCTGGTACTCCGAGCAGCCGAACAGCTCGGGATCGGGCTCGATGCCGCGCGACCAGCAGTGGAAGCGGGCCTGCTCGAGATCGGCGCCCGCGTGCGGTTCCACCATCCGCTGGTGCGCTCGGCCGTCTACGGGGCAGCCCTCCCGGAGGAACGGCGCCGCGCGCACCACGCTCTTGCGCAGGTGCTCGATCCCGACACCGACCCCAACCGCCGCGCCTGGCACGCCGGACAGGCCGCATCCGGACCCGACGAGGACATCGCCGCGGAACTCGAACACTCGGCAGGCCGCGCACAGGATTGCGGCGGGTGCGCCGCGTCGGCCGCGTTCCTGGAGCGGGCCGCCGAGCTCAGCGTCGATCCGGGGCACCGGGCGCAGCGGTTGCTGGCCGCCGCACACGCCACGCACCAGGCCGGCATGTCCGACGCAGCGGAGCGACTCCTGTCCCTGGCCCAGGCATGCCCGCTGAACGAGCTCCAGTCCGCCCAGGTGGACCTACTGCACGCTCAGATCACGCTGACCACCGATCGCGGTGGATCGGCGCCTTCCCTCCTGCTCAAAGCGGCCGAGCAGCTCACGACGCTGGACGCCCGGCTCGCCCGCGAGACCTACCTGGACGCGCTGATGGCCGCGATGCTCGCCGGCTCGCTGGCCAGCGGCGATGGCGTGCGCAAGACGGCCGAGGCCGCCCGTGCCGCACCTCCGGCCCCGCTGCCCCCGCGAGCGTCCGATCTTCTTCTCGACGGCCTGGCCATACGTTTCACCGACGGTTACGCCGCCGCGATGCCGATGGTGAAGCGAGCACTGAGCGCCTTCCGAAGCCCGGAGCTCTCCGAAGAGGAGGCGCTGCGCTGGCTGTGGCTGGCCAGCCGCACGTCCGCGCACGTGTGGGACTACGAGACCTGGAAGGTGCTCGCCACCCGCCACGTCGAGATGAGCCGCAAATCCGGCGCGCTCGCCCTGCTTCCCTTCGCCCTCAGCGCATGCATCATGGCCCACATATTCGCCGGCGAGCTGCCGGCGGCCGCCTCGCTGACCGAGGAGCTGAGGTCGGTCACCGAAGCGACCGGCGGTCCCCGCGTACGTGATCCCGGCCTGGTGCTCGCCGCGTGGCAGGGGTTACAGGCCGAGACCCTCCGGCAGATCGACGTCATGACCGAGGAGGTGCAGCGCCGGGGCGAGGGGATCGGGCTCACCGTCATCGGGTGGGCGAAAGCGTTGCTCTGCAACAGTCTCGGCCATTACGACCAGGCGCTGGCCGCGGCCAAAGAGGCCGCCGAACACCCCGCCGTTGTGGGCTCCGCAGCATGGATCGTGCTGATCGAGCTCATCGAGGCGTCCACCAGGTGCAGCACACCGGAACCCGCCACAGACGCCCTTCACCGGCTCGCGGAGACGACCCGTGTCAGTGGCACCGACTGGGGGTTGGGCATCGAGGCCCGCTCACGTGCGCTGCTGAGCGGCGGTCCGGCCGCCGAGAGCTCCTACCGCGAGGCGATCGATCGGCTCGGTCGCACCGCCATCCGCGGCGAACTCGGCCGCTCCCACCTCCTCTACGGCGAATGGTTGCGCCGCGAGAACCGGCGGGTCGACGCACGCGTGCAGCTGCGCACCGCCCACGACATCTTCACCGAAATGGGCGCTGCGGGATTCGCCCAGCGTGCCGCCCGCGAGCTACGGGCAACCGGCGAAACTGCTCGCAAACGTACAGCCGAAACCAGCAGTGAGCTCACCGCTCAAGAGACCCAGATCGTACGACTCGTTCGTGACGGCCTCACGAACGCCGAAATCGCGGCCCGGCTGTTCATCAGCCCGCGGACCGTGGCATGGCATATGCAAGGAATCTTCGGCAAGCTCAATGTCACCTCACGCAGACAGCTCCGTCTCTGACCAGCGGCTCTGGCGGGCCGCGACGCCTGCGGTTGTGCGGTTGGCCACGTGATCTATCAATAGTTCACGCCACCTGATTGGCTCGACTCGCCGACACCGGGGGGTGGGCATGAGAGCGACTGCTCTCGCGCTGGGCGCCGCTGTCATGGCGAGCGCCCTCACGGCAACGCCAGGAGGCCACGCCTCTGTCGTCATGCAGACCGTATATGTATCGACGAAGGCCGCCGACAATGCGGCCGGCCGTAGCTGCTCAAGCGCCGCCTACGATTCCATCAGCAAGGGAGTCGCGGCCGTTGCAGCCGGGGGCCGCGTCGTCGTCTGCGACGGCACCTACCACGAGGGCGTGTCAGTGCAGAAGCCGCTGACGATCGACGGCCGGGGAAATGCCACGATCGACGCCACGAACATGACCAACGGCATCACGGTTACCGCATCCGACGTCACGCTCACCGGTCTCATCGTGAGAAACGCGATCGGCGAGGGCATCCTCGTGCGGAACGCGGATCGCACCGAGATCGCGGACAACGTCGTGGCGGGCAACAATACGGGCCTGCGGTTGGCAGATCCGGTACCCAACGACTATCCACCGTGCCACCTGCCGGTCGGTCCGGACTGCGGAGAGAGCATCCATCTGCTCGGCAGCTCGCACGCCATCGTCCGGGGCAACATCATCACCGACGGCACCGGAGGAGTGCTCCTCTCGGACGAGACCGGGCCGACGGCGCACAACCAGATCGTGGGCAATATCGTCGCCGACAACACCACCGCATGTGGCGTCACCCTTGCCGGCCATAACGAGCACGGCGCTCCCGGCGGTGTGCCCGACCCCCGAGTCGGCGGAGTGTTCGACAACGTTGTCGAGCACAATGCGATTTTCCGAAACGGATTACAGGGGAAAACCGGAGGCGCCGGCGTACAGATGGCCACACCGGTGCACGGCGGGGCCGTCTACCGGAACACCGTCTCGCAGAACATCATCGACCACAACGGTCACCCGGGCGTGACCCTGCACAGTCACGAGACCGGCCAGTATATGGACGGCAACTCGGTCACGCGGAACCGAATCGGCAGTAACAACGTCAACGGTGACGCGGACTTCACCGCCAAGGACCCCGAGCGCACCGGAATCTTCATCGGCACGGTCGGCTCGATGTCCATCGAGGTCAAGGACAACACCGTCAACCGAGATCAGTACGGGATCTTCACATCCGGTCCGGTCACAGTGACCGGCGAGCGCGAGAACTCGTTCTCGAACGTGGTCGTGGCAGTTTCACGCAACTGATCGATCAGGCCTTGAACGAACGGCACCGCCGTCCAATAGATCTGTGAGTGTCGCTGCGGTGCTCCTGGGTGGAGGACCAGCAGGCTCGGTGCCCGGT
>NZ_BAAAUS010000018.1:6373-20975 GCF_039534065.1 Pseudonocardia yunnanensis | reverse complement strand
TCCTACCAGGCCATGATCGACCTCGCGACCCTCCGGATGTGGCTTTGAGGACAGCTCCTAGGAAGCCGTCGGGTGCGGTTGCGTCACCCGCGGGAGCAACTCCGGCCGGTCGTTGCCGGGCGCGGGCTCGATCTCGCCACCGCGGTACTCCGCGACAGACCGGTGGACGTCCTCGGCGAGGTCCTCGAGCCGCACGACGATGCGCTGCTGCTCAGGGGTGAGGCGATCGAGGTCTAGCTCGCTCACCAGCAGGTTCACCGCGTCGAGAATGCGGCTCAGCTGCAACCCGTAGCTGCCGACGTTGCCGAGCACGTGCTCTTCGAGCTCGGCGTCGTGGGAGTTCAGGTTGATCGTGAAGTTGTCGAACCAGCTGGTCACCGGCCGGTAGTCCCACGTGCGCAGGAAGTTCCCGAACGGGTTCACCAGCCAGCCGACAAGGCTGCGGGATGCGTCGACGGCCATGCGCCCCTCCCAGGTCGCGCGATCCGATCACCGTCGACGCTACCTGCGGGTCGTGCCCCCTCCGGGTTACTGATGGCGAGGGTCACTCCGCGGGCGCGAGACCCACATCGTGAACGTTTCGACCCCCGGCCGCTCGGGTCACTCGCCTCCCGCCGCGACCGGCGCGGTGCCCGCGATCCGGACGTCCGGCCCGGATCCGTCGTCGGCCACCAGGTGGCAGGCCACCTGGCCGATCGGGGTCTGCCGCAGCAGCGGTACCTCGGTGCGGCACCGGTCTTCCGCAACCGGGCATCGGGTGTGGAACCGGCAGCCCGGGGGAGGGGCGGTCGGCGACGGGATGTCGCCGGTGAGCAGCACGCGTCGGCGAGCCCGCTGCTCGCGCGGGTTCGCCAGCGGCGCGGCCGAGAGCAGCGCCTGCGTGTAGGGGTGTGCGGGCGAG
The DNA here is from genome assembly GCF_039534065.1 of Pseudonocardia yunnanensis. Classification (NCBI taxonomy): domain Bacteria; kingdom Bacillati; phylum Actinomycetota; class Actinomycetes; order Pseudonocardiales; family Pseudonocardiaceae; genus Pseudonocardia; species Pseudonocardia yunnanensis. Next base: position 20,074 of record NZ_BAAAUS010000018.1, on the reverse strand, counting down.
CCGAACACCGCGTCCCGCGACCCCTGCTCCACCAGCGTGCCCAGGTACATCACGGCCACCTCGTCGGCCAGGTACTCGACGGCCGAGAGGTCGTGTGTGATGAACAGGCATGCGAAACCGAGGTCACGCTGGAGGTCGGCGAGCAGGTTGAGCACCGAGGCCTGCACCGAGACGTCGAGCGCGCTGGTGGGCTCGTCGGCCACCAGCAGCCGCGGTGAGGAGACCAGCGCCCGGGCGATGCTCACCCGCTGCCGCTGGCCGCCGGACATCTCGTGGGGGTAGCGCTGCGCGACCTGCCGGCGCAGGCCCACCTGCTCCAGCGCATCCCCGACGCGCTGTTCGCGCTCGCGCCGCGACTGCGCCAGGCCGAGCAGGCGCAGCGGTTCACCCACGATCTCGCCGACAGGCAGCCGCGGATCCAGCGAGCTCGCGGGGTCCTGGAAGACGATCGAGACCTCGCGCCGGTGCGGCCGCAGCCGCCGCCTGCTGAGCGTCGTGACGTCGGTGCCGGCGAGGCGCACCGTGCCGGACGTCGGCTGGAGCAGCCGCACCACACACCGCCCGACGGTCGACTTGCCCGATCCGCTCTCGCCCACGAGGGCGAGCACGCGGCCGCGCTCGATCCGCAGGCTCACCCCGTCGACGGCCCGCACCGGGCCGAAATGCATCACGAGGTCGTCCAGTTCCAGAGCCGCCTGCGGGGTCTGAGAAGCGGACTCCTCCATGAGACCAGTGATCGTCCTATCCCTTCACGAGGAGTGCTTCGGCCGGATGCCAGCAGGCGGCCCGGTGCAGGGCCCGTTCGTCGTCGGGGTCGGCCGGGGAGTCGGATTCCTGCAACACCAGCGCCGGCGCCGACGCGCGGCAGTGCTCGTCCGCGGCGGGGCAGCGCTCGGCGAACGTGCAGGCGTCGGGCTGTTCCTGCAGCACCGGCACCAGCCCGGGGATCTCCTGCAGCCGCCCGCCTGCCGCGCGTCTGCCCGCGGTCGGGACCGCGCCGAGCAGGCCCAGCGTGTAGTGGTGGCGGGGAGCGTCGAACAGTTCCTGCGTGGGGGCCGTCTCGACGATCCGGCCCGCGTACATGACGAGCACCCGATCGGCGATGTCGGCGACAACGCCGAGGTCGTGGGTGATGAGCACGATCGCCGTTCCGAGCCGCTTGCCGAGGTCGCGCAGCAGGTCGAGCACGGCGGCCTGCACGGTCACGTCGAGAGCGGTGGTCGGCTCGTCGGCCACCAGCACCGCGGGATCGCAGGCCAGCGCCATCGCGATCATGACCCGCTGCCGCATGCCGCCGGAGAACTGGTGCGGGTAGGCCCCCACGCGCGCGGCGGGCGACGGGATCCCGACCAGCCCGAGCAGCTCGACGGCCCGCGCCAGCGCCTGCTTGCGTGAGAGGCCTTGGTGGATGCGCAGCGTCTCGGCGATCTGGCTGCCCACGGTGAACACGGGGTTCAGCGAGGTCATCGGCTCCTGGAAGATGTAGGCCACCTCCGCACCGCGCACCGTGCGCAGCACGGGCTCGGGGGCCCCGACGAGCTCCCGGCCGCGGAGCTGGACCGAGCCGGTGACGGTCGCCGAGCCGGGCAGCAGCCCGGCGATGCTCATCGCGGTGACGCTCTTCCCGCATCCCGACTCACCGACCACCGCGAGCACCTCGCCCGGGCGGACGTCGAACGACACCCCGTCGACGGCAGAAACCCGCCCGTCGTCGGTTCGGAACGTGACCGTCAGGTCGCGCACGTCGAGCACGGCGTCGCCGGCCTGGGCCGTCACCGGGAGCTCCTCGGGTCCAGGGCGTCGCGCAGCGCGTCGCCGAACAGGTTGAAGGCGAGTGCCACGAGCATGATCGCGAGGCCGGGGATCACCGCCGTCCACGGTGCTTTCGCGGCGTACTGCTGGGCCTCGGAGAGCATCACGCCGAGGCTCGGGGAGGGCGGCTGGATACCGAGCCCGAGGAACGACAGCACCGACTCGCCGATGATCACCTGCGGTATGGCCACCGTGGCCTGCACGATCACCGCGGAGAGCGCGTTGGGGAGCACGTGGCGGCCGAGCACCCACGCGTCGCCCGCTCCGTCCACCAGTGACGCGGAGACGAAGTCGAGGTTCTTGAGCCGGAGCGTCTCCGACCGGACGACGCGGATCATGCCCGGGATCTGGGAGATCCCCAGCGCGAGCGCTGCGTTGCCGAGGCTCGGGCCCCGGACCGCCGCGAGCCCGACGGCCAGCAGCAGGAACGGGAACGCGAGCATCAGGTCGGTGAAGCGGGAGATCACCGCGTCGAGCGCCCGGAAGTAGCCGGACGCGAGCCCGAGCGGCACCCCGACGGCCAGGGTGAGGGCGACGGCGAGCACACCCACCTGCAGTGAGGCCTGCAGCCCGTACAGGATGCGCGACAGGATGTCGCGGCCGAGGTCATCGGTGCCGAGGGCGAACCCCACGGTGCCGGGGATCTGGAACGGGGCGTCGAAGTGCACCTGCGCGGGGGAGTAGGGCGCGAGCACGGGTGCCAGCACCGCGGCCACGACGGCCACGGCCAGTACGACGAACCCCGCGATGCCCAGTGGGCTCCGGCGGAGCCTGCGCAGGGCCGCGCGGCGCCGCGGTGGTTCGACGCCCGGCTCCGGTGCCGGAGGGGTGACGATCTCGGTGGCGGTCATGCCGGCGCTCCTGCCACGCGGATCCGCGGGTCGATCAGCGAGTACGCGAGGTCGACCACGAAGTTGATGACGATGTAGGCCGTGGCCGTCACGAGCACCACGCCTTGCAGCACGGGATAGTCGCGCTGGAACACCGCGTCGATCGTCATCTTCCCGAAGCCGGGCAGGCTGAAGATCCCCTCCGTGACGACGGCACCGGAGATGAGGATGCCCAACTGCAGCCCGACGATGGTGATCACCACGACGAGGCTGTTGCGCAGCGCGTGCCGCCCGATCACCCCGCGCGGCGAGACGCCTTTGGCCCGCGCCGTGCGGATGTAGTCGGCCCCGAGCGAGTCGAGCATCGCCGAGCGGGTCTGACGCATCACGACCGCCGCGATGCCCGTGCCCAGTACGAGCGCGGGCAGCACGAGGTGGTGCAGGTTGTCGATCGGATTCTGCGTGAGCGGTACGAAACCGGAGGCGGGAAAGGCGCCCAGGCCGACCGACAGGTAGAGGATCGCGATCAGCCCGAGCCAGAAGTTCGGCACCGAGAGCCCGAGCAGCGCGAGCCCGTTGGCGAACCACTCCGCGGGACGGCCGCGCCGGACGGCCGCCACCACGCCGGTGGAGACGCCCAGCACGACCGCCACCAGCATCGCGAGCAGCGACAGCTCGATCGTCACGGGCAGCGCGGTGGTGATCATCGTCGAGACGGGGATCCCGGTCCGCGTCGACTCGCCGAGGTCGCCGCGCAGCGCTCCGAGCACGAACTTCCCGTACTGCACGATGATCGAGTCGTCGAGCCCGAGCCGCTCGCGCAGGGCCGCGAGCGACGCCGGGTCGCGTTCTTCCCCGGCGAACGCGAGCGCCGGGTCGCCGGGCAGGGCGCGGACGCCGAGGAACACCACGATCGTGGCGAGCACCAGCGTCAGCGCCGACTGCCACAGCCGGTTCAACAGGTAGGACCGCATGCCTTCGGCGTCCCGTCAGACCCGGGTGCGTCCTGCGAAGGCGACCCGCACGATCCCGTCCGGGAAGACCTGCACGCCCGACACCGAGTCGGCGACGCCGGTGAGGTTGCGCTGGCGGTACAGGTAGACGATCGGGTCGGCATCGTGGATCTTCGTGACGATCTCGCCGTAGAGCCGCACCCGCTCGGCCTGGTCGGTGGCGGTGCGGGCCCGGGTGAGCAGCTCGTCGAGCGCCGGGTCGCTGTAGCCGGCCACGTTCTGGCCGCCACCGGTGCTGAGGTAGTTGGCGATGTTGTTGTCCGGGTCGATCCGGCCCGACCAGCCCAGCTGCAGCATCTCGAAGTCACCGCGGTCCTGCTGGTCGAGCAGGGCCGAGTACTCCACCGGCTGGATCTCCAGATCGAAGCCGCCGGTGGCCACCGTGGCCTGCAGCGCCTGCGCCAGCCTCAGCGAGTCGGGGTTGTTCGACGTGATCATCGAGATCTTGTAGGGGACCGTGACGCCGGCCTCCTCCAGAAGCTTGCGCGCGGCGTCCGGGTCGTGCGGCGTGCAGGCCTGCGCGGCCTCACTGGTGAAGGTGGTGTCCGGGCTGATCGGCGAGCACGCCGACGAGTAGAGACCACCGAACACCGCCTGCACGAGGCCCTGGCGGTCCACCGCGAGCTCGAACGCCCGGCGCACCCGAGGGTCGTTGGCCACCGGCGTGCCCTTGTCCCCGAGCGGGTTGTCGAGCCCGGCCACGTTGCCGATGTTGAAGGTGATGCCCTGGTAGCCCAGGGAGTTCGACTCCAGCACCTGGATGCCCGGCGTGGTGCGCAGGGCGGGGGTGTCCTGTGTGGAGAGTGTGTCGGCCACCTGGGCGTCGCCGGAGCGCAGGTTGGCAGCCCGGATGCTGGCGTCGGTGATGATCCGGTAGGTGATCCGGTCGAGGTGCACCTTGTCCGCGTCGTAGTAGTTCGGGTCGCGCACGACGTCGATCGAGTTCTGTGCCACGCGGTTCTCGAACTTGAACGGTCCGACGCACACCGGCGCCGTCCCGAACTTGTCCCCGAGCTGCTGCAGCGCCGCCGGGCTCATGATCATCCCGGCTCGGTCGGCGAGCACCGAGGTCAGCGGGGCGAACGGGCTCGACAGGTGGACGACGACCGTGCTCGGGTCCGTCGCCTCGACCGAGGTGACCGGCCCGAGCTCGCTCTTGCGCCCGGAGCCCGCCATCGTGAGGTTGCGCTGGAACGTGGTGACCACCGACTGCGCGTCCATCGTGGTGCCGTCGGCGAACTTCACCCCCTGACGCAGCGGGATCGTGACGCTCAAGCCGTCAGCGGAGATCGTGGGGAGCGCGGTGGCCAGCTGCGGCACGATCTGCGTGTGCTCGTCAAGGTCGTAGAGCTTCTCGCACATCGTGTGGAAGACGTAGCGCGAGTAGAGCGAGCGGGACTGCGTGGGGTCGAGCATGTCGGGCTCGGCCGACAGCGCCATCACGAGCGTGCCGCCCTGCTGCACCGCGGCGGGGTCGGCCGGGGTACCGAACGAGTCGGTGGCGGGTGCCGCGGCGGGCCCGCTGCTCTGCTGCACGGGTGCACAGCCGACGGCGACCGCCGCTGCCAGTGCGATCGCGAGCGCTCCCGCGCCGCGCCCCCGGATCCGTCGTGCTACCAGGCTGCGCTTCATCGTCGTGCGTTCTCCCTTGAGCCGTCATTCGGTCGGGTGAACGTAATGTGCTTCTAGAAGCCGCGGCTATGGTGTAAAGGCAGTCTTGATCTAGCTGAAACACGGGGTGCACATCACCGGCCCGGCAACACGGCCCGGCACACTGGGATGCATGACCCGCCGGCTCGGGGCGCCCTGAATGCCCGCGCTCGACGCGGCGCAGCAGCGCGAGCGGTTCGCCGCCGCCCTGGTGGCCCGCCTCGCCACGCTGCGCGCCGATGGCACACCGCGCCTGGTGCCGATCACGTTCGCGCTCGTGGACGGGCTCGTGTGCTCCGCCATCGACGAGGTCAAGCCCAAGCGGAGCACCCGCCTCGCGCGGCTCGACGACGTCCGGCGCGACCCGCGGGTCGGCGTGATCGTCGACCGCTACGAGGACGACTGGTCCGCGCTGTGGTGGGTGCGCGTGGACGGCACCGCGGAGATCCACGAGGCCGGCCCGCTGCGGGAGCGCGCGCTCGCCGACCTGCGGGCGAAGTACCCGCCCTACGCCGCCGAGCCGCCCTCGGGTGCGGTGCTCGTGATCACGCCGACGCGCTGGAGCGGGTGGACGGCGACCTAGCCATCGCTAGTCGGTGAAGTAATGACCTTCTTCGAGGTCTGCGATGAGCGTGGCCCGCGCCGGATGCCAGCCCAGCTGCTTCCGGGTGAGCGTGCTCGAGACCGGGACGTCCATCGACAGGAAGGCTCCGAGCCAGCCGAAATGGGCCTCGGCCTGCTCCCGGGGAATGGCGGTCACCGGCAGCTTCAGGTGCCGGCCGATGACGTCGGCGATGTCACGAACAGGCACGCTCTCCTCGTCGACCCCGTGCAGTCGTGCGCCTGCGGGCGCTTCTTCCAGGGCCAACCGGAACAGGTGCGCGGCGTCGAGCCGGTGGACGGCGGCCCAGCGGTTGGAACCATCGCCCGGGTACGCCGAGACGCCGGTGGTCCGGGCGATGCTGATGAGGCGGGGGACGAACCCGTGATCCCCCTCGCCGTGCACCGACGGTGGGAGCCGCACCACCGAGGCGCGCACGCTGCGCGCCGCCAACGACAGCGCTGCCCGTTCCGCGGGCATCCGGGCCGCGGCGGGCGACCCGGCATCAGGCGCATCGTCTTCGGTCGCGAAGCGGCCAGGCGTGAGACCGGCGGTCCCGGAGGTGATGACGAAGGGGCGGTCGGATCCCGCGAGCGCCTCGCCGAGTGTCTCGACGGCGCGCAGATCCGTACGCACGGCGCCCGCGTAGTCGGAGAAGTCGTGGACGAACGCGGTGTGGATCACGCCGTCCGAGGCGGCCGCCCCGCCGCGGAGGCTGTCGAGGTCGTCGAGGGCGCCGCGGTGCACCTCGGCCCCGGCGGCCGCCAGTGCCGAGGCGGCCTCGTCCGAGCGGGCGAGCCCGACGACCTCATGTCCGGCGCTCTGCAGCTCGCGGACGATGGCGCTACCGATGAATCCGGTCGCGCCGGTGACGAAAACGCGCATGGTGCATTCCTTCGACGAAGCAAACGTGGTCGGGCCGAGCGGCACCGGGACGGTGCCGGGCTCGTGTTTCGACCTTGCAGCCGGGGAGCGCCCGGGGTCCAAGGCCCGTTCCGAACTGCGCAATACGTTTCAGGCATCACCGCAGGTCAGAGGCGCTATGCAGATACGAGGCGACCAACGCGAGAAGCTACGATGCGGAAATGCCAGAATCGGCGCCGGTGGACCTCGATCTGCGGCTGGTGCGGTACTTCACCGTCGTCGCCGACCACCGGCACTTCGGCCGCGCGGCCGCTGCGCTGCGCATCGCCCAGCCATCCCTGAGCCGGCAGATCCGCCGCCTCGAACAGGAACTGGGAGCCCGTCTGCTCGACCGCACCCCACAGGGCAGCCGGCTCACCGAGGCCGGAGAGGTCTTCCTCCCCCGCGCCAAGGCGCTGCTGCGCTCCGCTGCCCAGGCCGCGGCGCGGACCCGCGCCGCCGCCCGGCCCAGCCTCATCACCATCGGCTACACCACGAACCTGATCGTCACCCCGGCAGTGCGCGAGCTTCGCCGCCAACATCCTGAGGCCGACGTGCGCAGCCTGCACCTGCCCTGGAACGAACCGCGCGACGCCCTCCTCGATCACCGCGTGGACGTGGCGGTGACCAGGCTGCCGATCCGTAGCGACCAACTGCGCGTCACGATCCTCTACGACGAGCCCCGGGTTCTGCTCGTACCTCTCGATCACCACCTGGCCGGCACGGAATCCGCCACCCTCGACGACATCGCCGGGGAACCCATACCCCGGGTGTCCGACAACCCGACCTGGAACGCGTACTGGCGCGTCGACCCCCGGCCCGACGGGAGCCGGGCGCCCGACGGTCCCCTCGTGGCGGACGTCGAGGACAAGTTCGAGCTCATCGCCTCAGGGCAGGCCGTAGCCATCGTCCCGGCCGGCAGCAGCACCCGAAGCCACCGCCCCGACCTCACCACGGTCCCCCTGGAGGGCGTCGAGCCGAGCCACGTCGTGCTGGCCACCCGCTCCGGCGACCGCAGCCGTCTCGTGGCGGCCTTCCGCACATGTGCCGAAGCCCTCCTCACCGGTCCGAGGTCACCGATCGCCCACGGCCACTGACTCGGGGGTTCTCACCCGTCCGAGACGGGGGTCATCCGTCGTGGACCGGGGGCGTACCTCCTGGAGCGGCATGGCTGTGGCAAGCGATCCTGAACCGGCTTGGACGAGCACGCGTTTCCTGGCTATCGACAAGCGCGAAGGAGCATTCCGATGTCCGCCGAACTCAGCTGGATCCTCGTCATCGTCTTCATGCTCATCGGGGTCACCGCGATCCTGCGACGGCGACTCTCCGGGGGAACCGTGATGATGACCGCCGCCGTGCTGGTCATGGCCGGCCAACTGCTCGCAATCGCCGGAGTGTGACCATCTTCAGCTGAGCCGTCGGCGCCCGTCCGTCACGTGCTCACCTGCACGACCGCCTCGATCTCCACGGCGATGTCGAACGGCAGCTCAGCCATCCCCACCGCCGACCGGGCACCGCGTCCGGCATCGCCCAGAACCTCGACCATCAGGTCGGAGCAACCGTCGATCACCGCAGGCGTCCGGTTGAACCCGGGTGCGCAGTTGACCATGCCGAAGATCCGCGCGACCCGCCGGACCCGGCCGAGATCACCGATCTCGGCTCGAAGTGCCGCGAGGAGTTGCAGGCCGGTGAGCCGGGCGGCCTCGCGCGCTGCGTCGAGATCCAGGCCACCGTCGCCGACCTTGCCGACGACCATGCTCCCGTCCGGGCGCAGCGGGCCGGCCCCGGAGAGGTACACCAGGTCGCCCACCGTCGCAGCCGGCACATAGTTCCCGGCCGGGGTCATCGGGGTCGGAAGCTCGAGGCCCAGTTCTCGAAGTCGCGCGTCGACATCCACGTCCTGACCGTACGGTGCGGGGCCTGCCGCGGATCTTCCTGTCGGCCGGGCCGCGAGGAAAGAGGATCTCGGGCTGGTCCTTGTGCGGATGCTCGGGCTCAATGTGCACATGAGGTCAAGCGCGCCCGAGCCGACGGCGACGATCGGTGATGTCGCCGTCCGCTTCGGACTGCCGCAGCACGTACTGCGGCACTGGGAGAGCGTCGGGCTCCTCACACCGGTCCGGGACTCCTCCGGGCATCGCCGGTACGGCCCGGCCGAGCTGGCGCGGATCGCGATGATCCTGATGGGCAAGGAGGCCGGGTTCGGGCTCGGCGAGCTGCAGGTGGTGCTCTCCGGGCCCGACCCGATGCGGCACGCCGACCGGCTGCGTCGCCATGTCGCGGTGCTGGACCGGCGGATCGCCGAGGCCACGGCGGCGAAGGAGCTGATCGAGCACGCCCTCGCGTGCCCGTTGCCCTTCGACGAGTGCCCGCACGCCCGTGAGCAGATCGACGCGCGCATTCCGGCCGGGCCCGGCTGACCGCTACACCTGGACCCGCGGGCCGAACACCGTGTCGAGGTGCGCGTCGAGTACGGCAAGGGCGTGTTCCGGGGAGTAGTGACCGCCGACGACGTGAACACCGAGCCCGTCGACGAGTGCGAGTAGGGCCGTCGCGGCGAGGTCCGGATCGCTCGCCCGGCCGGCCGTTCGGATCTGGTCGGCGAAGAACGCCCTGAGGACCACGGTGTTCTCGCGCAGCTCCGCTGCGACGTGTGGCCGGACGGCCGCGTGGGCGAAGAACGCCAGTGCCACCCGGCTCTCCGCGGCGCGCTCCTCGTCGAGCGGGAGCATCTGCACCAGCAGCGCTCGCACGAGCTCCCGAGGGGCCGGAACGCCGTCAGGCGCGGCTGCGGCCAGCCGGGCCTGGACGCTGCGACCCACCATGTCCAGGGCGAAGACCATCATCTCGTCCTTGGTGCGGAAGTAGTGCTGCACCATGCCGGTCGAGACCCCGGCCTCAGCCGCCACGTGCCGCAGACTCACGCCCTCGAGGCCCTGATGGGCCGCCACCCGCATGAGGGCGTCGGCTATCCGGGCGCGCTGCGCCTGGTGATCGACCCGCTTCGGCACCCGCACACTCTTTCACATTGCAGTCGTATTGACTCGGTCGTCGAGCGTCTTTACATTGCAGTCGTAATGCAAAATCGCCCCAGGGAGACCCCGATGCCGACCACCACACGGACACTGCCCTTCGAGCGTCCCGGCGTCCTGGAGCCGCCGCCTGCCTACGCCGAGCTTCGCCGTACCGAGCCCGTCGCCCGCGTGACCACGCCCGACGGCACACAGGCGTGGCTCGTCACCTCCTACGACGCAGTCGCGGCCGTGCTCGCCGAGCCACGGTTCGGCGTGGCGCCGTTGGGTGAAGCAGACCCGGGCAACGACACCCTGTTCCAGGACGGCGACGCCCACGCCCGGCTCCGTCGGCTGGTCTCAGCGGTCTTCACACCGCGGCACGTGGAGTCGATGCGAACCCGCATCGAGGCGCTGGCAGCCGATCACGTCGCCGCGATGGCCGCGGCGGGCCCGCCTGCTGACCTGGTCGACGCCCTCGCGGCCCCGTTGTCGATCACGACGATCAGTGAGCTGCTCGGCATCCCCGCCGAGGAGCGTGCTCACCTGCGCCGCTGGGCCGACACCGCGCTCACGGTGGACATGTCGGTGCCCACCGGAGAGCTCGACGCGGCGGCGATGCAGCAGGCGTGGGAGTCACTGAGCGGGTACGCGGCCGAGCTGGTGGCGACCCGCCGGTCCGACCCCGGTGACGACCTCATGAGCGCACTGATCGGCGTGCACGACGCGCAGGACGGGCGGCTCAGCGGGGACGAGCTCACCGCGATGGTCACGACACTCGTCAGCGCCGGCTACCTGAGTACCTGCAACGTGATGTCCGTGGCGGTGATCCATCTCGTCGGCACCGGCCGGTTGGCGAGCCTCGCCGGCGCCCCCGAGCAGCTGGACGCCACCGTCGAGGAGGTGTTGCGGCACCAGTCCGGTGTCACCGGCGAAGTACTGCCGCGGTGGGCCCACGAGGACGTCGACCTGGGAGAGACACGCATCGCGGCAGGCGAGATGGTGCTCGCCCGGCTCGAGGCCGCCAACCGCGATCCCGACCGGTTCCCGGACCCCGACCGCTTCGTGCCCGAGCGGCCCAACCCGCACCTCGCGTTCGGTCGCGGCCCGCACCACTGTCTCGGCGCGGCCCTGGCCCGCACGGAGATCCGGGCCGCCCTGCACGCACTCGCGGTGCGGCTGCCCGGCCTGCGCCTGCGCGACCGGGTCGAGGACATTCCCTGGATCCACGGGTTCGTCGACTCCGGGCCGGCCGCACTGCACGTCACGTGGTGACGCGGCCGGGAACGTTCGCTACGGGATCCGGTGCAGGAAGTCGGTGACCGCTCGCTGAGTGACGTCCGGTCGTTCCAGATGGGGCGCATGGCCGCAGTCGAGTACCAGCAGCTCGACCGGACCGGTGGCCGTGTCCCGCACCGCCTCGACGTGGGCCACGGTGCCGTACGGGTCGGCCGTGCCCTGGATCGCGAGCACCGGACAGGTGATCGCGGGCAGCTCGGGCCGGATGTCCCACTCGCGGAACGCCTCGTCGAGCCAGACGTCGTTCCAGTTCCAGAACGTCACGTCGGGGTCGCGGTGGTGGCGGGCCATGCGGGTGAGCAGGTCGCCCTCGGTGTAGGCGCGGCGGGCCTGCTCGACCCCGACGAGGCCCACGTCCTCCACGAACGCATGGGGAGCCAACACGACCATGCCGGTGGCGTCGCTCCCGGCCGCGGCCGCGCGCAGTAGCGCGATCGACGCGCCGTCGCTGTGCCCGACCAGCACCGGGCGCTCCACTCGGAGCGCGGAGCACAGCGCCGGGACGACGGTGGCGGCCTCGTCGTGCATGAACCGCGGCGTGCGCTTCTCCTGTGGCAGGTCGGAGTAGCCGTGTCCGAAGCGGGAGTAGGCCAGTGCCCGGCGCCCGGTGGCGGTGGCGATGCGCTGGTGGAAACCGCGCCACAGCCCTACCGACCCGAGGCCTTCGTGGAGGAACAGCAGGGGTGCGAGGTCGCCGCGGGCGGTATCGGCCGGCACGTCGTCGTACTCGATCCGTCCGCCGGGCACCTCGACGCTCGGGAGATCCGGCACCCGCCGACCTTAGTCGAGCAGCGCCGTGAGCTTCCGCGGGGCGATGACCCGATAGGCGTCCAGGACGATCTCGCCGACCTCGTCCCAGTCCACGTCGTCGACGTCGAGGTAGACCCCCAGCCAGCCGCGGCCACCGACATAGGGCGGCCGGAAGAACCGGGTGGGGGCCGTGGTGACGAGTTCCTCCTGCACGCCCGGCGGTGCCGCGCACCAGAACGCGACCCGGTCGTCGTGGTGCCTGTCGGCATACATCACGAACGTCTTGCGGACGAACCATGTCGGCTCGCCGTGGCTGACCTTCTCGGTCACCTCGGGCAGCGCCAGGCACAGGGCCCGCAGGCGGGGGAGCGGATCGGTCACGCTTGGCCCGCGGGCTTGACGACCGGCCGGTAGCTGCCGATCGTCCAGACGTTCCCCTCGGGATCGAGCACCGCGAACTCCCGGGAGCCGTAGGGCTGGTCTCTGAGCTCCACCACGACCTCGGCCCCTGCGGCGACGGCCCGGCCGTGATGCGCGTCCACTGCGTCGGCGCTGTCGGCCACGAGGTAGATCACCGCGCGGCCGGTGTCGAACGCCTCGCTCCGGCCGGTCCTCGTGCCGAGCATGACGACCCCGTCGCCGAAGCTCAGTTCCGCATGCGCGACGGCGCCGTCGTCGGTGTAGACCTGCTGCTCGACGAGGCCGAGAGCGCGTGTCAGGAACGCCATCGCGGCACGCGGGTCGTCGTAACGAAGAGTGGGGTGAACGCTCATGAATCGGACAGTAGGCCCGGTCCGCGGGGCGTGGCTTGAACGAATGGGAACTGTTCGCCCTGTTCGTGGCGGCGTGGGGTGGGGCCGGAGCGGGACCTACGCTAGAGAACCGTGCCGGACGACCTCCTCGCAGAGCTGGTCGAACTGCTCCCCGTCGGCGTCTTCGCTCTCGACGACGACGGCCGCGTGGCGCTCTGGAACCCTGCCGCGGAGCGCCTCACGGGCTGGTCCGCCGGCGAGATGGTGGGACGGTCCGTGATCCCCCACGGCCCTGCCGACCAGCCCTCGATGATGTTCGACGCGTACACCGCCGCCCGAATCGCCGAGGAGATCCGATCCGGTCGCACCGTGAGCGGGATGCTGACGGCCGTGGGTGGAAAGGGCGGGCAGCTCCACTTCCGCGTCGCGCCCGGTCCGGGATCCACCACGCTCGGCGTGCTGCACGACGTCGGCGACAAGGAGATGTCGGACGAGGCGTTCGCGCTGCTCGACGCCCTCTGGGAGACCGCACCCGTCGGTCTCGCCTACTTCGACACCGAGCTGCGGTACCGGCGCCTGAACGGCGTCGTCCTCGAGACCGTCGGCGGCAGTGTCGACGATCGGGTGGGCCGCACGCCGGCGGAGGTGCACGGGCCCGTCGGTGCCACGTTCTCGGAGGGGCTGCGGGCGGTGCTCGCCGACGGGAGGCCGCGCTCCGGCGTCCCGGTGGCCGGCCGGTCGTGGCACGGACGGGGGCCGTTCCAGGAGTGGCAGGTGCATTACTACCCGGTGCGGATAGTGGGCGGAGCGGTCCGCGGGGTCGGAGTCGTGATGGTGGACGTCACCGTGGCCGAACGCACCCGCCGCGCGCTGGACGAGTCGGCTGCGGAGCGCGAGCACGCGCTGAACCGGTACCAGAGCCTCGTGGAGGCCACGAGCGCGGCGGTCTGGATCCGCGAGGCCGACGGCAGCGCCCGGCGCGACGCTCCCGGGCTGCGCTCGATCACAGGCCAGACGGAGCTGGAACACAGAGGGTGGGGGTACCTCGACGCCGTCCACCGCCGGCACCGCCACGAGCTC
>NZ_BAAAUS010000018.1:0-6355 GCF_039534065.1 Pseudonocardia yunnanensis | reverse complement strand
CGAACCCGCCACGGTCTTCATCCGCACCTATCGGTTGCGGACGGTCGATGGGAGCTACCGCTGGTTCCGCATGCGCGCCGTCCCCGTCCACTCAGCGGGCCGGGTCGTCGAATGGGTGGGCACCGAGACCGATGTCGACGACCGGATGCGCATCCGGGAGCGGCTGTCCGTGCTGGCGGAGGCCACGCACGCGATGAACGCCGCACTCGATCCCGAGCGAGAGCTGGTGGCGCTGGCCGAGGCGACGGTCCCACAGTTCGCCGATGTGTGCCGGGTGTTCCTTCTCGACCCCGACCCGTTGCCGCCCCAGGGGCAGGTCGCCGAGGGGGCGCCGGCCGAGGGGCCGCTCTCGGGGCGCAGGGCGGTCACCCGCAGGGCCGCCGGGGTTCCCCCCATCCCGGCCAGTGCCGAACGCTTCACCTTCCCCGCGGAGCACCCGCTCGTCCGCTGCGTCCGTTCCGGTTCCCCCAGCTTGGACACCGTGCCCGACACGTCGGGACAGTGGCGGGTCCCGCAGGAGCAGCTCCAGTGGGGGATCGACGTCGAGATCAACTCGCTGCTGATCGCGCCGGTGTTCTCCGGCGGCGCGGTCGTGGCGGCGCTGATGTTCCTCGCAGGCGGCGACCGGTCGCCCTACACCGCGGATGACCTGGCACTCGTCCGGGAGCTCGCGTCGCGTGCGTCGGCCGCCGTCGAAAACGCGATGGCGTTCCAGCAGAGCCGCGAGGTGTCGCTGGCGCTGCAGAAGGCGATGCTGTCCGAGCCGCCGCGCTATCCCGGCGTGGAGATCGAGGCCCGCTACCGTCCCGCTGCGGCGCAACTGCAGGTCGGTGGCGACTGGTACGACGCGTTCACGCTGCCGGGGGGCGACCTCGCGGTGGGTGTCGGCGACGTCGAGGGTCACGACCTGCCCGCCGCGGCCGCGATGGGCCAGCTGCGCAGCATGCTCCGGGGACTCGCACACGACAGCCACGCCGCGCCGTCCGTGGTGCTCGCCAGGCTCGACCGGGTGCTCTCCGGGCTGGAGGTCACGCGGTTCACCACGCTCGTCTACGGGCGGCTCGGCATCTCCGGGGGGCGCGCGGTGTTCCGCTGGTCGAACGCGGGTCACCCCGCGCCGATCCTCGTCGGCCCGGACGGGGACGCACGGCTGCTCACCAGCCGCGTCGACCTCGTGCTCGGGCTCTATCCCGGCACGCGCCGCCACGACGGTGTCGCCGAGATCCCGCCAGGGTCGACGCTGCTGCTCTACACCGACGGACTGTTCGAGCGGCGTCGCGACCACGCCGACGCGGCGGGCAGGGCCCTGCTCGACCTCGTGCGCCGCGGCGTCCCCTTGCCGCTTCCGGAGTTCTGCGACCACCTCGTGCGGGGCACCATCGCCGACACCGGGGACGACATCGCTGTCCTCGCGCTGCGGGTGGCGGAGTCCGGATGATCCTCGACGACCTCGTCCGGCGGGCCGCCGCGCTCGCCGCCGGACCCCGGCGCGCGATCCTCGGCATCACCGGGAGCCCGGGCGCAGGCAAGTCCACCCTCGTGGCTGCGCTGCTCGCGCGGATGGCCGGTCACTCCGTGGCCCACGTGCCGATGGACGGATTCCATCTTGCCGACGTGGCGCTCGAGTCGATCGGGCGCCGGGACGCCAAGGGGGCACCCGACACCTTCGACGTCGGCGGCTACGTCGCGCTGCTACGCAGGCTGCGGGCCGTGGACGAGACCGGCGCCCCCGCGGAGGACGTGATCTACGCGCCCGCGTTCGAGCGTGACCTCGAACAACCCCTCGCCGCCGCCATCGCGGTGCCCGCTACGGCGCGGCTGGTGCTGACCGAGGGCAACTATCTGCTGCTCGACCACGGGCAGTGGGCCCACGTCCGTCCTGAGCTCGACGAGGTGTGGTTCTGCGACCCGCGCCCGGACGTCCGACTCGCCCAGCTCACCGCCCGCCACGTCGCGTTCGGGAAGGAACCCGCCCGCGCCGCGGCGTGGGTGGCCGCGGTGGACGAGCCGAACGCCGCGCTCGTGGAGGCCACCAGGCACCGGGCCGACCTGATCGTGCCGGCCACGGTGCTGGAGTCGCTGCCCGCGGTCAGCTGAGCTGTTTCCCGACCGGCTCTCGGGCTCAGCGGTGGTGGGCCGACCGATGTGCCGCGAGGACGTCGAGGCCGAAGTCGGACTCCGGGTCGCGCCACACCGAGTGGGCGTGATTGACCTGGCGCTGCGTGTTGTCCCACTCCGTCAGCAGCCGCGGGCCCTGCAGCCGGTAGTAGTGCGGCTCACCGTGGTTCGTGGAACCGGCCCAGGCGAGATGCACCTCGTCGAGCGCCGCGGGGTCGCGGTAGTTCGGGAGCGGGGAGATCTCGTCGGGTACGCGACCGAGGTAGGTGGCGAGCAACTGCAGCAGGAGCTCCCGCTGCCCGGCGTCGAGCTCGGAGGCGGGCACACCCTTCGGGGTGCTGGTCAGCGCCAGTGCCCGATGGCCGTCGCGGTCGACGCCCGAGTCGGCTTCGGACTGGGCGCTGCGTCTGCGCAGGTTCTCCTGCTGCTCCGGGTCGGGGAACCGGCCCCGCCACACGTCGACGAGCGGCTTCGCCTCGTCGCCGTCGCCGATGCGGGACCGGTTGGCCCCGACGATGTCGGTGGGGGCGTGGGGGAGCAGCAGCGCCCGCTCGGCGAGCTCGGGCCGCAGTGAGCGCACGAGCTCGCGCGCGAGATCTTCCGGTGCCCCGAGAGGTCGCAGCGTCGCCCCGCCGAGCAACGGCGACGTGGCAGGGTCGGCGCCCAGGAAGCATGGCGTGGTGGCGGCGACGCGGCCGTCGACGACCAGGTTGTTGAGCGACACGTGGTGGCCGCCGAACCGCCATCCCCACGGTGCTGCTCCGCCGGGCTCCCCGAACACTCGCAGGAAGTACATGCCCGGGTCGCGGCCACGGTCCCGGCCGAACGTCGCACTGAAGCCCTCGACGTGGTCGAGCACGTTCTCCAGGCCCATCACCGTGGCCGCCGTGACGTACCCGGCGGTGGACAGCCCCGTGGCGACCAGCCGCATCGCGAGCCGCTGCTGAGCGGGGCGCTGCTGGTGGAGGGTGAGACCGCCGTGATCGGTCGGCGTGTAGAACCAGCGGAGCCGCTCGGCGTCGGACGGGTCGTCCGCGCCCGGCGTGGCGCCGGAACCCACCCCTCGCTGTTCCGGGTCGAGGGACTCGAGCCACTCGCCCGCCGCCTCGGCCATCCGGTCCGCGACGTCTCGGGTCGCGTCGGTCGCTGCCAGCACCATGCCGCGACAGTACGTCGTCAGGCGCCGTCGAACATCGTGATCGGGAGAGGCGCGGGCCGCTCAGCCGAACGACGCCGGGCCGCTGTACCCGCGGGGGCGCCCAGGGCGGATGTCGCACCGGATGGCGGACGGGTCGAGCCCGGTCAGGTCGGCGATGAGCGACCGGACGGCGACGTCGGCGTCGGGCATCGCGGGGACGGTCGTGGATGCCTCGATCTCGGGCACGTACAGCACCATGCCCCGCTCGGAGAGCCAGGTCAGCACCTCGAACGTGCGCTCGCCACCCCCCGCGGCCACAGCGTCAAGGTTAGGCCTACCGGCTGCTCTCGTCGCAGGCGGACGCCGAGCAGTCCGGAGCGGTACCGGACTCCGCGGGCTCCCGTTGAAACAACAACCCCGCGCGCGGTGGCGGGCTCGTGGCGTCCGGCGCGGCACGAGGATCGGGCTCCGGCGCGGGTTCGGGGCCGCCGAACAGACCCTCACCAGGAGATTCGTCCTCTTCACCGGGCGGGGAGGGGGCGGTTCCCGACGGGGCGACGCCGGTGGGTGTCGGCGGCGCGCCGGACTCCGACGTCGGCGGCGTGGACGTCGCCGCGCCTGGTTCCGCGGTGGAGGGGGCCTCGCCGATGGGTCGGAACGGGGCGAACGGCTCCACCGGTTCGTCGTCCAGCGCCTCCGCCATGAACTGGTGCCACACCTCGCCCGGCAGCGTCGCGCCCTCGATCGGCGTGCCCCGCGCGGTACGGATGGGGGAGTTCATGTCCGTGCCCATCCACACCGCCGAGGCGATCGACGGGGTGAAGCCCGCCATCCACGCATCGTTGTTCTGCCCCTCGAACCGGGACTGCACCGTGCCCGTCTTGGCCGCCACCGGTCGTCCGCCCGGGAGGGACAGATCGTCGTGCGCGGCGACGTCCATCATCGACTCGGCGACGTTGCGGGCCACCCGCTCGGGGAACCGCCGCTCCCCGTCGGTGGCGGCCTGGTAGAGCACACGGTCGTCGGCGGTGACGACCGACGTCACGAGGTGCGGCTGGCGCCAGACCCCACCGGCCGCGATCGTCGCGTACGCCGACGCCAACTCGATCGGGCTGACCTCCTTGTTGCCCAGCGCGATGCCCTCGGTCGGGTCGTCGATGGGCGCGGTGATGCCGGCAGAGCGAGCGGCAGCCGCAACGGCCTCGGGACCGACGCGCTTCGCGAGGGTCGTGAAGACGACGTTGTTCGACACCGTCATCGCCTGCTTGAGGTCGCACTGGTCGCAGTCGGCGCCCTCGGCGTTGCGCAGCCCGGGCAGCTCCTCGCCGTCGAACCTCTCGCCCAGCCCGACGGGCGGGTCGCGCTGCAGACCCGCGAGCACCACGAACGGTTTGAACGTCGACCCGGCGAGGCGGCGGACCTTCGTGTAGTCCAGGCCGAGCCCGTTGTCGCCCCCGTAGTAGGCGAGCACCCCGCCGGTCTGCGGGTCGATCGCCACCATCGCGCTGCGCAGGTTGACGGGTTGGCCGCTCAGCACGTCGTGGGCGGCCGTGACGGCCTGCTCCTGGCGTCGCGGGTCGATCGTCGTCGTGATGCGCAGGCCCTCCTGGGCGAGGTCCTCCTCGGAGATCCCCAGCGACTCGAGCTCCGCCTTCACCGCGGACACGATGTGCCCCCGGTTGTCGGACGGGACGCCGCCCGATGCGGTCTTACGGGGCACCGTGTGCGGGAACTGGGCGGCCTGCCGATCGGGCGGTTCGAGCCAGCCCTCGGCGACCATGCCGTCGAGCACGAAGTTCCAGCGATCCACCGAGTGCTCCGGGTTGACCGCGGGATCCCAGCGCGACGGGGACTGGATCACCGCGGCGAGCAGCGCTCCCTCGCTGGGCGTCAGGTCCTGCACGTTCTTGCCGAAGTAGGACTGCGCCGCGGACTGGATGCCGTAGGCGCCGCGCCCGAAGTAGATCGTGTTGAGGTAGTCGGAGAGGATCTGGTCCTTGCTGCGCTCCTGGGAGATCTTGATCGCGAGGATCACCTCCTTGTACTTGCGCCAGAGCGTCTGCTCGTCCCCTACCAGCGCCTTCTTCACGAACTGCTGGGTGATGGTCGAGCCACCGCCGACACCACCGCGCAGCTGGCTCCACACCGCTCGCAGGATGCCGGTGACGTCGAAGCCCGGGTTGGAGTAGAAGGAGCGGTCCTCAGCGGAGAGCACCGCGTGGCGGACGTGCAGCGGCACCTGCTCGATCGGGACCTTCGTGCGGTTGCCCTCCTCCGGCACGAGCCGGGTGAGCTGCTCTCCGTCGAGGAACGACACGGTGGCGACCTGGTTGTTCACCGCCTCGTCCGGGTTCGGCACCGAGAAGACGAGGAAGCCGATCGCGAGCAGGAGCACCGGGCCGAGCACCAGGGCGGCGGCCGCGCCGATCAGCAGGTATCGCGGGCGGCGCCACCACGGCGTCGGCGCCCGTCCGCGGTCGCCATGGGATCTCGACGGGCGTGGCCACCGGATGCCGGGGCGTGCGCGGCCGGGAGCGCCGACGACGGGAATGACGTCCGTGGGCCCAGGGACGCGGTGGTCGTCGAGGACGCCGGGAAGCCGCGGCCGGCCCGGTGGGTGCTGCCACGAACCCACGCCTGCGGGTTCGGTCGCTCGCCGGGCCCGCTGCGGTGGCATCCCCGGCCGGCGCGCGGGACGACGCTCGGTGGGGCCTGTCGGACGGGGGGGTCGCGGGGTGCCTGCTCCGCCCAAACGTCCGACCGTCCTTCCGAGCGCCGCGCTCGTCTGCGGCGACCGAGGGGTCCAACGGAGGGCGGCCGGGATCGATATGCGGACAGCACGGAGACCACTCGTACGAGTGACACTCGAACTGAGCGATCAGCTCATCGACGCCTACCGACCGTGACCGGATCGGGCCGAACGAACGGCACACTCGCGCGATAGAACCGGACGAACAGGCCGCTCGCCCACCGGCCCGGCCTGCCCGCATGGAAGGGACCTGCCGGCTCAGGCTCCTACGAGCGGCGCGCTCGCGCGATAGATCTGTGAGTGTCGCTGCGGTGCTCCTGGGTGGAGGACCAGCAGGCTCGGTGCCCGGT
>NZ_BAAAUS010000017.1:19943-249197 GCF_039534065.1 Pseudonocardia yunnanensis | reverse complement strand
GGTGGGCAGTGGCCGTGGCCGTTGTCGTTCCTCAATGCCAACGGGTGGTTGCAGTTCGTGGCGTTCTTGATCAAGACGTTCATCTTCTTGTTCGTGTTCATCTGGTTGCGGGGCACGTTGCCGCGGTTGCGGTATGACCAGTTCATGCGGCTGGGCTGGAAGGTGCTGGTCCCGGGCAGCCTGTTGTGGATCCTGATCATCTTCGCGATTCGTACGTATCGCACCAGTGGCACGGGCAGTGTCACCACGTTGTTGGTGGCGGTGGGTATCGGGTTGGCCGTGGTGTTGGTGGTGGCGTTCCTGGTGCCCGACCGGCGCGTCGAGGAGCCGGTGATCGAGTTGGCCTCGGATTACCCGGTGCCGCCGCTGGACCTGACGGTGCCCACACCGTCGCGCCACAAGCTACGCCCGCGCGCAATGGACGCCGAACCGGAACGAAAGCCGGTTCTGACGGGTGGTTCCTCCAAGGAGACCGACGATGTTTGAGTTCTTCAAGGGCTTCGGTGTCACCTTCTCGACGATGTTCAAGAAGGTCGTCACCGAGGAGTACCCGGAGAACTTCCCCCCGGCCGCGCCGCGGTACCACGGCCGCCACCAGCTCAACCGGCATCCGGACGGGCTGGAGAAGTGCGTGGGCTGCGAGCTGTGCGCCTGGGCGTGCCCGGCCGACGCGATCTACGTGGAAGGCGGGGACAACACCGAGGAGGCGCGCTACTCCCCTGGTGAGCGGTACGGAGCGATCTACCAGATCAACTACCTGCGCTGCATCGGGTGCGGGCTCTGCATCGAGGCCTGCCCCACCCGCTCGTTGACGATGACCAACTTCTACGAGATGGCCGACGACAACAGGCAGGACCTGATCTACACCAAGGAGCAGCTGCTCGCGCCGCTCCTGCCCGGCATGGAGCAGCCGCCGCACCCGATGCGCCTGGGCAAGGACGAGCAGGACTACTACGTCCAGGGTCCGCAGCTGGCGCGGAAGAACCCGGAGACCGACCCGGTGGGGGAGCAGGTCAGATGAGCGTGCTCGCGCAAGCGGCTTCCGACACCGTCGGTGTCGGCGAGGCCGTCGTCTTCTGGATTCTCGGCCCGATCGCGCTGGCCGGCGCGCTCGGCATGGTGTTCGCCCGCAACGCCGTGCACTCGGCGTTGGCGCTGGTGGGCACGATGTTCTGCCTCGCCGTCTTCTACATCGTGCAGCAGGCGCCGTTCCTCGGCTTCGTGCAGATCATCGTCTACACCGGCGCGATCATGATGCTGTTCCTGTTCGTGCTGATGCTCGTCGGCAGGGACAGCTCCGACTCGGTCGTCGAGGTGCTGCGCGGTCAACGGCTGGCGGCGCTCTGCCTGGGCGTCGGGCTGGCGGTGCTGCTGGTGGCCGCCATCGGGCGCTCGCTCACCTCCGTCACGTCGGTGGGGCTCGCCGCCAACGGCGCGGGCTACAGCGGCAACGTCACCGGGCTCGGCGCGCTGATCTTCACCAAGTACCTCTTCGCCTTCGAGCTCACGTCCGCGCTGCTCATCACGGCGGCACTCGGCGCGATGGTGCTGGCGTTCGCGCAGGGCAAGAGCCACGCCAAGCGCGGACAGCGCGAGACCGTGGAAGCCCGGCTCCGGGGTGAGCACGACCGGATCTCGCCGCTGCCGGGTCCCGGTGTGTACGCCACGGCCAACTCGGTGGCCGTCCCGGCCGTGCTGCCGGACGGTTCGATCGCCCCCGAGTCGCTCTCGGCGATCATCGACGGCACCCGCGTGGAGCCCGTCGACGAACCGCACCCTGACGCTCACGCCCTCACCGGTTCCCGGTCCACCGACGACACCTCCGAGGAGACCCGGTGAGCCCCACCTACTACCTGTTGCTCTCGGCGCTGCTGTTCTCCATCGGCGCGGTGGGCGTGCTGGTGCGGCGCAACGCGATCGTCGTGTTCATGTGCATCGAGCTGATGCTCAACGCCGTGAACCTGAGCCTGGTGACGTTCGCGCGGATCAACGGCCAGCTCGACGGCCAGGTGATGGCGTTCTTCGTGATGGTCGTGGCGGCCGCCGAGGTCGTGGTCGGTCTCGCGATCATCACGTCGATCTTCCGCACCCGCCGGACAGCGTCGGTCGACGACGCGAACCTGCTGAAGTACTGAGACTAGGAGTGCTCCCCGTGCTCACCCCGCACCAGTTGCCGCTGTCCCGGCGCGAACGTCGTCGGCCGGCGCCCACTCGTGACGTCCGTGCCGTGATCGGCGCGGCCACCGGCCGGAGCCCGCGGTGACCGCCGTGCTGGCCCAGGCCACCGAGCTTCCCGAGGTCGGTGCAGCCACCGGTATGGCCTCACTGGCCTGGCTGCTGTTCACACTGCCGGCGCTCGGGGCGCTCGTGCTGTTCGTCGCCGGGCGGCGGGCGAACGCATGGGGCCACATCCTCGGCGTGCTCACCGTCGTCGCGTCGTTCGTCGTCGGTCTGCTGATCTTCCTCGAGACCGTGTCGCTCGACCCTGCGCAACGCACGCGGGAGCTCTCGCTCTACGAATGGATCTCGGTCGGTTCGCTGCACATCGACTTCGGGCTGCGGCTCGACCCGTTGTCGCTGACCTTCGTGCTGCTGATCACCGGTGTCGGATCGCTGATCCACATCTACTCGGTCGGCTACATGAGCCACGACCCTGGTAGGCGGCGGTTCTTCGCGCAGCTCAACCTGTTCGTCGCGGCGATGCTGCTGCTCGTCCTGGGCAACAACTTCGTGATGCTCTACCTCGGCTGGGAGGGCGTCGGCCTGGCGTCGTACCTGCTGATCGGCTTCTACCAGGACCGCCCGTCCGCGGCCACGGCCGCGAAGAAGGCCTTCCTGATGAACCGCGTCGGTGACGTCGGGCTGGCCCTCGCGATCTTCCTGCTCTGGACGCAGCTGGGCACGGTCCAGTACACCGATGTGTTCGAGCGGATCGGCGAGGTCTCCACGCCGGCGCTGATCGCGATCACGCTGTTGCTGCTGCTCGGTGCCTGCGGCAAGTCCGGCCAGTTCCCGCTGCAGTCCTGGCTGCCGGACGCGATGGAAGGCCCCACTCCGGTCTCGGCGCTGATCCACGCGGCCACGATGGTCACCGCGGGCGTCTACCTGATCGCGCGGTCGAGCCCGATCTACAACCTCACGGAGACGGGCAGGCTGGTCGTCACACTCGTCGGCGTGATCACGCTCCTGATCGGGGCGGTCATCGGCTGCGCCTACGACGACATCAAGAAGGTGCTCGCGTACTCCACGGTCAGCCAGATCGGCTACATGATCCTCGCGGTCGGCCTCGGACCGGTCGGTTACGCGCTGGGCATCGCCCACCTGCTCGCCCACGGCTTCTTCAAGGCGGGGCTCTTCCTCGGTGCCGGGTCCGTCATGCACGCGATGCACGACGAGGTCGACATGCGCAGGTTCGGCGGCCTGGCCAAGTACATGCCGATCACGTTCGTGACCTTCGGCCTCGGCTACCTCGCGCTGATCGGCTTCCCCGGCCTGTCCGGCTACTTCACCAAGGACGCGATCATCGAGGCCGCGTTCACGGCTCCGGGCTGGCAGGGCTGGGTGTTCGGGCTGTCGGCCGCGATCGCCGCCGGTATCACCGCCTTCTACATGACCCGCCTGATGCTGATGACCTTCTTCGGCAAGAAGCGCTGGGAGGAGCTCCGCACGGCCGACGGCGAGGAGTACCACCCGCACGAGTCGCCGCCCTCGATGACGGGGCCGATGATCGTGCTCGCGATCGGCTCGGTCTTCGCAGGCTTCCTGCTCACCTACAACAACGTGCTGGCCATCTGGCTGGCCCCGTCGGTCGGTGAGCAGGTGGAGCCGGAGCACGCCGCCCTGTCGCACACCGCGGTCACGGTCCTCACCCTCGTGCTCGCCGCGCTGGGTGTGCTGATCGCCTACCTGCTGGTCGGCAGGCGGCCCACACCCGTCGAACGGCCCGAGCCGGTGTCGCTTCCCGTTCAGGCGGCCCGGCGCGATCTGTACGCCAACGCGATCAACGAGACGCTCATCGCGCGGCCGGGCACCTGGCTCACCCGCGCGCTGGTCTACGTCGACAACCGCGGGGTCGACGGCCTGGTCAACGGCACGGCCGCATTCCTGGGCGGTAGCTCGGGCCGCCTGCGCCGGCTGCAGACCGGGTTCGTGCGCTCCTACGCGCTGTCGATGCTCGGCGGAGGGGTGCTCGTCGTGGCGGCGCTGCTGGCGGTGCGGTTCGCATGAACGCCGGTTCCGTGAACTCAGGGGGAAGCGTGTTGCTCCTCGTTCTTCTGCTCCTTCCGCTCATCGGCGCGCTCGTGGTGGCGCCGATGAAGGAGAACCCGCGGCCGGCCAGGCTCGTCGCGCTCGGGTTCGCGCTGGTGGAGCTCGTGATCACCGTGATCACCTGGCTCTCCTACTCGGTGGCCGACGCCGCGAACGGCACGCGGTTCCAGCTCGAGCTCTCGGTGCCGTGGATCCCTGCCTTCGGCACACGGTTCGCGCTCGGCATCGACGGAATCGCGCTGGTGATGCTTGCGCTGATCGCCGTGCTGGTGCCGATCGTGATGGCGTTCTCCTGGGAGGAGAAGCTCCCGGAGGGCCGCACGAGGTCGGGCTTCTTCGCGCTGCTGCTCGCCACCCAGGGCCTGCTGGTCGGCGTGTTCGCCGCCACCGACGTGTTCCTGTTCTACGTGTTCTTCGAGGCCATGCTGATCCCGATGTACTTCATGATCGGGCGGTTCGGCGGCCCGCGCAGGCAGTACGCGGCGGTCAAGTTCTTCCTGTACTCGCTGCTCGGCGGGCTGATCATGCTCGCCTCGGTGATCGGCCTCTTCGTCGCGAGCGGCGAGCAGCTCGGCCAGGGCACCTTCACCTGGACCGAACTGCAGCGGATGGCGGCGTCGCTGCCGGAGTCCACGCAGATCTGGCTCTTCCTGGGCTTCTTCGTCGCGTTCGCGATCAAGGCACCGCTGGTGCCGTTCCACACCTGGCTGCCCGACGCCGGTGCCGAGGCGCCGGTCGGCGCGGGCGTGCTGCTCGTCGGCGTGCTGGACAAGGTCGGCACCTTCGGCTTCCTGCGCTACTGCCTCCCGCTGTTCCCGCTCGCGTCACAGCAGCTCGCGCCGCTGGTGCTCACCCTGGCCGTGATCGGGATCCTGTACGGCGGGCTGCTCGCGGTGGGGCAGACGGACATGAAGCGGTTCGTCGCCTACACCTCGATCGCGCACTTCGGGTTCATCGCGCTCGGGATCTTCGCGTTCTCCACGCAGGCGTTCGCCGGGTCCACGCTGTACATGGTCAACCACGGCATCTCCACGGGGATGCTGTTCATCGTGGTCGGCCTGCTCATCGCGCGTGGCGGGTCGCGGCTGGTCACCGACTACGGGGGCGTCCACAAGCTCGCCCCGCTGCTGGCCGGCACGTTCCTGCTCGCCGGGCTCTCGTCGCTGGCGCTGCCGGGCACCAACTCGTTCGTCAGCGAGTTCCTGGTGCTCGTCGGCTCCTACCCGCGCGAGCCCGTGTACACGATCCTGGCCACCGTCGGCATCATCTTCGCGGCGCTCTACGTCCTGTGGATGTACCAGCGCACCATGCAGGGCCCGGTGCGCGGCGCCGCCGTTCTCGGCGCGCTGGAGCGTGCGGGAGGCCCGGGCACAATGCTCGACCCCGGCGTCGCCGCCAAGCGCGGCGGATCCGGGTTCCCGGACCTGTCGAAGCGTGAGATCGGCGTGCTGACGCCGCTGATCGTGCTGATCATCGTGCTCGGGTTCTTCCCGGGTCCGGTGCTCGACGTCATCAACCCGTCCGTGGTGGCCACCATGAACGAAGTGGGTCTCACCGACCCGGTGGGAGGACAGTCCCGGTGACCAGCCTGGCTCAGGCGCCCCTGATGGCGCCGCCCATCGACTACGCCGCGATCGCGCCGCTGCTGATCGTGCTCGCCGCGGCGTGCATCTCTGTGCTGGTGGAGGCGTTCCTGCCACGCCACCAGCGCTGGCCTGCCCAGGTGACGCTGTCGATCGTCGCCGTCGGCGTGGCCGGGCTCGCGCTCGGCCTGTACGCAGGCGGCACTCCCGACGGCATCACCACGCTGGCCGACGCGCTGGCGGTGGACCGGCCCACGCTCTTCCTGTGGGGCACGCTGCTCGCGCTCGGCCTCGGCGGCATCCTGCTGATCGCCGACCGTTCCGTGGAGCCCGGGGGGGCGTTCGTCGCCTCGGCGGCGTCGCGGGCCGCGGTCGGTGCCGGCGGTGGTGGCGGAAGGCTCGACGTCCCGGAGGACCGCTCCTACGGCACGCCGGGCCTCGCGCCCACGATGCAGACCGAGGTCTTCCCGTTCACGCTGTTCGCGCTCAGCGGGATGATGGCGTTCGTCGCCGCGAACGACCTGCTCACGATGTTCGTCGCGCTCGAGGTGCTCTCGCTTCCGCTCTACCTGATGTGCGGGCTCGCCCGGCGCAGGCGGCTGCTCTCCCAGGAAGCGGCGGTCAAGTACTTCCTGCTCGGCGCGTTCGCGTCCGCCTTCTTCCTGTACGGCCTCGCGTTGATCTACGGCTACGCGGGCTCGGTGCGCTTCACCGACATCGCCACCGCGGCCGCCGGGTCGGCGCGCTCCGACGCGCTGCTGCTCGGCGGGCTCGCCCTTCTCATCGTCGGTCTGATGTTCAAGGGCTCGGTGGCGCCGTTCCACACCTGGACGCCGGACGTCTACCAGGGCGCACCCACGCCCGTCACGGCGTTCATGGCGGCCTGCACCAAGGTCGCCGCGTTCGGCGCCATCCTGCGGGTGCTGCACGTGGCCTTCGGGGACACGCGGTGGGAGTGGCGCGGGGTGCTCTGGGCGATCGTCATCGTGTCGATGGTGGTCGGTGCTGTGCTCGGTCTCACACAGACCGACATGAAGCGGATGATCGCCTACTCATCCATCGCACACGCCGGTTTCCTGCTGCTCGGTGCGATCTCGATCACAGAGCAGGGTGTCTCGAGCACGCTGTTCTACCTGCTGGCCTACGGCTTCACCACGCTTGCCGTGTTCGCCGTGATCAGCCTGGTTCGCAACGCCGACGGCGAGGCCACCCATCTCTCTCAGTGGGCCGGGCTCGCCAAGCGGTCCCCGGTGGTGGCCGGCGTGATGACGTTCCTCCTCCTCGCGCTCGCCGGAATCCCGCTGACCAGCGGATTCACCGCCAAGTTCGCCGTGTTCTCCGCGGCGCTCGCCGACGGGATGGCCCCGCTCGTGGTGATCGCGCTGGTGGCGAGCGCCATCGCCGCGTTCTTCTACGTCCGTGTGATCGTGCTGATGTACTTCAGCGAGCCGGCCGCCGACGGCCCGACCGTCACCGTGCCCGGAGCGTTCACCACGGCGGCCATCACCCTCGGTGTGCTGATCACGCTGCTGCTCGGAATCGTTCCGACACTGGCCTTGGACTGGGCGGGTGGCGGCGGGTTCGTAGGGTAGGTACGTCATCGAGCTCGCGGGCTCACACTGAACACAGCAGTGACGCTGAGGCGGCCGACGAGCGTCACCGAGGAGCGTGCGTGGGTACGAATGCGATTATGGGTGTCGAGCTCGGCGACGCCGAGCTCGCCGCGGCCACTGCCACAGGTCTGGACAGGGTCGAGGAGCTGCTGCGCCGCGAGGTGCGCAGCGACTACGGGTTCGTCACCGAGACGTCGCTACATCTCATCGATGCGGGCGGCAAGCGGTTCCGCCCGCTGTTCACGCTGCTCGGGGCGCAGATCGGGCCGCACCCCGACGTGCCCGAGGTCATCACGGCCGCGGCCGTCGTCGAGCTGATTCATCTGGCGACGCTCTACCACGACGACGTCATGGACTCGGCCACGATGCGCCGCGGGGCGGAGAGCGCCAACTCGCGGTGGGACAACAGCGTCGCGATCCTCACCGGCGACTTCCTCTTCGCCCACGCCTCACGGCTCGTCGCCGATCTCGGGCCCGACGCCGTGCGCATCATCGCCGAGACGTTCGCCGAACTGGTGACGGGCCAGATGCGGGAGACCCGTGGCCCGCGTCCCGGCGAGGACCCTGTGCAGCACTACCTGCAGGTGATCGCGGAGAAGACGGGGTCGCTGATCGCCACCTCCGGCCGGTACGGCGGCATATTCTCCGGCTGCCCGCCCGAGCACGTCGACGCGTTGCAGCGCTTCGGGGCCACGATCGGCACCGCCTTCCAGATCTCGGACGACATCATCGACATCGCGTCGGCCTCGGACAGGTCGGGCAAGACGCCCGGCACCGACCTGCGCGAGGGCGTGCTCACGCTGCCGATGCTGTACGCGCTGCAGGACACCGGTGCGGACGCCGACCGGCTCCGGGTGCTGCTGGCGCGGCCGCTCACCGATGACGCCGAGGTCGACGAGGCGCTCACGCTGTTGCGCACGGGTTCCGGGCTCGAGCGTGCGCGCACGACGCTCGCCGCCGAGGCCGCGAGCGCCCGCGCAGAGCTCGGGAAGCTCCCGGAGAGCCCCGCCGCCGAGGCTCTCGCCTCCCTCACCAGCTACGTGGTGGATCGCACGGGCTGACGCCCCGTCAGGCCACCTCGATCCGCGCGGGCGGCCCGCACCAGGTCGACGGTGAGGATCGCGAGCGCCACCCACACCAGGGCGAAGCCGGCCCAGCGCACGGCCGGCATCGCCTCGCCGACGACCAGCACACCCCAGAGGAACTGCAGCGTCGGCGTCAGGTACATGAGGGTGCCGAGCGTGGTGAGCGGGATCCGGCGGGCAGCGGCGCCGTAGAGCACCAGCGGGAGCGCGGTGACGGGGCCGGCGGCCATGAGCAGCACGATGTGCCACGCACCGTGGTTCACGAGCGTGCCCGTCCCGCCGATCTGCAGCACCACGATCAGCACGGCTGCGATCGGGCCCAGCACCACGCCCTCGGCCGTGAGGCCGGCCGCTGAGCTCAGCGGAACGGCCTTCTTCAGCAGTCCGTACACACCGAACGAGACAGCGAGTGCCAGCCCGAGCCACGGTGGGCTGCCGTTGCTGACACTGATGATCAGCACGGCCGACGTGGCGACGCCCAGTGCCACCCATTCCAGGGCTCGCGGGCGCTCGTGCAACACCAGGACCCCGAGAAGCACGCTGACCAGCGGACTCATGTAATAGCCGAGGGCGATCTCGACGACATGCCCGATCGCGACGCCGTAGATGAAAACACCCCAGTTCACGGCGATGCACACCGCTGCCGTCGTGACCGTCAACCAGTGGCGCAGCGCGAGCCCGCGCAGGTCGGACCAGCGGTGCAGCAGCGACAGGACCGCGGCCATCAGCACGAGAGTCCACAGGATCCGGTGGGCGAGCACCTCGATCGGTGCGGCCGGATCGAGGAGCGGCCAGAACGCCGGGAAGAGGCCCCACGTCACGTACGCCCCGACGCCGAGCACCACGCCGCGACGATCGAGATGGGTGAACGGGGCAGTCACCCTCCTATCAGAACATTCGACGCAGGCAGCTCCGCTGGCGCCACCGGTGTCGCATTGCGTCAGGTCACCGCTTATCGAGGCGGTTCCGGCCGAACGGGTGGTGGCCGTGCACTGTTCGTGTCGATTCGCCGAGAACTTTCACCCACGGGTGAACCCTCCGGCATGGTCCGATCGAGGGAGGGCGATGCGCGTAGCGAGCGTGGCCCTGACGTGCCGAGATCGTCGTCTCGAGGGGGGAACGACATGTGGTGGCTCGTCGGCCAGGTGTGGCTCCTGTGCGCGATCGCGTTTCTCGCCGGGGCCGGTGTGACGTGGCTGGTGTTCGTGCGGCCGGCGGTGCCACTGCGCCCCACGATCCTGCCCGGGCCCACCGGAATGGCGCCGTGGTCGGGCAAACCGCCGCCCCCACGACCCGCGCCCCCGACACCGACCGAGCAGCAGGAACCGCTCCGACCGCCCGTCGACCCGGCTCTCGCGGTGCTCGACCACGAGCGGGAGGTTGCCCGGCGCGAGCGGGAGCTCGCGCGGCGTCACAGGAGCATCGGCGAGGCCGCGGCAGCCGCGCTCGACGGGCTCGGCGTGGCTCCGGCGTCCCGGTCGTCCCCCGAACGGGGCGGACCGGACGGCTCCACGTGTGCGAAGGATGATGCACGAGCGGACGGGCGGGCTCGGTCCGGCGCCACGCCTCAGCGTCCGCGCAGGGCGACCACGCCGTCCGAGATACCGGCGCAGCGAGGCCCGGTCGAGCCGGCTTCGCCCTGACCGAAGCCAGAAATGCAAAGGGTCGGCCGACCGGATCGGTCGGCCGACCCGAAGCGGTCGGTCTCTCGTGTGCGTCAGCCCGCGACGGTCCAGGTGTCGCGACCGTTGATCAGGGCCTGCAGGTCGGCCGTGCGGGTGCGGCGGGCCTCGTCCACCTGCGCCCTGGCGGCGTCGTCGTAGGTGCTCCGCTCCGCGTTGCGGAAGATCCCCGTGACCGTGTGCGTGAGGTTCTGGTCGGACAGCCGGGACAACGCGAACGCCAGGTTGTGGTCGGTGGCGTCGTGCACGACCACCTTGTCGGCGCCGACCTCGTCGACCTTCGCCACGCCCAGGCCGAATCCCTCCTGGACGACGGCGTAGCTGCCCAGCCCGTCCTCGGCCTCGGGGCCGAAGCGGATGGGCTCGCCGTGCCGAACGGGGATGAGGCGCTCGGTGGCCTCCTCGCCCTTCCGCAGGACGTCGAAGCTGCCGTCGTTGAAGATCGGGCAGTCCTGGTAGATCTCGACGAGAGCCGTGCCGCGGTGTGCCGCGGCCGCGCCGAGCACCTCGGTGAGACCCTTGCGGTCGGAGTCGAGCGCCCGGCCGACGAACGTGGCCTCGGCCCCCAGAGCCACCGAGATCGGGTTGAACGGGTGGTCGACCGACCCCATCGGGGTCGACTTGGTGACCTTCCCCTCCTCGCTCGTGGGCGAGTACTGACCCTTGGTCAGCCCGTAGATTCGGTTGTTGAACAGCAGGATCTTGAGGTTGACGTTGCGCCGCAGCGCGTGGATCAGATGGTTGCCGCCGATCGAGAGGGCATCGCCGTCGCCCGTGACGACCCACACCGACAGGTCGGGCCGGGTGACGGCCAGACCGGTGGCGATGGCCGGGGCACGCCCGTGGATCGAGTGCATCCCGTAGGTGTTGAGGTAGTACGGGAACCGCGACGAGCACCCGATGCCCGAGACGAACACGGTGTTCTCGCGCTTGATCCCGAGGGTGGGGAGGAACTGGCGGACCGCGGCCAGCACGGCGTAGTCACCGCAGCCGGGACACCAGCGCACTTCCTGGTCGGAGGTGAAGTCCTTTGCCGTCTGCTTCTCGTCGGTCGTCGGGACGCCGTCGAGCCCACCGAGCTGCGGAAGCCCGAGGTCGATCGCGGTCATGCATGCACCCCATTGATGCGATTCGGGTTGATGCTGTGCGGGTTCAGGTAGTCCAGGAAGACATCCTGCAGTTCCTCGGCCTTGAAGGGCAGGCCTGAGACCTTCGTGTAGCTCTTGGCGTCCACGAGGTAGCGGGCGCGCAGCAACACCGACAGCTGGCCGAGGTTCATCTCGGGTACCAGCACGGTGCGGTAACGGGCGAGCACCTCGCCGAGGTTGGCGGGCAGGGGGTGGAGGTGGCGCAGGTGAGCCTGCGCGACCTTCTTGCCCATGGCGCGGACGCGGCGGGCGCCCGCACCGATCGGACCGTAGGTGGAGCCCCAGCCCAGCACCAGCAGCTCGGCGTCGCCGGTGGGGTCGTCGACCTCGATGTCGGGCACGGTGACGCCGTCGATCTTCGCGGCCCGCAGCCGGACCATGCGGTCGTGGTTGTCGGGGTCGTAGGAGATGGAGCCGCGTCCGTCGGCCTTCTCCAGGCCGCCGATGCGGTGCTCCAGCCCCGGTGTGCCGGGCACGGCCCACGGGCGCGCGAGCGTCTCGTCATCGCGCAGGTAGGGCCAGAACTCGTCGGTGCCGTTCGGCGCGTTCGTCTCTGTGGCGAAGTTCGGGTCGATGGCCTCGAGCGTGGACGCGTCGGGCACCTTCCACGGCTCGGAGCCGTTGGCGAGCGACCCGTCGGAGAGCAGCAGCACCGGCGTGCGATAGGTGACAGCGATGCGCACGGCCTCGAGGGTGGCGTCGAAGCAGTCGCCGGGCGAGCGCGGCGCGATGATCGGCACCGGCGCCTCGCCGTTGCGGCCGAACATCGCCTGCAGCAGATCGGCCTGCTCGGTCTTGGTGGGCAGACCGGTGGACGGGCCACCGCGCTGCACGTCCACGATCAGCAGCGGCAGCTCCAGGGCGACCGCGAGCCCGATGGTCTCCGACTTGAGCGCGATGCCGGGACCCGACGTGGTGGTGACACCGAGCGCGCCGCCGAACGCCGCACCGAGCGCCGACCCCACACCGGAGATCTCGTCCTCGGCCTGGAACGTGGTGACGTTGAACGACTTGTGCCGGGACAGCTCGTGCAGGATGTCCGACGCCGGGGTGATCGGGTACGAGCCGAGGAACACCGGGAGGCCGCTGACCTGGCCGGCGGCGATGATCCCGTAGGCGAGGGCGGTGTTGCCGGTGATCTGCCGGTAGGTGCCGACCTCGAGCTTCGCGGGCGCCACCTCGTAGGTGACCGCGAACGCCTCCGTGGTCTCGCCGTAGGCGTGACCCGCGCGGAACGCGAGGATGTTGGCCTCGGCCAGCTCCGGGCGCCGCGCGAACTTCTCGCGCAGGAACCGCTCCGTGCCCTCGTGCGGCCGGTGGTACATCCAGGACAGCAGCCCGAGCGCGAACATGTTCTTCGCCCGCTCCGCGTCCTTCTTGGACAGTCCCGTCTCCTCGAGGGCGCCACGGGTGAGGGTGGCCATCGCGACGGGGAACACGGAGAACTGCTCGAGGGAGTCGTCCTCCAGCGGGTTGGCCTCGTAGCCGACCTTCGCCAGGTTCCGCTTGCTGAATTCATCAGTGTTGACGATCAGCACGCCGCCGGGAGGAAGGTCACCGATGTTGGCCTTCAACGCGGCGGGGTTCATCGCGACCAGGACGTCGGGGCGATCGCCGGGGGTCAGGATGTCGTAGTTCGCGAAGTGCAGCTGGAACGACGAGACACCCGGCAGCGTGCCGGCAGGGGCCCGGATCTCCGCGGGGAAGTTGGGCAGGGTCGACAGATCGTTGCCGAAGGCGGCGGTCTCGGAGGTGAACCGGTCGCCCGTGAGCTGCATGCCGTCGCCGGAGTCACCGGCGAAGCGGATGACGACTCGATCGCGCTGGATTACCTCAGGGCCGCCGCCGGGTTGCGTTGTGGGCTGGTCGACGGCGGTGTCAGAAGTCATTCGAGGTCGGTCCTCGGGTCGTCGGAGCTTACTGAGGCTTGCCTTGGGAGGTTAACTCCCGCTACGTCTGAGTGTCCTCGCACCCCGGTGGATGTCACACCTCACCGTTCGTACGGGTGCTTGTGCTCGTTACCCCTTTTGTCCGCGGGCTGAGCTGCTGATCTTCGCCTGGAGGGCCGCCAGCCGCTGTTGGAACTCGTCGGAGTTCACCGACGCCGCCTGTGCTCGCACCTCTACCTCAACAGCCTCGGCCTGCGTGCTCATCCCAGCGGTGAGACGCAATGTCGACTTTGTTGTGCGGACGAGATCGGGCGGCGCCGCCGCGGCCCGGGCAGCGAGCTCCACAGCCGCCGCCACGACGTCGTCGACCGCCCGGTAGACCAAGCCGATCCGCGCGGCCTCCTCGGCGTCGAGAACATCACCGAAAAGCGTGAGCGCCGCCGCCCCCTGCGGGCCGAGCACGCGCTGCGCCATCCATGTGTAGCCGCCGCCCGGGTGCAGTCCGAGCGGCAGGAACCGGGCGTCGAACCTCGCGCGCGGGCCGGCGAGGCGCAGGTCGCACGCCAGTGCGAGGTTGAGTCCGGCCCCGACCGCCGCGCCGTTCACGGCCGCGATCGTCGGCAGTGGGCACTCGGCGATCGCGAGGAAGCCCGCATAGACGTCGAGGAGAGTCGCGGGGTCCGCCTTGGCGAGCTCGCCCAGGTCGCCGCCGGCACAGAAGGCCGGGTCCTCGCCCGTGACCACGACGGCGCCCACCGCGTCGTCGGCGGTGACGGTCCGCACGGCGTCGGCAAGTTTGCCGGACAGGTCGAGGTTCATGGCGTTGCGGCGTTCGGGGTTGGACAAGGTCAGAACGGCGACGCGGTCGGTGATCTCGGTGCGGACTGCGGTGGCCATGGCCGCATCTTGCTCTACGCGAGCCCCGATCGCGCCGTCACGCCGGTCACGTCGCGCTCCTTTGCTCGTCCGGAACACGCTCAGGTCGTTGTTCGTTCACAGATCGGGACAGGAGGGACCCGAAGTGCACAGGTCGTGGAACGGGTTGAAGACCGCGATGCTGCTCGGTGGGCTGAGCGCGTTGGTGCTGCTCGTCGGGTCGCTGTTCGGGCGTGGTGGCTTGGTGATCGCGTTCGTCGTCGCTCTGGGGATGAACGGCTATGCCTACTTCAACTCCGACAAGATCGCGCTACGTGCCATGCACGCGCGCCCGATCACCGAGCCGGAGCACCCGGTCATGTACCGGATCGTGCGCGAGCTCTCGCAGACCGCGCGCCAGCCGATGCCGCGCCTCTACATCTCGCCCACCGCTGCGCCCAACGCCTTCGCCACCGGCCGCGACCCTCGCCATGCCGCAGTCTGTGCCACCACGGGCCTGCTCTCCCTCCTCGACGAGCGGGAGCTGCGAGCCGTGCTGGGCCACGAGCTGAGCCACGTCTACAACCGCGACATCCTGATCTCCTCGGTGGCCGGGGCCCTCGCCTCGATGGTGAGCCTGCTGGCCAACATCGCGATGTTCGCCGGCCTGTTCGGGGGCGGCGACGAGGATCGCCCCAACCCGATCGCGCTGCTGCTGATCGCATTGCTCGGGCCGGTCGCCGCCGGTCTCGTGCAGATGGCCGTGAGTCGATCCCGCGAGTACCAGGCCGACGCGAGCGGCGCCGCGCTCACCCGCGACCCGTTGGCGCTGGCCTCGGCCCTGCGCAAGCTCGAACGCGGCACCCAGCTCGCTCCGCTGCCGCCCGAGCCGAAGCTGATGTCCCAGTCGCACCTGATGATCGCCAGCCCGTTCCGCGCGGGCGAGCAGGCGGCCCGGCTGTTCTCCACCCACCCGCCGATGCAGGACCGCATCCGGCGGCTGGAGGAGATGGGCATGCGGTACCGCTGAGCCGAGAGCCGCGGCTCAGCGCGCGTCCGCGGTGCCGGCGGGCACAGGGAAGTGGTGCGTGAGCCAGGCCTGCCACTCCTGCGTCAGCGCGGCCGCGTCCACGGGCTCACCGTAGAAATAGTGGTAGGCACTCACGCCGCAGCCGTCGGAGCCCTCCGCACCGAAGCGGTGCAGGCCGCGCGCCGACCGGACGCCGAGGAACTCCTCGGTCATGACGTCCACGACACCGGTGATCGGCGCAGGTCCGTCCGGCGTGAGGGTGACCTCGCTGCCGAGATCGGGACGCCCGGCGAGCCCGAGCCCGCCGTACAGCACGGGCCAGACCGTGTGGCCTGTGCCGGGCGTCCAGCCCATCGTCACCACGTTCTGTGCACGCAGGCCACGGAAGTGCGCGAAGTAGCTGCGCAGGTTCTCGAAGAACAGGCTCCAGCCCGCGTCGAAGCTGTCGTACTCGCCGTCCCAGTCGGTGCCGTCGAGGAAGCCGCTCTGCACGAACCTCACCACTGTGCCGCCGCCCGCGCGGCCTTCCACGAGGAACTCGAAGGCATAGTCGGGTCCGTCGGCCGGCGGCTCGACGGATCCGTAGGCGAACCGGCCCCGTCCGTCGGCCGAGACCGGCTCCCATGCCGTGATCCGGCCGGTCGTCTCGAAGCCGGAGCCGTAGTCCTGCCCGACGGTGCCACCTTCGTGCGGCTCCACGCGGTGCGGCACGAACCAGGTGGCGATGCCGGGCTCGGTCGCGATCGCCTCCCACACCTGCTCCGGGTCGGCGTCCAGCTCGATGTCCTTCTCCAGTCGTCGCTCGCTCACGTCGTCTGCTCCCGCGTGGTGTCGGCGCGCGCCGGATCGTCGGTACGCGCGCTGGGGTGCACCGCGACGACCACCCGGTGCGGGCGGCCCCCCGGTGCCGTCTCGTCGTGGTACTTGGACACGAGCGCCGTGACCGCGTTCGCCAACTCCTCGGCGAAGGCCGCCCGGTCACTCGCCGAGGCGAACCGGACCTCGCCGTCGATCGTGAAGGTCGCGAGCCGCTTGCCTGCGGTCGTGGCGCCCCGCACGAGGTCGCCGACCTCCCGAACGGTTCGGGCGGCGACGGCGATCAGCCAGCGTGCCGAGAGCCGGTCGGGCGCCCGCTCCGGATCGGGCGCAACGGCGCCGAGCGCGGCAGGCGAGATCACGTAGCTCGACGCGGTGGCCTGCAGGATCCGCTCGGTCATGTTGCCCTTGCGGCGCTCCTCGACCAGTTCGACGAGGCCGTGGTGCTCCAGCGTGCGCAGGTGGTAGTTGATCTTCTGCCGGGGCAGGCCCACCTTCGCGGCGAGGCTGCTGGCCGAACCCGGCTCGGCCAGCTCGGCCAGCAGCCGGGCGCGCACCGGGTCGAGGGAGACACCGGCCGCGGCCGGATCGTCGATGACAGCAAGCTCGTGCACCGGCGTACGGTCCCTCCGACAAGAAAGTTTGTCAAGGGCTGGCCGGCGTGTCAGCCCTTCACGTAGGCGAGCTTCTCGGCCACCAGCCCGTCGCGGACGGCGAACACATCCACGCCCCGCACGTGTCCGGACCCCCATGCGTAGCGCCAGCGCACCACCACCCGGTCGCCGGCCTCGATCAGCTCCTCGGTGGTGAAACCCCCGTCCGGCGCCCCGGCGAACAGCGCCGTCCAGGCCTCCCGCACCGCGTCGGCGCCGACGTGCCTGCGCCCGTCCGGCGGGGTGGTGTCCTCGAAGACGCAGTCACGTGTCATCGCGGCCATGATCGCGTCGACGTCCTGGGCGTCGAAGGCCGTCTGGAAGCGCTGGACGGCGGCGAGGGCACTGTCCGAAATCCCCCTGCTCATGGCGTCCTCCCCATCATTCCCAGCAGCTCGGCCTGCGCGCCCGCTCCGGCCGGAACCTCGACCCGCGGACCGATCACCCCGATCTTGCGGTAAACGGCCTCCATCGGGCCGAACCACTGCCGCACGGCCACGACCACCTCGACATCCATCGTCTCGTCGGCACGTAGCGCACGCGCCAGGTCGACGGCATGGACGAGGTGGTCGGCGGCGAGCTGCAAGGCGTACTCGCTGCCCGGGTGGTCGCCGAACGACAGGTGCACGACGCGGTCCATCGCTCCGTCCGCGAAGACGGCGGAGAGCGCCCGGGCCGCGGCGTCGTCGAACGCACTCACCGGGTCGTCGCCGAGCAGGTCGCCTGCGAAGCGGTCACCGACCTCATCGATCGTCTCGCCGGCGAGGAGCGGTGGGGCCCACCGCTCCTCCTCGACGATGTGGCGCACGAGGTCCCGCACCGTCCAGCCGGGAAGCGGCGTCGGTGCGTCCCAGCGGCCGTCGACGGCGTGCACCTGCGCCCCGAACTCTGCGCTGCACCGGGCGTAGATCTGGCAGACGTCCACCGCTGTGAGCATGCCCCTCACCTGCGCTTTCGAGAAGCCCCGTCCGGGTGCGCACGACGCCCGGCGTGTGGCATCGCACGACTCGCCGAATTGTCGGGGTTTGCGGGCATCCTTAGTACGTGACGCAGGTGCCGGTGCCCACCACGAGCGAACACGGTGTGCTCGGGGAGCACGCCACGGGATTCTCCGTCGACCGATTCCCGCCCGCTCCCGATCTCGCCTATCTCGTCGAACGCCACTGGCTCGTGTCCTGGGAGCTGGAGCCGGGGCACGAGGAGTCGGTCACCCTGCTGCCGCATCCGTGCGTCAACCTCGTGCTCGACGGCGGCCAGCTCGCCGTCTCCGGGGTCGGGCGCGATCGCTTCACCTACGTCTACCGCGGATCCGGCCGCGTGTTCGGCGTCAAGTTCCGGCCGGGCGCGTTCCTGCCGTTCCTTCGTGGGCCGGTCTCCGACATCACTGATGCGGTGCTGCCGGCCGAGCAACTGTGGGGCCCGGCTGCAGCCGGGCTGGCCGCGCGGATGACGGCAGCGCCGGGCGTCGACGAACTGGTCGCGCTGGTCGAGGCCTTCGTGCGGGAGCGTCTGCCGCCGCCTGATCCTCAGGTGGAGCTGGTCGGCCGGATCGTCGCGGCGCTGCTCCACGACCGCACCATCAGCCGGGTCGACGACGTCACCGAGCGGTTCAACATCAACCCGCGCACCTTGCAGCGGCTGTTCCAGCGCTACGTCGGGGTGAGCCCCAAGTGGGTGCTGCGCCGCTACCGGCTCCACGAGGCCGCCGCAGTGCTCGCCCGCGAGCAACACCGGCCGTGGGCGGAGGTCGCGGCCGAGCTGGGCTACTACGACCAGTCCCATTTCATCCGCGACTTCACAGCGGCCGTCGGCCTCACCCCGGTGGCGTACGCGCAGGCCTGCCTGCGGGCCGAGGCCCCGGTGAGTGCCTGAGCGTGATCGGATACGGGATGCTGCCGGCGTGACTTCGCTGCGTGTGCGTCGCGGCGGCGCAGAGGCGCCCGTCGTGCTGCTGCTCCATGGGCTGGGTGCCACCTCCGAGGTGTGGGAAGGGGTCGTCGCGGCCCTCGGCGACCGGGCCTGGGTGGCGCCCGACCTGCCCGGCCACGGGCGCTCGTACCCGCTGCCGCAGTACACGTTCTCCGCCACGGCCGAGGCGGTGGCCGACCTGGTCGATCCGGCCGGCACGGTGATCGTCGGCCACTCGTTCGGCGGGGTGGTCGGCCTGCACCTTGCGAGCCGCCCCGGTGTGCGCGCAGTGGTGGGGCTCGGGATCAAGGTCGCCTGGACGCCCGACGAGCTCGCCCGCGCCGCGAAGCTCGCTGCCAGGGAGCCCGCCCGCTTCGACACGCGTGATGAGGCCGTGGCCCGCCACCTGCGGGTCGCCGGACTCGACGGCCTCGTCGACGTGGATCACCCGGCCGTGGCCGCCGGTGTCGTCGAGGAGGACGGTCGCTGGCGCCCGGCGCTCGACCCGCGGGCCTTCGGCGTCGGCGAGCCGGGAGTGGCCGCCCTGCTCGCCGCGGCCCCGGTGCCGGTGGTGCTGGCCCGGGGGCAGCACGACGCGCTCGTCGGCTCCGAGGACCTGCTGGAGCTCGTCCCGAATGCCGTCGACCTGCCCGGACTCGGTCACAACGCTCACGTGGAGGACCCCGCCGCGGTCGCCGCCCTGGTCACGCGTTTCTGATCGCTGACGAGCCAGCGGCGGCAGTCATGCCGATCGTGTCGTCGAGGTCCAGGTCTCGCCGAACTCCAGGGTCACGACCTTGATCCGCTGCTCGTGCCCTGCGAGGTCTGCTGCGAGCTGGGCGGGGGCCGGGTCGCCGGGCGGATAGTGCACCGGGATCACGGTGTGCACGCCCAGCCACATCGCGGCGATCGCAGCCTCCGCCGGGGGCAGTTCGGTGACCGTGACCGGTCCGACGCGTGCGCCGCCGATGCCGAGCACGGCGATCTGCGGCCGGTACAGCTCACGCCAGGTTTTGAGGTCGGCAGACAGCGAGAAGTCGCCTCCGCACAGGATCCGGGTGCCGGCGGCGGTGGTCAGCAGGTAGCTCATCGGCTGGTCCGAGAGGAATTGGCCGTCGGAGCACATGCTCGAGGAGTGGCGGGCGTCCAGCGCCTTGATCGTGACGTCCCGGCAGTGGAACTCGACGCCGGAGACCATGGGCGCGCAGCGCCTGGACGGGACGGCGTGGCTCAGGGCGTGCTGATAGAGCGCGGGACCGCAGACGAGGATCGCCTGTCCACTCCGGACGATCTCGATGGCCTGGCCGCGGTGGTCGTAACCGGCGTGGGTGACGGCGACGACGTCGGAGTCGGACAGCTCCTCCGGCGTGACACGGCTCTCGGGGAGTCCACTGTGGATGCCCTCCGGGTCGGCCTGGTACGGGTCGACCAGCACACGCGTGCCCTGCTCCGTCGTGATCTGGTAGCCGGCCCAGCCGACCCGGCGGATGGTCAGCGGCTGCGGCTGGCGTTCGAGGCCGCCGGCCAACCACGACGTACAGAACTCGGCGATCCGGTCGAACATCGTCTCTGCCGCCCTGGCGCAGACGACGGGGAAGCCGTGGATCATCCCGTCGAAGAGGTCGAGGTCGACCTCCGCTCCGGCGGCGTCGGCGCGTTCGGCGAAGCGGAGAGTGTCGTCGAGGAGCAGTTCGTTGCCGCCGGCACACAGAAGCAGCGGCGGAAAGCCGGCGAGATCGCCGAAGAGAGGTGATTGCGGCGACCCCGCCGGATCGGCCTCACCGAGATAGGCCTGGCGGGCAGCGTCCAACTCCGCCCTGTCGACGACGTCGGTGCCGTCGTTCGTCGTGATCGAGGCGCCGGAGAACGTGAAGTCGGCGATGGGGGAGACGCAGACGGCGGCCGTGGGCAGCGCGTGTCCGGTGCCGGCCAGTTCGGTCAGCGCCGACAACGCGAGGGTGGCCCCGGCGGAATGGCCGACGAGCAGCACACGCGAGGCGGGGCGCCGTCCGAGAAGTGCGTGAAAGGCCGTCAGCACGTCCTGCAGCGCGGCCGGATAGGGGTGGGCCGGCGCGAGCCGGTAGTGCAGGAGCAGCACCGGCAGGCCGAGCGCGTGCGACAGCGGGGCGGCGAACACGTCCGGAGGCTCCTCGTACCGGAAGCGCCGCCCGTGCAGATACAGCGCCACCGCCTCGCCCCCGGTGCCTGCCGCGGCCACCCACTCGCCGGTCGTGTCGTCGGCCCGCCAGGGGGTGGTCGCGAAGGTCGGGGTGCGCGATGCCCGGCCGTGGTCGAGCATCACCTGCCCGCTGCCGGCGGCAGCAGGGGCGTCGCCGGCTGCGGCACGTGTCTTCCTGAGTACGTCGCTGATCACGCCCAGGTCGTCGGGCGATGCCGGATGACGCGTGGTTCGCACGTCTCCTCCTCGGACGAGCACACGACTACGCCCCCCATCTCCCAGGATGCGCCGAGGCGCAAGGATTGTGGCGATTATGGCGATCTGCCATAGTGCGATCTGCATGAAGAGGGGTGGCGGACGTGGCACTGCGTCGTGCGGATCGGGACCTGCCGGGTCTCACCGTGCTCGCGTTGCTGATGACCGGCCCGCGCCACACCTACGAGATGCACCGGATGATGATCGACACGCACAAGGACTTCGTCACCGGACTGCCGCGGAGCATGTACCACTCCGTGGAGCGGCTGCTCCGCGACGAGCACATCGTCGTCGCCGACACGATTCGCGACGGTTCACGGCCGGAACGGATCGTCTATGCGCTGACGGACGCCGGCCGGGCCGAGCTGGTGGCCCGCGTACGCAGGCTGCTGGAGACACCGGATCCAGATGCGACCCTGCTCGTGGCGGGCCTGTCCTTCGTCGCCTGTCTGCCGCCCACCGAGGCGGCGGCCGCGCTCCGCGCCCGCCGCGACGCCCTGGCCGGACGGTGTACGGAACTGGAACGCGTCCTCGCCGAGACGCCGGTGCCGCGCATGCTTCTGCTCGAGGTCGAGTACGAGCTCGCCCGCGCTGCGTCCGAACGCGACTGGCTGGGAACGATCGTTGCCGACCTGGATTCGGGGCAGCTCGACTGGCCCGAGGACGTCGCGGAGCTGACGGCTCTCGCCGGACCTGATCCGGAGGCGCCACTGAGCTGATCGACAAGACGGCCCGGGGCGGCGTTGGCGCGCCGCTCCCGGACCGGAACCGCATGCACGCAACCGATGGTCACGCGGCGCGGCTCGGGATAGCACCTGTGAGCGTAGTGCGGCGTGGTCACGTCCACAGAAGGGTTCACCATGTCCGCAACAACCCCTGGCCTCGTCGACGACACGCTCGCCCGCATGGCCGCGGCCTGGAATGCCGGTGACGCCGCGGCGTACGCGTCGCTGTTCACCGCCGACGCCACGTACGTCGCGTTCAACGGGCAGATGATGCGCGGGCGTACCGCGATCGAGGACGGCCACCGCTGGCTCTTCGAGGGACCGCTGCGCTCCTCGCGGATGACCCACGCGGCGGGAACCGCTGCCGCGGAGCACCACATCCGGTTCATCCGCCCCGACGTCGCGCTCGTCCACACCGCGGGAGGCGGCGTCCAGCTCGCCGGAACCGCCGAGCTGACTCCCGACCGGGAGTCTGTGGTGTCGCTGGTCCTCGTCGAGGACGGCGGCTCCTGGCAGATCGCGGCATTCCAGAACACCCGGCGTCAGCACGCGGGGCCGAAGCCGTGAGCCGCTGACGTGTGGGCCGCACGTGCTCCTCCTCGAAGGAGCACGTGCGCGCCCCCGTCATTGCTCGGTGCGGGGCGGAGTTGCTGCGTCAGCGGTAGTTGGTGAACTGCAGAGCGATCCCGAAGTCCCGGTTCTTGAGCAGCGCGATCACGGCCTGGAGGTCGTCCTTCTTCTTGCCCGAGACGCGCAGCTGGTCGCCCTGGATCTGGGCCTGCACGCCCTTGAGCTTCTCGTCCCGGATGACCTTGCTGATCTCCTTCGCCTTGTCCGACTCGATGCCCTGAAGGATCTTGCCGCTGATCTTGTAGGTCTTCCCGGAGATGGCAGGCTCGCCCGCCTCGAACGCCTTCAGCGAGATGCTGCGCTTGATCAACTTCTCCTTGAAGACCTCGACGGCCGCCATCGCCCGCTCCTCGGTCTCCGACTCGATCGTCAGGGCCTCCTCGCCCGACCAGGCGATCGACGTCCCGGTCCCCCGGAAGTCGAAGCGCTGCGATAGCTCCTTCGCCGCCTGGTTGAGGGCGTTGTCGACCTCTTGCCGGTCGACCTTGCTCACCACGTCGAACGACGGGTCGGCCATCACGTGCCTCCTTGGCGACCGGGCCCCTGCTCGGCCCGGTTCATCGCTGTCGTATCCTTCATCCGCGCCACGGCGCACCTGGCAGGTTGCCCGAGTGGCCAAAGGGAGCGGACTGTAAATCCGTCGGCTTAGCCTACGAAGGTTCGAATCCTTCACCTGCCACACCCAGGCCGAACGGCCCCTGAACTGCGGAAACGCGGGACAGGGGCCGTTCTGCTGTGGTCCGGCTGTGTCCGGTTCCTACCGGCTCTGAGCGGCTGTCTGTGGGCCCTCCGTGGGCCGCTGCTCGGGGAGGCGCGGCCAGCGCTGCCCTGAGACTTCGGCGGTGCGCTAGGCGTGGGCGTCAGTGACGGCTTTACAGAGCG
This sequence comes from Pseudonocardia yunnanensis, assembly GCF_039534065.1. Classification (NCBI taxonomy): domain Bacteria; kingdom Bacillati; phylum Actinomycetota; class Actinomycetes; order Pseudonocardiales; family Pseudonocardiaceae; genus Pseudonocardia; species Pseudonocardia yunnanensis. The sequence goes on along the minus strand of NZ_BAAAUS010000017.1, from coordinate 225,995 downwards.
CTCTCACCGAACGGGCCTACCGTCGAGTCTTCACCAGCAACGTACGAACGCACCGCCGCGCTCAACCCCTGGCTCGAGCACTACAACAACGAACGACGCCACTCAGCCCTCGGAGGCCAGCCACCGATCAGCCGACGGCAACCAATCTCATGACCGGATACAGCTAGAGCCTGGCCTGCGTACCCTCGCCGGCTCGGGTGCCGTAGGGCGCGGTCTTCAGGTCGCCGGAAACGTCGGCGGCCGCCACCGCGATCAGCTGGTGTGACCAGGACCGACGGGCAGATGTCGATCGCCAACCGGCTGGCCGCCGCCCTGCATACCGGCGCCGAACTGGACCTAATCCCGAATACGCCCGTCGGGGACCCGCTCAGCGACGAGGTGATGCGCGGTTGGGGCCCCGATCACGAGGTGGACGCCGAGATGCTGCGCGAGCTACTGCTGCGCCGCGGCCTTGGCGACGAAACCGTGGATCCGCACGGCCTACACCTGCGGGGCGCCCGGATCCGTGGGCGACTCGACCTCGACCTCGTCGACACCCTGGTGGCGCTGCGCCTCTACGACTGTCTGCTCGAGCTCGGCGTCTCCGCCGAGCAGGCCCACCTGCCGCTCCTCGCCCTAGTTCGGTGCCGGGTGGGCCATCCCAATCTGCCGGCTCTATTGGGTGACGCCCTGCAACTCGACGGCCAGCTGCAGCTTGACGGTTCGGTGATCACGGCCACTAGTGCTCATGGCGCGGTCCGTCTGCTCTCCGCGCAGATCGGCAGCCAGCTCAACCTCGTGTCCACCACCGTGCGTAACTCCGGAGGCCCGGCCTTGGCCGCCGACGGGCTGCAGATCGGTAGCGATGCGCGCTTCCTCGAGGGTTTCACCGCCGAGGGCAGCGGCGGGGATGGCGCTATCCGCCTGCATGGTGCGCGGATCGGCGGCCAGCTCAATTTCGCGAGCGGCACCGTGCGCAACTCCACCGGCCCGGCCCTGTACGCCGACAGGCTGCAGACCGACGGCGATGTGTACTTCTTCGAGGGTTTCACCGCCGAGGGCAGCGGCGAGGATGGCGCTATCCGCCTGCCTGGCGCGCGGATCGGCGGCGAGCTCACCCTGCAGGGTGCCACCGTGCGCAACTCCACCGGCCCGGCCCTGTACGCCGATGGGCTGCAGACCGGTAGCGATGTGTACTTCTTCGAGGGTTTCACCGCCGAGGCCAGCGGCGGGGATGGCGCTATCCGCCTTCCTGGTGCGCGGATCGGCGGCCAGCTCAATTTCGTGAGCGGCACCGTGCGCAACTCCACCGGCCCGGCCCTGTACGCCGACAGGCTGCAGACCGACGGCGATGTGCACTTCTTCGAGGGCTTCACTGCCGAGGGCGCCGCCGGGGCTGGCGCGATCTGCCTGTTCGGTGCGCGGATCGGTGGCCAGCTCACCCTGCAGGGTGCAACCCTCCGTAACCCTGATGGCCCGGCCTTTGTCGCTGACAGGCTGCAGACCGACGGCGATGTGCACTTCATCGAGGGCTTCACTGCCGAGGGCGCTGGCGAGAACGGCGCGGTCCGCCTGCCCGGTGCGCGGATCGGCGGCCAGCTCGCCCTGCGGGGCGCCATCCGTAACACCACTGGCCCGGCCCTATACGCCGACAGGCTGCAGACCCACGGCGATGCGTTCCTCGACACCGGTTTCGATGCCGAGGGGGCCGGCGGAGATGGCGCGCTCCGCATGCCGGGCGCGCGGATCGGCGGCCAGCTGTCCCTACGGGGCGCCACCGTGCGTAACTCCGATGGACCGGCCCTGCGCGCCGACGGGCTGCAGACCGACGAGGATGTGTACCTCGACTGGAGCTTCACCGCCGAGGGTGCCGGCGATGAAGGCGCGGTCCGCCTGCAGGGTGCCCGGATCGGCGGCCGGCTCAGTCTGGCGGGCGCTACCGTTCTCAGCTCATCCGATGAGCGGCACCGATGGGAGATTGGCGGGCTGACCTATACCGGGGTCCCGCGGCTGGCAGAGGAGAGAAATCGGCAGGCCTGGCTTGAGCTGCTGCGCAGCGGTACCCCCAGGTATGCGGCGCAGCCGTATCAGCAGCTGGCCGCCGCCTACCGGGCGGAGGGGCACGACAGCGACGTAAGGGCGATTCTGATCGCGCAGCGGGAGGACCAGATCGCCCGCGGTGGGCTGAGCCGGGCGGACCGGTGGTGGGGGCGGATCACAGGGGCTCTGCTGGGGTACGGCTATCAGCCGTGGCGGGCGCTGCTGTACCTGGGTGCTGTCCTCGCCGTGTCTGTGACGCTCACCGTCGTGCTCGGCGCGTACGGCGCCCTTACTCGCACACCGGACCGCCCCGTCGCAGCTGCTCCTGCCCCGCAAGTGGCCACCGCTGCGCCCGCTCCGTTCACAGCCCTCGCGGAGGCGCAGCCGTGCCCTTTGATCGAACGCATCGGCAAGGGCCTCGACCTCGGTACCCCGTTCCTGCCCCGCACCATGACCACCCGTTGCGAGCCCACCAGCACCGTCACCGGCACCGCCCTGACCCTGAGCGCCTGGCTGCTCCAGGTCGCCGCATGGGCCCTCGCCGCCCTGTTCGTGGCCGGATTCACCGGCATCGTCCGCAGGACCTGACCGCATCGTCCGCCGAGGAGCCGCCGATGGAGGGCGCCTACCGCGACCGACTCTCCGTGTGAATCCCCGCGTGGCGCAGGGGTGAGTGCCCGAGAGGCCAGGACGCCGTCGAGGAGTGGGGCGACGCGACGCCGCTCGACCTAGAGCGCTGCGGCATGCTGGCACACATTTGGCCCAGCGATCCGATGACAGCCCGACGACGCCGTACAGCACTGGACACGGTGGAACGCCTGCGTGTGGCAGGTGAAGGATTCGAGCCCTCGTAGGCTAAGCCGACAGGTCTACAGTGGACTGTCCTTTGACCTGCGGCGGAGCCGCGGACACGCGGAAGCGCTGCGGACACCCGCGGTCCGCGTCCGTAGATAGTCCGCGCGCGCCGTTCTCGTCCTTGCAAGCTGGGTGCTGGTGGTGACCTCCTCACGGCGCGGGTTCATCCCTGTCGGCCGGTGTCGTGGGGGCAAGGCACGCCGTTCTGCCTTGCCCCCACCACACGGTCTGGCTGCCTCCTCTACGGGGTGCCCGCCGTCGACGGATCTGCAGTGCGTTGACAGGCGATGTCTGACCTGCGGTGGAGTTACCTCTGTCTCTCTAGTCCTCGCCCATGCTCATGACGATCATGACGCCCCGGGCGATGTCGGTCCAAGGTGATAAACATCCACACATGGCCGGTATCCAGCACCTCTCGATGAGGGTTCCGTGGCGGGACCGTCCTTGGGATCAGTTCATCTGCAACGACCCGTTGGGGAACTCCTCGTGCACCCTGCTTGCCGCGATCGGCAAGCGCCGAGATGACCCGTTCGAAGAGGCCGGAGCCGGCGCGGCCATCGATAACCTGGACCACGACCGACTCCCGTGCCTCAGTGAGCGCGCGACGTTCATGTCCCCGCTCGGTTATACAGTGGTCAAGCAGCATCCCTACCGGCTCAATCGTGCGCTCCGAGACAAGCTCCATGACACGCCGGTGACGCTACCGGGGCACGCCTTCGAGGCTGTCCCCTTCCGCTGGATGAATCGCGAGTCGTTCGCTCACGAGATCGGCCACGACCGGGTCCCGTCGTTCAACTTGAATTCGGAAGTCGCCGCGGACGCGGCCCTCGACTATGCCCCGCCATGGGTGATGGACGGCGACAACCAGCGTGCGATCATGGCGGCGTTCTTCGAACCCGTCGCGCCGGGTGACTCCCTGGTCTTCGTCTATCTGAAGCACTCACCACTCCAGGAGCAGCGGACGGATCGTCTACTGGTCGGAGCTGCGCGCGTGACCCGGCTCACGCCACCGCCGATGTGGAACCAGTCGGGGAAACCGCCTTTCCGGTCGTCCATGTGGGAGACGATCGTCGAGCACTCGCTGCGCCCAGACATGGCCGACGGCGTGCTGCTGCCGTACCAGGAACTTATCCCTCTGCTGGACGGCGGGGTCGACGTCGATAAGGCGCTGGCATGGGCGCCAGAGGGGCGCGACGTCGAATTCTCGTACGTCACTGAGCACCTGTCTGACGACGCCGCCATCGAGGCACTCCTCGCCCTGCAGTCCGCGACCGAGGGCATGGCCGAGCTCGGGATCACGGTTCCCGAGGCGGGTCGGGACTGGCTGCGCGCCCACATCGAGCGGCTCTGGCAGCTGCGCGGTCCCGCGCCGGGGCTGCCGGGTGTCCTCTCGATGCTCGGCGTTCAGCAGCCGTACGTCGCGGCCCGCGCGGTGTTGACCGAGGCTGGTGACGAGGCCAACCCGTGGGATGTGCTTGATTCGGTGCTCACCAACCCGTCAGCCGGGCCCGCCCGGATCACGGCGCACATCGGGCCGATGCAGGTGAGGGTGTGGAAGAAGGTTCCACCAACACGCCAGTCGGTGCTTCGGCTGCTCTCCGGCCTCGACATCTCCCCAGCGCAGGTCCAGATGCTGCTGGAGGGCAACACCGAGGTGGAGATGGTGGCAGAGGATCTGCTGGACAATCCCTACCTCGCTGTGACGTGCACATACGGTGTCCCGGAGCACGTACCGTTCGCCACGGTTGATCGCGCCCTCTTCCCGCCGACGTATGTGACGTGGAAGCCTCCGCTGCCTGACGAGGTCAAGCTGGAAGGCCACCTCGACAGGCGCCGGATCGAAGCCCTTCTGGCCGACGTGCTTGAGCGGCAGGGCCGGCAGGGTGACACCGTCGTTCCAGAAGGCGAGGTCATCGCCCTAGCGAACGACGTCCCGCTCGCCCAGCCACCCAACCTGAGCAGGATGATCCTCACGGGCCTCGATCTCGACCACGCCGGCATGCGCGGATGGGACGAGTGGTCGCCGCTCACGAGCGTGTCGCTCGCGGACAGGACCCCCGCGTACAAGCTGGCCCGATTCGAGAGCACCTCCTTGGTCATTCGGGAGTGGATCGACGCCCAGGCGGGGCGGCCCAGCCTGGGGCCGGTCACGGCCGCCCGGGCGGTCCTCGACAGCGCGCTCGACCGCAACCAGGAGGTCACGGGCGAGCTCGACGAGCTCGAGGAGCGCGCCCGGACCGAGAAAGCCGCCGGTCTCTCCTCCCTTCACGACGCACCCCTGTCACTGCTCATCGGCCCCGCGGGGACTGGCAAGACGACCCTGCTCCGTGCGCTGGTCGAATACCCGGGCGTCGCCGCCGGGAACGTCCTCCTCCTGGCCCCCACAGGCAAGGCCAAGGTCCAGCTGGAGACAAGGGTGGGGTTGCCCGCCAAGACCTTGGCATCGCATCTCCGCGCGACGAAGAGGTACGACGGCGACACCAACCGGTACCTCGTCTGGGGGGATCAGCAACCGCGGCAGACATACGCCCTGGTCGTGATCGACGAGGCATCGATGCTCACCGAGGAGATGTTGGCCGCGACGCTCGACTCCTTCGCGGGCGTCAAGCGGCTCATCCTGGTGGGCGATCCCCGTCAGCTCCCGCCGATCGGGGCTGGCCGGCCCTTCGTCGACCTCGTCAACAAGGTGCGCCCGAAGACGTTCCAAGACTGGGTCCGCGTCGCGGCGGGCTACGTCGAGCTCCAGGTGCCCCGACGTCAACTAGCCGATGGAACCCATGGCGCCCGATACGACCTCGACCTGGCGGCGTGGTTCGGCGACAGCACCAGGGGTGCGGGCGACGAGGCGATCTGGACCGAGCTCGCGGCGAACCCCGATCTCCCGACCCTGCGCTACGTCCATTGGGGCGACCGAACGGCCGTCGAGACCCTGACCGACGAGTTGCGGCACAACCTGACGCTCGACGGCGATCCCGACCCTTCGCGAGCGTTCGCTCTGACGTACGGCGGCGTCATGAACGGCACCTACCTCAACTGGAACCTCGGTGCTGGCCAACGGGCCGAGGACTGGCAGATTCTCTCCCCCACCCGCTCGCGCGCGTTCGGCACGGTGGAGCTCAACCGGCACATCAAACGCACCTACCGCGCGGGCGACACGAAGTGGGCGCAGCGAAATACGCCGAGGGGGAACATCCCGAAACCGATGGGGCCTGAACTCGTCGTCCGAGGCGACAAGGTCATGCAGACCGTCAACATGCCTCTCAGCGCACGACCCAAGCAGGGCGCCATGAACTATGTGGCGAACGGCGAGATCGGTGTGGCCATCGGCTTCGTCACGCCGGCGCAAAAGGCGCCGAAGCACACCCTGCCGCTGAACGTCGAGTTCTCCTCCCAGCCAGCATTCCAGTACACCTACTCGCCGTCCAGTTCCGAGGACCCGCCTTTGGAGCTCGCCTGGGCAGTCACCGTCCACAAGTCCCAGGGATCCGAGTTCGGCACGACATTCCTCATCCTGCCCGCCCGCGCGAACGTTTCAAGGGAGTTGATGTACACCGCGCTGACCAGGCAAAAGGACAAAGTCATCATCCTTCACGAGGGCACACTGTCCGACCTGCGGGACCTCGCCCAACCCTCGCGCTCGGAGACGGCACGACGGCTAACCGACCTGTTCGACGCACCCGAGCCGATCACGCTGCAGATCCGCGGCATGGCCAGCCGCTTCGACCGTAAGCTTTTGCACGTCTCGGCCAACGGCACCCCGATGGCCTCCAAGAACGAAGTCATTATCGCCGGCCTGCTCGATCAACTCGCACCCGGCCACTGGCACTACGAGGCCCCGCTGACCGGCATGGACAGCCGCATAGTTCACCCGGACTTCACGATCACGACGCAGGACGGCCGAACGGTCTACTGGGAGCACGCCGGCATGCTCGACCTCCCGGACTACGCGACGAAGTGGGATCTCAAAAAGGCGTGGTACGCGAACAACGGGATCCTTCCCCACGATCAGGGCGGCGGCCCGAACGGCACTCTCATGTGGACCGACGATCTCAACGGTGCCGATGCACAAGCATGGTTGACGTTCGCGTCCGAGGTTCTCGGGGCAACGCCCGCTGTATCAGAGATCTCAATGAAAAGCGACTCAGGGCGCGGCCGGAGAGTTGCCAGGCGGGCACCGCGACGCCCGCCGAAGAATTAGTGCTAGGTGACCCAGCCGGTGTTATCGACACTGAAAACGTCGAGACGGAGCGGATTTCAGGAGAGGGCGGACACGCGTAGCACTGTCAACCTCGCGTCCTGAGCGCGCCGTTGCTAACAAGCGCACCGAGTTCTTCGACGGTGAGCCATGGCCGGTAACGGTGGATCATGCGATGACAGTTCGAGCACAAGAGGGCTAGATCGCGAAGCGCTGTCTTACGGGGTCCGGTGACGCTGAGTGGATCGCGGTGGTGGCACTCGATGAAGTCCCGGCCGCGGTGGCCGTAGGCGGCTTCGAAGTCGAATCCACATGCCTCACATCGCACACACCCGAGGTCGTGCCGGGCTTGTTGGATCCTGCGCCGTCGGGAATCGGCGTTACGCTCCCGAGCGAGATGGCGACGCTCGAAGGTGCGTCCCTCCTCGAAGGTCGCGTCCTCATCCACGTCGGGCAGCGACGGCAACGGCTCGGGGTCGGTGATAGCAGCGCGGAACGCGTTTGCCAGCTCGTGCATACGTTCTGGATGAGAGATGAACGCATCCACGACATCCGCGGTGGTCTTGCCGCCCTTCGTCTGTCCACCGTTGTATTCTGGGTGTGCAGTCGCAATATCGTTCGACTTGCGCTTGACTCCGTTCGGGTTCCGAAACTTCGGGCTCGCCGCCGCGTGGACCGGCGAGCCTTGACGGAGCAATCGCGAGAGCTCGACGACGCGTTCGTCGGCAGCGTTGTTGATCGCTCGCCAGCCGTTGCTGACAACGGCGTTGCAGACGAGGACGATCTCCTCGTAGGTCCAGTCAACGCGGGGCTGCTGGGCGGACGACTGGGACACGCTCGCAGGATATGGTGCTAGTCCGTCTGGGCTTGAGCCGACGTGGCTCCGCACCGCGCGGCTGGAGGCGTCGCCTCGGTGACATGCGCTCGGGTCGGCGAGTTGATCGCCGAGGTGAGCCAACCTGCATCAAGCAAGTCGCGCTTCAGCGAGGAGTCTCATGACTGTGCGCGGCCATTTACGAGTGCAATCGGGACTGCAATGGTTGATCCGAGCCCGCCTTCACTTCAGCTTGCTTCGGCAAGGGCGACGCCGCTGCCGATGGTCGGTGGATCGGTAAGAGCAGAGATGCGCGGGCGCTGCGGCATGGGCGTGAGGTCGGGGTGCGGGGTGGCAGCGGGGGGCGGGTGCCGCGCCTTGGCGCTCGCGAGCGCGCCGGGTAGCCATCCGCCGACTAGCGGTCCGGGCCAATCGGCGCTTGCAACTGGCGCCCTCCCAGTCTGAACCGCCGCCCCGGAGGGTCAGAGAAGATGACTTCACGGTGGTAACGGTCGGGCTCCGGTTCACGCTTTACATATGGATGCTCGCCACAAGCACGTGACATCAGGCGGTGTTCGCCTTTACGGTACGTTGGACCAAAGTGTCAGACGAGCTTGACAACTCTAGCTACGATGGTGTAGACGCCCCCCGCCACGCAGACGCGCTGCTCGGTGGGAGCCCGGAAGGACCCGCCACCATGACCTCCGCCACGATCTCCTACGACAGCCGGAAGTTCGAAGAGCTTCTCCTCTACATCGCAGAGGAGTCTGTTGGCGACCCGAAGTTCGGCAAGACCAAGCTGAACAAGATTCTGTACTATGTCGACTTCTCGGCGTACGGTTCATTCGGAAAGTCGGTCACGGGCGCGGAATACCAGCGCCGGCCGTATGGGCCTGTCCCACGCCAGATCACTGCTGCGCGGAACGCGCTGCTAGCACGCGAGGATGCGGCAGTCGAGGTGGTTGAGCGGTTCGGGTACCCACAGGAACGGCTCGTCGCGAAGCGACCGCCGAACCTCTCGTTGTTTTCCAACGAGGAGAAGCAACTTGTCGACGACGTGATCAAGGCATTGTGGGACCGGAACGGCAGCGAGGCTTCGGAGCTGTCGCACCGGGAGCTAGGTTGGAAATTCGCGACCGACGGCGCCCTCATCCCCTACTCAACGGTTTTCCTGAGCTGTAGGCCAATGAACTCGGACGATATTCAGCGAGGTCACGAGATCGCAGGAATCCTGGAAAGGGATCCGAAGAGTATCGCCGAGGTCGAAATGATCATCGCTAGCGCGGCATAGTCGCCAGGTCGACCGCGACTCCGACGGGCGGTGATCAGCCGTCCGTCGGATCGTTGGGATCCTGCCTGAGGACCTCGATCCACTTCAGATCGACGATCTCGTCGCTCTCGATCCGGAACAAGACGATCATTTCGGGCACCCCGGGCCAAGGATCGGTAGCGATCCAGCCCAACGGGGAGCCGGGCACCGTCTGCAGATCCTCAGCGGCGTTGGCCACGGCCCACACCACGCTCTCCAGCACCTCGTCCAGCCTCTTCACCTCAAGCCCGAGCTGTTGACATTGCTCGGTGAAGAGCGCTGACTCGCGGACGTCCCGCATGACTCCGACCCACCTCTCGGTCACAACCGCCACGACCGGATGGAGCACTGGGGAGCGCATCCGAATGGCGTTCTTGCTGAGAGTACCGGACAGGACCTCCGCGGAACGGAAAGCGGACGGACGGTGGATCCCCCGAAGTCGTCTAGTTCCGCAGGTCAAGTGCCATCCACAGGTGACACCGTCGACTATCCACAATGTTGTCCACACGCCCAGTTGGCGGAACGGCTGCGGTGAACGGTGTGTCAGGCGGCACGAGGGGATTGGATCGGATCGGCAGACCCCACTCGACCGATGGCGTCAAGATCGTTAACGCCGCTCACCGATTGCTCTCTATCCACAACCGTCACGCCGACAATGTGATGCGGATCACCATATGGCTACGGTCGCTCGCGTGTCGCCGCAGCAGGTAGCTCGGCGTTCGGCCACCGACTGCGGGCCTGTCAAGCGTCAACACCTGCTTACATGTTCAAGTGTGACGGACAGGCGGGACGAGGTTCTCTCGAAACTGGCATGGGCGCATCAGGATGCATGCGCCAGGCGAAGCCATGGGCTCGTCCATAAGAAGTCGTGTTGGAGCAACGCGCTGAACCCGGCCCGATCCCGGGCGACCCGGAAAACGATCCGGAAGGCTTCCTGCCCGGCAAGCCGAAGCCGGCGGTGTCATGTCGGTCAGGCGTGGTCGAAGCGCCGCGATAACCAACATGTCGTGGCAGCTACCTGACCTCGAGCCGACCGAAGCGGGCATGCCCAGGCGCGCCTTTCCGAGGTCGAACTTGTAGGTGCATGAGTACGCCTATTAGCACGACGAATCGCTACGAGCGCGAGGAGTCGGGTCGGCACGGTAGAACTCCGCGCAGCCAGTCTGACCAAGGAGTACGGACACAGATGGGCAAGCTCGTCCGCGACAAGATCCCCGACATCATCCGCGCTGATGGCCGGGAGCCTGACCTGCGGAGGCTCGACGCGCAGGAGTACGTGCGTGAGTTGCACGCCAAGCTCTTCGAAGAAGCCACCGAGCTAGCCAACGCGTCGAACAGCCAGGTCGCCGAAGAACTCGCCGACGTGCTGGAGGTCCTTCGTGCCATCGCTCGAATTAACGGGGTCACCATGGCGGAAGTTGACGACGTGGCCAAGCAGAAGCGCGCCGACCGGGGCGCGTTCGACCAGCGCTGGTACCTCAACTCTTGGTAACAGCAACGGAGATTCCCGTCGGTCGGAGACCACACACACTCGGCGTACGACTCACCGCTGCGGAGCGACAGGAAGGGTCAGTCGATGAGCACGTCGCCCTCGCTTCAGCAACTCCCGCTCGACGGCGATGGCCAGCCAGCACACGTTCGCCGAATAACAGTCAGCCCCGTCCGGGGCGACAGATGATCATGCGGTTCGCCCGGAGGCACCTCGTGGTACCTCGCGACGGCCACCACCTCGCGGAGTGCTCCGCACTCGCGGCGAACTGCTAGATACGGTGCCGCAATGCGCGACTTCGAGGACTTGGCCGATCGCCTGCGCGCCTTCGCCGCCGACCGGGAGTGGGAGACGTTCCACTCCCCCAAGAACCTCGCCATGGCACTGGCCGGCGAGGTCGGTGAACTCGCCGCAGAGCTTCAGTGGCTGTCGGAGGCAGATGCGCAACCACACCGGTTCGACGACAGCCTCCGCCAACGGCTGGCCGACGAAGTCGCGGACGTGCTGATCTACCTCGTCCGGTTCGCCGACGTGTGTCGGATTGACCTTCTTACCGAGGCCTATGCGAAGATCGGCCGAAACGAGTCGCGGTACCCGGTCGAGCTGTCGCGCGGCAACGCCGTCAAGTACACGAGCCTGCCGGGACACGACCGCCATCTCGGGGATGATCCCCCGACGGGAGATTGGGAGCGGTAGCCGACGTGGCTCAGGTGGTCATTCAACCGTCATACGGTAGTACGGATGCGCGCAAGCATTGGGACCGCACGCTCAAGGCGAAGATCAATTTCGCCGACGGTGAGTTGCAAGAGGCGTTGACCAATGAGCAACTCACTGCCCTGATGGCGATGCACCCGGAAGGCGCCGCACGGTTTTGGGGCGCAACACCCAACCATGACAAGCGGATGAGCACGCTTCGGCCCGGCGACGTTATCCTCTTCACCGGGCAGAAGATCGTCAGGGGTGTCGGCGAGGTGGGGCACAGCTTCCGCAATGCCCCGTTCGCCAACGCGCTGTGGAATCCACACCCCACCAACGGAAGCTTCCACAACGTCTACAGTCTGTTGACCTTCCAGCCCGTGCACATCCCGTACGAGGAGATCTGGGACCTGCCAAGCTTCAACCCCGGTGACATGTTCATGGGGCTGCGCTTCCTCGACGAAGGCAAAGGCGAGGAAATCCTCGCCGGCCTGGCGATCGAAACCTTTGTGGCCGGGCAGCTCGCGAACGAGCAGGAGCAGATGGTCGAAGCGGCCCTCGCCGGCGGCACGGTCATCCCTGCCGAGGCGGTAAACGCGGTCCACACGTCCTACGACAAGAGTGGCGGGACGGTCCTCGTCCACCGGGCCGAGGCGCTGCTCGTCAAGGAGTACATCGAGTCGCTCAACCTCGACGCTGGGAAGCGGTTCAAGACGCCCGACGGAGGTATCGCCGATCTCTATGTCGAGGGGCCGGAAGGCGTCGAGATCGTCGAGGCTAAGCGGGGCGCCGACCGACAGTTCGTGCGCCAGACGCTGAGCCAACTGCTGGACTACGCGCCGCACAGCCCGAAACCTGCTGATCGCCTTACTGCCCTGTTCCCATCGCAGCCCGCCAGCAGCAGTATCGAGTTGCTACACCGTTACGGGGTCGACTGCGTTTACCGCGCCGGGTCCGGCGCGTTCACGCGGCTTGCAGCAGCTGACGATATCCGCTTCTACCTTCAGCAGCGCTGGACCGCTGTGACCTGAATAGTCCCTCACGCAGAAAGCCCGCTGACAGATACGAAGGCGCCCCACTCGCCGAGGTGCGAGGCTCCTGCGATCGCTGCTAGTCGTCCTCAAATCGTTGAGCCCGTCAAACGCCGGACTGGCGCTTGATTGTCTCGCCGCCTCCACCGCAGGCCGTTCGCGTCGGCGAACTCGATGGTGAAGCTGTCTGGTGCCGGTGCACGGGTGAGCAGGGTGCTGGGGTTAACCGGTCCGACGCTTCGCCTGAAGTCTGTCTCGGGGGCGAGGACACGAGCCGAGAGGCCCAGGTCGTCGTCACCAAGGTTGATTTGGTCGGGGTCCTTGTACAAGCCACAGACCTCGACACTGACGATCTCGACACCGAAGACTGGCCGAGTACTGGCGTTCTGCACGCGCACGATGACCTCCGGGTCTCGCGCAGGCGCGCTGACGGGGTACTCAGGCTCGATGGTGATTAGCCTGGCCTGCGCAGCGTCACGATCGTCCTGGTCTGTCTTACGCCACCGACCGTCGCGCCGTGCGAGCCAGATAGCGATTATCCACCGCAACTACGGTGCTGGCTGCGCCGCCGATTTGCCCCCAGGCGGCGAGCCAGTCGGCGGCAGTCGGCGTGTCTGCTGCGATCACGCCATAGAAGGTAACCAGGGCCGACTTAGCTCATTCGGTCGGGTTCTGTAGAAGCCTCAATCGCCATCACACGGCCTGTGCTCAGGGGTCGCGGGGTCCAACGCCCGCTCCATGACGTCCTGACAGTCCACGGGCCGACGTGCTCCTTGATTGCCACAGACCAGCGGACTGTGGAGCGCCTGCCTCTATAACTGCCTGCCAGGCTCACCTGCTCTGCCTCCGAGCTCCGCCGTGTGGTATCCCTTAGAGCGGGCTCCAGGATATCGTCCCCGGTCGCCGGGAGACCCGTAAATTGCGCGCTTATTGGCCCGACTTCAATCGGAGACTGCGATGGGTGACAGGTGGAGGCTGCTGCTAGGCGAGCAGCAGATCCTGTGGGGCAAGAATAGCTTTCCGTCTAGGCTCATGACGATCTTCCAAGAGCAAGACAAATACATGCGGGAGGACTGGGCTAGGGCTCTCGATGAATTGAATTCACTCGCTGGTGACCAGGTGACGCCTGAAGCCTTGGAAGTGACGAGCGAGAATCGTGATGAGATGCAGGCCTCCGAACTCTTCGGCTACCGAACGAAAGTTGGAACGGCTCTTAGTCGCCTAAAACTGATGGGTTTCACTCCGGAAGCCAGCCGGCAAGCAATGGCCGAGATTCGCAGGTCGCGACTTCGAGAAGACCTACTAGCCGAAGATGTCCTCTACGTTGGAGCCGCTAGGGGTCGCGATGCTACGTCTCATCGGATGTCGTGTGAACAGGTTGTCGAGACGGGGCTCGATGCCTTCATCAACGGCTGCACGTCCTACGGGTTTTCTGATGACCTCAGTCCATTGGACGCTGCCTGCCTTGAAGAACTGGAGCTCTACTTCGAAGACGAAAAAGATGATCCTCGATTCCTCCTCAGCGCCCTCCTTAAGGGCCAGGATGCTCAAAAGCTGCTGACGATGGATCTGTCAGATCTCCTTGCTGCCGGTTATTGCAGCAGTACAGAGGACTTGTCTGCCCAGGCCGGCCGGGAGCTGAGCATTACGACTGTGAGCACCGGACCCATCATTGTCATCACCGAAGGTAAGTTCGACTCGCAGGTTCTACCTAGAGGAATTCAACTAGTCCGTCCAGACATCGCCGGATACTTCAGATTCTGGGATCTGGAGAGCACGAAGGCGGCTGGAGGCACCGATCAGGTCGTCAAGAATCTTCGCAGTTTCGCGGCGGCTGGTGTTATGAATAGAGTAATCGGAATCCTTGACAACGATACGGCTGGTCGGCAGGCGGAGAAGCAGCTAGGCAGAACTATTCTGCCTGAAAATTTTGCCGTCTGCCGCTTGCCCGATGTGGACTATGGCCATTCGTATCCCACCCTCGGTCCATCGGGGGCGTCGCAGGAAGACGTCACAGGTCGTGCCTGCTCCGTGGAGTTTTACTTTGGCAAAGAGTGTTTGCGTGAAAAGGACGGAAACCTAGCTCCAGTTCGCTGGAAGAGTTACATAGAGGCAATGTCGGACTATCAGGGTGAACTGGTCAACAAGGCCTCCGTTCAGGAACGTATCGAGGAAAAGTTGCGATTGGCCGAGAGGGGCGGCCGACCACTTGATAGTGAATGGGATTCGATGCGAAAGATAGCTCAGGTCCTGGTTGACTTGGCTGCGCCCGAACCGGGGCTATTCTAAGCTCGCGGCTTCAGCCCCACAACCCGTCCTGGAGATGCCCTTGATAGTCGAGTCAATCTACTGGCGTCGCGAGCTCTACCGGTCAGCCGCTAGGCTACGAGCCAAAGCGACTCAGAGGCGGTGGCCAGAATCTTCCATCTCGTTGATGGAGAGGAACTTGATGGTCGGGAGCTTTAGTGTACGACGCTTGATTGAGAACTCTAAACTGCCCGACTCGTTCGCCGATCTCTCTATTCCTTGCGCAACCATCCCCAGGATCGACGACGTAAAGAGATCTATCAGCCTAATACGACCGGTAGATCTATTCGACGTCTACCACATTTTCGATTTGGCAAACGCGGCTCACGGGACGATCGCCGTACACCGTTTGATCAACCAGTTGATTCATAGCGATATGCTGGTCTACATCACGCCGATAGAGTGGGATGAGTCGCAAACGGCCTTGCTTGTAGCCTCGAATAACTCGGTCGACAAGAAATTGATCGGTGTCTGGGTCGGCGATATCGCCCTAATGTTCGAGAGAGCTGCACTTACGGAACCTGACTCGATAAGGACGATTTGGAGCGAGGAGCGGCGAGACTACGTTCGCAGTGTCGATTCCGGAACCCTCGATAACCGGCTTGAGGAGTGGGGATTTGCATCAAGCATGGAAATTGCGATAAGTATGCGTCGCCTCAAGGAGCGTACACGCGGTCCGAAGCTTGACTTCGCGTTGCGTCTACTGCATGGCGAAATTGAATCGTACGAGAATGGCCTCGAAAGAGGATAGGACTTTGGCCAACCCGCGCCGGAGATCTCTTCGGCGTCTTGATCGCTGGGGTGGAATCAGGTTCTCGGGTTCAACGATCGCGGCGACAAACTAGATAGGGTTGGATCCATCCGGTTCAGGTCTCAGTTTGGCCAGTCCTCAGGCCGCACCTATTGCACTACTCTGCTCCAGTTGGGAGTCGCCCCGCGGTGCCTATCCACGCGATCCGGGCCGGCTCTACGCGGGTTCGGACGGTGTCGACCCGGAGCCCACGATCACGCTAGCAGGCGTTCGTCTATTCGCTCTGCTCGTCCTCAAAGAAAGCGGCCCGCTCTACGATTGCGAACGCGTCGAGTATCAGGTTCACACATACCCGGTGCGCCTCGTCGAGCAGATATTCCACCGCCGGAGCGTCCGGCGAAGAGTCGATGTCTAACATCTTGGTCCAGCTGCTCGGCTGATACCTCGCCAACATGGACAGGGTGAACAGTACTGCCCACCACGTAACGATAGGTTTGAGTGGTTCATCGTTGCCAGCCAGCGTCGGGATGACCCACGTCGACTTCGACAATGCATTGCGGTCTGAATAGATCTCAGGTCCGCAGCTAGTGATCATCACGTTATCGATGTAGCCGGTCTGAACGTCCGACTCGGCAACTAGACTAATAGTCCCCCGATCTGACCAGGCGTTTATGAGGGTATGAACCCTACCGTCCTCGGCCACGAGCGGGCTGAAGCGCCGCATGCTCGGATAGCGTTCACGCAGCACCTGCCGCAGTTCGTCCACCGACCGGTGGCGCGGGAGGCCGAATAGGCTTGCAGCAGCCTTGGGATACGCCAGCGTGGTGCCGTTGGAGCCGAGGTGCTGCGTTGACGCAAAGAGGCGCAGGGCCATGCAGATGTCGTGGCTGCCTTGTAGCGGCACCGTCGCGCCCTCGGGTAGCGATGCCCAAAGCTCACGAAGCTGCACCTTCACAGGTAATGTGGGGCACCAGGTGTACTTCGCCAGCATCTGGAAACTCTTTCCTGACCCCTGGTCGACCACTGTGACGTCGCCGATGGTGCGTGCCTCGTTGAGGTTGGGACATGTCAGGCCATGCGCGTTGAGTTCCCACGGCTCGTTCGGACGGGCTGCGGCTGCTATCAGCCCGCGTGCCGCCTGGTTCAGGCCGTAGTACAGGAGTATCGGCTTCGTCTCATACCCAGCAAGGTCAGACAGTCGGAAGAACTGCTCAGACTGTTTCATGGCGGCGGCGAAGAGGAGCCTTCGCGGCTTCCTGTGCGCGTTGGCTGGAGGCTGATGGCGCTTGGCGCGGATTTCCCGCCATGCTTCCTCGGTTGTACGCCTGTACTCCACCACCGCGGTAGTCTACCAGCGAAAGGAAACAGTTCGCCTCGTGACCCGACACGCTGTAGCTGTCGATAGCTCAGACTGGGAGGATGTTTTCGCTCGACTAAGTAGAAGGATTTACAAGACCAGAAACGCGCTAGTTCACAGCATGGACGAATCGAAGGACCGTTTCTTGCCGTCCGTCGATTATCGCAAGATTCTGCCTGAGCCTTCTTCTCTGATGGATGCAGTGGATCACGTGCGCGCTGCGGGCGGCTGCGACACCTGCGGGCACTCTAGTTGTGCCGCGCAGGGATCGGCTGTTTGGGCGGCGGCACGCCCCGCGAGCGGTGCGGTCTGATTGCGCAGACGCTGCGCGGCGCCGGAGGTGCCGTCCTGACGGAGTGATCGGGCGCGCCTCGTAGTCTTGGACGCATGACCGACATCTTCGAGGTGGCGACCGCTACTCCCACCCGCGAGGCTGCGTTGGAACTCGCCGAGTCGGCGATCAGAGCATCGCTGGCGGCGGGAGGGCAGGTCTCGGGACCGGTGGTTTCGTTCTTCTGGCACGACGGCCAGTTTGGGCAGGGCGAGGAGTGGAAGGTGTCGTTCAAGACGACCGAGGCCCGATACCGAGATCTGGAGGCGCACCTGATGGCGAATCACGTGTGGAGCAATCCAGAGGTGACCGCCGTTCCCCTCGTGCGTGCGTCAGCGTCGTACGTCGAGTGGGTTGAGCGCGTTACTACTCAGCACGTCGCGAACGACGGTTAGCTCTCGGTACTCTGAGAGGCGACTTGCTACTACGGCGAGGCGCTGCCGAGGTCGGACGGACGCGACGTTCCCCATGATTTCGAAGCTTGACCGCACCACATCTGCGGCCTGTTCGATCTCTCCGGCATCAATGTAAGACTCGGCAAGCCACGACGAGTACAGCGCCTTGTCGCGGGCGTGTAGGTCGCTGTAGCGCGCAAGGGCTGATTCGAGGACGGGGACGGCACGCAGGGGCCGGCGGAGTTCACTCCAGCATCGGCCGGTCATGATCGCGAGTTCGGTATCGTCGATCCAGGCCGCGTAGTCGGGAGTCTCGCCAGCGCGTTCGGTCAAGGCTTCCTCGGCGAGACCGAGGTTACGTGCCGTGGCGTCCGCGTCGCCGTCGAGCGCAAACGTCCAAGCTGCTCGCGAGTGGAGGAGTGCGCGCACTCCGGGGTCCACGCCGTTCTGCAGGGCGGCATGAATTGACTTCTCCGATACCTCGCGAGCCGGTTGGCCGAGCGCGATCAGTTGATAGGCGTGAAAGGCTAGTGCGTTGCCGGCCAGGCCTGTATCACCGGCCTCGACGGCGGCGCCGTGGCCCTCGCGGTAGTGCTCTTCGGCGAGGTTGTGCCAGCCCGCATCGAATGCGGCCCACCCGGCCTGCTGGGACTGCTCGGCATGGATTGCGAGTAGCTCGCGGCGAACCGACTCTCGGCTCACGCCGGAGCGTAGTAGATGTTCCGAGACGCGCGCTTCGGCGGCGTAGAGGTCGTAGGTGTCGGCTCCGCCGAGATGTTCATCGAGCTTGCGGAGCCGGATCAGGCGGCGGCGGAGTTCCTCGGCGACATCGCCGGAAGAGCGGGCCCCGGCGTCCGATCCGAGGGCAGACGCGAGAAGGCCGCCAATCGCCATCGCGGAGCCTGCTCGCAGGAACTCTCGTCGGTGCACTGAAGGGTCACCGTCTCCCGTTGCCGTCGTCTCAACCTCGAACGAGGGCGAAACTACGACGCCGGCTGGCGGAGGGGCAGGGCAATCAGGGGGCATTCGGGGGGCTGTGCGAGTGCCCTGTCTTGCGGGTGCCGGCGGTAGCGGCGCGCCGAGTTGACTGAGCAGTCGGCGGTACACAGCCTGAGGTCGGCTGACCGTGCCGCTCTCCCACCTGCCGACGAGGCGCGTGTCGAGTCGGGTTCCGCGGTCCTCGTTGGTCTCGAAAGCTTGCCTGACGACGTTGTCTACCAACTCCTGCTGCGACCACCGCATGGTCTCGTCGCGCCAGCGCCGCAGTTGGATCCCCCACGGCTCACCAGGCTCTGTCTGGGGTGAGGTCACACCGCCCTCCCGGCGCTCTGCGACTGGTTTGCCGGGTACATGCCCGGTGTTGCCGTCCATCCGACCTGAGATTTCCCGACTTCAGCCGAGATCGTCAATGGCACAACGCAAACGATCGAGACGCAGTAGCTGGGAGGTCGTGATGGCTCGCAAGACCACGATGATGCCGGTGACGAACGGGGGCGGTGCGGGCCGGCGCGTGCTCGCCACCTTGGTGTGCCTCGTGCTGCTCGTCCTGGTGGTCCGGGACCCTGTCGGCGCGGCTGCGGTTGTCAGCCAGGTCGGCCGGTCGGTCGATGCGGCGCTCGACGCGCTGAGCGCGTTCGGCGCAGCTCTCTCGCGATGAGAACGTCAGGATTCGCGCTGGGCGGCCTCGACCTTCGCGAGGCGCTGCTGAACTTCGCTGAGGTCTGCACGAAGGGCGGCAACCTCGTCCCTCAGGGCAGTCGCCGAGTCACTGGGTGCCTGCGCGCCGTCCGACAGCGTCTGGAGGTAGTTCGGCGCCCAGCCAAGCGCGACTGACAGTGCCATCAGGACCGGCTTGCCGCGGTCGGCCGGCTCAGCCTTCTGGAGCTTTCGGAGCGTCGCCACGCTCACGCCGGACGCTTCGGCCAATGCCCTCTGAGTCATGCCGCGCTCGGCCAAACGAGTGTTGATCGCGTCTGCCACGGCCTGCCAGTCCCTGGCCACTAAGCCTCCTCGCAAGGTCTTCCACCTGCGCAAATCCTAGCGCTCATATCGTCCCCCACGGGGCGGCGGCGTGCGGAAAGTCGGTTTGAGCAGCTTGGCTAGCGCTAGAATAAGCGCTACTTTGAGCGCATTGAAAGGAGAGTCGATGGATACCGAGGTCAACGGCGCGGAGCTAGCGGAGTGCGTCCGCTCGCTGGACGAGGAGGGCCGGCGTGCGGTGCGCGCGTACTGGGAGCAGGTGATTCAGGAGGAGTGGGTGCTGGCTGCGCGGCGTATACCGCGGGCGGTGTCGCTGGCGGAGGTGGACGAGTGTCGGGCGGTGGCTGAGGTGGTGCGTCTAGCGCCACGTGGCGGTCGTGTTGGCGTAACCCCGCTGGGGCCGGAAGCGGCGTGATCGAGCGCTACTCGCCTGGCCGGTCACCACACCGGCGCCCGGCCAGGCCGTGAGGCGCTCGACCAGCGAGCCCCAACAGACAGGAACCGCCAATGACGTCGCGCAACTGGGACAAGAGCCCGGAGACCGAGAAGGACAGCAAGTTCCACGACCTGCGAGACAGCGGCTACCGCGGGCCGATCGATCAGGACGGCAACAACCTCGAGGACGTCAACGCCTGGGCCGACGAGCAGCTCGGCCGCTGATCAGCGAGACGGCTCGGCAGCGGGACTGGACTCCCGCGGCCGGGCCTAACCGAACCCCTTTCAGGCAAGGAGAACGGCTTTGGACATCGAACTACACAACCCGATCGTCATCGATGGCGAGATCCTCCCCAGCCCGTTGGAGTTCCCGCCGGCCATCCCGGCCTCCCCGGTGCGCATCACGTGTCCGTGTGGCAAGGACGGCTCCGACTACGCCCACGGCGGGATCGGCGACCGCGTCCCGTTCACCTGTGACGAGGTGCGCGCGATCCGCCGCCGAGTGGAGTCCGGGGCGGCGCAACCGCGCCGCGCCGTCCGTCGCCTGTTCCGTCGCATCGCTGGGGGTGCGCGATGACCTCCGCCTACCCCCTAGCCCACGACGTCCTGGTCGCCCGCGTGCGGCAGATGATCGCCGATCTGGGGCGGGTTCCGTCGCAGCGGCAGGTGATGCAGGTCTGCGCGGTCGGCCGCGATCGGGCCAAGACGGCCCTCGCCGAGGCCACCGCCCCGGCACCGCAGGTCACCCCGGTCGTAGACGCACCGGACAGCACCCTCCCCATCGGCGCCGAGAACGAGCAGGGCGCCCCTGCGGAGCGGACCCTGCACGCGGTCCCTGACCTGGAAGCTGACCCGGCACCGGGCCACACGGACGGCGCTGAGATCGCGCCAGAGACGCGCGCCGACGCCCCCGCGGCGCCGAGCACCCCCGAACCGGTCGCGCCGGTGGCGCCGAAGCGGGTGCGCGTCCCCCGGTGGCCGATCTCGATCATCGCCCTGGGCGCGTTCGTCTCGATCTGGGGTGGCTGGGTCGGCCTCGGGCGGATGACCGGGTTCGGCAAGGTGCAGCTCCTGCCGGGCATCGCCGACAGCTTCGTCATCGACTCTGCGATCACGCTGCCGTTGGGTGTGGAGGCCTACGCCGCCTACGCCCTGTGGGTGTGGCTCGCCCCGCCGACCGCGCAGATCACGACGCGGGCGCGCCGGTTCGCGTGCTGGTCGGCCATCGCCGGGCTCGCCCTCGGCGTGTTCGGCCAGGCCACCTACCACCTGTTGGTCACCACCGGCGCTACGACGGCGCCGTGGCCGGTCGTGACGTTCGTGTCCTGCCTGCCGGTGCTCGTCCTCGGCGCCGGCGCCGCTCTGGCCCACCTCGCCCACCAGCACGACGAGGAGACCGACCGATGACCATCGCCATCCGCGACAACGACCACGACGGCAACGGCGACGGGCGGCGGCCGGCGGTGATCGAGGGTGAGGTACTGCCCGCCCCGCGGCAGCGGCGGATCATCGACGCCACCACCACCGTGCGCCGCAACAGCGTCGCGGTGATCACCACCGCTGCCGCTCACCCGCACACCCGCCGCACCCTGGCCACCGGCCTGACCGTGGCGCAGGGCTTCGAGAGCTGGGGCAAGCGGGCATGGGACGGCTCGACAATGGGCACCTACCGCCGCGCGATCCGTGCCGCGGAGGCGGCCGGGGACCGGCAGGCACTCGCGGAGTGGCTGGACCGTAAGGAGCGGGCCGGGCTGATGCGGCACAAGCGGCTGATGGACGCCCCCAAGCTCGCGTTCGGCATCGTCAAGGCCGTGGGTGGGGCGCTGATCGGGCTGGTCGGGCTGGTGCTGGTGCTGGCCATCGTCGCGCAGCTCTCCGGTGTCGGGTCGTTCCTCGGGGTACTGGCCGGGGTGCTGGCGCTGATCGGGTTTATCGCCGCCGCGATCGCGTTCCTGTGGACCCCGCTGCTGGCCGCGTTACCCGCTCTGATCGTGGTGGCCGCGTATCGGGAGGGGAAGCGGCGGGGCAAGGCGCCGGCGTGGGCGGCCACCTCGTCGGATGCGGATGTCGACGTGACGATCGATGAGACCACGATCGCCGCGGCGTTGGCGGCGTTGCGGATCCCGCAGATCACCGACTACCTCAAGGCCGGCACGCCGCTGCAGTTCCTCACCCCCGCCCGGGTCGACGGCCGTGGCACGCACGCGGTGATCCGGCTGCCGATCGGTGTCCCGGCGGAGAAGATCGCCAAACGCCGCCTGGACCTGGCCACGGGGCTGCACCGCCAGGCGAAGGAGGTGTGGCCGACCACCGGCAGCGAGGCCGGGATCCTGGACCTGTGGGTGGCCGACAAGGGCGCCCTCGCCGAGGGCGCGGGCCGCTACCCGCTGCTCGAGGCCGGGCTGACCGACGTGTTCAAGGGCGTGCCCGCGGGCAAGAGCTTGCGGGGTGAGCCGATCACCGCGCCGTTGATGGAGCGCAACACCATCACCGGTGGCCAGCCCGGTCAGGGCAAGAGCGCGTCGGCGCGGGTGCTCATGGTGGGTGCAGCGTTGGATCCGACGGCTGAGCTGCAGATCTTCGTGCCGGACACCAACTTCGACTTCGAAGTCTTCAAGCCCCGCTGCTCCCGCTACGTCATGGGCGCCGAGGACGAGAAGATCGCCGAGATCCTGGCCCACCTGCGCGAGCTGCACGCCGATGTGCAGCACCGCGGGCAGATCCTCGTGGATCACGAGACCGCCGCGGTTACCCGGGAGCTGGCCAACCGCGGGATCGGGCTGCACCCCAAGTTCGCCCTGATCGAGGAAGCCCACGTCGCGATCCAGCACCCCACCCATGGCAAGGAGATCGCCCAGCTGCTGGTCGACATCGTGAAGCTCGGGCGCAAGCGCGGGATCCATCTGATCGTGTCGACGCAGGCGCCGACGAAGGACTCGATGCCCCGCGATGTGACCCGCAACTGCTCCAACGGCATCGCCTTCGCCGTGGGCGACCACGTCGCCAACGACGGGCTGCTGGGGCAGGGCGCCTACCGGGCCGGGCACCGGGCCACCGAGCTCATCCCCGGCACCGACCGCGGCACCGCCGTGGTCAAGGGCTTCACCGGGGCCCGCAGCGAGATCCTGCAGTGGTACTTCCTGTCCGTGGATGAGGGCAACGACGACGTCACCCCGCTGATCACACGAGCCCTCGATGCGATCGCCCGGCGGGGGAAGGGCCTGCCCGGCGCCGACCGCCCCGCCCCGGTCGTGGAGCGGGTCGATCACCTCGCCGACATCGCCGACGTGCTGGCTGGGGAGAAGCGGATGCGCACCGTGGAGCTGCTCTCCCGCCTCGGCGAGCACAACCGCAACACCTACGGCACCTGGGACGCCAGCAAGCTCACCGCCGTCCTGGCCGGCGAGGACATCCGTACGGTCAAGGTCCAAGGCGTGATGTGTGTGCGGGCCGCCGACGTCCATGAGCGCCTCGCTGACCGCCTCCTCGACGCCGAGCCGGACACGGACGGTGACGACAAGGCGATCGAGGACGCCAACGACCGGTAGTGGTTGGCCGGGGGGAGGCGCCCGCTCCTGGGGGAGTTCTCCCCTCCCGCCTCCCTCCTGCTGCCTCCCCTGCCTGACCTGCGCCTCCCCTTCCCGGGGAGGCGGGGGAGCCACTCCCCGCTGACCTGCTGAAACCCCCTCAAACCCAGGGATCGAGGTACCTCGCGTGCCTCCCTCCCTCGACCCTGCATGCCCACGTGTCGCTACACACCGTAACTAGTGAGGGACGGACGATGAGCACCCGACACCAGACCCACCCCGCCGCGGGCCCTGTCCGGCGCCGCCGGCTCGGGGTGATGACCGAGCAGTGGGGGTGGCAGCCCACCGCGTGGATGCAGGACGGGTTGCCCACCTGGCGGTGGCGTGGCGCCCCGGCCGGGCTGCTGACCCGGCGGCAGATGCGGGCGGCGGGGCTGGCGCCCGGCGGGGCGCAGCCGGTCGCGCAGGTGGTCTGCTGGGGTGGGCGGCGGCGCGGGTTGCTCTATGACCCGGCCCATCTCGCTCCGAAACGGGTCCCGACCCCGGCGCAACTGGTCGCGGTCGGGCGGGCGCTGGCGGCGCGGCGCTGGTGCCCGACGTGTCGCCGCGATGTCGGCTACTGCATCCCGACCTCCCTCGGTGAGTGCATCGACTGCCGCTACCCCACCACCGACGGTCGGGAAGCGGGGGCGGCGTGAGGTTCTTCCTGGGTACGCATCGCCCGAACTGGCTGTCCTTGACGTCGGTGCCGCTGTTCGTGTCCGACCGCACCCTGCGCGGCTACAAGACCCTGCCCACAGCCAAGGGCACCTGGGCGCTGGACTCCGGCGGGTTCACCGAGTTGTCGACCCACGGCAGTTGGGATCACGGGCCGACACCGCGCCAGTACGCCGCCCGGGTCCGCCGCTACGCCGAGGAGATCGGCGGTTTGGTGTGGGCGGCACCGCAGGACTGGATGTGCGAGCCGTTCGTCACGAACAAGACCGGGCTCAGCCGCCTCGAGCACCAGAAACGCACCGTGCACAACGGCCTCGAATTCCGTTCGATCGCGCCGGACCTGCCGATCATCCTGGTGGTGCAGGGCTTGTTCGAGGACGAGTACCTGGCGTGCCTGGACATGTACCGCAGCGCCGGGGTGGACCTGGCCGCTGAGCCGGTGGTGGGGGTGGGGTCGGTGTGCCGCCGACAAGGCACCCGGGAGGCCGCGAGCATCATCGCCGCGATCTGCCGGGCTGTCCCCGGGATCCGGCTGCACGGTTTCGGGATCAAAACCTCGGGGCTGCGTGACTACGGCAGCCTGCTGCACAGCGCGGACTCGATGGCCTGGTCCTACGCCGCCCGCAGGGCCCCCCGCCTGCCCGGCTGCACCGGGCACGCCAACTGCGCCAACTGCGCCCGATTCGCCTTCGGGTGGCGCGAGCGCGTGCTGGCCTCGCTGGCCGGACACGCCACCCGACCCGCCGGCCCAACGGGGCGCGGGGCGTCCAGAAAACTAGACACCTCACGCCGGCTGGCGTTGTCCGCGTTCCGACACGAAGCCGCCCGCCTCGAGCGCGACAGCACAATCCGCTGCGCCAACCGCGACGGGCTATCGGTACGGGCCATCGCGACGGTGATCGACCTCAGCCCGGCCCGCGTCGGGCAAATCCTCACCGAACCCGACACCCCCGTGCTCGAGCAACTCCGGCAGTTGCGCGCGCGGTGGGGCGTCGATGACGACCCCGCCTCACGCGCCGCCGCGGACATGATCATCGCCAACATCACCACCGGGGAACTCACCACCAACAGCGTCGGCGAACTCGACGGCGCTGCGCCAGCCGGGGGTGTGCAGTCATGACCGCAGCGAGCGACCTGCTCGACGTCGCGCTCGCGACCGCCGCACGGGGGTGGCCAGTGATCCCGCTGGTGCCCGGAGGCAAGCGACCGGCACTGCACGGAATCGACCACTGCGCCAGCACCGGGGTCTGCGCGGGCGGGCACCAGGGGTGGGAGCAGCGCGCCACCTGCGACCCGCAGCGGATCCGGCGCGCCTGGTCGACCGGGCCGTTCAACGTCGGGATCGCCTGTGGCCCGGCCGGGCTGGTCGTGATCGACCTGGACACAATCGACCCGGACGATCCCGAGGACGTCCCACCCGCGAAGTGGATGCAACTCGGCATTACCAGCGGCGCGGACGTGCTGGCCGTACTCGCCGAGCGGGCCGGGCAACCGATGCCGGCCACCCGCACCGTGGACACCCCGTCAGGCGGGCGACACCTCTACTTCCTCGCTCCCGACGGACCCGCGGCACCGGCGCTGCGCAACACCAGCGGGGCACGCGGCAACGGCCTCGGGTGGAAGATCGACACTCGGGCCCACGGGGGGCAGGTCGTCGCGGCCGGGTCTCGCACCCCGGACGGGGTCTACCGGCTCGTGGATGCCCGGGAGCCGGTGCCGCTGCCCGGCTGGCTGTTGCAGCGCCTGCGCCCGGCACCGCCACCACCGATACCGGCCGGACCGGTCCACACCGGACACGGCCGCCGCGCCCGCTACCTCGCCGCCGCGATCACCGCTGAAACAGCCCGCGTGCACAACGCCGCGGCCGGGCAACGCAACGCCTGCCTCTACGTCGCCTCGGTAGCGCTGGGCCAACTCGTGGCCGGCGGCACCCTGCCCGAGGCCGACGCCCGCGCCGCACTGATATCCGCCGCCGGCCGACACCTCGCGCTGCGCGCCTACAGCCCCCGGCAAGCCGAGCAAACGATCACCTCCGGGCTCCGCGCTGGCGCCCGGCGGCCGAGAAGGGTCGAGGACGCCGCATGACACCCCCACCCCACCCGACAACCCCCGACCATCACCCCACCACCACCGTGATCGGCCCGCAGAACGCCACTCAGGCCGCGATCAGGGGCCCTCTCCGGCAGGTGTGTCGGCGGGGGGTGGCGACGTGACCGAGGCCGTGGCCGGCCCGTCGCGGCCGTCTCTGCGCCCGGTCGGGCCCGACGGACGACCGAGGGTCCGGGTCGGCGCGGCACCGGAGACGATCCGGGTGCTCACCGACGCGGTCAACTCCCGGGTCATCCCGCACACCTACGTCACCGACGGCACCCCGGTCGTGATCGAAGTCGTGTCCGGAGCCGCCGGCCCCACCGCCGGGGACGAGGACGTCCCGCTCCCGCTGACCGCGAGCCCGCTGCGGCCGCCGCTGCTGGCCGCCTTGCTGGCCGAGCACGCCGACGTGATCCGGCTACGGGTCAACGAACGCGGCGAACAGGTCGACGAAGAGATCTCCCCACCCGCCCACGTCCTCGCCGCAGTCCTTGCACGCCAGTCCTGGACCGGGCTGCCGGTGCTGCGGCGGATCATCTCTACCCCGGTCCTGCGCCAGGACGGCACCCTGCTGCAGACCCCCGGCTACGACGAAGCCACCGGATTCTTCCTGGCCTCCTCCCGGCCAATGGAGCCGGTCCCTGACCGGCCCAGCGCGGCACAGGTGGCCGCGTCGCGGGAGTTCCTGCTCGAGCGGTTCCTGCGCGACTTCCCCTGGCGGTCGGCGGCGGACCGGGCCAACTACCTGGCCATGCTCGTCTCGCCGATCATCCGCCCCTACACCCGCAGCCTGTCCCCGTTCGGAGTCATTGATGCGACCATGCCCGGCTCCGGCAAAACCATCCTCGCCGGCTGCGTCGGACTGCTGGTCGGGCAACGCGTGCTCACCTGGACCGACTCCGACGACGAGCTCCGCAAATCCATCACCACCGTGCTCGCCGATGCGGTCGGAGTGGTCGTGTTCGACAACCTCATCGAAGGCGCCGTCATCGATTCCGCCGTGCTCGCCCGGCTGGTCACCGAACGCACCTGGACCGACCGCAAACTGGGCACCAACACCGCCTCCACGTACGCGAACGATCGGCTGTGGCTGGCCACCGGGAACAACCTGCGCACCGGCGGGGACATGGCCTCCCGCGCAGTCTGGGTGCGCCTGGACCCGGACTGCCCGCGCCCGGAGGCCCGGACCGGGTTCACCATCCCCAACCTGGACTCCTGGATCCTGCACCCGGCCAACCAGGCCACCGTGCTGCGCCACGTCCTGACCCTGATCCTGGACTGGACCGCGGCTGGCGCCCCCACCTCCAGCCGGGTGCCGGAGATGCGGCAGTTCACCCGCTGGGCCCAGCACCTGGGCGGGTTCCTCGACCACCACCAGATCCCCGGATTCCTCGCCAACGCCGAGAGTGCCCGCGGCCTGGACGACGATGCCGCGGAATGGCGCGCGTTCCTGCTGCGCATGCGGACTCTCTACGGAGACCGCCGGATGACTGCGCACGAACTGCGGCAAAGCGCTGAAACAGCCGGGGGGTTCGGCGGTACCGATCCGTGGGCCGGAACCTTCCCGCTCAGCTCCAGCGGGCGCCTGCCCACCGTGCGGTCCCTCGGCAAGCTGCTCACCGGCCAGATGGACCGCTGGCGCGGCGACGCGGTTCTACGCAGCGTTATTGACAGCCACGCCAACGTCCGCCGCTACTGGGTCGACATCCACAACCCAGAGCCCCGGTAGCTCGACCCCCCAAATCAAACCTCGCAAACCCGCAAACCCGCGAACAACGCTCTGACCAGGAGAAACATGGATATGGATCTTGCGGGTTTGCTCGACGGTCCACCCCTCTAAACCCGCAAACCCGCGGGTTTGCGGGTTTGACCACCCCCGACCGGCACCAAACCCGCCCACCAAACCCGCAGGCCACCCCTGTTGCAGCGAGGTTTGCGGGTTTGAAACCGCCCCCATCGCCCCCGCATATTTCCGGCCCGCCGGCCGCCACGACGGTCACTCCGACCACCACCCGCGCGACAACAGGCAGTCACGACCGCCTCCCGTGACGCACCTCGATCCCGCCACCGCCCCACCACCCGTATCCAGGGAGACAGCAATGAGCCGGCCACCCGCCGCCCGTCTCACCGTCCGCGAGTTCTGCGCCGAACTCGACATCTCCCGCTCCACCTTTTACGAATGGCGCGCCAAAGGCCGCGCACCCCGCTGCATCAAACTCCCCAACGGCGAAATCCGCATCCGCCGAACCGACTTCGAGCGCTGGCTCGACAGCCTGGAAGAGGAAGCAGCTTGATGGACTCCGCATACGACGTCCGCGTGTGGGCAATCCAGACCCGATACAAGACAGAGGGGAGCAAGAAGAAGCCGCTCCGCTACGTCGTTCGCTGGATGGTCAGTGGCGAGCGGTTCCAGCGATCCTACAAAATTCGTGCCCAGGCCGACAGCTTCCGCTCCGAACTACTGGCCGCGGCACGCAACGGGGAACTCTTCGACACGCTCACGGGCATCCCACGGGCAAAGCTGCGGACGACCAAACGCATGACGTGGTTCGAGTTCGCCTGTGCGTACGTAGATTCCAAGTGGCAGGACAGCGCGCCGAAGAGCCGCAAGAGCACTGCCGACAACCTGATCGCCATAACACGAGCTCTGCTCGCTGGGCGACCCGGTGAGCCCGATCGGAAGCTCATTGGCTCGGCACTGCGCCACGCCTTCAACACGAATGAACGGAAGAAGGCGCCGAATACGGATGTTCGGTCCGCGCTCCGCTGGATAGAGGGTGCCGCACCATCGGTCGCGCGGTTGGCGGAACCCGCCGAGCTCCGGAGTCTGCTCAGCGCCCTCGACCAGAAGCACGACGGAGGGCTATGTGCCCCCGACACCATCCGGCTACGCCGGACGACGCTGAGGAATGCGCTCGACTATGCGGTTGAACTATCGTTGCTGGACACCAACCCCATCACCGAGATTAAGACTCGGAAACACAAGACCACGCTGCGCGAGGTAGACCGCAGGTCCGTCGCTAACCCGGTGCAGGCGAGGACGCTGCTGCTGGCCATGAGAGAAATCAATCCGCGCCTGACCGCGTTTTTCGGGGTCATGTACTACGCGGCATTGCGGCCGGAGGAAGCCGTAAACCTCAGGCGCGAGAACCTGAGTTTGCCGGGGGATGGGTGGGGCGAACTTCACCTCGAACGTGCTGCACCGGAAGTCGGCGCCGAGTGGACCGACAGTGACTCGCGGACAGAGGAACGCAGCCTGAAACACCGCCATACCGGTGTAGGCCGGACCGTGCCGTGCGCGCCAGAGTTGAGCACGTTGCTGCGCGAGCACCTTCGGGCCAACGGCACGGCCGCCGATGGCCGGCTCTTCCGAGCCATGCGCAGCGACGGGCCGCTCTCGAGCACTGTCTACGGTCGGGCATGGGCAACAGCGAGGACCGCCACGTTCACGCCGGACGTCCTTGCGTCACCACTCGCCAAGCGTCCGTACGACCTTCGCCACGCCGCGGTCTCGACGTGGCTCAACGCGACGGGCGACCCAACCCGGGTAGCGGAGTGGGCCGGGCACACAGTGAGCGTTCTGCTCCGCGTCTACGCCAGGTGTCTTGACGGCGGTGAGCAAGACGCGCGCAAGAAGGTCGCCGACCGGCTCAGAGGATGAAACGAGAGCGACGAGCCCGTCGGTACGAACTCATGACAGCGTCGTTGCTTGGGGGCATCGTGCGAGGTCGGTCGGGATGTCCGAGGGTCCGTCGGGCGGCGGCTGGCGTAGCCGTAGTCCGTGTATACGCCTGCCTCCCGACCCGGACGGGCGTACGAGACCTAGCTTTCGAGCTCGATTGACCACGCTCGGGCTGTCGCTCAAATGACGCGTGTGGTGAGATCCATCCAGATATAGCATCCATGCGTGTCAGGTATAGATTGGGGAACTGTTCCAGATTGGCTGGCCGGCGGTGGTGCTGTTGTAGCACTCCTGTTCGCAGGTGTAGCCGCGCGAGCAGCCCTCCGTGCCAACGGCCAACAGAGTCGACAACTTGTTAACCTCGAAGAACAGCAACGAGAAAGGAACGAGCGCGAGAAACGATCGCAGGCTGCTTTGATCGCAGCATGGATTCAACCTGACGGGGAAGGCCTGCTGCAGGTCTATTTCATCAACGGAAGCCCCTTACCGATTTATCGACTCAGGGTGATCTTGCATGTTGCCTCGGAGACCTTTGCCGTCGAGTACGCCGTGCGAGGACCGGACTCTGCTCCTGTCAAGATTATGCGCGCTACTACGAAGTTTCGTGCTGTGCTAGATGCACGACAGATCATGAAATGGCGAAAGATGCTCGGCGACGGCAGAATAAGCGTGTCAATGTCGTTTATGGACGCAAACAGCACTCGCTGGAATCGTGATTCCAGCGGGCTGCTTTCGCTAGATACCTCTGATCAATCATCGACGATCGACGGGGCGCAGTCCGAGTGACGAACTGACTAACTTGAGACTCCGGCGGGCTGCCGCCGGCCTCTTAGCTGGACCGTGTCCTAAACTGCACCGAGTACGCACGTTCAGCCACCATCGCCTACATCAACATCGCCTACATCAACGCTATGCAATTGAGCTCCTGCTCATTCCAACGCCGAGACCAGCTAAACGTCGCTTGATATTGACAGGAGCATCTGCCAATTTATACTTGGTGCCATTTCGCACTACGCCCCTGACGAGGTCGTGTCCCAGAAACTGTAGACTCTCCTCGACGGCGCCCTGGGTCGGCCGGGGAGTGAACTCCTTCCGCAGGGCGTAACTAACGGCTTCGAGACTGATATATCCTTCCAGAAGGGGATCATCCTCGCATGCCTCCTCGTAGAGCAGTTCCACGATCTTGGCCAGCAATGCCGCAGATCGGGAAGAGGCGGCGTACTGTTCTTCTATGTCCGCGAGATCATCGCCCTCGCGCTGAAAGAGCATGCGTAGCTCAATAAGCGTGAGGGGGTGCGTCGAGTGTCGTGCCATCAGATTAGCCAGGTCTTCGATCGTGAGCAAAGTAAATTTGTTATTGGATGCCCATTCGCGCACGCGGTCAGCAAAGTCAGGTCCGACCACCGCACCAAAGTCGGCCCGGTGCTTCTTTTGGTGGTCCTTCAGGGCGTCAAACTTTACGGCGTTGTCTGAAATGATACCAGTGCCCGACGCTTTCGCATCGACGATCACCCGGTAAGAGTCCTTTCCTGGCAATTCGGCATCGACGACAACGTCAGTTCGGCCAGCACCTCCCATGTGCTGCGTTGAGAATCCTAAGAAGCTGAAGGCGTAGGCGACCGTACGCTCAAATTCTTCGCTCCGATCTGCGCGCCGACCATATTCTCGCAAGTCAGCGATGATGCGTTCAGTTTCGTCTGAGTCCGAGCCCGTGGCGTCACTCTCGTCAATCGAATGCTCAGCCTCGCTGCCTAGCGGTGATTCAAGAGTTAGTTCCTCGACCAACATCTTGCCGAGAGATGTGGCTCGATATCGCGTCCAGTCGATTCGGTCGACGAGGCCCGCGTCGGCCAGGAATCCCATTCTGATCCGGATTTCGCTGCTGTCGATGGAAGTGAAGCCGTAGCGTTCGCTTGCGATCCTAGCCACTTCGGGGACAGGTGTTGCTTCGTCGAGGTGCGCAAGCACTTCGCCGATAAAGTGGTAGCGAGAATGAAGATATCGGACGAAGTCGAGCTCGTTGCCGAGGTCGAGGAGTTCGACAACGTCGGGGTTTGGGCCATACTGATTGTAGGCCACCATGTCGAACACCCTCATCTGGCGCATTGTGTGCATCGTCTGCGTCGCCGACGACTGCTTTACTCCTAATTGATCGAGGCATCGCTTGGAGTACTCTTCGACAGTCACACTCTCTCCGACCAGGGCGACGAGAGTCCGAATAGCATCCAACGGTGCCTGGGAACTCGCCGTTGAATCGCGCTCCGGAGCCTTCCTTCCCCGTGGAATGTACCCGATGGTCATTCGACGCTCGGCTGAACTTCTCAGGAGTGCTTCAACAACATTACCTGGTGGGGGAAGTGTAA
The DNA here is from genome assembly GCF_039534065.1 of Pseudonocardia yunnanensis. Lineage (NCBI taxonomy): Bacteria > Bacillati > Actinomycetota > Actinomycetes > Pseudonocardiales > Pseudonocardiaceae > Pseudonocardia > Pseudonocardia yunnanensis. Next base: position 193,651 of record NZ_BAAAUS010000017.1, on the reverse strand, counting down.
CCTCATCATCAGAAACTTCGGACTCGACACCGACGGCTTCGGCCGCGGTAGTGAGCGTTACGCGACGAAGGAATTCTTTGCCGTCTTCAGTGATAACGCATTTATTGCTTCCCCATCGCTCGACCAGGCCCAGCATCTCCATCCACCCGACACGACGATAGAGCTGGTCGGTACTCGCCCAAGGCAGACCGTATCGATTTGCAATGCCAATAAAATCGTTTTTGGAGCGCGCGCCTTCGATGTTTTCAAGGAGCTCGCCAAAAAGCTTCACGTTGGCGTGGAGGTACTCGGCAAACTTGACATCGTCATCATCGTTCAGCCAGTCGGTCACGGCGTCGGCTGGGTGCCACCGGCCATCCCCATCTCGTCTCACGAGTGCCCCCCGCGACAACTGCTTGACGCATAGATCGTCGACGGAAACCGATACTTCCTCGCCGGATGCCATGGCAATCCGAATTGCCGTTCCCGACTGGGCCGGAAGTTGTGCCAGGATCTCACGTAAGGCCTCTCGGCGGTTCTGCTTCTTGCCTGGCACGATCCCGATCGTATTAGACCGATCAGCCCAAGCTCGGACACTTTCTGTCACTCGCTACTCCGTAGGTGAAGGTGGCGCAACTGTCTTTCCGAGGTCCTCGATTCGCACAGTACCAAGGGTCGCCGACAGTCTGATCTCAGTACCTACAAGCACATTGGCGGCCCACCAGAAGCTGGTCGTCACTCGTGTCCATCCCCGCGATCCTGGCCGACTCTGGCGGGACGGGACGGTGTCAACCCGGCACCCCCGATCCCGCTTTCGGACCCCGACGGCGCCGCCACGATTCTGCTCGTCGTTACCACTGCGGGATCGGGGCGCGCAGAGGGTCGAGACCGTCCGGGCACGCTAAGACGAGCTGCGGCCAGTGGGGATGACCTCCTCCACGTCGCCCAGGCGTATGGCCGGCGGCCAATAGGCGCGGCCGCCCGGAGCCGCCAGGCGGAGGAGCGGACGCGCATGCCGTCGGGCGCGGTCCGGCCCGTCCCGGCAAGGGACGTCGACGCGCGCTCGCTTGTCGAACTATCGAGCGTTTCGGTGTGAACTTGCGGCGCTCCGGTCACTTGCGGCGTCGTGAGAGGTCGACGGCTTGGAGGCGGTCGCGGGCTGATGGCGTTGCTGTACTTCGCGGCTTTACTGCCAGAATGCTGTGTCTGGAACGGGAACGCCGCTGACCATTGCCGGGGTGGTTCGGCGCCAGGGATCGATGGTGGGTGCGGTGGTGGGGGGTCGAGGACGCATGGCGCCGGCTTCTGCTTCGCGTCCCGTCCGGCGTTGGGTAGCTCCGGCCTTAGCGTTCACCCTCGCGCTGTGTATGGCCGCGTTGGCTGCTGCGACGAACTGGGCGACCGCGCTACCGATCCCGGACTGGTTGAACAACGGCGACGTGTTGTGGCCAACCGTCGGGGTGCTGGTGCTGCTGTCGGCGGTGCTGGCGGCTTTTACGGCACGCGCCTCGCCCTCGGAGTCCGACGGGCCGAGAACGGTGCTCACGGCAGGCGCTCAATCCGCGGTGTCGGAGAGTGGTCCCGCGATCGGATCGGTCAGCGCGACCACTGGGTCCGTGGTGATCGTTGCGCCGCAGGGGCCGGTGACCGTGCCGATGCCGGCACCGCCGCCGGCCAGCCAGCTAGGCCGGCTGGTGGTGGGCGAGCTGCCCGGTACACCGCCTGGGTTCCTCGATCGTCCGGAGCTGCCCGAACTCGAGGCGGCGTTCGCGGATGGTGACCGGGTGGCAGTGGTGTGCTCGCTGACCGGTGCTCGGGGGGTGGGCAAGACCCAACTGGCGGCGGCCTACGCCCGCCGCGCGGCGGAACAGGGCTGCCCGCTGGTGGCGTGGGTGTCCGCCGAGACGCCCGGGGCGTGCATCGTCGGGTTCGCCGAGGTGGCCCACAAGCTGGGACTGGCCGACCCGGAGGGCGATTCGGCGGTATCGGCGGCCAACCTGCGCGAACACCTCCAGACCCGCCCCGACCCCGCCGTACTCGTGATCGATAACGCGGTCGATGCCGACGACGTACGCCCGTGGCTGCCCGCCGTCGGAACCACCCGGGTGATCATCACGAGTACCGACCGGGCGTTCACCAGGCTGGGCGCCGCGGTGGAGGTGTCGGTGTTCACCCGCGAGCAGTCATTGGCTTACCTGCGGGAACGGACCGAGCTCGACGACGACGCCGGCGCCGCCGCGGTAGCGGACGAGCTGGGAGACCTGCCGGTGGCCTTGGCCCAGGCGGCCTCGGTGGTAACCCTCGACCGGCTTGACTACTCGACCTATCTCGAACGGCTGCGGGCGCTGCCCGTTACGGAGATGCTGCCCCGCCGCGCTGGGGACGCGTACTCGAAGGGCGTGGCCGAGGCGATCCTGCTGTCCTTGGAAGCGGCGATCCGGGCGGTCGATAGCGGGGACGACGGCCTCACCAAAGACGTAATGACGGCCATGGCCGTGCTGTCCCCGACCGGCGTGCAGCGCGACGTCCTGTACGCGATCGCCGCGCCTGATGGGGGCGCAGCCGAACATGCTCGGGTCGACCGCATGCTCGGGCGGCTGGCTGCGTTGTCGCTCCTGGTGTGGGCCGAGGCCGGCGCCTCGGTCGTCATGCACAACCTGGTCGGACGAGTCGTCCGAGAAAATGCCGCGACCAACGGGACTTTGACCGCTGCGATCGACCACGTCGCTGACGCCCTGGAGCGGCTGCTGATTCCCAGACGAGAGGCGTGGGCACACCGCGAACTGGGCACGCAGCTCGTTCCGCACATTCTGGCGCTCTGGCGTGTCGGTCTCGGCCCTGCAGTTCCACCAACCGATCTCCCCGTCGGGCTAGTGATCTGGGCGGTACAACACATGACTGAAATTGCCGACCTCAGCCAGGCGACGCAAGTCGGCGTACAGATCGTCGCCGACTGTGAGCGGGTGCTCGGCCCCGACCATCCCGACACCCTCGCCTCGTGCAACAACCTCGCCTCCGCCTATGCGTCGGCGGGTCGGCTGGAGGAGGCCCTTCCGCTGTTCGAGGCCACCCTGGCCGATCGGGAGCGGGTGCTGGGTCCCGACCATCCCGCCACCCTCGCCTCGCGCAACAACCTCGCCTCCGTCTACGAGTCGGCGGGTCGGCTGGAGGAGGCCACCTCGCTGTTCGAGGCCGTCGTTCCCGAGTGCGAGCGGGTGCTCGGTCCCGACCATCCCGACACCCTCGCCTCGCGCAACAACCTCGCCTCCGTCTACGAGTCGGCGGGTCGGCTGGACGAGGCCTTTCCGCTGTTCGAGGCCACCCTCGCCGACTGTGAGCGGGTGCTCGGTCCCGACCATCCCGACACCCTCGCCTCGCGCATCAACCTCGGCCGCGTCTATGCGTCGGCGGGTCGGCTCTACGAGGCCATCTCGTTGTACGAGGCCGTCGCTCCCGAGTGCGAGCGCGCGCTCGGTCCGGACCACCCCGCCACCCTCGCCTCGCGCAACAACCTCGCCTCCGTCTACGAGTCGGCGGGTCGGCTAGACGAGGCCCTCTCGCTGTACGAGGCCACCCTGGCCGATCGGGAGCGGGTGCTGGGTCCCGACCATCCCGACACCCTCACCTCGCGCAACAACCTCGCCTATACCTATGCGTCGGCGGGTCGGCTGGAGGAGGCCCTCCCGCTGTACGAGGCCACCCTGGCCGATCGGGAGCGGGTGCTGGGTCCCGACCATCCCGACACCCTCACCTCGCGCGACAACCTCGCCTCCGTCTACGAGTCGGCGGGTCGGCTAGACGAGGCCCTCCCGCTGTTTGAGGCGAGCCTGGCCGATCGGGAGCGGGTGCTGGGTCCCGACCATCCCGCCACCCTCGCCTCGCGCAACTACCTCGCCTCCGTCTACGAGTCGGCGGGTCGGCTAGACGAGGCCCTCTCGCTGTACGAGGCCACCCTGGCCGATCGGGAGCGGGTGCTGGGTCCCGACCATCCCGACACCCTCGCCTCGCGCAACAACCTCGCCTATACCTATGCGTCGGCGGGTCGGCTGGAGGAGGCCCTCCCGCTGTACGAGGCCACCCTGGCCGATCGGGAGCGGGTGCTGGGTCCCGACCATCCCGACACCCTCACCTCGCGCGACAACCTCGCCTATACCTATGCGTCGGCGGGTCGGCTGGAGGAGGCCCTCCCGCTGTTTGAGGCCAGCCTGGCCGATCGGGAGCGGGTGCTCGGTTGCGACCACCCGACGACGCGAGTCCTCCGCGACAACCTGCGTGGCGCTCGAGGTGATGGCCCCGCCCCGTAGGCTCGGCTTGGCCATCCCCGCGTTCCTGGCCGATCCTTGGCGGGAGTTGAGCGTCGTGGAGCAGCGCTATCACGCCGTGATGGAGGTTCTGTGCCCGGTGCCCGGTGCCCGGTGCCCGGTGGTCGAGGTCGCCGATCGCTTGTCTCCCGCAACACCGTGCACGCCTAGATCCGCCGCTAGCGCGAACACGGGCTGTCGGGCGTTGGTCGACCGGTCACACCGCCCGCACACCATCTCTAGACGTATAGAAAGCCTCACCACCAAGTATGTGCTTGCTACGGCCCCTTCACAGCGCCAATGCATCGACATTGCGCACAATCCGAGCTCGCTATGAGCCGTTCCTGCCCTCTAGTTGGAGATCTGGCGATCAGGGAGGTGGCCAGCCCAGTCAAGCCGATGGCACGCTCGTTGACGCGATATCGACTGCAACCGTGGGCCATCCGTGGGCCAGCAGATCGGCGGAGGGGTATGCGTCGGTCGAGACGCGCAGGTCAGGGCGTCTTTCTGATTGGCATGATTGGTTGCCTGTAAATCCGTCGGCTTAGCCTACGAAGGTTCGAATCCTTCACCTGCCACACCCAGGCCGAACGGCCCCTGAACTGCGGAAACGCAGGACAGGGGCCGTTCTGCTGTGTCCGGTGGCGTCCGGCGTCGGCCGGCCGTCCCTGGGTGGCTGTGGCAAATGCGTGGTTAGGCCGAGCCGTCGTGTCGTGTCAGACCGAGTGTCAGGGCGACGCGGTGTCGGGCGGCGTCCTCCTGGCCGGCGATGCACTTGGCGTAGACCCGCAGCAGGACAGCCACGCTGTGGCCGGCCCACTCCGCGACCTGCGCACGACCGGGAGGCCGAAAAGGGGGACCTCCAGCCAGCGGCCCACGGCTGACCCCGCTGAGTGGCAACGAGATCCGCCGTCTGCTCGCCGCGCTGGTGATCACACCTCTGGCTTGCATCGACCACGTCATGCACTGGTCGAGATGGCGCCGTGAACGCCAACACCAAGCCCGCGCCTGCCCCTACCGTCGCCGCGGCGAACGACCACCCAACTGATCAACTGCAGTACTAGGTCCGGTCCCTGAGCAGGTGGGTTGTTCGGACCAAGATGGCGGAATCGGGAACGCAGCCCGCACCGCATCTGCTGGCCGCCGCCATCGGGAAGGCCGGGACCTGTCCTCGATGAGCGGCATCCTGGCCGGCGCCGCCTACCGCCTGCTGTTGGCCCTGGCGGCGGAGCCCCGGCCCGCGGCTAGCGCAGATGCCGGGCGAAGAACCCGGCCGCGTCCTCCCCTGCGAACTGCGGGACACCGGTGTGCCCGCCCATGTTGGCGTGCAGCGTTTTCTCCTTGGAGCCGAAGGCGTCGAACAGGTCCAGGGCCGCCTGTCGGTCGTTGCCTTCGTCATCCCACTGCAGCAGGACATGCAGCGGAATGGTGACCTGTCGGGCCTCCTCGAACATGGTGCGAGGCACGAAACTCCCGGCGAAGAAGCCGGCGGCCACGATGCGCGGCTCGACCAGCGCCAGCCGGATGCCGATGGAGATCACTCCCCCTGAGTACCCGACCGGGCCGCCGATCTCGGGCAGCGACAGGAGGGCGTCCAGGGCGGCCTGCGATTCCGGGACCGCCTTGTCGACGAGCGGGAGGATGAGGGCGTCGATGATCTCGTCGCTGACCGGCTCGCCGGCCTCCATAGCCCGGCGCAGGTCGGCGCGGGCCTGCTCGGCGGCGGCCCAACGGGGCCGGTCACCGCTCCCGGGGAGCTCGATGGTGGCCGCAGCGAAGCCCTCCGCCGCAGAGTGCCGGGCCCGCGCCACCAGCCGGGGGTACATCTTGTGCAGTCCGAGCGGGGGGTGGCCGAGCAGGATCAGCGGGACCGGTGCGGATGCGGATGCGGGCGTCCACAGGATGCCGGGGATCTCGCCGAGGGTGAATTCGCGTTCGAGGACGCCGTTATCGAGGCGCTGTTCGGAAGTGAATCGCATGGTCGTGCCTTTCGGGAGTGCTCGTGAACGGCGCTCCCGGACGACCTATCGCCCGACCGTGACCCCGGAGGGGAGCACCCATGTCGATACTGCGTTCACGGGTACCACCTCCTCGATCTCTCGCACGGCCACCGGGAAAGTAGCGGTGGCCGCCGCGGTCCGCCAACGGGTTTTCGCGCAGGCTCCATGGCCGGACGCCACGGAGTCACTCGCCTCAAGGCCAAGGGCGTGCAGTCGAGGGCTTCGGCCTGTGGCGTGATCGCAGCATGGCGAAGCCACACCTCGTCAGCGGCTGGCACCGGGACAGCGCCCCGGCCTCTCCGGGCTCAGCCTCTCACGACACGCCGAAGTACCGTTGCAGTATTAGCCTACGAAGGTTCGAATCCTTCACCTGCCACACCCAGGCCGAACGGCCCCTGAACTGCGGAAACGCAAGACGGGGGCCGTTCTGCTGTGTCCGATAGCGTCCGGCGCCGTCCGGCCGTGCCTGGGTGGCTGTGGCAAATGCGTGGTTAAGCCGAGCCGTCGCGTGGCGGCAGACCGAGCGCCAGGGCGACGCGGTGTCGGGCGGCGTCCTCCTGGCCGGCGATGCACTTGGCGTAGACCCGCAGCAGGACCGCCACGCTGTGGCCGGCCCACTCTGCGACCTGTGTCGGCGGTACTCCGGCGTTGAGCCATGTCGAGACGGCGGCGTGGCGCAGGTCGTATGGCCGTCGCGCGAGCGGTGAGGCTGCCTCGTCAGGCGTCAGCGCCTCGGTGCGGGCGCTCGCCCACACGCGTCCGTAGACGCTGTCGGAGAGATCGCCGTCACCGGCGCGCATCGATCCGAACAGGCGTCCCTTGCCGTTCGCCCCGAACTCGTCCAGATGGGCCCGCAGGAGGGCTGTCAGCGGCGGAGGGGAGGGAACAATGCGGATCGCCTCTCGGGCGCGGTGCTTCAACCCGCGCTCGTCACGACGTCGCCTGCTGTCGCTCCATTCCGCCCCGGTCGTCGGAGCTGAGCCGGGGAGAAACAGCTCTCCCCAACCCTCGGCGGGGATGTGCAGCGCCGATGCCGGGAGGTGCGCGGCCTCACCGGGTCGCAGGGCGGCGTAGTACATCAGCCCGAAGAATGCGACGAGTCGCTTGCCCGACTCGCCCTGGCGGCTCACTGCGGCGAGCAGCCGGCCGGCTTGTTCCGGATTGACGACCACGCGACGGTCGACCTCCTCAACAGCACGGCCATGGTGTAGTAGATCTCGCTACCGATGAAGGCGTCGACCCTGCCCGCTTTGAGGGCCGAGTAGTCCGCGCCATCACTCACCAGTGCCGAAAAGAATGGTGCAAAAGACCTCGCAGACCTGTCGGACTACCATATTCCGATCGCGGGCTCCGGCATCAACGCGGAGACCGGGTGGTATAAGAGGAACAGGGACACTGCGGTGCGCTTCCTCAAGGCGACGATCGAGTCGTACGCCCTCATGAGGAAGAATCCGGACGTCGTCTACGGCGCGTTGGCCAAGTGGTACGGCGTCACTGATCCTCAGCAGCAGCAGGACATGTATCGCCAAGTCGCCCGGTTCCCGGAGAAGCCCTACCCCGGTGTCGATGGCATCAAGCTGGTCATGCAGCTGTTCCCCGGCCGGGGGCTGCAGCGCCATACCGCAGAGGACTTCTACGACAGCAGCGTGGTCAGCGAGCTCGACCGAAGCGGCTTCATAGACAAGGCGAACGCGACCTAGTGTCCTGCGTCAGAAGATGGGTTGATCGGTGCTCTGGTCCTTGCCTGGCTTCTGATCTTGTGGAGGTAGTCGGCGAGGGAGGTGAGGATCTCGTCGGCTGTCTCGATCCAGGCGAAGGGTCGTGGGTTGGTGTTCCAGGTCTTGGCGGGCCATGACGGCGGTGAGAACGACGACAGGCTGGCAAGTGAGCAGGGCCAGGGCGTCGATGGACGCGGTAGACGGTGGGCTGGGAGTTCATCGGCCGGGGCGGCACGTCGACACCTGCCGACACGACACCCCTCGGGGTCTGACGGATGGAGATAGGCCAGTACAACTGAGTCCGCCCGAACCGGCGCTACACGAGCGTGATCATGCTCGACGCGCCTCTCGGTGCGGGCGTGGTGGCGTGGAGCGCAGGGGCCCGCGCGACTGGGAGTGGTAAGCCGAGCTGCTCACGCGTGGCCGGGGCCGTCGTCGTACACCCGCCACTCGGTCACTCGACCTCCATCGACGCGGGCGGTCCAGATTGCGGGTCCGTCGAAGCCGGGATGCTCCGAGCAGACGGACCTTCCGGTGATGGCTGCGACGCCACCTCAGCCCCGTCGTCATCCTCCGTCGTCGCTTTGCGGCGGCCATGGTCGGCACCAGCCCGCCCAGTCGACCACGTCGTATCCCTCGGCCCCGCCGCTATCCAGGCCGGACCGTTCAGATCAGGGGTTCATGAGCAACATCCACTTCAGGTTTCGCGACGCACAACCGCTTGTCGCAAAACGGTCAAAATGCGCAAATGCGGATATATGCGGGTGGAGTCTCGACTCGGGTGTGATGTCCGATCGCGGCTGCCAGGAAATTGCACTAATGACCAAGGCGGGAGGGCTTACGACCATGGAGGTCCAGCGAGATACTCGCCGTCCCCTCGAGAGGTGAAGGAGGCCGTTATGCACCTCGGAGTGGTACACGAAATCCGCGACCCCGCAGGGTGGGACAGCGTGATGAGTGGAGACCTCAACCTTCCGCCCGGTTATGTGCTCCTCGCGAGCGTCACGCAAGAGGACGCCAGCCGGGGGATGTGTATCTGGGAGGCGCCTAGTCTTGACGATCTCCAGCGCCTGCTGGACGGGGCGTTTGGTGAGGCAGTCGTGAACGACTGCTTCGTCGCGGACTCAGCCCGGTCGGTCAACCTGCCGGCACCGCAGACGGCGGCTGCAAAGACCTGAGCGTCCAGAGGAAGGCATTTAGTCACGCGGCAGTCCCGCAGAGTCCCGGGTGGGACGTTGGGCTGGCCAGGACGACACGGCAGGCATGGACGCCCATGAGCGCCCGCGTCCGTCGGGTGTGGCGGCCCGGGGACGCCCCGCCAGGGCACTCTGCCGTCGATCGCGCCCGCCGGTTGACCCGCGACTACGAGCGGGACCGCGTCAGACACTCCGTGGCGCACCTCGGGCGTGCCGGGCCGGCGGCGTCTCACTCTCTGCGCCGCCGATCACTGTCCTCCCGTCATTTGCACCCCGTCCCACGGCCTTACAGAGCCTCTGGGGCACTGACGCACGGCGTCGGCCGGCCGTGCCCGGGGGTTGTGGCAAATGCGTGGTCAGGTCGAGTTCTCTTGTGGTGCAGCCCGAGCGCCAGGGCGGCGCGGTGCCGGGCGGCCTCTTCCTGGCCGGCGATGCACTTGGCGTAGACCCGCAGCAGGCCGGCCACGCTGTGGCCGGCCCGGAAGCTCGCGATCGCCATCTCTGTGACGGTGACCGAGGCGGCCGATCCGTACCGCAACTATTCGACCGACATCCGTCGGATCTCGCTAAAGAACTCGTTCCGGAAGCTCCGTCCGCAGGTATGGCTCTATGAACTCGATCTGGTCGATCGGTTGCCCGGAGGTGAATCAGGATCAACTGACAGGAACTGTCGCTTGATGACAGAGGCTATGGACCAGCGTGGCAGTCAAGTGGTCATAGTTTGATCATGAGCCAGCCGTGCACCCCGCCACAGGAGTGCGGTCAGCTCCGGTGGGGACGGGACGATGCGGACCTCCTCGGTACCGCGGTGCTTGAGCTGACGGGGGCTCGCGCTGGGTGCCCGATTGGCTCCATGAGCGACCGGCGGACGGTGCCAGAGGTGGTCAGGTACAGCTCGCCCCAACCCTTCGCCGTCAGCGACGGGGCCTCCTTGCGTAGGTCCGGAGCGCGAGGGCATCGAGAGCAGGTCAAAGGACCGCAGTCTCAGCGAGGTCGGCTGATGGCCGCGTGTTGGCTGAGATCCGCCGCTCTGCACGGACCAACTCGTCCGGTGGCGGGCCCGCCGAACGGGTACGCGCGTTGAACGACCACGTGTAAAGCATGGATCGAAGCGTCGCGCCTGCCGGCCGGCATTGCGGGCCCGTCGGCCCGCGCCTATACCTCCGGCCGGCGCGGCCGGCGGGCCTCAGCCGGCCGATCCTTCCTCGGCGAAGGTGCTCACCGATCCCACCAGAGTGTTCTGGAAGGTGTCACCGCCTCCGTGTCCGGCGTCGTTGATGACGTGCAGTTCGCTCGTTCTCCACCGCTCGTGCAGCCGCCAGGCTGTCTCCAGTGGGCCGCTCACGTCGTACCGGCCGTGGATCAGTACCCCAGGTATCCCGTCCAACGACGCTGTCTCCCGGACGAGCTGGTCGTCGGGTAGGAACGCTGCGTTGCGCCAGTAGTGCGTCACCAGGCGAGCGAACAGGAAGCGAAAGTCGGGGTCCTCGTAACGCGGGTTGGGTCGGTGACCTGGCGTAAGGGAGACGTGCGCGTCCTCCCACAGGCACCACTCGCGGGCCGCGTGCTCGCGAACCAAGGGGTCCGGATCGGTCAGCAGCGTGGCGTAGGCATCCACCAGGCGCTGATCCCGAAGCTGGGCGGGGACCGCGGCGGCGAACCGGCCCCACTCCCTGGGGAAGATGCGCCCGACGTCCTCGGTGATCCACTGGACCTCTCGGGTTGAGGTGGTGGTCACCCCGGCGAGTACCAAGCCGCTCACGCGCTCGGGGTGGGCCTGGGCGTAAGCAAGACCGAGCGTCGTGCCCCAGGAGACACCCAGGACGACCCAGGCCTCGATCTTGTGCAGCTCCCGGAGCTTCTCGATGTCCTCGAGTAGGTGGTGCGTGGTGTTCACGCGGAGGTCGGTACGGGGATCAGCGGCGGAGGGTCGGCTTCTACCGCACCCCCGCTGGTCGAACAGGACGACCCGGAACCGCTCGGGGTCGAAGTAGCGTCGTGCGCCGGGCCGGCTTCCGCCCCCCGGGCCTCCGTGGAGGTACAGCGCGGGCTTCCCGTGGGGGTTGCCGCAGCACTCCCAGTACACGGATTGGCCGTCGCCCACGTCGAGCATCCCCGAGGCGTACGGCTCGATCGACGGGAACAAGGACATGGCTGCTCCAAGGTCGTCGGGAGCTGCAGAAAGCGCCGGAAACAGTAGGCGCCGATCCGCCAAAGAGATCATCCGGGCTCCTCCCGGACCCGGCGCCACTTCGGAGATCAGGAGAGTGCGGCGGCGGGGTGGCGATCTCCTCACGACGCGCCGAGACGGCAGCCAGGCCGAGGGTGGGGAAGCGCAGGCTGAACGACGCGTGCGCGACGGTGGGCTCCGATGACAGCGTCGACACGATCACTGTCCATTTTTCTGACCCTCGATCACGATGCATCAAGCTGAGCTGCAGGCTCACGTCACGTACATGTTCGTGTGGTAGTCGTACCACTTGTCGTGCTGCGCTCCGTCCACGTTCGCCCGGAACCCGGTCGGCCTCGGCCCGCGCAGGCGCCGTCGTAGCGAGGTAGCGGGCCGACGAGGCCGACGTTGGCAATTTTATGCCGAATTGTCTCAGCCTGGATCCGCGGTCGAGATTGTGAGGTTCTTGTCGACGAGAGAATCTTGTTGATCGGCGGCGATTTGAGCTGGAGGCAGGGTGAGCTAGCCGGTCTGTTCGGCTTTCCAGGTTCGTCGGGTTGGGGGTGGGCAGAACGACTGGGCGATCAACATCGCATGGGTACGCGGTGATCGTGTTGAGCGCTGTCAGGAACGCGGTCTCCTCGCGGCCGGTAGATGAAGGGACTGAAAGCATGCGCAAATCCCGTTTGCGCCGAGCCCGGCTTGGTGTCTGGTTGTGGCTGGCCGTGGTGCTCGTCTGCTCAGCGTGCGCCGCGATCGGGCCGGGCCCCACGCCCGGAGTCGCGCAGAATCTGACGCCACTCAGCGTCTCGCTCGGCGACGTCTCCCTGAACAAGGTCGCCTTCCTGGTAGCCGCCGACAACGGCATCTACCAGAAATACGGGCTGGACGTGCACGAGTTCATCACGGCGGGCGCAGCCGACCGCATCCGGCGCAGCGGCATCACCGTGCCCGACGAATTCGTCAGCAGGAGCGGCGGGGACGACGCCCAGATCTCGGTCGGCGGTGGTAGTCCGTTGATCTACTCGATGACGACGGACGCTCGCGTAGGACAGAGCGTCATTCTCGCCACCACCGACAGCGAGGCGGGCTTCCACGTCGTCAGCAACACGGCCGTGGCGTCCATCGACGACCTCAAGGGTAAACGCCTCGGCTTCACCGCCCCTGGTTCGGTGAGCAACCTGATCGCGCTTGCACTGTTGCGGCAGAAGGGCTGGATCCCGGGCCGCGATATCTCACTGGTGAGTGGGGGTGCGGACTACTCGGCCCTCAAAGCGGGAAAGGTCGACGCATTCATCGCAAGCGAGATCTACTACACCATGGCCGTCAAGAACGGTGCAAAAGACCTCGCAGACCTGTCGGACTATCACATTCCGATCGCGGGCTCCGGCATCAACGCGGAGACCGGGTGGTTCAAGGGCAACAGGGATACTGCGGTGCGCTTCCTCAAGGCGACGATCGAGTCGTACGCCCTCATGAGGAAGAATCCGGACGTCGTCTACGGCGCGTTGGCAAAGTGGTACGGCGTCACCGATCCTCAGCAGCAGCAGGACATGTATCGCCAAGTCGCCCGGTTCCCGGAGAAGCCATACCCCGGCGTCGATGGCATCAAGCTGGTCATGCAGCTGTTCCCCGGCCGGGAGCTGCAGCGCCATACCGCACAGGACTTCTACGACAGCAGCGTGGTCAGCGAGCTCGACCGAAGCGGCTTCATAGACAAGGCGAACGCGGCCTAGTGTCCTGGGTCGAAAGTTCGAGGGTTGATCGGTGCTCTGGTCCTTGCCTGGCTTCTGAATCTCCCCGTACTCACCGCAACGAGAGCTAGCCGATGCCGAGGAGGAACAGCAGCCCCGCAGCAATGAGACCGACCTCGACGAGGGCGACGAACACCCGGTCGCTGATGCGTCCGACCAGCTTCTTCCCGGTCCAAGCGCCCAGGAGCGTGGCGGGTGTGAGGGTCAGCCCGAGCAGGAGCACACGAGGATTGAGCAGGTCGGTCGCGCCGTAGGCCGCCGTCTTGGTCAAGTGCATCGCCAGCGCGCACGCTGCTTCGGTGCCGATGTAGGTGGAGCGTCGCAGACCCTTGGCCAGGAAGAAGGGCGCGGTGAGCGGTCCGACCGAGCCGAGGAGGGCGGATCCGAGCCCAGATGCTGCACCGACGGCTACGAACGCCGCATCACCCGGAGGGCGGGGCTGTGGCTTCACTCGCCGCCACACGACCACAGCGATCAAGAAGACCCCCAGGGCGCGTTGCAGCGGAGCGAGGGGCGCCGAGGAGAGCAACAGAGCGCCAACAATGGCGAAGGGGATCGCGCCGATGCAGAACCGGCCGATCAGACGCCATTGCAGGTCGGCACGGTTGAACACCACGCGGCTGGCGTTGCTGCTGATCTGAGCCAGGGTCAGCACCGGGACAGCGACGCGCAGCCCGAACAGGGCCGTGAACACCGGCAGCAGCAGCACCCCGCCGCCGAAACCCGCCACCGCCGACAGCAACGCAAGGACGTAGGCCGCGCCCGAGGCGACGAGCAGCGTCACGACCAGGCTCGTAGTCACTGCCTGGATTATGCATAGGGCCGTTGGTTCCCTAGCGCACTACATGACTGCGAGCATCCCGGGACCGCGCACCGACGAACCGCGACACGAACGGAGTCCGCCCGCGCCCGGTACCGCTTCGGAGATCGGGGGAGTGCGGCGGGGTGGTGATCTCCTCACGGCGCGCCGAGACGGCAGGGACGAGCCCCCGCCGCGCGGAGATCCCCACCAGGACCCGGCGTGCGAGGGCAAGAACGAACTGCGTGGACCATGCACGGACCGCGTCATCCTGGCCGGCCCCGCCGACTCGCTCCCTCCACCTTCGGCCCGATCGCGGCCGCCGACGCCGGCCATCCGGCCCACGGCCGGCGGAGGAACCGCGCTGCCAGCGCCGCCCGCGGGATCACGCAGATGGCCAGACTCGGCGAATAATGATCAACGATGTCTGCTGCTGACCCGGTCGCCACTGAGCGCACCACGCCTCGCCTGCGTCTACGCCCGATCACCGCCGCCCTGGTCGATGATCTCTGGGAACTCCATCAGGATCCCGGGATCGCGGCCTGGTACGGCGGCGCCCGGTCCGTCGAGCACACCGCCGCTGCCGCTGCCGCCATGCAGCGATCCTGGATATCTGGCGGCCTGGGGAAATGGCTCGCCTACGACGGGGTCACGGGGGAGTTGATCGGTCGCGGCGGACCGTCCCGAACCGAGGTCCTGGACCGCGAGGACGTCGAGATCGGTTGGGCGGTACGCCAGAGGTTCTGGCGACGCGGCTACGCGACCGAGATCGGCCGGGCGAGCCTCGATTTCATCGACCAGACGACCGACGCAGACACCGTCATCGCATTCACCGAGGTCCACAACCGCGGATCGCGTGCAGTCATGGAACGCCTCGGGATGGTCTACGACCGAGAGATCCGCCGGCCAGGGTTGGTCGAGGGCGTCGAGGGCGTCCGGGACGACGCGAGATTCGCCGTGTACTCCAGCAAACGAGCGTCGCGCCGGCTCAACCAAGCCGAGTGATGATTGCGGGCTCCGCCCGTGCCCGGCGACGCTTCGGAGATCACCACCGCTCCCAGCGCTGGTTCGTGGGGAGTCGAGATCGGCGAGCAGGGCGCGGAGGACGACGTCGGAAAGTTGGCTTTGGGACGCGGATGGACTCGGTCTTGGTATCGCCATGAGATCGGCGGCGCTGTAGGAACTCACCATTCAGGGGACGCTGAGAGCTAGCTTTCTGTTTCGCTCACGACCTCCGTGGAATCGCCGAGCAGCGTGGTGCCTTGACCGCCGCCGCCGTGTTCCTTCCGGATCGCAACGAACTTGATCACCAGGCTCTCTCCGACAACCTTATAGCGGAAGTAGCCGCGCATCTGGGTCCCTGCGCCGCGATCCTCCGCGTCGAGATAGACCTTGATGAAGTTCTGCGAGTCGCCCTGCTGCCAGTGCGCCCTGACCGAGAGGCCGGCCAGCTGTGGCTTGAAGTCCGGCCCGAGCGTCACGCGGCCGGCCAGCATCTCTCCGATCACCCGCTCGACCACGTGGCCGTACTCCCCCCATCCCGCGGCGTCCGAACCGATGGTGCCGTACTGGATTACGACGGGTCGCTGGCCCTCATCGTTGGTTACAGCGGGCTCTGTCGAGCTCTCGCCCGCTTCGGGTTGAGAAGAGGACGCCTTCTCGATCGCACGGTATATGT
Organism: Pseudonocardia yunnanensis; assembly: GCF_039534065.1. Lineage (NCBI taxonomy): Bacteria > Bacillati > Actinomycetota > Actinomycetes > Pseudonocardiales > Pseudonocardiaceae > Pseudonocardia > Pseudonocardia yunnanensis. The sequence continues at coordinate 178,056 of NZ_BAAAUS010000017.1, read as the reverse complement.
TGTCGATTTCGTGCTCGAGCTTTTTAAGCTTGTCCACCGTGAGGTCTGCTCCCGGTTTCAGTAGCGGCTCGATCTCCTCGGAGAGCTTGTCGACGCGTGCCCGCAGCTTGACGCCCTTCTTCTCGTCGACCTCGTCCGACAGCTTGCGAAACTTGGTGCGCAGCTCGACGCGCTCGTACGGCGAGATCACCGGCTGTTCCTTGGCGGTAACCACCGGCGCCGTGGTTGGTGGCGGGGCCTCCTCGGCGAGGGCCTTCGGCGCGGCGACCGGCGGCGGGGTCGGCTCGGCGACGGGCTGAGCCTCCACCGCGACCGGCGCCTGTCGCTGTGCATTGCGCGTGAGCCACGCGAACCACGCGAACAACCACACGAGCCAGCCGTGGAGATAGCCGCCGGTACCGCCACCACCACCCTGCTGCTGCGGCGTCTCCTGCTGCTGTGGCTGTGGCTTGCGAGCAACCACGACAGTCGCCGCCTGGTTGCCGACCGTCCGTTGCAGCGTTGGCATGCCTTGTGGCGTGAGCGGAGCGTGCGCGCGAACAGTCAGCGGGGTGGCGTTCACCGCCCGAGCCGGCGCCTCCCGCACGTCGTGGACGGTGGAGCGCTGCACCGCGGGCTGCTGGGGTGGTGCGGTCTGTTGGTGGCCGCATCCGGCGCTATGTTGGTGCTGCTCCTGGGTCCAGGGGTGGCCGGCCTGGCGGAGCATCTGGACGACTGCGGCGTTGCCCGCGCTGGCCTGCAGGCCGAGCAGGCCACGAAGCTGTGTGGATGAGGCGGATTCGGGCTTGCGGGCTGGAGTACGGCCGCCGTCGGCCCCGGTGTGTCTGGCCTTCTCGTGAGCGTGCACGGGGGTCTCTCTTCTCCCGCGAGATCATCAATCCCCTGGATACTCGGTGGGGACTGCCGATGCCAGGTGCTGGCGGGCAGCATGAACTGACCGGGCGGGCAGCATCTGACGGCGAATGACCGCGCACGGGACAACTTCCCCTCCCACGTAAGCCGCGGTACTCCCACTGCGGCCGTGTGCCATTGGATCGGCCGAGGAGCTCTAAGAGTTCGAGGCGCGCTGGTCACGGCCTTCTAATCCGCAAGACCGGTTGCCTGCCATTCCGGTCCTGGCCGGCGACGCACTTGGCACCGGCCCAGAGCTGCGGACGGCGAGGAGATCACCACCTCGAGCCCGCCGGGGCGGGGTGGACGCGAGCGCAAAGTTGACTCTCGACCTCCACAAGGCTTGATCCTTGAATGGATCGACACCCGTCAGATGGGGGCGCAGATGAACGACGATGTGATGGCTCGCCTGACCGCTGCTGTTGAGCGTGGGCGCGCGGGTGACAGGGCAGAGGCCCGGGCTGCACTTGAGGCGCTCTGGACCGAGATCGGGGAGGACGACGGCGATGCCTTCCACCGGTGCGTGATCGCGCACTTCACGGCGGATCTCCAGGAAGACGACCATAGCGAGCTGATGTGGGACGAACGAGCGTTGGCTGCCGTTGCCGCGGTCACCGACGAACGCGCGCAGAAGTTCGACGAGTCGCTGCAGGTCCGTAGCTTTATGCCGTCGCTCTACCTGAGTCTTGCCGACGACCACCGGCGCCTCGGCGACGCGGAGCAGGCCGCCGATTTCCTTGCTCGGGCCCGGTCTGTAAGTGACGCACTCGGTGATGATCAGTACGGGGCGATGGTCACGAACATCATGGAGAACATCGCGGCTGCGCTCGCCGCGGGGTCGACAGAACGCCTTTCCTAGTCATCGGCAGCGGATGTCGGTGAGTGCCTAGCCGGGTCCGTCGGATTCAGCGAAAGAGTTGTTCGAACGCCGCGTCCACACTGGGGCCGAGCAGGGCGGGATCGCCGGCTGCGATCAGTCGGCCCGCGGTGTAGCAGGCGAGCGCGATCTGCGGGGCGAGTGCCGACGTCGAGGCCGAGGCGCCCTGTTCGCGCAGGATCTCGGTGATCGCGGAGGTGAACAGTCGCTGTTTGCGCGCCGACCGGTCCTCGAGCTCGGGGTTTTCCGCGATGAGTTGCTCTCGCCGCAGGTAGTGTCCGGGATTCCGGGTCGCGGAAGCGCAGATCGCCGCCACGGTGTCGCGCAGCATTGCGATCGCTTCCGTCAGCGTCGGCGGGCCGGTGTGTTCGTGGGCGCGATGCCGTGTGGTGACGTCGTCGAGCCAGTCCTGCTCGCCGGCGAAGACGACTTCCTGCTTGTCGCCGAAGTACCGGAAGAACGTCGTGCGACCGACCTCGGCCCGCTCTGCGATGTCGGCGACGGTCACGTTCGCGTAGCCGCGTTCAGCGAACAGGTCGAAGGCCGCCTCGATGATCTCCTCGCGGGCTCGCTGTTGCTTGCGCTCTCGCAGTGACACCGCAGCAGTCTAGCCTTCGCGACCGACGTTCCATATGGTACTGAGTACCAGTAGGTATCAAGTATCGGAGCGTTGTCATGCGTGCTGTGCAGATCAGGGAGCTGGGCGGGCCGGAGGTCGTGATCGTGCGCGAACTCCCGGAGCCGGAGCCGGGGCCCGGGCAGGTGCTCATCGACGTGGCGCGGTGCGGGGTGAACTTCGCCGACACGCTGATGCGCGAGAACGGTTACCTTGCGGCCGCCACGTTGCCGCTGGTGCCGGGACTCGAGGTGGTCGGCTGTACCGCTGAGGGTCTGCGGCTCGCTGCGCTCATCGACAACGGTGGGTACGCCGAGAAGGCTGTCATCTCCGGCGATCACGCTTTCGCGGTGCCGGACGGGGTCGACGACACCGAGGCGGTCGCGCTCCTGGCGCAGGGGTTGACCGCATGGTGGTTGGTGAACCACACGGCGTGCGTGCGGCCCGGGGACAGCGTCGTCGTGCATGCGGCGGCGGGCGGAGTCGGCTCGCTGGCCGTCCAGCTGGCGAAGATGCGTGGCGCCGGGCGGGTCATTGCCACCGCCAGTACGCCGGCCAAACGCGCATTGGCGATGGAGCTCGGCGCGGACGTTGCCGTCGACACCGCCGAGGAGGATCTCACTACGGCGTTGTGTGCCGCGAACGGCGGCGCGCAGGTCGACGTGGTCCTGGAGATGACCGGCGGCCGGGTCACCGACCAGAGCCTCGCCGCGCTCGCGCCGTTCGGCCGGCTCGCGTTCTACGGCATGGCCAGCCGGGTCGAGCCGGCGATGATCTCGCCGCGTGCGCTGCAGGGCCGCTCGGCGTCCGTGAGCGGCTTCTGGCTGATGCACGCATTCGACCGGCCCGATGTGCTCGGCAAAGCCTACTCGGAGCTGGCCGCACAGGTCGCCGCCGGTGAGTTGCGGGTGGTGCATGGCGGTGATCACCCGATGTCGGAGGTCCAGCGCGTGCACGCCGAGCTACGGGGGCGCCGGACGACAGGCAAGCTCGTCATCGACCCCAGCCGGTAGCGCACGACCAGTTCTCGACGCGCAGCTGCCGTGCACGGGGCCCGTTTCGGAGCGAAAACGGCATAAGCGTTGATTGCGTGTGATCCAGTTAGCAGGCCACATTAGGCAAGGTAAGGCTAACTTCACCGCATGGTTGTCGTTTCAACGTTCGCGGTCGCAGCGCCTGCGCCCGCCGCCCCGCCGGTCTGGCGGGTGCTGCCGGAGTTCCTCTACTTCGCCGCACTGAGTGGGGCCACCGGCGGCGCCGGGACGTACGCACTCACCGTCGGTCCTGCGCTGCGGCACGGTCCGGCTGCCGCGCCGACGATCACCCGGAAGGCGGCGGCCGGGCTCGGTGCGCTGGGCTTGGTGCTCGTCGTGGCGCTGTGGCTGCAGCTCGCGGCGACCGTCGCAGGCAGCGCGAAGGGGATGCCGTTCGGGCCGGCGCTCTCGCCCGCGGCGATCGCGACGTACGTCGGCAAGCCCGCCGCCGACGGCGAGTGGCTGGCATCGGGTGTGCTGACGGCCGTGCAGTTCGCGATCTACCTGGCGGCGGCGCTCGTGCTCGCCGCGCTGCTCGTTCCGGCCACCCGGGCGCGGGTGCGGGGACTCGCCGGCAGCGCCGCCGTCCTCGCCGTCGTCGGCACGGCGGTCGGCGCGGTCCCGACGAGCGGAAGCGGCGTCGCGAAGGTGCTCGGTGGCGTCTTCACCCAGCTGCACGTGCTGGGCGGGACGACCTGGCTCGGCGGGCTCGGGATGCTGGCCGGGCTTGCCGTGGCCGCCCGGCACGCCCCCGGCGCCGGGGACGTCTGGGCCGTGGTCTGGGCATGGTTCAGCACGCTGGCGATGGCCGCCGTCGGGCTGGTGCTCGTATCCGGGCTCTGGTTGCTGTGGATGCACGTCGGCACCCCGGCCGAGCTGCTCACCACCACCTACGGCCGGTTCCTGCTGATCAAGCTGGTGCTGGTGCTCGCGATGCTGATCGCAGGCGCGCTCAACCAGCTCTCGCTGCTGCCCCGCATCGCGCGGGTGCGCCGGATCGATCCCGACGGCACATCGCTGCTCCGCCTCACACTGCGGCACTTCCCACGGGTCGTCGCCCTGGAGGTGCTGCTCGGGCTCGCGGTCCTCGTCATCGTGCCGTTCCTCAGCGGCTCGGCCCGTAAGCAGGCCGGCGAGACGGGCAGCCCCGAGGTGGACGTCAGCGTGCTGCTGATCGGGGTGCTCTTCGCCGCGATGCTCGTCGTGTCGTTCGTCGCGGCAGCTCGGCTGGGCGACCGGCTCGGGCGGCGGGTTCCGGCGGAGTCCGCGATCTGACGGTGCAGTTCGGCTAGGAGTCGGCTGGTGCGTTCCCTGCTGGTGTTGTGGATCTGCTCGGCTTGGCGGGACGGTGTCGGCTGACAAGGGCGTCGATCGCCCGTGGTGTTCATCTTCGAGACGTCAGGAATGACGCTCCCCGGAGCTCCTGCCCTTGTTGAGGTGGGACTGCGCGTTGCGCACGGTGGGCAGCTCCCCGCCGACCGTGTGGTAGCGCCGACCGGCCACCAGCAGCTCCTCGGCCGGGAACTTGGTGATCACCTCACACCCGTCGGCGGTGACCACCAGTTCCTCCTCGATCCGGGCCGCACCCAGCCCGTCAGCGGAGGGCCAGTAGGTCTCCAACGCGAAGACCATGCCCTCTTCGAGCACCTCCGGGTGTTGGGCCGGCTTGTCCATCGCGAGCAGCCGTGGCACGAAGGCCCTCAGACCGTTGACGACACCGGCCACGTTCACCGCGAACACGCGGTCCCATTCCTCGGCGGGCACCTCCCATGGCGCACCGAGCGACGGGCCGACGATGCCTGCGTTGAGGCAGATCAGCCGGGCCTGCGGCGCGCGGTCCGCGAGGGCCTGCATTGCCACAGGATCGGCGACATCGCTGGTAACGGCGGTCGCACCGAGCCGCGTCGCGGCCGCAGCGACTCCGGCCGCGTCGACATCGACCAGGACAAGCTCGGCCCCCTTGGCATGCAACGCCTCCGCCAAAGCCAGCCCGATGCCGCCAGCGGCTCCAGTGACTACCGCTTCGAGAGGACCATCTCCCAACCTCTTCATCCCGCGGGTGCTCTCAAGATCGCCAGCAGAAGTCATCGGCGAGACACTAGAGACCTCGGCTCGAGGCCTGCACGCCGAACCGTGGGATTCGACGGCGGACGGGCGTTGCGGGCATGCTGGTCGCAGCGCGCGACTGGCGGGACGAGGATGGAGCACCATCGGGAAGCCTGATCGCGGGAGCCGACCGCCTGGGCTCTCGCCGAGGCGGTTCCATGTCGATCGCACAGACCTCCACCGCTCGCCTGCTCCCAGGAGCACCTGTCGCGGAGGCAGTCCTGAACGACGTCCGGTCCCGGGCGCAGGCGCTCCGCGACCGTGGGGTGACGCCCTCGCTCGCGACCATCCTCGTCGGTGACGACGATGCGAGCGCCGGCTACATCAGGATCAAGCAGCGCCAGGCGGCCGAGCTGGGGTTCGAGTCCCCGCATGCCCATCTTCCAGCCGATGCGACTCAGCAGCAGCTTCACGACGTGATCCGCGCCTTCAACGGCGATCCTGCGGTGCACGGGCTGCTCATCCAGTACCCGATCCCGGGGCACCTCGACTACGGCGAGGCGCTGATGCTGGTCGACCCGGACAAGGACGTCGACGGCATGCACCCCATGAACCTCGGTCGTCTGGCCGCAGGCGTTCCCGCGCCCGTTCCGTGCACCCCGGCAGGGATCGAAGCCCTGCTCGACCACTACGAGATCCCCGTCCAGGGTCGTCACGTCGTCGTCCTCGGCCGTGGTGCCACCCTGGGACGACCGTTGTCGATCCTGCTCTCGCAGAAGCGCAGCACCGCTGACGCCGCGGTCACCGTCGTGCACACCGGAGTTCCGAACTGGGCCGATTACACGCGAAACGCCGACGTCCTCATCGCCGCAGCCGGGGTGCCCGGCATCGTCCGCCCCGAGCACGTCCGCCCGGGCAGCGTGGTGATCGGCGGCGGGGTGCGCTACCAGGGGCGGCGCCTGCTGCCCGACGTCGAGGAGTCCTGCGACCAGGTCGCAGGCGCCATCACCCCACGAGTCGGCGGAGTGGGGCCCACAACCGTGGCGATGCTGTTCAGGAACGCTGTTGCCGCCGCGGAGCGGGCAGCGGCACCGCTGGGGAGATCAGGAACGCACCGAGCGCGATGAGCCGGGGAGCCCGCCGGTGACGGTGCGACCTGTGACAACTGTGGCCAGTACGCGGGTGTCAGGCAGGTCGTCGAGGGCGCAGGTGACCGGATCACGGTCCAGGAGGACCAGGTCGGCGTGGCTCCCCGGTCGCAGGTCGCCGACCCCGCGCCAGCCGAGCACCTCAGCTGCCCGGCGGCCCCACATCGCGTAGGTCTCCCGCCTGCTCACCACCTGCGCGGGGCCGTCGTTGTGTGACGGCCCCGCGCCGATCCGGTGCGTGGTCGCGAGCGCGATGCATTCGAATGGGTTCTTAGGGCCCCAATAGCTGCTCCCCGCTACGGTGAGGCCGGAGTCGATCATTCGACGGAACGCGTTTAGATGGCCCATGACCTGCTCGCCCATGCGTTGCTGGATTCGCGCTCCCTTGCCGTTGGTGAATCCGATGCTGACCGTTATCTGCAGGCCGTGCTCGGCATAGCGCGTCGCCTGGCGTTCGTCGAGGAAATAGGCATGCTGGAGAATCCAGCGCTCGCTCCGTCGATGCTGCCTTCGGCCCCGGTGGTAGTCGGTCTGGTCCGACAGCCGCCACCCCGTGATCGGGTGGTGAAGCGAGAAGACGAGCGCGCCGCCCGGGACGAGACACCGATCCAGCTCCGACAGAAGCGGGCGCCAGTCGGCGATGTAGTGCAGGACGAGCGAGGCGATCACGAGATCGACCGATGCGGTCGGAACCATATCGAGCGGTTCTTCCAGGTCGGCTACCACAGCTCGGCCGCGTTGCCCGATCCGCCGCTGTGCCGACTCCACCAGCCGTGGCTCACGGTCCACGGCCGTCACATCGGCTCCACGGTCGATGAGCATCTCGGTCAGTACGCCCGCCGCACAGCCCAGTTCCAGAACCCGCAGGCCCGCCAGCTCTCCGGCCAGCCGCAGGATCGCCGGGCGCTCGTAGTAGGCGTTCGGGCCGCTGTGGGTGGAGTGCTCGGCGTAGATCTCCGCGTGGTCGCTGAAGAGCGAGTTGCTCGACACCGCACGCACGCTACGACACCGCGGGGGCTGCGCATCTGGCGCTGGAACCGCCCGTCGTGCTCATCGCGAGTCGTCGGCGAGCAGGCCCATGACGAGCTCGTCGTGCCACTCGCCTTCCCAATACAGGGCGTCGCGTAGTCGGCCCTCCAGCACGAACCCGCACTTCTCGTACACCCGCCGCGCGCGGGGGTTGAAGTCGTACACACTCAGGCTCAGCCTGTGCAGGCCCGTGCCCAGGGCGTAGTCCACAACGAGGCGCGTGATCTCGGTGCCGTAGCCCTGGTTCAGGTGTGGGCCGCCGAGGAGGATCCGGTAGTTGGCCGAGGCGTTGTGGGCGTCCAACTGGTTGATCACGGCCTCGCCGAGGAACACGCCGTCGGTGATGCGGATGGCAGCCCAGTCGGCCCGGTCGTGGTGATCTCGTCGGGTGGCGAGCCACTGCGCGATGCGGTCCGGGTCGTGACGCTCGTGGCTGCCGGTGAGCCGCTGCACCTCGCGGTCGTCCACTGTGGCGAGATAGTCGATCAGGACGGCGGGTGTCAGCGGCTCGAGTCGGACGCGCTCGCCGGTGAGTGTCGGCTGGTTGTGGAAGACGTCCGCGTCGATCATCGGATCAGGATGGCCGATCGATGAGCGGCACCGTCGTTCTCAGGGGTGCGCCGAACCAGCTGGAGAGTGCTTCTCGCAGCGCGGACGCAGCGGTGTCGGCGGATTCGTCGACGGTTGCGGCCCAGGCGATGTGGCCGTCGGGGCGGATCAGTAGGGCGTCGGCTGGGCGGTGATCGGTTTCGGCGGTGTGGATGTCGATGCGATGTTGCCAATCTCGGGCGGTCTCGCGGAGGTCCAGGCGGTCGGCGAGGTCGAGGAGGATGGGCCGTGCGGTGTGCAGGAGTGCGGCGGCGCTGGTTGTGCCCTGGTCGGTGTGCAGGGTGAAGTCGGGTGCGAAGGTGCCGATCAAGGCGTGTCGGTCGGCACCGGGCATCGGGTAGCGGATGTCGGCGCCGGCGACAAGGGATCCCAGGCGGCGCAACGGCTGCTCGTCGACGAGCAGTTCCCGGAAGACCTCCCGGAGTGCTTCGGCGGCTGGGTCCTGCCCGCGCCTCAGCGCCACCTGAGCTTGAGTGTGCAGCAGCGTACGTGCGCCGGCGAGGTGGCGTTCGTCGTGATACGTGTCCAGCAGGCCGGCCGGCGCCCAGCCGTGGATGGCGGCGGCCACCTTCCAGGCAAGGTTGACCGCGTCGAGCATGCCGGCGTTGAGCGCCACGCCCGTGGCGGGGAACAGATGGGCCGCATCGCCGGCCAGCAGGATCCGCCCGTCTCGGTATCGCTCGGCGTGGCGAGCCGTGAAGGTGAAGCGCGAGAGCCGACGCGGTTCTCCCAACGGCAGATCCGCGCCGAGCACGCGGCGAATGCTGCCCTGGAGCTCGGTCAGGGTCATCGGCTCGTCGTCGTCGTACTCGATGGACTCGTCTTCGGTGGTGAAGAGCATCAGAACCTCGGGAGTGAGCGACCCGAACGCGAACACTCCGCGGTCTGTCCGTGTGAAACCGGCACGGATCCTGCCCATGCCGGGGACGTCGAGGTCGCCGTTGTCGAGCCTGGTCACCGAATCGGGCATCGTGACCTGGGCGAGCCGGTTGACCTCTGGATATGTGGTGCCCGGGAACGGGATGCCGACCATGTCGCGGATCCGGCTGCGCCCACCGTCGCAGCCCACCAGGTATCGAGCGCTCACCTGGTACGACCCGTCCGGGCCGTGTACGTCCGCGGTCACCGTGGCGTCGTCCTGGGTCAGCCCGACCACCTCGTGTCCGCGGCGTATGTCGGCGCCGAGTTCGTGGGCGCGTTCGTCGAGCACGCGCTCGAGTCGCGGTTGTGGGATCTGCAGCGCGTGAAGCGGAGGATCCGCCAGGTGTGTCAAGTCCAGATCCACACCGCCGAAAGGGAATCCGGGGGCCGGGTCGGGATCGGTGCTGGCAGCTCTGAATCGTTCTAAGAGACCTCGACAGCGCAGTAGTTCCAGGATCTGCCCACTGAGACCGTTGGCCTTCGAGGCTTCTCCGGGCTGCGGGCGCCGCTCCAGCACCAGTGGCCGCACTCCGGCCAAGCGCAGTTCACCGGCCAGCATCAGGCCGGTGGGGCCGGCGCCCACGATGATCACGTCGGCGTCCACGCGCGACCCGGTCGTCGACAACGACACTCGCACTTCACTACTCCCATTTCCGCAGGTCCTGGCTTCGGCGGAGGATCTTGCTGCACGACCCGGGTCTTGCCACAAGCCCCCCGGTGCGCTATAGGTTGAATACGGGAGGGGAGTAGGCGCTCTGTTCTCGTGCCGTCCGCTGTGGACGGACCACCTCTTCGGGAAGCTTCGGCGCGTGCCCTCTGGGGGGCGAAATCCCAGCTCTCGGAACGATCATGGACAGGCCGCCGGACCCAGGGACCGAGCACGATGATCACCGCTCTTCAGGGCCCGAAGGGCCCGTTACGGTGGCGACCGTGGCAGAGACGCAGCGTCAACCCGTCCCGCGTAACGACGCGGGTGAGCTCGATACGGCAGTCGCCTTCCTGACGTTCGTACGCCAGTGCGTCATGAAGAAGACCGATGATTTGAGTGATGAGCAGCTTCGCCGTGTGCTGGTGCCCTCAGGCACCTCGCTCCTCGGACTTGTCCACCATCTGACGGTCGCGGAAAGATATTGGTTCGGCCACTATCTCATCGGGTCGTTCAACGACGAGGAGTGGGACTTCGGCATGACGATCCCGGCCGGACGAACCACCAGTCAGATCATGGACGACTATGTCGCGGCAATCGCTGAGAGCGATAAGGCCATCGAGGCTGTGGGTGATCCGAGCGCGCTCGCTGTCGGGTCTTTCGACGGCGAGAGTCGCACGCTGAGGTGGGTGCTCGCTCACATGACCGGAGAGACGGCGCGCCATGCGGGGCACGCAGACATTCTCAGAGAGCAGATCGACGGAACTACCGGTCGCTAGACGCTGGCTTCTACGTCTCGTCGTGTTCGACGAAATGCCGAGGGCTTCGCCATCGGCGACCGCCAGGGAAGCGACGCCCTCGACAGCAGAGGCGACCGGCTGAGCCGGGACGGGCCGGCGAACGGCGGCCTCCGCCGTCGGAGTCGAGCCGACGTTCAGGCGAACCTACTTCGTGCCGCTCAGGAGCTTGGCGAGCATTTCTTGCAGGCTGCCCGTGTCCGGCAGCTCGCCCTGCGGTGTGACCTTGTCGACGACCTTCGGGAGGGCTTCGGCCATCCCCTCCTTGGCCTCGTCGTGGAATACGCCGGCCTTCTGCGCCAGCTCGTCGACCTTGTCGCTACCGAGGGCCTGCTCCACCTCGTCGCCGCTGATCGCTTCGTTCTTGCCGGTGCCCACCCACGAGTCGGCCTTTTCCCCGAGGCCTGCGTTCATGAATTGATCGAGCAGGCCCGCGAGGCCGCCCTGTTTCGCGGCACCTTCCTGGAACATCTGCAGCGCAGACTTGATGAGGGCGCCGCCCTTGCCGCCGAGCAAGCCGCTCAGCATGCCACTCAGTCCTTCGGTCATGATTCCTCCTTAGGTCGAGGGGCGCCCATCATCGGCGTCTGAGCGCCAATTGACCGTAGCTACCCAAGCGTAAGGTCACCAGGACAAACTGCTGAGATGTGCTCGGCTATTCGGGTTGGTGACACTCGGCTTACGGCTGAGTGAGGTGACGGTGGTCGCGTGTTGTAGCTCGATCCGAAAGACCGAGCCCGCATTCCTCGTTGCAAAGGAAGATCCGTTTTGTGGGCACAGTCCGTCAGCTGCCGCACTAGGCAGCACGCTCGACCTCGACATCCGCGGGCAACCGGGTTCGGCTCTGGCTTCGCGTCATGCCCGAGAGGACGATCGCGATCGTCGACGTCACGCAGAACGCGATCAGCGTGGCCTGCACGGAAAGGCTGGGCAGCAGCGATACGGCGGCATTGCCGGCGAAATGCAGTGCCACCGCGGCGGCGACACCACCAGCCAGCCGCTCGGAGACGAACCACGCCGTGTAGCTCAGCGGCACGAGCGTGAGGAAGAACAACAGCGCCTGCCAACTGAACAGCCCGAGCCGGGCCTGCGAGGTGCCACCCAGCAGAAACAGCGGGACGTGCCACAGCGCCCACGCGCTACCCAGCAACCCCGCGGTGGCGATCGGAGAGAGCGTCCGGCGCAGGCGCGGCTGGGCGTAGCCGCGCCAACCGAACTCCTCCGCCAGCGGCCCGGCGACCAGGAACAACGCCACGAAACCGAGTGGTCCGCCCATCGACTCCACGAGCCGCTGGGCCGCGGCGGGATCGTGGGAGCCCTCGATGAGCGCCGCGACGACGAACGGCGCGGCGCCGAGCACCAGCGCCGGCAGCAGCCACCGGTGCACCGTCCGCAACGGGTTGGTGCGGGGTGCGCCGCGGCGCCGGAGCGCCCACAGGATGCCTGCCACGAGCGACGGGCCGAACGTCCCGACGACGAAAAGCACGCGGGTCGAACCCTGCGTCGTGTCACCCCCGAGCAGCAGCGCGACGGCCCATGGGATCCAGGAGACGGCGAAGGTGCCCCCGAAGAACAGCAGCAGATCTGATCGGCGGTTTCTCACGGACCGCGACGCTAGGGACGGCGGTGGGCGCGGGCGCTGGAGCGGACCCCCGATCATGGAGTGGGGCGCGCCCCACCCACGAACGAGCCTGCGTCAGCGCCTCCGGAGGGTGGACGTCTCTCGCGCTCGATCGGGTTCGCCTACGGCACCGCGGCGAGCCGCGCCGCCAGCCCGTCAAGATGCCGGGCGAGACCGTGCTCGAACAGCCCGTCGAGGTCGTCGACGACCCCGGGAGCCATGGTGGCGAGGTGCGGGAACCGCCCGGAGCCGAGTTGCTCCTGCACCTCGTGGTCGATGGCGAGCCACCATTGCAGGTTGGTCATCCCGCTCTCGCGTTCGGCCTCCGCCTCGGCGCTCATCGTGAGCGCGGTGCCCCGAACGAACGCGGGCAGCGTGATGGCCTCCCGGGCCATTTCCTCGGGTGAGAGCCCGAGCCCGTCGAGGGCACCCAGGACCCACTCCGAGTGCGCCATCGCCTCCGGGAGGAGCAGCGGGCGGGTCATCGACATCACACCGGCCAGCCAGTGGTGGGTCCGGTAGAGATCCCATTGCAGCCGGCACACCAACTCGAGCGCGGCTCGCCAGTGCCCCGGCCCGGACGCGGGCAGCGGGCGGGCGGCCATCAGCTCCCGCACCATCCCGTGCACCAGTTCGTCCTTGCTCGCGAAATACCGGTAGAGCGTCATCGGCCCGACTCCCAGCTCCGCGGAGAGGTGGCGCATGGACAGCGCCTCGATGCCCTCGGCGTCGGCTATCGCGATCGCCGCGGCGACGATCCGGTTCCGGGTGAGGGCCGGCGGGCGTCCGCCGGGGCGGTGCGGTGTCCGGGTCTGCTCGCTTGCCCGCACCACCGTGCCCATGCCCGGCCGGGCCTCCACGAGCCCCTCTTGCTGCAGCACGCCGAGCGCCTTGGCGGCGGTCACCATCGCCACACCCCACTCCTGCACGATCGCCCGTGTGGAGGGCACCCGATCGCCCGGCCGCAGCTCCCCGGCGCGGATGCGCTCCCGGATCGCGGTGGCGATGCGCTGGTAGGGCGGTTCGGCAGCGGGAGGCACGACCTCAGCGTACTAGTACGCATCCGGCGGTAGGACCGATGTGCCCGATGGGCGAAGGTGGGGAATTCCCCCGTAACGCACGAATTTTCTTGCCTGCTCGGCTCATGATCCCTAGCTTGGGGGCATGACAGTCGTACATCGTTCCGAAACTGATCGGGCGGTCGAGATCCTCACGGAGGCCTTCGCGGACGACCCGGTGGGGCGCTGGCTCGTGCCTGGTGACGGAGCAGGGATCTTCTATCCGCTGGCAGCGGAGTCGGCGGCCGCGGGTGAGCTGGCGTTCGCCGGGAACGACGCCGTGGCGGTCTGGCTCCCGGTATCGGCCGAAGAGCACGTGGTCGAGGAGTTCGACCAGCCCGAGGCCGTCCCGGAAAGGGTGCGGATCTTCGTCGAGCTGATCGCGGCCCGCCATCCGTCCGACCGGGCGCACCTCTACCTGCCGTTCCTCGGCGTGCGTCCAGAGCGGCAAGGCCGCGGCCTCGGCGGGCGGCTGCTGGCCGACCGGCTTGCCCGTGCCGACGCCGACGGCCTGCCCGCGTACCTGGAGGCCAGCTCGCCGCGCAACGCGCCGCTCTACGAACGTCACGGGTTCCGCCCCACCGGCGACCCGATCCACCTCCCCGACGGCCCATCGGTCCTGCCGATGTGGCGTGAACCCAACCCCTCACGAGGAGAACTCCGATGACGACAACCACCGGTTCCGTCCGCAGCGAGATCGTGGCCGGGAGCACCGCCGACTTCATGCTCGTGCGCCACGTCATCGCCAGTGGTTCGCAGGCCGAGATCGGGCGGGTGCTGGCCGAGGAAGCCCGCTCGACCTACGGCTGGACGCCTGTGCCCACAAGCGACCGGGTGCTGGCCAGGGCGCGCAGGCGGTGGTTCGAGCGGAACTGGCCGCAGCAACACGCACGGCTGCAGGGCGTGGCGGAGGCGGTGGGTGTCGACTACGAGGCCGACGCGTTCCACCTCGACGGGCTCACCGGCGTGCCGGACGGCTCGGCCTGCTCGGCGGCCTACTGTCCGCCCGGCTCCACCGCCGAGGGCCACGCGCTGCTCGGGCGCAACTACGACTTCTTCACCACCAGCCAGGCTGCGCTCTTCGCGATGCTTGCCGGCCGGCAGGTGGAGGACTCGGGGCCGCCGATGGCCGCCCGGCCGTACGTGCTCGCGAGTGTGCCGGACGACGGTCCGGCCACCACCCTGATCACGATGAACGAGCTGGACGGGTGCATGGAGGGCGTCAACGAGCACGGCCTGGCCGTCGCCCTGCTCATCGCCGACAGCGAGAACGTGAGCGCGCCGATCGACGCCTGGCCGCAGGTCGGTTTGGCCAGCGCTCAGCTACCGCGGTTCCTGCTCGACACGTGTGCCTCCGTCGAGGACGCCAAGGCCGCGCTGCTCGACGCCAAGCAGTACGACCTCGGCACCCCGCTGCACTACCTGGTCGGTGACGCGAGCGGCGCGGCGTTCGTCTGGGAGCGCGGACCGGGCGGCGACGAGCACATCACCGAGTCGGACGGGGCGCTCTGCGTGACGAACCATCTGCTGCACCGCAACCCGGACGTGGCCGCGCTGCCGGAGGACAACGCGGAGTCGATGCTCTCCTACCAGCGCTACCGCGCCCTGCACGGGAGCACCGGCGGCGCGATGTCGGCCGCGCGGCTGCGGGAGTCGCTCGACGAGATCCGCTTCGACGCGGCCACCGCCGAGTCGTACCCGGTGCGCACGCTCTGGCGCACCGTGTTCGATCTGCAGGAACGCTCGATGTCCACGCACTTCTTCCTGGGCGAGGACGAGACGGGCCTGCGCTACAGCGAGGAAATGGTGTTCACGGCCGTCCACTGAGGCCGGACGGGCAGCGTAAGCGCTTCGACAAGGTCCACGAGACCGAGTAGCTTGCGCGAGGTGATCACCGGGACGGCCTCGAGCCACGCACGGATCGGCGACCCGGTGGAGGGCTGATCGCACCGCGGGTGCCGACAGGGCGCCCGTCAGGTTCGACGCGGGGACCCCCGGGCGTGCGCGAACACCGCACACCCACCCCCACGTACGAACGCGAGGACAGCCGAATGAGCGTCACCTTCAACCACACCATCATTGCCGCCAAGGACCGGAACGAGTCCGCTCGGTTCTTCCGCGAGCTGTTGGAACTCTCGGAAGCCCCGTCCTGGGGGCCGTTCACCAACGTCCAGCTCGACGGCGGGGTGCTGCTGCAGTTCGCGGAGCCGCCCGTCGAGATTCAGATGCAGCATTACGCGTTCCTGCTCGACGACGACCTCTTCGACCGGGCGTACCGGCGGCTGCATGAGGGCGGAGTCGAGCATTGGGCCGATCCGCAGATGACCCGCCCTGGCGAGACCAACACGGAGCACGGCGGCAGGGGCGTGTATTTCAAGGATCCCGCTGGTCACGCCATCGAGCTGATCACCCGGCCGTACCTCTAGCCGCCATCCCAGATACGGCCCCTGAACTGTGGAAACGCAGGACAGGGGTCGTATCGCCGTTGGCCGGCTCGCAGCGGCTGTCGACGGGGTTCGCGTTGCTCGATGATGACCGTCATGCCGCGTCTCGTCGGTCCCGCCATCCCACCCGGTCGCCTCGCGCGACTGGCTCAACCGGTTCTCGACCTCACGGACATGGCCTTGCGGCCCTGGCAATCGTCAGACGTGTCTGCTGTGGCGGCTGCCTACTCGGACCCTGACATCCGGTACTGGCACGCCCGGTCGATGACGGAGGCCGAGGCTCGAGTATGGATCGACTCGTGGCCTGTCCGCTGGGCGCAGGAGAGTGGGGCGGGGTGGGCGATTGCCGACGAGGCAGGGTTGCTCGGTCAAATCAGCCTGCGGAGGTTGTATCTGTCGGACGGAATTGCGGAAGTTTCTTATTGGGTGGTGCCAGCAGCGCGTGGCCGCCGAGTCGCCACGAGAGCCTTGTCGGCGCTCACTTCCTGGGCTTTTCACCGCCTCGGTCTACATCGGTTGGAAGTCAATCACTCCACGATGAATTCGGCCTCGTGCCGCGTGGCAGAAAGCGCCGGCTACGCGATGGAGGGAACGAAACGAGGTGAGGCACTGCACCCCGACGGATGGCACGACATGCACCTGCACGCCCGCCTGAGCAGCGATCCGCCTCACGAGGGCAGGTCGTCCAACTGAGTGGACGGCGCGGCTCGATCTCGGGGAGCGTCCAACCTCATGGACGACGTGAAGATCCGGAAGTTGCGCGGGATGGCGGGGTTGGCGACGCCGATGGCGTTGCGGGTCGCCGTCACATTGCGCCTGGCTGACCGCCTGAGCAGCGACGGTGCCACCGCCGCGGACCTCGCTGCGCAGACCGGGACCAACCGGACAGCCATGGCCCGGCTGCTGGACCACCTCGTGACGGTGGGCGTCCTCGATCTCACGGACGATCGCTACCGGACCACGGCACTCGGCGACGAACTGCGGGAAGACGCCGACAACGGGCTGCTCGACGAACTCGACATCACCTCCGCCATCGGACGCGCAGAACTGGCGTTCGTTGAACTCCGGCACACCGTCGAGACCGGGCGGGCCGGCTACCCGCAGCGCTACGGCAAGGACTTCTGGGCCGACGCCGCGACGACCCCCGCCCTGCAGCGGTCCTTCGACGCCAAGATGACCCGCCGATTCCGGGAGCATGCCCCGGCGATCGCCCGCCGATTCGACTGGAGCCGCTTCGGCACCATCGTCGACGTCGGCGGCGGACAGGGCACCGTGCTCAGCGCCATCCTCCGTGCACACCCGGCCGTTCACGGCCGGCTGGTCGACCTCGCTCCCACCGCAGCGCAGGCCACGCGGGAGTTCAGCGCCGCTGGGCTCGATGGTCGTGCTCAGGCGATCGCCGGCAACTTCTTCGAGCCCCTTCCCGAGGGCGCCGACGCCTACATTCTCTCGGACATCCTCCACGACTGGGACGACGAGCACGCTCACCAGATCTTGGCTCGTTGCACCCACGCCGCAGGATCCGACGGGGTCATCCTGGTCATCGAGCCCGTCCGCGGGCACGGCGCTGATACAGCCATCGATCTGTCGATGCTCGTCTTCTTCGGCGGCCGTGAACGGAGCATCGACGAACTCTGCGAGCTGGCCGCCGGTCATGACCTGGGGCTCGTGTCGACGTCGCCGGTCGCAGACGGACGCACCCTGCTCGAGTTCGCTGCCACGACATGACGGACAGCCAGGAGTCGAAGCCGCCGGCTGGAGCCGCTGACGTGTCGAGCGAACCGAAGGAGATCGTCCGTCGGGGATACGACGCCGTCTCCGAGCGCTACCGGGCGGATGACGACGAGCCGGCCGCGTACACGGCCTGGCTCGCCGACCTCCGTGCCTGGTTGCCGCCCGTCGCGTCCGTCCTCGATCTCGGGTGCGGCTGCGGCGTGCCCATCTCGCGGACGCTCGCCGAACTCGGGCACGACGTCGTCGGGGTCGACATCAGCGCGGTCCAGGTCGGACGCGCCCGACGGCTCGTCCCCGCCGCACGGTTCATCCGGGCCGATGCAGCGAGCCTCTCCTTCATCCCGGGCTCCTTCGAGGCGATCGTCTGTCTGTACATGCTGATCCACCTGCCACACGGTGAGCAGGAAGCGCTGATCAGGAATCTCGGCTCATGGCTGAGGCCCGGCGGTGTCCTTCTCGCGACCGTCGGCGCCACAGCCTGGACCGGCGAGGAGGAGGACTGGCTCGGGGGAGGCGAGCGCATGTGGTGGAGCCATCCAGGGGTGGAGACCTACCACCACTGGCTGACCTCGGCGGGACTGATCATCGAGCGTGACGAGTTCGTTCCCGAAGGGAGCGGCGGCCACCAGCTGCTGATCGCTCGCAGAGAGTGACGCGGCCCCGCGTCAGGTGCTCGGGCTCTCATCGACGGTGCCGGCCTGGACCCAGTTCTGGAGGGTGCGGGTCGCAGCGCCGGAGTCGATTGATCGAGCTGCGAGGCCGAGAGCTTCCGGGAGGGCGTCAAGGATCGCGGCGGGCGACAGAGGACGGTTCGCCACGTCGTGGGCGACGATCGCGGCGGCGGCGTTGATCAGCACCGCATTCCGGACCGGTCCGCGCTTCCCGTTGAGGACGTCGCGGACGACCGAGGCGTTGTGGACCCGGTCGCCTCCACGAAGCGCGCCGACGGGAGCGGGGGGAATGCCCAGCGCTCTCGGGTCGATGTGTAGCTGCTCCACTCGCGAGCCGCCGGCGATCCACATCGTCGACGTGGTTGTCGTCGTGAGCTCGTCGAGGCCGTCGTCGCCACGCACGACCAGCGCGGTGACGCCGCGGTCGGCGAACACCTGCGCCAGCAGCGGGGCTTTCGCGAGATCGGCGCAGCCGACCAGAGACGCGGGTGGGCGAGCTGGGTTGATCAACGGCCCGAGGAGGTTGAACACCGTGGGGACACCGATCTGACGGCGCGGCACGGCCGTGTGGCGAAGCCCGGGCTGAAAGACCGGGGCGAAGCAGAAGCCGATCCCGCAGGCCGCGACCGTCCTGGCCACTCCGTCCGCCCGCAGATCGATCCGAACCCCCAGCTCGTCGAGGACGTCGGCGGCACCGCATGCGGACGAGGAACCGCGTGCCCCGTGCTTGATCACGCGTCGTCCGGTGCCGGCGACCACCAGCGCCGCCATCGTCGAGATGTTCACGGTGTCGGCTCCGTCGCCACCGGTGCCCACGATGTCCACCGCCGCTCCCGGAAGCGGTACCGGGGAAGCGTTGCGCATCAGCGAGGCCACCAGCCCGGCGATCTCGTCGGCCGTCTCTCCCTTGGCCCGCAGCAGCACCGCGAAGGCGGCGATCTGGGCCGGTGTAGCCGTGTCGGAGACGATCTCGTCCATCACCTGTTCCGTGAGCGGCGCCGGTAGATCCTCGCCGCGGAGCAGGGCAGCGAGCACCGTCGGCCACAAGCCCGTGACCCGGGCGGGACGAGGAATCTGCGGTGCGGGCGGTGCGGTGCGGGACATCGGGGTGGTCCTTCCGGATCTTCTGGATACCGGCCGCCTCGCGTGGAGCGCCGGGACCCGCGATCAGGAAGGCGGGATGTCGTTCTGCTCGGCCGCTCGTGCGGGCGGCCGAGAACGGTGCAGGCTCACGGTCGCCAGGAAGGCGACCACCACCAGAGCTGCACGGACGACATCACCCGCACATCAGAGCACCCTCACCGCCGGCACGGCAACGGCTTAGATCGTGAGGCCCGGGTTCACCGCGGGCTCGGTCACGGCCGATCCAACTACGTCCGGCCTCCCGCGGGACAGCCGAACGTCCACAGGCTGATCGTCTCGCGAGACCTGATCGCCGCGAGCGGATCACGTCGGCGAATGGTGCTCCGAGTGGCGCTCGCCGCGGCACACCGGCCGCGGATGACCAACCCGGCCGCGGTGGCGGTGCTGCGGAGCAGGTCCGGATCTCGCAGCCCGAGCAGCTCCGGAAGGTCGGAAAGCAGGAGCCAGCCTTCTCCGTGCGGCGTGAGGTGGTCAGGCAACTGCCGAAGGAACCCGGTCAGCATCGCATTTCCCCGGTCGAACACCCCGGCATCGAGGGCCGAGGTCGCAGTGCCCGGCATCCAGGGTGGGTTGCACACGACCAGGTCAGCGCGACCGGCCGGAAACAGGTCGTGGCGGATGACCGTTGCCCGCTCGGCGTATCCCAGCCGATCGAGATTGTCACGGGCGCACGTCACCGCGCGGTCCTCGATATCCGTCGCGACCACCCGGGGGATTCCCCGACTCAGCAGAATCGCGGCGAGCACGCCGGTGCCGGTTCCGACGTCGAACGCCGTCCGCGCTGGTGGGAGTGGGATGCGAGCGACAAGATCCAGATAGTCCGTGCGCGTCGGAGCGAAGACCCCGTAATGCGGATGAATGCGGGCGTCGAGAGCAGGGATCACGATGCCTGTGCGGCGCCATTCGTGCGCCCCGAGGACGCCTGCCAGTCCCTGCAGCGACACCACCGCCTCCGACGCCAGGTCGCCGTAGACCTGCTGACATGCCCGGTCGATCGACGGGGCCCGCCGCAGATCGAGCACAAAGCCGGGGTTCAGCTGAACGAGCACCGCTCCCAGCAGCCGGGACCGCTTCGCCCGGTCCTGGCGTTGACGGTGGAACTCTTCGGCCGGGGCCAGCTCGCGTCTTTGCGGGAAGCGATCGATACGGCGTCGCATCGCGGCGAGCAACTGACGGGCGTTGTGGTAATCGCCTCGCCACAGAAGGCCAATTCCGTCCGCCGCCATCCGACAGGCCTTGTCGGCGCTGAGATCGTCGCCGACGACGATCACGCGGCGTGGCGGCCGATGGCCGTCGGCAGTGAGCCAGCGGGCACGCACATTCGTGCCGTGCTCTCGCCAGCTCAGGATCTGATCGCGTGACGACGTATCGAGCATGGGAGGACTCCCGGGAGTCCAAGCGGACCAGCATCGTATCGGGCGGTTCCTGAATTGACGGCGCATCGCCGATCAGAAGACCCGGAAGGGGAATCCCCGTCAACGGAGATTGCGAACGCCGATCTCCCTCACGACACCAGTGCGCGCGCGGCCCACCAGGCCAGCGTCGCCATGCCCAGCCCGGCGACGACGCTGCCTGCCACGTAGGCGACGGCGACCGCCCGGGCGCGGCTCTCCAGCAGGGCGAACGCTTCGTAGCTGAAGGTGCTGTAGGTGGTCAGCGCACCGCAGAAGCCGACCGCGGCTGCTGTCTCGACCGCTGGTGGGAGCGCGCTGCTGGCTCCGACCAGTCCGCCCAGTACGAATGAGCCGATCATGTTGACGGCGAAGGTGCCCCATGGGAACCGTGTCCGGTGCCGGGCCTGCACCGTGCGGTCGATGATGTAGCGCATGGGCGCGCCGACCGCCGCGCCGAGTGCCACCCACAGCACCTCCATCGCTGTCACCTCCCGCTTGTGGGGCGTCGAACGCCGGTGAGGCGGGCGGCCAGGCGGGTGGTGCCTGCGCCGAGTGCGCAGGCGAGCACGGCGAGGATCGGGGTGAGGACGAGGTAGGCCGCGGCCAGGCCGGGTCGGGCGCCGTCGGCCAGTGAGATGGCGTCGACGGTGTAGGTGGAGAAGGTGGTGTAGCCGCCCAGGATCCCGACGCCGAGGAACGGGCGAGCGAGGCGATGCGGCTCGACGAACTCGGTGATGACGACCATGAGCACGCCGATCAGCAGGCAGCCGGAGAGGTTGATCAGCAGGGTCGCCCACGGCCATCCGCTGGGTGCGTGCGGCCACGCCAGCCCGATTCCGTAGCGCGCCTCGGCACCGATCACCCCGCCGACGGCGATCGCACCCAACACGTCCAGCGGATGCCCGGCCAGCTCGCGTCGCTGCGCCGGGACGCCCATATCGACGTCCGGGTCGATGCCGCTCGCAGGCTCAGGGTCGTGGGGAACGTCGGCGCTCATCGCACCTCAATCCCGTAGCCGGCGAGCCATGTACTGGTCGTGGGAGGTGACCCGGAACGCCGCCGCCAGAACGAGGATCAGCGGCGGGAACACGGCGAGCAGCAACGTCGCACCCCTCAGCAGGCTGGTGTCGTCGAGCGCGAGGCCGGAGGCCATGATTGTGATCGACACCGCGAAGTAGGTCCAGGCGATCCGGTCGAGCACCGTGGCGGGCGCAGCAGGTGCCCCGCGGTGCAGTCGCCGGGCCAGCGATGGGTCCTCCTGGGCGAGTTTCCGCGCGATCGCGCGCAGCGCGCGCCGTTCCCGCCGGTTCATCGACGTCGCCGATCATGAGGACTCCACCCGCGCGGATGGAGTTGACGACAGCCGCAACTCATAGCGGCAGTAGAAACGGATAGGGCTGACATCACCACCTCCTACCCACAGAACAGCCCTGTCGGTAGGAGCCATCAGCCCAGCCGGGCGGTTGTAGGCGAGCCCCATCACCTGTGTGCGATCCCAGACTACCCGTTGGCTCGACAGCGCGTAGAGAGCGGCGAGGAGCGGGCCGTCCGTCCCTGTCCGGAATGCGTTCGCCGTTCAGCCGGCAAGCATCTCCCGCGAGACGTCCCAGAGGCGGCCGGCGACGTCGAGGTCGAGTGCGTAGGACGAGACACCGACGGTGTCAGGGTTCTCGGCGGCTCGCGACGGGTCGTAGGGAAGGGCCTCGTTGCAGTCCTCGAAGTACCGTCCCCCGACGCCCTCCACGAGAGGGGAGGCGGCCAGGAGCACGGAGGTGGCCGCGCCCTGTTCGACCGTCCGCCACGGGTAGGTGTCGAGGGTCTCCCGGACCTCGGGGGTTACGTCGGGGCCGTCCACGTGGCGCTGGAGGTTGGTGTGGATGCCTCCGGGGTGCAGCGCGTTCGCGGTGATCCCGTCGCCTGCCCATCGCATCGTCGCCTCGACGGCGAAGAGCACGTCGGCGACCTTCGACTGGCTGTACGCCCCCCAGGGGTCGTAGGCGCGGCGTTCGAAGTTGATGTCGTCGAAGTCGATCGAGCCGTGGACGTGCCCGTTCGAGCTGACCGAGACGACGCGGGCCGCACCCGCGGCGGCAAGAGCGAAGTGCAGCCCGAGGGTCAGGCCGAAGTGCCCGAGGTAGTTCGTGGCGAACTGGTACTCCCATCCCTCGGGCGTCCGCCGCAGCTCCGGCACGGCCATCAGTCCGGCGTTGTTCACCAGGATGTGCAGCGGGCCCTGCCATTCAGCTGCGAACGCGGCCACCGAGGAGGGGCGGGCGAGGTCGAGAGGGGCCACTGCGACGCCGGCGTTGCCGGTACCGGCGACGATCTCGGCGGCTACGCTTTCGCCTGCTTCGATGTTGCGTACGGCGAGAGTCACCTCGGCCCCGGCCGCGGCCAGCACACGGGCGGTCTCTCTGCCGACCCCGGACGCGCCGCCCGTGACCACGGCCCGCTTGCCGGTGAGGTCGACCCCGCGGAGGACGTCCTGTGCGGTGGTTTCGCGGCCGAACGGGGTGGTGATCCGGGTCGTAACAGTCATGATTGTCCTGTTCTGAAGCGCGGCGACGGCCGGCGCGCTAACCTGAAAGTGGAGGACGCTCCGGTCTTCGACTTAACCGGATCATCCTCCGATTGGCAACGAGTGTGTGCGGCCTCACCCCGGCAGGCTGCAGGAGGAGGAGCACGTGGACGACACCGCCGGACGGCCCCTTCGCGCGGACGCCCGACGCAATCGCGACCTGCTGCTCGCGTCCGCGGTGCGCGCGTTCTCCGAGAAGGGCCTCGACGCGTCGCTGGACGCGATCGCCAAGGACGCCGGAGTGGGGATCGGCACGCTCTACCGCCATTTCCCCACGCGGGAAGCGCTCATCGAAGCCGCCTACCGCAACGAGCTGGCTGCCGTCTGCGACGCGGCGTCCGACCTGCTGGAATCGCTCCCGCCGGTGGAGGCCACTCGCGCCTGGATGGACCGCTTCATCGACTACATGACGGCGAAGATCGGCATGGCCGATGCGCTCCGCGCGGTGATCGCCTCGGGCGCCAACCCCTATGCCCATAGCCGCGAGCGTCTGAACGCGGTGATCGAGCAGTTGCTGTCCGCCGCAGCCGCCACCGGTGAGATCCGATCCTACGTGAAGCCGGACGACGTGCTGATCAGCGTCGGGGGCGTTGCCCTCGCCGCCGGTGATCCCGCTCGGCGTGAGCAGGCCGGGCGTCTGCTCGACCTGCTCATGGACGGTTTGCGCTACGGAGCGCCGGCGGCCCGAGCCGTACAGCCGGACCAGACCGCCGGCGCCGCGCGCTGAACATCCCTCGGGGTCCTCGCCATCAGAGTCCGTGGCGGCGAGCCCCGAGAACGCGTTCACTCACCGCGGCCTCCATGAGCGCGGAGAACGGCGCCGCCGTCGTTGCTCGCACACCGCGGTCGTCGACCCCCTCGTGAGCGTGGCCCGACATGGCGAGGCGGACGTCGTCGGCGACGAGGTCGGCGTTGATCGCAACGGCTGCGATGTAGCCGGCCGCGGCGGCGTTGATCACTCCCGCCTGCAGGTCGGTGACGTTGCCGGCCACCCACACCCCGTCCTTTGTCGTGGCACCGGTGCGGTCGGCCGGCACCACGGTGCCCAGGACGTGGTCGCCCAGCTTCTGCTCCACGGTCTGCAGACCGAGGGCGGTGAGCAGTTCGGCGCGGGCGACGAAGCGTGGGGCGACGACGACGGCCTGACAGGGAACGACCCGGCCGGTGTGCAGGCGCAGGCCAGTGATCCGGTCGTCGGCGACCTCCACCGCGGTGACCTCGCCGTCCACCACGCCTATGCCGCGGGCGGCGAGCCTGGTCCACTGCTCGCTGTCGAGATCGGGCGCGGTGTGCAGGAATAGCGTCACGTCCGGGCTCCACTGCCGGAGCAGCTCAGCCTGGTGTGGCCCTGCCAGACCTGTCGCCAGCACGCCGATCGCCTGGTCGCGAACCTCCCAGCCGTGGCAGTAGGGGCAGTGCAGTACGTCGCGCCCCCAGCGCTGCGCGAGCCCCGGAACGTCGGGCAGTTCGTCGACGAGGCCGGTGGTCACCAGCAGCCGTCGTGATGTCACCTGCGTGCCGTTGTCGAGAGTGAGCTCGAAGCCCGCGCCATCGGACGGCCGGTGGGCGGCGATCACGCGACCCTGGAGGACCGTCCCGCCGTACCCGGCCACCTCCGCCCGCCCGGCGGCGGTCAGGTCGGCGGGCGGTGTGCCCTCGCGGCCGAGATAGTTGTGCACGCCCTCGGCCGGGGCGTTGCGTGGCGTGCCCTCGTCGACCACCAGTACCGAGCGCCGGGCCCGTGCCAGGGTCAGCGCGCCGTTGAGTCCCGCGGCGCCGCCCCCGACCACCACGACGTCATAGTTCGTGTCCACCTGCGATCCCTTTCCTACGTCCGGGCGGCCGACAGTGACCACCTCGCCGGAACTCTGTGGCGGGGATGCGGTTTCGACAAGTTCCTTTGCGGTCATGGCAAACTGGCCGGGTGAGCGAGGACACCGCTGGGTTGGACCACGTCCTGCACGCCGTCGGACCGCGGCTGCGGACCTTGCGTCAGCAGCGCGGGGCCACGCTGACCGAGCTGTCGGAGTCCACCGGCATCTCGATCAGCACGCTGTCACGGCTGGAGTCCGGGCAGCGCCGTCCGACACTGGAGTTGTTGCTGCCCCTGGCCAGGGCCCATCAGGTGTCGCTGGACGAGCTCGTGGACGCGCCGCCCACCGGAGACCCCCGTGTGCAGCTGCGCTCGTTCCAGCGGTGGGGCTCCACCTTCATCCCGCTCAGCAGGCGCCCGGGCGGCCTGCAGGCGTTCAAGCAGGTCATGCCGCCGAGCTGGCCCGACTGCGAGCCCGACCCGCGGGTCCACGAGGGCTACGAGTGGCTCTACGTCCTGTCCGGGCGGTTACGCCTGATCCTCGGCGAGCACGACGTGATCCTCACGCCGGGCGAGGTCGCCGAGTTCGATACCCACATCCCGCACTGGTTCGGCAACCCCGGTCCGGAGCCGGTGGAGCTGCTCAGCCTCTTCGGCCCGCAGGGGGAACGTCTTCACATCCGGGCGCGACCGACCGGCCGGTGAGACGTGGCGTCAGGCCGTGGCCGAGGCGACCTCGTCGCGCAGAATCGATGCCACGTCTGCGGGTCGGGACAGGAACGGTGAATGCGAGGTCGGCAGCCGCAGCACCCGTCCGGACCGCTGCGCCATCGCCTCCTGGGCGGGCAGCGGGATGGCGACGTCGTTCTCGCACAGCACGTAGGTGCTCGGGATCGTCTGCCACGCCGCGCGCGTGAGGGGTTGGGTGATCGCCGGCCAGGACTGGTGGCCCAGCCGTGCAACAGCCGCCTGTGTCGCTGCCTCGTCGACGTCACCGAAGAACACCTCCTCGGGACGCAGCGCGTCGAAGTAGCCCTCGGCCTCGTGCACGTCCCACCAGTCGACGTGCTTGCCGCCGGCGGCACTGAGGAGCGAGTCGCCGACGTCGAGTTGGAACGAGGCCAGGTAGACCAGGCGGGAGACCTGCGAGAGACCGGCGAGGCCCTCGGTCGTCGGGACGCCGCCGTAGGAGTGCGCCACGACCAGGACCGGACCCTCGATCGCCGTGACCGCCTCCCGGATCGCCGCCGCGTCGGTGTACATGTCGCCGAGCGTGGCGGGGTCGTGGCCTGACGACGGAAGTGCCACCGTCCTCGTCGTCAGATCGGGCAGCTCACGGATCACCGCGTCCCAGGCCCAGGGCCCGTGGAAGGCTCCGTGGACGAAGACGATCGTGGGTTGGGGCATCCGCGGAGCATATGTAGGCGCCGGGAATTCGGCCGTGACGCTCCTCACCGCGCTCGTAGGGTGGGTTCGTGTCCATCTCCCGACAAGCCTGTCTCGATCTCCTCGCGCGGTTCCGGCCGCGGAATCCGGCTGAGGCCGCCGACGTGGCCAGGACTCGTGAGCTGCTGGAGACGGCGGAGGATCCCTGGCTGCGGTCGATCCCCCTGCACGTCACCGCGTCGGCCATGATCGTGCACCCGAAGAGCCGCCGGGTCCTGTTGCGCTGGCACCAGCGGCAGCGCGCATGGTTGCAGGTCGGCGGCCACGGGGATCCGGGGGAGATCGATCCGGTGCAGGTCGCTCTGCGCGAGGGCGGCGAGGAGACGGGCCTCCACGACCTGGTTCCGTGGCCGGACGCGAGCCTCGTGCAGGTGGCGATCGTTCCGGTCAACGCCAAGGGCGACGAACCGGCGCACGAGCATGCCGACCTGCGCTTCGTGCTGGCCACCGCGGAACCCGGTGCGGTTCGCCCGGAGAAGCCGAACGCCCCGCTGCGCTGGCTCACCGTGGCGCAGGCACACGAGGCCACCGAGCCGAACGTCCGGGAGATGCTTGCGCGCGTCCAGGGGCTGCTCGCCGGCTGACCCGGGGCCGGACGGGCGACCCGGGGCGGCGCCGCACCGCGAAACGTTCACGCACTGTGGCCGGAATCCGGAATTGATCTTCCCTCTAACGGGTATTTATGAACGCTCGGGTGAAACCCAAGTAATCGTTGCTCTACGGCGTTTCTTCATGCCGTCGGGTTCGTTGTAACTCGCTGAGGAGCCAACTCAGTTTCCCGGCATGTCCGAGCCTTTCGGGTGGAGTCCGGGCGTTCACCGAATGGGAGAAACTCGTGGCATCGGCACACAGGTCGGCTCGTACGAAGGCCTTGCGGCCCTGGCTCGGGGCGGCGCTCGCAGCGGGGGCCGCCACCGCCATGGTGGTGATGGTGGGAGCGGCGACAGCTTCTACGTCGACGGTCACCGCGTCCCCGGCGGCGGTCGCGCAGCAGGCCGCGCCCGCGCCACCTGGTGGGGACGCTCCGCCCGCCGCGCCCGCGCCGCTCGGCCCGCTGGGTGCCCTCGTGCCGCAGCTCCCGGTGCCCGAGCTCCCGCTGCCGCAGGTCAACCTGGGCCCCGTGGCTCCGATCGTCGGTCTGCCGATCTCCTACGTGGACGACGAGGCGAAGGCTGACGACAAGGGCAGCGTCAAGGTCCACAACGCGGCCCTCACGAACGACGACGAGGACAAGAACTCCGAGGACAACAGGGATTACGACAAGTCGTTCGGCGACAACGAGGCCAACAAGGACGCCGACAACGAGGAATTCAGCAAGGACTACAAGAAGGACTACAACAAGGACGACGGCGGCGACCCCAACGACAACGGCGGGAACGACGACAACAACCCTGGCCCGGCCCCGCAGGTGTTGAGCACCCCGGTCGGCGGTGTCGCGGCCGGTGACGGGACCACGTCGCCCGCCGGTTATGTGATCGGTGCCCTCGCGCTGGCCGGAATGGGTGGAGCGGCCGCCGTGACCGCGCGCCGCTCGTCCCGCCGGCGCATGGGACGTCACGAGGCCTGATGCGCCACCGTCTCGTACGCCGTCGCCCCCGTCGGATCCTGGTCAGGGTCCTGACGGGGGTGGCAACGGTCTGCGCCGTGTTCAGCCTCGGTCTGGTCGCGTGCGGGCTGGAGCCGGAGCTGAATCAACCGCCGTTGAGTCTTCCTGCGCCCGGGGCCCCCGCTCCTGCCGGAGGGTCCACGGTTGCGCCCCTGGCGCGCTCCGAGCCGGTGCGGATCGAGATCCCCATCCTCGGTGTGAAGTCGGATCTGATGGATCTCGGTCTGAACCGCGACGGGACGATGGAGACGCCACCGGAGGCCTATCCCGCCGGCTGGTACACGGGAGCGCCGACGCCCGGCGAGCTCGGTCCGGCGATCATCGCGGGGCACGTCAACTGGGCCGGTGATGCCGGCGTGTTCGCGAAGCTGCACGAGCTCGAGCCCGGTGACCAGGTCGCCGTTGTACGGCGTGACGGTGCGACGGTGCTGTTCCGCGTGGACCGGGTGGACAGGTATCCGAAGGACCAGTTCCCGTCCGAAGCGGTGTACGGGAACATCCCCTACTCCGGCCTGCGGCTGATCACGTGCGGCGGCGACTTCGACCGCGCCGCGCACAGCTATCTCGACAACATCGTCGTCTACGCCAGCATGGTCGGCTCCGCGAAGGTCTAGCCGCCCTCGTCGCGATCCGATTATCTGAAGTCGTGGCTTGACATCGTGACCCGGTGACCCCAATCTGAAGCCCTTCCTTCAGATTGGGGTCACCGTGCCCGACCTGCCCTCCCGTGCCGTGGTGAGCAACGCGGCCCTTGCGGCCCTCGCTGTTCCGGCCCGGTTCGCGTTGCTCAACCACCTGCTGGCGGCGGGGCCCCGCACCGCCAGCCAGTGCGCAGAGGTCATCGGCGAGACGCCGTCGAACTGTTCCTGGCACCTGCGCGCACTCGCGAAGGTCGGGCTCGTCGAGCCGGCGCCGGAGAAGGGCGCGGACGGACGTACGCGCCCCTGGCGAGCCACCGCGGTCGGCTTCGACTTCTCGGGCGAGCCGGGGCCGGCGGGAGCGATCGCCAGGAACGCGCTGGCGGTCATGTCCGCGGAGTACGGCGACGATCTCTACCGCCGTTATCTCGCGCGTCAGGAGCTACTGCCCGAGGAGTGGACCGAGGTCTCCGGCACCAGCAGCTACTCGCTCGAGCTCACGCCCGAAGAGTTGCGGGCTCTCGCTGCGGCCCTCGACCAGCTGATCCGGCCCTACGTGCGGTCGATCCGCGACGATGCCCCTGCGGGGAGCGCTGTCGTCCACGTCTCGCTGCGCGCATTCCTCAACCCCGACGCCCAGGAGCCGCAGCCGTGAGCGCGGTCGCCGTGCTGCGCTCGCCGGGTGTTGCCAGGCTCGGTGGTGCCGGTCTGCTGTCCGAGGCAGGCGACTGGATGCTCTTCATCGCCCTGCCGGTGTTCGTCCTGCAGCTCAGTGGCTCACCGCTGATCACGGCCGGCGTGTTCGCCCTCGAACTCCTGCCCACCGTGCTGGTCGGTCCACTCGCGGGAGTGCTCATCGACCGCGTCGATCCCTGGCGACTGATGTCCGGCGTGGCCGTGCTGCAGGCTCTTCTTCTGCTGCCGCTGCTCCTGGTCGACTCGGCCGCCGACCTGTGGTTGGTCTACGTCGTCGTGGTTGCCGAGTCGGTGCTCGGGACGATCATCGAGCCGTGCCGCACGGCGACCGCCGCCTCGCTCGTGCCCGCCGGAGACCTCATGGCCGTCAACCAGCTGATGGCCGTTCTCTCCAGCGCCGCACGGCTCGTCGGTGGGCCGGTCGGTGGGCTCGTGCTCGCGCTGGGTGGCATCGACCTGGTGCTTCTCGCCGACGCGGCGACCTTCATCGCCGCCGCCGCATTGTTCGTGCCCGGCCGCCGGGGCCTCGGCCGCCCTGCAGCGTCTGCTCGGGTGCGGCTCTTCCGCGACTGGGCGGACGGCATCGCGGTCGTGGCGAGGGTGCCCACCTTGCGACGGGCGATGGGCGTCACCGCTTGCATGGCGCTCGCACAGGGCGCGTTCGTCGTGCTGTTCGTGCTCTTCGTGTTCCGGGACCTGCACGGCACGGAGACCGATGTCGGAGTGCTTCGCGGGGTGCAGGCCGTCGGTGCGATCGCGGGTGGTGCGCTACTCGGGCTCGTGAGCAGGAGGTCGGGCGTTCCCCGCCTCGTCGCGATCTCCCTGGCAGCGTTCGGTCTCGTCTCACTCCTGACGTGGAACGCGCCTGCGGTGACCACAGCCCTCGGCGTCTATGTCGGCCTCTTCATCGCAGCCGGGATACCCGGCCTGGCGGCGATGACCGGCCTGATCGCACTCCTTCAGGCGCACTCCCCGGAAGAAGCCAGGGGCCGGGTGATGAGCACCTTCTTCGCCGTCTTCGGCGGGGTGCAGGCCCTCGGGATGCTCCTTGCAGGACTTGCAGGCACCGGAATCGGCCTGACCGTCGCCCTGCAGGTTCAGGCTGCGCTGTACCTGCTGGCGGCCGCGCTGGCCACGCGTCTCGGCGCCGGCGCGCCACAGGTCACCGGCGACGGCGGGAGTCCGGCGCGCCCACGATCCACAGCAGCGTCGACCGGCTGAGCGCACAGGCGACGATCACCGCCTGCAGCGCGACGAGGCCCGCGCCGGTCACGACGTCGACGAGCAGGCCGGACATCGGTGGCTTCAGCACCAGCAGGACGACCAGGCCGACCGCGACGACGACGGCCGCGACCGACAGGAGCACCCGGCCGATCGGCACCCTCCGGGTCATCTCCACGGCGCCCCAGAGCAGCACCAGCCCGCTGAGCAGGGCGATCGCCGACGGAGCCAGGACGTCTGCACCGCCTTGCAACATGGCCGCGGCGGCGAACCCGATCAGCAGCAACCCCTCGCCCGCACCCAGTGCGGCTGCCGTGAGCGGAACGACACGTCCGGGCCGCTTCCGGAGCGAACGATCGCTCATGCCTGTCCCTGTCGTCGGCGCCGCCACACCAGGGTGGTCGACGAGGCGCCTGCAATCGCTACGCGGCTCGCGATGATCACGGGCAGGGGTAGCTTAGGCGCGCCGAGCGGTGATCACGGACTGCACGCGCTCACGCCCGGAGCGCCCCGCGGTCAACCGGTCGAGATCGCGGCCGCACGACCGGCCTGGCGGCCCGAGAACAGGCACCCGCCGAGGAACGTTCCCTCCAGCGACCGGTAGCCGTGCACCCCGCCGCCGCCGAACCCGGCGACCTCGCCCGCGGCGTACAGACCGGGGACGGGCTCGCCGCCGGTGCCCAGCACCCGGCCTGCCAGATCCGTCTGCACCCCGCCCAGCGTCTTACGGGTGAGGATCGAGAGGCGCACGGCGATCAGCGGACCGTTCGCTGGATCGAGGATCTTGTGCGGCGTCGCGATCCGGGACAGCCGGTCGCCGCGGTAGCGGCGGGCGGCATGGATGGCGGCGAGTTGCATGTCCTTCGTGAAGGGGTTGTCGATCTCCCGGTCTCGGGCGACGATCTGCCGTTGCAGGTCGGCGAGGTCGATCAGCGGCCCACCGGTGTCGAGGTCAGCGGATTCGGCCTCTCCAGGGTCGCGGATCGCTCCGAGCTTGTTCATCCCCGCAACGAGCTCGGCGAGCGTGTCGGCGACGACGAAGTCGACACCCTTGTTCTTGAACGCCTCGACCGGCGCCGGGGCCCCCGGCCGGATCCGGCCCAGCGTCGCCCTGATGTCCTTCGCGGTCAGGTCGGGGTTCTGCTCCGAGCCCGAGAGGGCGAACTCCTTCTCGATGATCTTCTGGGTGAGCACCAGCCAGGAGTGGTCGTAACCGGTGTCGGTGATCGCCTTGAGCGTGCCGAGGGTGTCGAAGCTGGGGAAGTTCGGGGCGGGGAAGCGCCGGCCCCGCGCGTCGAACCAGAGCGACGAGGGCCCCGCGAGGATGCGGATCCCGTGGCGCGCCCAGATCGGGTCCCAGTTGTGGACGCCTTCCGTGTAGTGCCACATCCGGTCGCGGTTCACGAGCCGGGCGCCCGCGCGCTCGCTGATCGCGAGCATCCGGCCGTCGACGTGCTCGGGCACGCCGGAGATCATGTGTCGCGGCGCCGGGCCCAGCCGGGACGGCCAGTAGGCGCGCACGAGGTCGTGGTCGGCGCCGATCCCGCCCGAGGTCACGATCACGGCCTGTGCGTGCAGCTCGAACTCGCCGACCTCGGTGCGTGAGCTCGCCGTTCCCCGTGCGGCGGCGCTCGGTTCGAGGACGGCGCCGCGCACTCCGTCGACCACGCCGTCGGTGACGGTCAGGCCGTCCACCCGGTGCCGGAAGCGCAGCTCGACGAGCCCCTTCGCCACCGCCTCGCGCACCCGGCGTTCGAACGGGGCCACCACGCCTGGTCCGGTGCCCCAGGTGATGTGGAAGCGCGGCACGGAGTTGCCGTGCCCGTCGGCCAGGTATCCGCCCCGCTCCGCCCAGCCGACGATGGGGAACCAGCGCACCCCCTGCGCGTGCAGCCAGGACCGCTTCTCCCCGGCCGCGAAGTCCACGTAGGCGGTGGCCCACTGGCGGGCCCAGAAGTCCTCGCCCGCAGGGTCGTCGACGCCGCGGTCGAAACCCGCTGTGCCGAGCCAGTCCTGCATGGCGAGGTCGAAGGAGTCGTTGATGCCCATCCGGCGCTGCTCGGGGGAGTCGACGAGGAACAGGCCACCGAACGACCAGAACGCCTGCCCGCCGAGCCCCGTGTCGGGTTCCTGGTCGAGCAGCACCACCCGCTTACCCGCATCGGCCAGTTCGGCTGTGGCGACGAGACCCGTGAGGCCCGCTCCGACCACGATGACATCAGCGACATCCGCGTCCACGCGGCAACACTCCTGGCGCAGGCGGATCGGGTCAAGATTGCCGCAACGAACGCCCGCTCAGGATCTCTGGGCGGGTATCCGTATCCGGGCCAGGGCCGCGGCGACCGTTGCGTACCCGGCCGCGGCCGCCCCCGCCACCCGCGGCGCGTCGATCGTGAGCCCGTGGACGTCGAGGTCGTGCTCCGGGGTCAGCGTCAGCAGGTGCGCGTCGCCGCGCGAGGGATGGGTGACGTCGTCGAGGACGGCGAGGGCCGGGCCGTGGCGCAGGCTCTCCTGGGTGATCAGCCCGAGGCCAGGCGCGAGCCGGTCCAGCGTGCGGGCCCACCGGCCCGATCCCGTACCGGGGTCGGGCCGGCGCAGCTCGGTGCCGGTGCGGTTGAGCAGCACGAGCACATGGGTGGCGCCGTCCCGTAGCGCGCGGAGCACGGGCACAGGCTCCGCGACCGAGCCGTCCATCCACCGGCGCCCGTGGAATTCGACGGGCGGCCCGGCGAGCAGAGGAATCGCCGCCGTCGCCCGCAGCGCCACCTTCCACTCCTGTGCTGTCGCGGGATTGAGCGTGTACGGCCGCAGTTCGTCGGCTGCGGTGGCCACCACCCGCAGCGGTACGGGGGAGGCGGCGAGCCGCTCCCAGTCCATCGGTTTGGAGTGCACGAGGACGTGGTCGATCAGGTGGTTCAGCGACACCACCGGACGGCGGGTGCCGAGCCGGCGGGGGTCGATGAACGCGCGGCAGGCCAGGTCCTCGAAGAAGATGTGTCCCGCACCGTGGCCGCAACCCAGCAGCAGCGAGGCACCGATGTAGGCGCCGGCCGAGCTGCCGTAGATGACGTCGAAGCAGTCCCCGAGCCCCGCGTCCTCGAGCGCGTGAGCCATACCGCCGGCGTAGGCGGCCCGCATGCCGCCGCCACTGATGACGAGCGCGACCCTGTTCCCGTCAGCCCGGCTGCCCCTGGCAGCGCGGCGCTGAAGCACGCGGAGTACCTCGCCGTCCCCGCGGGGCGAGGGCGGGGCGCCGAGGATCGGTATCGGGTGTGTGGTCACTCTTCGAGCATTCACCGTTACCGTCCGTACGCAGATACTTACGAGCGGGTACCGCACGAGAGTGGGACGTCGTTCCCACGGCAGGGTGACAACCGTTGACCGCTCCGGCGTCCCGGGTCAGAGAAAGAAGCCTCGGCACGGAGAGATCACGCGCATGTAGTGTCGGCCACGTGGCGCAGCTCAAGGTGGACACGGAGCCGGGCGAGGTCGGAATCGACGGGACGCGCCTGGAGCGTGTCGACTCGCACTTTCGGCGTTATGTCGATGACGGACGACTCGCGGGCTGGACGATCGCCTTCGCGCGGCGTGGCCGGGTGGTGCATCTGAGTCATTACGGTCTGGCCGACATCGAGGCGCAGCGGCCCGTCGCCGACGACACGATGTGGCGCATCTACTCGATGACCAAACCCATCACGTCCGTCGCGGCGCTGATGTTGGTGGAGCGGGGCGCGCTCGAGCTGACCGATCCCGTCTCGCGCTACATCCCGGCCTTCGCCGATGCGCGCGTCTACGTGAGCGGCTCGGCTGCCAAGCCCGGCACGGTGGCGGCCACCGAGCCGGTTCGGGTCTGGCACCTGCTCACCCACACCGCCGGGCTGACCTACGGCTGGCACCACGCGCACGCCGTCGACGAGATGTACCGGGCGAAGGGCTTCGAGTTCGGAGCCCCGCGCGGGATGGACCTCGCCGGTGCGTGCGAGGTGTGGGCAGGGCTGCCGCTGCTGTTCCAGCCCGGCACGGAGTGGAACTACTCGGTGGCCACCGACGTGCTCGGCCGTGTGGTCGAGGTGGCCTCGGGGCAGTCGCTGGACGCGTTCTTCGCCGAGGAGATCTTCGCTCCGCTCGGAATGCAGGACACGGCATTCTCGGTCGCCTCGGATGACATCGACCGGCTCGCCGCCCTGTACGTGCCGAACCCCGAGGGTGGGCTGACACGCAACTCCGCGATGGGCGACAACGCAACGCGGACGCCGACGTTCCTCTCCGGGGGAGGCGGGCTCGTCTCCACCGCCGCCGACTACCACCGCTTCACCCAGATGTTGGCGCGCGGCGGCGAGCTCGACGGCAACCGGTTGCTCGGCCCGCACACCGTGGCGTACATGACGCGCAACCACCTGCCCGGCGGCGCCGACCTCGACCAGGTGGGACGGCCGATGTTCTCGGAGTCGCCCTACCGAGGCGTCGGCTTCGGCCTCGGTTTCTCCGTGGTCGTCGACGCGGCGCAGGGCAAGGCGATCACGCACGATGGCGAGTACGCGTGGGGCGGCCTGGCGAGCACGGCCTTCTGGGTCGACCCCGCCGCCGAGGTCACGGCGTTGTTCTTCACCCAGCTCATGCCTTCGAGCACCTACCCGATCCGCCCTCAGCTCCGCACGCTGATCAACCAGGCCCTTCTGGACTGATTGCCCATGTCGAATGCGCTAGCACTCACGATCCGCGTGATCGTGATCGCGGTCAGCTTGTGGGTGGCCACCCTGATCGTGCCGGGGATCGACAACACCGCCGGCACCAGCAGCAACCGGGCCGGCACCCTGATTGTCGTCGCCCTGATCTTCGGGATCATCAACGCGGTGCTGAAGCCCCTGATCAAGGTGGTCGGCTGCCCGTTCTACGTGCTGACCCTCGGGCTGATCGGGCTCGTGGTCAACGCGTTGCTCTTCATGCTGGTCGGCTACATCGCCGAGGGGCTCGGGGTGCCGTTCCGCGTCGAGGGGTTCGGCCCCGCATTCGTCGGTGCCATCGTGGTGGCGGTGGTCGGGTTCGTCCTGCACTTCCTCATTCCCGACCGCCTCGATCACCGGTAGAGCGCTACACCGGCCAGGTCTCGCGGCGGTAGCCGGCGTCCCAGAACATCCACTCGTAGCGCGACGTCGTGTGGAAATGCCGGCGCATCAGGTTGCGCTCGCCCTCGGACATCCTCTCCCCGATGCGGTCGGTGAGCGCGAGCACCGAGTCGACGACGGCCTGGAAGTCGTCGCTGCCGTACATCGCTATCCAGCGGGCGTACAGGGGGTCGGGCGAGCTGCGCGCCAGCAGTTCCTCTCCGACACGCGCGTAGATCCAGTAGCAGGGCAGGACCGCGCCCACCGCTTCGGCGAACGACCCGCCGAGGGCCGACGCCATCATGTAGCTCACGTACGCCTGCGTCGTGGGGGCGATCGGCTCGAGCGCCGCCTCCTCCGCAGTGCTGCCCATCTCGCCCATGAGGGACGCGTGAAGGTCCCGCTCGGCGGCGATCGCGGCGGCGGCGTGCGAGGCGAACATCACGGTGCCGTCCTCGTCGGGCGCCTTGGCCGCGCACACCGCGAGGGCCTTCGCGTAGCCACGCAGGTAGTGCGCGTCCTGCACGATGTAGTGCCGGAACGACTCCCGGGGAAGGGTGCCGTCCGTCAGCCCGGCGATGAACGGGTGAGCGAGGATCGCGGCGTAGATGTCCTCGATGTCGGACCAGAGCACGTCGCGAGTGCGCTCGGCGGAACGGGTCGGGGTCATGCGGATCACGCTACGGGCGTAGACGAGTGGTGCGGAACAACTCGTTTCGACGCCGCGCCACGGGGGAGTCCTCCACCTCAGGCTTCGACGCCCGGATGTGGCACATGCCACGGGACGCCGAGTCACCTACCGGACACCCGAGGTTCGTCGCGACGTGAGATGTCAGTCACTCTTCAGTTTCGATCGACCGGGCGGGTTTCACCATGGATGCCTTACCGGGTGGCGACTCAGCGCTGAGAGCGCGCGCCGGACCGCAATTACCCCGGAGGAGAGCACAAGCATGGTCCCCGTTCCGATGGATCACCACGACAAGATGCGGCTGCGGGCTGCCGCATTCCGTGCCACCCGGCTCTACCCCGGCCCGGTCGGCGAGCTGCTCTCGCGCGAGCTGCTCACGTGGGAGGAGTTCGGGTACCGGCTAGGTGGTGGCCAGCTCGTGATGCGCCTGGTCGACCATGTGCTCCAGTCCCCGATCACCCAGACCGAGGCGGCCTGAGCAAGGTCAGGGCCCGCTCCGGTCGTACGTGGCCGTGACGGTCGCGTTCGCCCCGGCCGGGACTCCGTCGACCAGCGAGCCGGCGGCGGCCGCCACCACGAGCAACGCAGTGAGCATCACGAGCGTGCCCACGCGACCGATCACGTCCAGGGCACACGCCAGTGGCGTGAGCTTCCGGCGGTGCCTGCCGCCCGGCTCGCCCGGGCGGGGGCGCGGCCGAACGGTGGCGCCGCCGTCGTCGGAGGATGCAGCGGGCATGCGACCACCGGCTTCGTGAGCAGGGACGGGTGACGACCGCCGTGCCGCTGTTGCGGTGGCGGTCGGGTGTCCGGTCCGGTGCGCGCATGCCGGGTGTCCGTACGAACGGGACATCGCTGCTGGCAGGCCGTCCGTTAACGCCGGGTCACCCGTCAGTGGCACTGCGCTGCAACCCACACCGGGTTGCAGCAGTGACGATCTGCTGCAACCACAGTGGGTGAGAGTGGCTCTGCTGCACTCGCGAGTGCCTCAGCGGAGCCGGTCGCGCAGCTCCCGCTTGAGCACCTTGCCTGCCGCCGACACCGGGATCTCGTCCACGAGGTGCACCTCGCGGAGCCGCTTGTACGGCAGCACCTGCTCGTTGACCGCCGCCATCAGCGCTGCCGCGTCGTCGGCACCGAGCCCGGGCGCAACCACGAACGCGACCGGCAGCTCACCGACCAGCGGGTCGGGTCGCCCGACCACCGCGGCGCCCACCACGCCGTTCTGCATGAAGAGGAGCTCCTCCAGCTCCCGCGGGTACACGTTGTAGCCCTTGTAGAGCAGCATGTCCTTCTTGCGGTCGACGATCGACAGGTAGCCGTCCTCGTCGAGGACACCGACGTCGCCGGTGCGCAGCCAGCCGTCCACCAGCGCGGCAGCGTTCTCCTCCGGCCTGTCCTTGTAGCCGATCATCACCTGCGGGCCGCGGATGCACACCTCACCCGCCTCGCCCGTGGGAAGCGGTGCGACGTCGTCGCCCGCGGGGTCGACGATGCGGATCTCGGTGTCGGCCACCGGCGTGCCGACGGTGCCGACCTTGCGCACGCCGGACCGCCAGCCGGGCCCGATCGTGGCGCCCATCGTCACCTCGGTGAGCCCGTAGCCCTCGCAGATCACGACGTCGTCGCCGAACCGGCGTTGCAACGCCTGGATCATCTCGACCGGGAGCGGCGCGGCTCCGGAGGAGATGCCGCGGACGGAGGACAGGTCGCGCGTGGCGAATTCCGGATGGCGCAGCAGGGCGCCGAAAAGCGGCGGAGCGCCGCCCATGCCCGTGACGCGGAACCGCTCGGCGTCGGCGAGGTAGGCGCCCGGGTCGAACCGCTCGTGCAGCACGGTGGTGCTGCCGCTCAGCAGCGGGACGTTGAGACCGCCGATCGTGCCCATGGCGTGGAACCAGGGCGTGAGGTTGATACCGGTGCCGGTGCCCAGGCGCACCGGGTACTCCTCGGCGGGCGCTTGCTGGTCGAGCACGAGGCCGCCGAGCTCGTCCACGGCGGGTAGCGAGCCGCTGCCGCGGCAGGCGTACTGCAGCGAGTTGACCACCACGTTGCGGTGCGGCAGCTGCACGCCCTTCGACCGGCCCGTGGTGCCGCCCGTGTAGGCGATGTGGGCCAGATCGTGGTGGATGTCGATCGTTACGCCGGGATCGGTGGGGGGCGCGTCGGCGTGGAAGGCCTCGAAGTCCTGCGCACCGGCGACGGCGTCGAGCGCCACGCGGTGGGTGGGGTCGATCGCCTGTTCGCGATCGGTGACGAGGACGAGGCGCACCGCGGTGTTCGCCTGTACCGCGGCCAGCGCCGGAGCGGCAGGCGCCCACGTCACCGCTGCCACCGCGCCGCAGTCGGCCAGCTGGGCCGCGAGGTCCGCCGGCGGGAGCAGCGGGTTGGTGGGCGAGAACGTGGCCCCGGCCAGCAGGATGCCGTAGTAGGCGATCGGGTACTGCGGGCAGTTCGGGAGATGGATGGCGACCACGTCGCCCCGGCCCACCCCGGCCGCGCGCAGCGCGTTGGCGAAGGCGCAGGCCCGCTCGTGGAGCTGGGCGAACGACAGCTCGCGGCCGACGAAATGCACGGCGGTGCGATCACCGAAGCGCCGCGCGGAGCCGGCGAGCACCGCCCCGACCGGCACCTCCGGGTAGTCCAGCGTGGCGGGGGTGGGGTCGAGAGTGGCTTCCGTCATCGGGCGCCACCGGGCGTGAACGCGACCGGCAGCCGCTTGATGCCGTTGATGAACATCGACTGCAGGCGGTCGGGTGGCGCGGTGGCGTGGATGTCGGGAACCCGGGTGAGCAGCTCGCGGAACATCACCGACATCTCCCGGCGTGCCAGGTGGGCACCCAGGCAGAAGTGCGGGCCGGGGCCGCCGAACCCGACGTGCGGGTTGGGCGAGCGGCGGACGTCGAACACGTCAGGGTCGGCGAAGTGCGCGGGGTCGCGGTTGGCCGCCCAGTAGAAGAGCACCACCTTGTCACCCTCGCTCATCGCCTGGCCGCCGAGAACCGTGTCGGAGGCCACGGTGCGGCGCATGAAGATCACCGGAGACGCCCACCGCACGATCTCCTCCACCGCCGTGGGGGTGACACCGTCGATGTCGGCGAGCCAGGCGGCGCGCTGGTCGGGATTCTCCGTGAGCAGGTGCAGGCCCCAGCTGATGGCGTTGCGGGTGGTCTCGTTTCCGGCGACGACCAGCAGGATGAAGAAGGACGCGAGCTCGTCGGGCGTGAGTCGCTCGCCGTCGATCTCGGCGTTGACCAGCGCGGACGTGACGTCGTCGGTGGGCTTCTCGGTGCGCAGCCTGCCCAGGTCACGCATCAGTTCGGCCAGCTCTCCGCCGGCCGTCAGGATCGCGGTGACGATGTTGTCGGCGTCGGGGACGTAATCGGGGTCGCCGGCACCCAGGATGATGTTCGACCGGTGGTAGACGAACTCGTACTGGCTCTCCGGCACCCCCATCATGTCGCAGACGATCTTCAGGGGCAGCCGAGCGGAGATCGCCGTGACGGCGTCGCACTCGCCGGCGTCGATCACGTCGTCGACGATGGTGCGCGCCGTGCGCTGCACATCGTCGGTGAGCGCGCCGAGCCGCTTGGGGGTGAACCCGCGGGAGACGATCCGCCGCAGTCGGGCGTGGCGGGGGTCGTCCATCCCGATCATCGACCCGAAGAACTCGATGAACTCGGGCGGGAAGTCGGCGATCGACGTGGACCCCTTACCCGAGGTGAACAGGGCCGGGGTACGGCTGGCCGTCAGGAGGTCGTCGAGCCGCGTGACGGCCCAGAATCCTGCTCCGCGGGGAAGGTAGGCCTGCTGTGGCTCCTGGTAGAACGCGATCGGCTCCTGCTCACGGAGCGCGGCGAAGGCCGCGGCCCGCTCCGCGACCGGCAATGTCCAGAAGCCCGAGATGTCGGACAGGTCGGGACGGCCGGTCCAGGTGCTGCCCTCGGCGGCAGTGCTCGTGGGTGCCAACGCTGAGCCTCCTCACGGATGGGTGAGCGCGATCACCCACACCCTAGAGATCATCAAGATCGGCTCAAGGGTCCACCCGCGCCATCTCGCGGTCTGCGGGTGCCAGCAGGCCACGCGCGTACGCGACGCTGACCGCCTCCGTGCGACTGCTCGCTCCGAGCTTGGCCATCACGCGGGACAGGTGGACGCTCACCGTCTTCTCACTGATGAAGAGCTCGGCACCGGCCTGCCGGTTGGTGCGCCCGGCCGCGACCAGCCCGAGTACGGCCCGCTCCCGCGGCGTGAGGGGATCGGGCCCGACGGACACGGGACGGGCGTCGGGGGCGTCCAGCCGGACCCCGGCGCGGGCGGCGAGTTCGCGGACGGCCATGGCCAGCGGCCTGGCGGCGAGCCGTTCGGCGGCAGCCAGCGCGGCGCGCAGGTCGGGCGCCACCTCGCCGTGCGGTGCCCCCGTGGCGAGGGTGGCCTCCGCCCGGCGCAGCAGCGCGTATGCCTGCCGGTAGCCGTGGACCTCGTCGGCGGAGGGCTCGCCGTGCGGCGTGCACGTCTCGTAGGCGAAGGCGCTGACGAGGCTGCTCCACGCCGAAGGGTCGGGTGGCCCGATGACCCTGGTGAACTCGGCCCGCGCCCGCCACAGCCACGCCCTGCCTTCGGGGCCGAGGGTGCCGGCCCGCGGCAGACCGGAGGCCGCCGCGTGCTCGGCGGTGGCGAGCAGCGCGCGTGCGGCCGCGGCCACTTCATCGGCGGGGATCTGACCGGAGGCGGCGATCTCGGCCTGCGCGGCCACTCCGAGCGCGGCCAGCATGATGCCGCCGAGGTGCGGGGCGAGCTCGGCGGACGGACCGCTCTCGAGCCCGGCGAGCGCCTCCGTGACGAGCTCGGCCGCCTCTGCGGGCCGACCCTGCCAGAGCGCGGCTTCCGCCCCGGTCTGGCCGACGAGCATGATCACCTGCTCGTCGACCGGAGAGGAGTCGCGCAGCTCCGCCAGCCTTCTGCCGGCGGACTCGAAGCGCCCCCGGGCCACGGCGGTGAGCAGCCCCGCAGCAGCGAGCCTGCTCGCGACCGTGGCCGACACCGACTCGCCGGCGAGCTCCGCTGCGGCCTCCGCCGCATCCCAGTCGCCGCGCTGGAACCGGGCGATGACGTGGGCCACCCGCAGCTCCAACCCGTAGCCGCCCCACGTGGTGCCGGTGGCGGCGGCACGCTCCTCGCCCGCGGCGAACTCGTCGCCGGCTTCGGCGAGCCGCCCCTCGTCGAGCAACGAGATGCCCAGGGCGTAGTACGCGCGCAGCTCCACCCCGAGGTTGGCGGAACGCCGGGCGAGCGGTATCGCCTCGCCGAGCAGCCGGCGGGCCCGCTCCGGGTCGCCGCCGTACTCCGCGCACACCGCGAGCGTGACGAGCGCGTCGGCGGTGGCACCGGCGGCCATGACGTCATCAGAGGGTCTCCCGCGGGCGACCTCAAGGGCCGCTTCCGCCTGCTCGCGGGCCTCCGCGAGGTGGTCGAGCCTGCCCAGCACCCTTGCCAGCACAGCGTGTGCCCAGGCCAGCGTGCTGGACGGCGGCAGGTCGGCCACGAGATCGAGGGCGTGCCTCGCCACCTCGAGCGCCTCGTGTTCCCGGCCACTCAGATCGAGCAGGCGCCAGGCGTAACGCCGGGCGATCGCCGAGGTGAGCTTCGGATCGCCGCG
Organism: Pseudonocardia yunnanensis; assembly: GCF_039534065.1. NCBI lineage: Bacteria > Bacillati > Actinomycetota > Actinomycetes > Pseudonocardiales > Pseudonocardiaceae > Pseudonocardia > Pseudonocardia yunnanensis. Next base: position 135,930 of record NZ_BAAAUS010000017.1, on the reverse strand, counting down.
CTGTTCGGCGAGTTCGAGCGCCCGCCGCCCGAGCGCGATGCCCCGGTCCGGGTCGCCGGTGGCGCTGGCGGCCCCCGCGGCCCAGCGGGTGACCGTGCCCTCGTCGATCCCGGCCACCGTCTCGGCGTCGGGCACGACGGGCCAGAGCTCCATCGCGCGCTCCGCGTGGAGCAGCACCTCGGCCGGTGCCTCGCGGTCGTTGGCCTCGTTGGCCGCCTGTACGGACGCGGCGAGCGCGAGCGGAAGATCGTGGCCCGCCATCGCGTGGTGGGCGAGCTCGGCGGCATGGCCGGGCGCGGCGGCCCGCTGGGGAGCGTCGGCCTCCGCGAGCAGCGCGGCGTAGGCGGCGTGGAGCCGGCTGCGCTCGCCGGGCAGCAGCTCGTGGTAGATCGCCTCGCGCAGCAGGGCGTGGCGGAAGACGTAGGCGTCGTCGGTGGTGATCCCGTCGGATTCGCCGCCGGCCACCAGCACGTGGTGGGCCACGGCCTCGCGCAGGGCCTGCTCCAGCTCGTCGACGGCGAGTCCGGACACCGCGGATAGGCGGCCGTGGTCGACCCGCCGCCCGGCGACGGACGCGATGCGCAGCACACGCTGGGTGGTGGGGGCGAGGCCTTCGACACGTGCCAGCAGCACCTCGGCGAGCCCGTGGGGCAGCCCGTCGGAACACGCGGTGACGAGCTCCTCGGCGAAGAACGCGTTGCCCTCGCAACGGCGGGCGACCCGGTGCAGCATCGGCTCGGACAGGCTCCCGTCGGCGAGTAGCCGCACCAGCTCGAGCGCCTCCTCCGCGCCGAGCGGCGCGACGTCCACCCGCTCGACCGCCGGCAGGCGCACGAGCTCCGACAGAACCGGGCGCAGCGGGTGGCGCCGGTGGAGATCATCCGTGCGGTAGGTGGCCAAAACGACCAGCCGTTGGCCGGTGAGCCGCGACAGCAGGAAGACCAGCAGATCGCGGCTGGAGCGGTCGGCCCAGTGGAGGTCCTCCACCACCAGCAGGGCCGGGGTGGTGGCGGTGAGGCCGTCGAGCGCGGAGAGAACGGCGTCGAACACCCGCAGCTGGCCCAGATCGCGGTCCTCGCCGTTCTGCGTGCCGCGCGGGTAGCCGCCGGGCAGCAGGTGGCGCATGGCCGGATGGTCGGTGACCAGCTCGGGACGGGCTGTGGCGAGCGAGCCGACGATCTCGGTGAACGGCAGGTAGGGCAACGCCGACTCGGCGGTGTCGATGCAACGGCCGAGCAGCACCGTGAACCCGGCTGCCGCGGCGCGCTCGACCGTCTCCGCCACCAGCCGCGACTTGCCCACTCCGGCGTCCCCCGACAACAGCACGCCAGTGGGCCGGCCGGTGGCGGCACGGTCGAGCGCGGCGGCGAGTGCCGAGATCTCGGGCCTTCGCCCCACCAGCCCGATCCCGACCCCCAGCCGCGCCACGCCGGTCATCGTGACATGGAGTACCGACGGTTTGCGCCTTCATTGCCGTGTGCACGATTCGGCTCAGCGCGATCATCGGCCGCCGCCTCCGGCTCGGGCGGGCGCGGTGGGTCGACCGGAGGTGTCCCAGCCGCCGCGGCCCGCCGCCGGGCGGCCTTGGCCAGCTTGGCGAGCCGGAAGTGCTCGGCGTCGGCGAGCAGAGTGCGGCGGTGGTGGTCGGCGTCGGCGAGGCTGTGGGACAGGTTGATGAGCATGCATCGAGCATCGAGCTGAGGCCGCTACCCGGACATCGGACGATCACGTCGTCGTAGGCCCCTACTGGTGAGGAGCCGCGGGGTAAGGCGGTCGGAGCCCTTACCCGGGTGGGAGCAGGCCGCGCTGGTAGGCCCGCACCAGGCGGCGCGGCACCAGCATCCGGCGCCCCGCCACGGTGATCGGCACCAGGTCGGGGGGCTGCACCTTCCATTGCGCGCGGCGGCTGCGCGTGTTCGACCGTGATGTACGGCGCTTGGGCACGGCCATCAGGACTCCTCCTTCTCCCCGTGTGTGGACGAGACGATCAGTTCGGTAGGGGCCGGGCAGGCGGGTGCGCCCGCTGCGGTGTCCCACCAGGCGAACGGGTCGGGGAGCGCGCGCCACCGCTCCTCACCCGCAGCCAGTTCGGCGTCGGTGAGGAGTGCCGCGTTCAGCGCGGCCGCGATCTCCTCGTGGTCGGCGTCGTACGTGATCGCCACCACGTCCTGGGCGCGGTCACCGAACCGCGGATCCCAGGCCAGTGCAGCGAGGGCGGTGCGCTCCGGCGGCTCCTGCTCCCACGCGGTCGCGTCGGCCCCGGCCAGCCACTCGCCGCCGTAACCCAGTTGGAGCCCGCCACCCGCCGACTCCAGCCACAGCACCGCCTCCGGGCGGGTCGCGAGCCAGATGCGGCCCCGCGTGCGGACGACCCCGTCGAGCAGCACGTCCATCGCCTTGTGGAGCCGCTGCGGGTGGAACGGCCTGCGCGCGCTGAAGAGCAGCAGCTGCACCCCGCAGTCGCGGGCGAGCGGCGGGTGCCCGCGCAGCAGCGGCGCGTGGACGTCGTCGGGACGACCGCGGCGCGCCGGCCGGTCCGCGCCGGCCAGGAACACCCGCTCGTCGAGGTCGGCCAGCCGCAGCCGCGCAGCTGCGGGAACGAGCCGGGTCAGCACGGCCTCGGTCCGGGCCAGCGTCCACGCGTCGGCGGTGCCGGTGTGCACGATCAGGTCGGAGAACTCGGCCTGCCCGACCGCCACCTGCGCGACGGTCCGCTCGTCGTCGGGGATACCGCTCATCCCGCGCTCGGCGAGCCCGTCGTCGCCCGTGGCGTCGGCGAGCCAGTTGCCGGTGTCGATGCACGTGACGACGCCCAGAAGATCGGCGTCGGCGATCGTGGCCCTGTCGGTCACGTGCAGCAGCGACCAGCAGACGTGTTCGGGTTCGAGTGCCGGATCGAGGTGCAGCACGACCCGGCGGGCCGGTCCGGCGAGAACGCGCAACAGATCCTCGCGCACGGTGCACGACAGACACCCGTGGACGAGCTCGAGCTCGCTGGTCTCGTCGGTGTCGCCGGCGCGCAGCCGCCGGTGGACGAGTCCCGAGCCGACGTCGCGCAGGTCGTGATGCAGGACGGCGACGGTGGGGTCGAGCGCGCGGATCCGGGCGATCACGGCGTCGACCCCTGATGTGTGCAGTCCGGCGAGCACCAGGAGCTCTGGTCGTGTCACGGGCTTCCTCCTCCGGTCGGTGGGCATGTTCGGCGGTGCGCTAGTGTTACCCTAGATGAAAATGAATGTCGTTTACTGGAAGGGGTGGGCATGGCCCGCAACGAGCTCCGGCCGATCGTGAAGATGCGGTCGACCGCAGGCACCGGCACCACGTACGTCACGCGCAAGAACAGGCGGAACGACCCGGACAGGCTGGTGCTGCGCAAGTACGACCCGGCCGTGCAGCGGCACGTCGAGTTCCGCGAGGAGCGCTGAGGTGGCCGTCCGGCCACAGCGCGCGCCCAGGCGCAAGGCGAACCCGCTGCACGCGCGGAAGGTGGCGGAGGTCGACTGGAAGGACACGGCGCTGCTGCGCACGTTCATCTCCGACCGCGGCAAGATCCGTGCCCGGCGGGTGACCGGTCTGACGCCGCAGCAGCAGCGGCAGGTCGCCGTCGCGATCCGCAACGCGCGTGAGATGGCGCTCCTGCCGTACCCGAACTCCGGGCGCGGGTGACGGCCGTGTCGCGACGATGCCAGCTGACCGGTCGCGAGCCCGGGTTCGGCAACGCGATCTCGCACTCCCACCGGCGCACCCCGCGCCGGTGGGATCCGAACATCCAGAGCAAGCGCTACTGGTTCGCCGCCGAGAACCGCTTCGTTCGGCTGAAGCTCTCGACCGACGCCATCAGGACGGTCGATCGGATCGGGGTCGAGGCAGCGGTGGTCAGGATCAGGGCGCGGGGGGAGAAGGTCTGATGGCGACCAAGGCCAAGATCGCTCGCAACGAGCGTCGCAAGGTGATCGTCGCCCGGCACGCTGCGCGCCGCGCCGAGCTCAAGGCGATCATCGTCAGGCCGGGCATCCCGGACGCCGAGCGTGCGGCGGCCCAGCGGGAGCTCGACCGGCAGCCGCGCGACGCGAGCGCCACGCGGGTGCGCAACCGTGACTCCGTGGACGGGCGGCCGCGGGGCTTCCTGCGCAAGTTCGGGGTGTCCCGGGTACGGCTGCGCGGGCTCGCGCACGACGGCAGCCTGCCGGGGGTTCGCAAGTCCAGCTGGTGATGGGAACCCCTTTCCGGGGTCGCGGAGGCGGTGTGTAGCATTGTCCGCGGCCGTTCGGGAGTGACCAACCGCGCGGTGTGCCGCCCCTTTAGCTCAGTCGGCAGAGCGTCTCCATGGTAAGGAGAAGGTCTACGGTTCGATTCCGTAAAGGGGCTCGGCGAGCTGGTGTGACCAGCTTCGCGAAGCGGTGTAGCTCAGTCGGTAGAGCAAGCGGCTCATAATCGCTGTGTCGCCGGTTCAAGTCCGGCCACCGCTACAGACCGACAAGAGGAACGCAGGAGGCACCCGCGATGGCCAAGGCCACCGACGTACGGCCGAAGATCACGCTGGCGTGCGAGCAGTGCAAGCACCGTAACTACATCACCAAGAAGAACCGGCGGAACGACCCCGACCGGCTCAGCATCAAGAAGTTCTGCCCGAACTGCGGCGTCCACCGCGAGCACCGCGAGACGCGCTGAGCGTGCCGGACGAGTCTTTCGTCGGGCGGGCGCTGGCCCCAGGGCCTCCGTACCGCGTCGGCCGGGAGAAGATCAGGGAGTTCGCCCTCGCCATCGGCGAGGGCGCTTCTGTGTGCCACGACCTCCAGGCCGCGCAGGCAGCGGGATATCCCGATCTGGTCGCCCCGCCGACGTTCCCCGTCACCTTCACGATGCCCGCGATCGAGGCGTTCCTGCGTGACCCCGCCTTCGGCTGGGACTACTCGCGCATGGTGCACGGCGACCAGTCGATCGCGCTGCACCGTCCGATCCACGGCGGCGACGACCTCGTCACCACCATCCACGTCGAGGACCTCACCACGCGCGGCGGTAGCCACATGCTGAAGTTGCGATGCGAGGTCGCCGATCTCGACGGCGCCGCGGTGGCCACCACCCACGCGCTTCTCGTCACGCAGGTGGCCGCATCGTGAGCGACTTGAGCGATGTCTCCGTCGGCGACGAGCTACCGCCGCTGTCGGTGCGGGTCACCCGCGCCGACCTCGTGCGCTACGCCGGAGCGTCCGGCGACTTCAACCCGATCCACTGGAGCGACCGCGTAGCCGGCAGCGTCGGGCTGCCCGGCGTGATCGCCCACGGGATGCTGACCATGGCGCTGGCCGCCCGGGTGGTCACCGAGTGGGTGGGCGATCCGGGCGCAGTCTTCAGCTACGGGGTGCGCTTCACCCGGCCCGTGGTCGTGCCCGACGACGACGAGGGCGCTCTCGTCGAGCTGTCCGGCTCCGTCTCCGAGGTCACCACGGGCGACGACGGCTGCCGTGTCGCCCGCGTCGCCGTCACGGCCCGCTTCGAGGGCCGCACCGTGCTGAGCCGGGCCGTCGCCGAGGTACGTCTTCCACAGAAGTGATCCGCCCCACAGTCGTGAGGTAACTCCCGAATCCTGGGGAACCGGCTCGCCGCGGCGTACCTGTGGAATCGATGAATCCGATGAACGACGGCGGGACCGAGCGCGTCCATCCCCTCCCGCCCGCAGACGCCGGCCGCGCCACCCACTCGTTCGACCTCGGCGCGCACGAGCAGCGCAGGCTCGCCGCGGTGCTCGCGGCCTCACCGGACCTCGACGTCCTGGCCGTGCTGGACTCGGAGGCGCAGGCCCACCGCATGCTCTACAGCGGCCTGGACGCGGAGCAGCAGGCGACCTACCGGCTGCTGGTCGAGGCCGGGGTGCTCGCCGCCGGACTCGACGACAGCGGGGCGCTCGATGCGTGACGCCCAGGCAGACATCGGCCGCCGCGTCTGGACGACGTGCCCGCGCTGCGCAGACCAGGACGGGTGTCCGACCTGCGCGGCAGGCGGCTCCTGCGAGGTGCACTGGCGCTTCCTGCTCGCCGCGGAGGGCAGGCGCCTGTTCGTGCAGTGCCCCGGCTGCCGGCACCGGTGGTGGCACGACACCGGCTTCGGCGCCGGCGACCGCCCGCTCGACCTCGATGCATTGCCGGACTTCCCGGCGCCGGGCCGCGCGGTCGTCTGAGCGCCCGCGCGGCCCGCGCGTCGAACTACTTCGCCTCGGAGAGCAGCGCGCCCATCCGCTCCACGCCGGTGCGCAGGTCGTCGTCGCCGAGGGCGTAGGACAGCCGGAAGAAGCCCGGGGTGCCGAAGGCCTCGCCCGGAACGACCGCCACCTCGGCGTGCTCCAGCACAGCCGCCGCGAGATCGACGCTCGTCTGCGGACGTGCGCCGCGCAGCTCCTTGCCGAGGATCTCCTGCACCGACGCGTAGGCGTAGAAGGCGCCACGCGGCGTCGGGCACTCCACGCCCGGGATCGCCCGCAGCAGCTCCACGATCGTGCGGCGGCGCCGGTCGAAGGCCGACCGCATCTCCGCCACGGCGTCGAGCGGACCCGAGACGGCCTCCAGCGCGGCCCGCTGTGCCACGTTGCAGACATTGGACGACAGGTGCGACTGCAGGTTCGTGGCGGCCTTCACGACGTCGGCGGGCCCGGCGAGCCAGCCGACCCGCCAGCCCGTCATCGCGTAGGTCTTGGCGACGCCGTTGAGCACCACGCAGGTGTCGGCCAGCTCGGGCACGACCACCGGCATGGAGAGCGCCTCGGCGCCGTCGTAGACGAGGTGCTCGTAGATCTCGTCGGTGACCACCCAGATGCCGTGCTCGACGGCCCAGCGGCCGACGGCCTCGGTGAGCTCACGGGACGCGACGGCACCCGTCGGGTTCGAGGGGGAGCACCACAGCAGCACCTTCGTGCGCGCCGTACGCGCGGCCTCGAGCTGATCGACGGAGGGCAGGAAGTCGGCCTCCGGTCCGCAGACCACGGTGACCGGCACTCCGCTCGCGAGCGTGATGGCCTCGGGGTAGGTGGTCCAGTAGGGCGCGGGGAGGAGCACCTCGTCGCCCGGGTCGAGCAGTGTGGCGAAGGCCTCGTACACGGCCTGCTTGCCGCCGTTCGTGACGAGCACCTGGGCGGGGGCGATCTCGTAGCCCGAGTCGCGCAGCGTCTTGGCGGCGATCGCCTCGCGCAGCTCCGGCAGACCGGACGCAGGGGTGTAGCGGTGGTTGCGCGGGTCGGCGCATGCGGCCTGTGCCGCGGCGACGACAGCCGGCGGAGTGGGGAAGTCGGGTTCGCCCGCGCCGAAGCCGATGACGGGGCGCCCGGCCGCCTTGAGGGCCTTGGCCTTCGCGTCGACCGCCAGCGTGGCGGACTCGGCGATGCCTCCGATCCGCGCGGAGATCCGGGCAGGGGCGGTGGTCGTAGTGGCCATGGTTCGATAATTCCGCACGGTCAGAACGATCGCCACGGTGGCCCGGGGTGTGCGGTTTCAGCCGTGCCGGATGGGTGCCGTACACTCGTTCTGCTGGGTGCGTCGTCACGCGATGCACCCCTCCGCATACGGGCCGCAGGTCCAATTGCGGAGCTGGTCTAGGGGTGTAGCTCAACTGGCAGAGCAGCGGTCTCCAAAACCGCAGGTTGCAGGTTCAAGTCCTGTCGCCCCTGCCACTGTAGGAATGCTGGATCGGGTACGGGACGGGACAGCGACGGGAACTGAGGGTGGTCCGGCAAGCCGGGCCGCGCGAGCTGGAGGATGCGGGCGTGGCTGAGGAGCGCGAGGCGAGCGGCAGCGGGCAGGAGCGCCCGAGCACCGCCGCCGACCGTCGTGGTCGGCGTTCCGGCCCGGCGCCCACGGGCGACAAGGGCCGCGCCACCGCAGTCCGCGACGGCCGCCCCGCCAAGATCTCGTTGCCCAAGCGGCTGGTCCGGTTCCTTCGCGAGGTGGTCGCCGAGCTGCGGAAGGTCATTTGGCCCACCCGCAAGCAGCTGGTCACCTACACGATCGTCGTACTCGTTTTCGTGTCGTTCATGGTCGCACTGGTGTGGCTGCTGGACTTGTTGTTCGCACAGGGCGTCATGCTCCTGTTCGGCACGTGACACGACCGGCACAGGCACAACAGGGACAAGGAAGCGAGACGCCGTGACCGAGCTGGCGAGGTCACCAATCACCGCGGCAGCGCCGGTCCGCTCGGCGTCGAGCGCTAGCGAGGAGCAGAAGTGACCTCCCATGACGGTGGCCGCTGGCCCACCGACGTCGAGTCGGAGGCCGACCAGGTCGAGACCGCAACCGATGTCGACGCCGCCGACGACGACGTGACCGACGCCGAGAAGCCCACCGCGGCCGATGACGCCACCACCTCGCTCGACGCCGATGCCGACGACTCCGACGATGACTCCGACACGGTCGACGCCGAGGCGGCCGACGGTGACGATGCCGACGATGCCGACGATGCCGCCGAGGGCGACGCGGACACCAACGGCGAGGCGGCCGAGGCCGACCCCATCGAGGAGATGCGCGCCGCGCTGCGGCGTGCGCCCGGTGACTGGTACGTCGTGCACTCCTACGCCGGCTACGAGAACAAGGTGAAGACCAACCTCGAGACGCGGGTGCAGACCCTCGACGTCGAGGACTACATCTTCCAGGTCGAGGTGCCCACCGAAGAGGTCACCGAGATCAAGAACGGGCAGCGCAAGCAGGTACAGCGCAAGGTCCTGCCCGGCTACATCCTCGTGCGCATGGAGCTCAACGACCAGTCGTGGGGCGCCGTGCGGAACACCCCGGGTGTCACCGGGTTCGTCGGGGCCACCTCGCGGCCGTCCCCGCTCACGCACGACGAGGTCATCAAGTTCCTGCTGCCGAAGGTCGAGCCGAAGCAGGCTGCTTCCGCGGGCGGCAAGAGCGACGTCGCCGCCGGTGCCGGCAAGTCGGCCGTTGAGGTCGACTTCGAGGTCGGCGAGTCCGTCACGGTCATGGACGGCCCGTTCGCCACGCTGCCCGCCACGATCAACGAGGTCAACGTCGACGCCCAGAAGCTCAAGGTCCTCGTGTCCATCTTCGGTCGCGAGACCCCCGTCGAGCTGGCCTTCAGCCAGGTCTCGAAGATCTGACCACGCCGCGGTCGGCAGGTCCGCGGCGCGCACAACGACAACAGGGAAAACGAGATGCCCCCCAAGAAGCGGAAGCTCTCCGCGATCATCAAGCTCCAGATCAAGGCAGGCGCCGCCACGCCGGCGCCGCCGGTCGGTCCGGCACTGGGCCAGCACGGCGTCAACATCATGGAGTTCTGCAAGGCGTACAACGCGGCCACGGAGTCGCAGCGGGGCGACATCGTCCCCGTTGAGATCTCGGTGTTCGAGGATCGCTCGTTCACCTTCGAGCTGAAGACCCCGCCCGCCGCTCGGCTGCTGCTCAAGGCCGCCGGTGTGGAGAAGGGCAGCGGCGAGCCGCACGTCAAGAAGGTCGCCTCGGTCACCATGGACCAGGTGCGCCAGATCGCGCAGACGAAGATGCAGGACCTCAACGCCAAGGATATCGACCAGGCGGCGAAGATCATCGCCGGCACCGCGCGGTCGATGGGCATCACGGTCCAGAGCTGAAGCGTTCCACAAGCGTAAGCGTGGGAGAGCCGAGCGCGGCTCGTACCACGACCTGACCCGCGGCCGGTCCCGGCCGCAGAACGAGGACAGAGCAATGGCACAGCGCAGCAAGATCTACCGCCAGGCCGCCGAGAAGATCGACGCCGAGCGGCTCTACAGCCCGCTCGAGGCCGCCGGCCTGGCGAAGGAGACGGCCAGCACGAAGATGGACGCCACGGTCGAGGTCGCGATGCGTCTCGGCGTCGACCCCCGCAAGGCCGACCAGATGGTCCGCGGCACCGTGAACCTGCCTCACGGCACCGGCAAGACGGCGCGCGTCATCGTGTTCGCCACCGGCGACAAGGCCGCCGAGGCCGAGGCCGCGGGCGCCGACGCGGTGGGCGCCGAGGACCTGATCGAGCGGATCCAGGGCGGCTGGCTGGACTTCGACTCGGCGATCGCCACGCCCGACCAGATGGCCAAGGTCGGCCGCATCGCCCGCATCCTGGGCCCGCGTGGCCTGATGCCGAACCCGAAGACCGGCACCGTCACCCCGGACGTCACGAAGGCCATCCAGGACATCAAGGGTGGCAAGATCAACTTCCGGGTCGACAAGCAGGCCAACCTGCACCTCGTGATCGGCAAGGCCTCGTTCGACGCCGAGAAGCTGGTGGAGAACTACGGCGCCGCGCTCGACGAGATCCTGCGGGCCAAGCCCTCGGCTGCCAAGGGCCGGTACATCAAGAAGGTCACGGTCTCGACGACCACTGGCCCCGGCATCCCGGTGGACCCCAACCGCACGCGCAACCTGCTGGTGGACGAGACCCCCACCGCCTGACCGCACCTGCCCGACGCACCCCGTCGCCCACTGGGCGGCGGGGTGTCGTCGTCTGGGCGTCGCACTTGATGATCGGCAGTTGGGGCCGGATAGCCGTGCTATCTGCGGCTGGCGGTCCTGATCACCCGAGGGGTCGTTCATGATCGCCGGTCGGGCCCGGCAGCTGTGCTATCTGCTGTTGGGGGTCCCCAAGCGATGATCATGGGGTGGCGGGGTGCCCAGCAACGGTTGCTCGGCGGTGCGGGCCCGCCTCGGGGTCCATGATCAACGCTTCGGGCCCTACGACCGTGCTATCCGCAGCTGGGCGTCCCCAGGTAATGATCACTGTGCGGTGGGCCGTGCTGGGCAGATTATGAGCGGCGGCTCGGACTGGGCGGCCATGCCGGCGGGAACTGTGTGTGCTCCGAGCGATGGGTACTCGACGCGTGCGGTGGCGGCCGGTCCATGATCAGCAGTTCGGGCCGCGTGACCGTGCTATCCGCGGCTCGTCGTTCCCGAGTAGCGATCATCCGGTGGTAGCCGACGGCGGGCCGGTCCATGATCAGCGGTTCGGGCCCGACAACCGTGCCATCCGCTGTTGGGGGTCCCCAACCGATGATCACTGGCGGCGGGACATCGGCCGCTGATCATGATCAACGGTTGGGGCCCTACGACCGTGCTATCCGCAGCTGGCCGTCCCCAAGTAATGATCACTGCGCATTGGGCCGGGTGGGCAGACGATGAGCGGCAGCTCGGACCGGGCGGCCATGTCAGAGGCAACTGTGCGCTCCGAGCGATGGGTAGTAGCGGCGTGTTGTGGCGGCCGGTCCATGATCAGCAGTTCGGGCCGCGTGACCGTGTTATGTGCGGCTGGTGGTCCCCAAGTAGCGATCATCCGGGGCGGCCGTCGGCGGGCCGGTCCGTGATCAGCGGTTCGGGCCCGACGACCGTGCTATCCGCAGTTGGGCGTCCCCAAATGATGATCACTGCGCGGTGGGCTGGGGCCGGGCAGATTATGACCGGCGGCTCGGACCGGGCGGCCATGCCGGCGGCAACTGCTCGCTCCGAGCAATGGGTACTCGCGGCGTGCGGTGGCGGCCGGTCCATGATCAGCGGTTCGGGCCGCGCGACCGCGTTATTTGCGGCTGGTAGGCCCTAAGTGACGATCATCCGGTGGCGGGCCCGGCGGCGCGCGCATGATCAGCGTTTCGGACCCGACATCCGTGCCATCCGCGGCCCGGCGTCCCCAAGTGATGATCACTGGGCGGGCGGCGCGACCGTGCTATCCGCGGTCGGCGGTCCCCAAGTGATGATCATCCGGCGGCGCATGCCGACGGGTCCTTCATGATCAGCGGTTCGGGCCCCACCGACCGTGCCATCTGCAGCGGTCGACCGTGATCAGCAGTCGGGCCCGACATCCGTCATCCCAGCCAGCTGGCCCCAGGCGCCGGCGGCCCTCCCGTCGGCACCTACGACCAATCGGCCAGGACCTGGTCGACGTCCTCCGGCTCCCGAGCCGGGCCCGGCAGCTGTGTGGCGGTGCGGGAGAACCGGGGGGCCGGTGCGGCCTGGGGTACGCCTTCGTTCTCGACGACCGTGTGACGGGCGGCGACGTGCGGGTGCGTGGCCACCTCGCCGAAGGCGAGCACCGGGGTGACGCACGCGTCCGTGTCGGCGAACAGCGCGGCCCACTCGTCGCGGGTGCGCGTCGCGAAGGTCTCGGTGAACCGGGCCCGAAGCTCCGGCCAGCTGTCCCGGTCGTACTGCTGGGGGAGCCCTGCGCCGGCGAGCCCGAGCCCGGCCACGAGCGCCGCGTAGAACTGCGGTTCGAGGGCGCCCACCGCGACATGCCCACCGTCGGAGCAGGTGTAGGTGTCGTAGAAGGGGGCGTGGCCGTCGAGCAGGTTGGCGCCGCGCTCGTCGACCCATGCCTTCTGTGCGAGGAAGCCCCAGACCATCTGGACGAGTAGCGACGCGCCGTCGACCATCGCGGCGTCGACCACCTGTCCCTGCCCGGATCGCTCCGCGTCCCACAGCGCCGCGAGGACGCCGACGACCAGCAGCATCGACCCGCCGCCGAAGTCGCCCACGAGGTTCAGCGGCGGCACTGGCCGCTCCCCGGGCCGGCCGATGGCGTGCAGCGCTCCGGTCAGCGAGATGTAGTTGATGTCGTGGCCCGCTCGTGCTGAGAACGGGCCGTCCTGGCCCCAGCCGGTCATCCGCCCGTAGACCAGCCGCGGGTTGCGGGCGTGGCACTGCTCCGGGCCGACGCCCAGCCGCTCGGTGACGCCCGGCCGGTAGCCCTCCAGCAGCACGTCCGCGTGCTCGACGAGGCGCAGTACCGTCTCCCGGCCCGCCTGGTCCTTCAGGTCGGCCACCACGCGGCGGCGACCGCGCTGCGTCGGGTCGGGCACATCGGGGGAACCGAGCTTCAGGCCGCCGGACGGCCGGTCGATGCGCACCACGTCGGCCCCGAGGTCGGCGAGGATCATCGCGGCGTGCGGCCCCGGCCCGATCCCGGCCAGCTCCACGACCTTGAGCCCAGCCAGCGGCCCGGTACGTGCCTCGGCCCCGTGCGCCATCCGGCCCTCCATTCGTTCGCTGTGGCCACGTTCGCGCTCACCTTACGGTCGATGTTGACCGTTTCGTAGCTGTGATCACGCCACCGCGACGGGGTCGTCGTCCGCCGCGGGCCCGACGTGATCGAGCCCGCGCCAGGCCGCGACGAGCAGTTCCAAAGCGGTGTCCATCCGGTCCCGCCGCAGCGTGTAGGGCATCCGCAGTTGACGTTCGAACGCGCCGTCCAGGCCGAACCGTGGTCCCGCGGCGAGCAGTACGTCGTAGCGCCTGGCGGCCACCGTCAGCCGGCTGGAGACGGGCTCGTCGAGATCGACCCAGAGGCTCAACCCGCCACCGGGCCGCGACGGACGCCACCGGGGGAAGGCCTCGGTGAGGCGCCCGAGCAAGTGGTCACGCGCGGCGGTGAGCTCGGCCCGCCGGGACGCGCTGATCACGTCGACGTCGGCCATCAGGCGCGCGGCGACCAACTGCTCGAGCACCGGACTGCCCAGGTCGACGGATGCCCGCAGAGCGGCGAGCCGGCGCACCATCGCGGCCGAGCTCCGGATCCAGCCGACCCGAAGGCCGCCCCAGAAGACCTTGCTCGCCGACCCGATCGTGAGCACGAGGGGTGAGTCGGCGGCGCCGTAGGCCGCGACGGGGCGCATCGACGGTCCGTCCAGGCTCAGTTCGGCCAGTGTCTCGTCGACGATGAGCGGGGTACTGGTGCGGCGGGCGAGGTCGACGAGCCGCTCGCGGCCGGCGTCGTCGAGCAGGGCGCCGGTGGGGTTCTGGAAGTCGGGGATGAGGTAGGCCAGGCGGGGAGCGACATCGCGGATCACGCCCGTGAGCAGGTCGAGGTCCCAGCTGCCGGTGCCGTCCGCGTGCGGGCCCATGGGTACCGGCACGGCACGGGCACCGCGCGCGGCGACGGCGTCGAGGGCGTTGGGGTACGTCGGGTGTTCCACGAGCACGCGGTCACCCGGACCGGCCAGCGCGGTGAGCGCGAGCAAGATCGCGTTCTGAGCACCGCTCGTGACCAGTACTTGTTCGGGGCTCGTCGGCACACCGCGCGCAGTGAAGCGGTCGGCCACGGCGGCGCGCAGCGCGTGCAGCCCGAGCAGCTCGTAGCCGTGCCCGCCCAGGTGGGCGTCGAAATCGTGGACGGCCGCAGCGGCGGCGGCGCGCAGGTGCGGCGACGGCGCGGGCAGGGCGGCGTGTGCGAGGTCGAACAGTGACCGGTCGCCATGGGGGGAGAACGGCGACGCGCGCACGGCACCGGGGGTATCGGCCGGGAGCTGTGTCCAGCTGCCGGCGCCCCGCCTGCTGCGTAGCACGCCGGCGTCGCGCAGCACGTCGTAGCAGGTGGCAACGGTGGTGCGGCTCACCGCGAGGGCCGTGGCCAGCTCGCGCTCGGCCGGGACGCGCGTCTGGAGCGGGAGCCGACCGTCGAGGACGAGGAGCCGGATCCGGTCGGCGAGGGCGCCGGCGAGGCGCCTGCCGTCGGGCGGGCGCCAGTCGCCCAGCAGCCGCGCGAAGCTGCGCGCTCCGATCCGGCGTTCGACGTCGTCCCGGTCCACGCAAGCCACCTCCGTCGAATTGGCCATTTATAGGCAGGCCAATCTTAGACAGGCTTCAGCCATGGACATGCCGGTCTGGATACTGCCCGTCGTCCTCGTCGCGATCGCGGTCGCCGCCCCGCGCTACGGCGTGGACAGCAGGTTGCCCGCCCCGGGCGAGCTCGCTGCTCCCCGGTCACGCCACCTGGTGCGCGACGACGTCGTGGCTCTGCTCCGTGCTGCGCGTCAGGCCGTCCGCGCGCACCGGCCACGCGCGTAGACCTGCGTCCGTCGAGGGGCGATCACGCGTCGAGCAGATCGGCGCGACCGGCTTCCTGGAGATGGGCGCGGTAGGGGCCGAACATGCCCTTCGCCAACGGGAGCACCTTGAGCAGCTTCGCGACCGGCCCCTTGGCCCGCACTTCGCCCTTCGCCAGGGCCACGGGGAGGATCACCTTGCCGAGCCAGAACCGGTTGCCCGTGTCGGCCGTCATGAAGAGCTCGACGTTCGGCTCCGGCCCCGTGCCCGCTCCCTCGTGGATCTCGGAATTCGGCATGTCCACCGTGATCACCGCCCGCGGGTCGGAGTACGTGACCCGAAGGACCACCCCCGACGGACGCAGCTTCTCCACCAACTCCTGGTCCGCCATTCCCCGGCGGAAGATCCCGCCGAGGAACTCGTAGACCTCGGCCTCGTCGCGGAACGCCGTCACGTCGCAGCCCCTCTCGATCGTCGTTCGATCGGCGCAGTCTCGCGGACGGCGTGGCGGAGCACGACCCGGCTTTCGGGCCACGTTCGGCCCGGACGGGCCAGAGCCGAGGGCTCAGGTGCAGACGGAGACGAGAGCCCGGTCGAACGCCTGGACGTGGAGCGCGTCGAAGTGGTTCGCGCGGCTGACGCTGCGTTCCGTGGACTCCAGGTGGGCTTTGCAGCCGGAGTTGCTGCGGGCGGCCTTCGTCGCTGCCAGATCGCGGATGAGGTCGTTGGTGATCGTGTCGAGCTGGGTGCGCAGCTTGGTCAGGTCCGCTTTGGTCTTGGGGATCTCGTTCGGGAGCGCGGTCCACCGGGAGTAGAGGCCGTACTGAACGACCTTGTTGGCCTGGATCTGGTCGCTGAATATCTTTCGGGTGGCGTTCGGATCCAGCCCCTGCTTGGTCGCCATCGCTGCGGCGGAATCGAGTTCGGTCTTCTCCCGCGCCGGGTCGTCCACCGGGGACGGCGTGCCGTACTTCGCGGTGGAGACCGAGTCGGCCGTCTTCAGCCGCTGCGCGAGCAGGTTGACCAGCGGCTCCAGCGAGTTGCTACGTCCGGTGGTGTGCTGGGCGGACGAGACGGCCGGCGCCGACGTGGCGGCGTTCGCCGTGCCGGCGGCCACGAGGGCCAGCGAAAAAGGCGCAACAGCAGCTAACACGATGAAATTCCGTACATGCTTTCTCACCTGTCAATCATCGGCGAGTGGACGATGTGCGGCAAGTCTGTAGAACGCGGCGCGAAACGCGGTGAACAGGTTTCCGCAATTTGGTGTTGTTCGCGTCGGATGTGACGAATCTTCAACGGCGGATGCGGTCGTTGCCGTCCAGCAGGCCGTAGCGGCCGGCAAGGGCCGCCGCTTCGATCCGGTTCGCCGCGCCGAGCTTGTGCAGCAGGGCGGCGATCATCCGCTTGGCCGTGCGCTCGCTCACGAGCATCGGCTTGGCGATCTCTGCGGTCTCCAGGCCGCGGGCCAGCAACTCCCACAGCTGCAGGTCCCGGCGGTCCAGACGTTCGAGGAGCCCGTCGCCCGCCCGGTCGCCCGCCGCGAGCAGAGCGTCGAGCAGGTCGGCGGGCAGCACACGTACCCCGGCGGCGATCGTCAGCAGCGGTGCGACGAGCACTTCGGGATCGGCCGACTTGCCGAGGAAACCGGTGGCCCCTGCCCGCAGAGCGGCTGCCGCGAGCCCCATGTCCTCGGTGCCCGACAGCGCGAGCACCTTGGTCGCGGGGTAGGCCGCCGTCAGACGGCGGATGGTCGTCACGCCGCCGAGCGGGGGCAGCGCGAGGTCGACGATCGCGATGTCGGCCGCTTCCCGGCCCACCAGGGCCACCGCCTCCTCACCGGCAGTGGTTGATCCGGCCACGACGAACGCATCGCCGGCGCGCGACTCCAGCAGCAGTGCCAACCCCTGCGAGAACAGGGCGTGGTCGTCGACGATGACCACGACGTACCGGCCGTCGCGCACGGCGCCGGATCCTAGTGCCGAGGAAACGAGGTCGTCTTACCCGTCTCCGGCGCCCAGGCGGCGCCTCGCGGCGTTGTCGTCGGCGCCGATACAACAGCGGTATCGGCGCCTCCTCCGCCTTGCGATTGCCCGGGTGCGGGTGTCCCGCAGGGACACAGCGCCTGGACACCGGATCCGGGCAAGGAACCTCGTTTCCGCGACACTAGTGCCCGCAAACCGGACCGGGCGCCGATGCTCGGATCAGCCCGGTCCAGCGCCTCGTACGGCTGCCTCGATGTGGGAGATGCTGGCGCCGTGCACATGGACGGCGCCGTCCGCGCCCTGTCGTCGGTCGAGGAGCGCATCACCGTCCTCATCCGCCTGCTGGTCGTCTGTTCGGTCGGGCTGGCGATCGTCCTCGGCCCGCAGCTCGCCCGCGGGCATGCGGTGACGCTCGGGGTATTCGTGCTGGCGGCGCTGGGCTACGCGACCGCGCTCGCGGTGGCCGAATGGCGCGGACGGCGGCTGTTGCCGGCGTGGCTGACGACGTCGGTTGACGCGGTGCTGACGTTGATCGCCTGCGCGCTGACCGGCGGGGCCACCAGCATCATGGTCGCGATTCTGCCGCTGGTCGTCATCGCCGCGTCGTTGCGTGGCGGGGCGGTGATCGGCAGGTTCGCGGCGCTGGGGGTCGGCGTTGCGTTCACGGTGTGCGCGGTTCTCGGGTCGGACGCGGGCGTTCCCCTCATCGACCGGCTGCTCGCCGGGGCGTGGTGGACGGGCTATCTGGTCGCCGCAGCGGTGCTGGTGGGCGTGTTGCTGCGCATGCTGGAGCGCCAGTTCGCGGTGGCCGCGGTGTCGCGCGCCAGGGCGCTCGCCGAGCACGAGGCCTTCCTGGAGGAGCGTGATCTGCGGGCCCGGTTGCTCGCCGCCCAGGAGGCGCGGATGGACGGCGTGCGGGTCGTCCTGCACGAGTTCCGTACGCCGGTCGCGTCGCTCACCGCGCTGTCGGCCGACCTCGCCGCCGACCGGCTCACCGGGGACGCCAGGCAAACGGCGACCCGGCTGCTGGCCGAGCACGCCGTGCACCTGCGCGACATGCTCGACGGGCTCGCCGACGTCGCCGTGCGGGAGGGCTCGCCGCTCGGGAGGGTGCGGGAGCGGCCGGTCCGGCTGGTCGAGCTCGCCGACGCCGTGCTGGACGCGGCGGGAGTGGAACCGGCGCGGCGGTCGGCACGGGTGTCGCCGCCGGACGCGGTGGTCCGGTGCGACCCGCAGAGGCTGCGCCGGGTGCTCACCAACCTGGTGGAGAACGCCGCCCGGCACAGCGGTGAGGCGGTCGTCGAGCTGGAGCTGAGGCATGCGGACGGCCGGCTGGTGGCCGAGGTGCGCGACCGCGGTCCGGGCCTCCCACCCGGCCAGGAGGGCATGGTGACGGCGAAGGGCGTCGCCCTCGGGGACCGGCGGGGCACGGCGGGCATCGGGCTGTGGATCGTCGAGGCATTGGTGGCGGCGATGGACGGCGAGCTGCACCTCCTGCCGCGGGACGGCGGTGGCCTGGTGGCCCACCTGGAGCTCCCTCTCCCCGTGACGTGACGACTGGCACCCATGGGCCATTACAGGAACCCGCGGCCCCCTGCTTTCGGTCGTGATCCACGACATGCTGACCCCCATGAAGACCACGGCGGCGGTGATCCGGGAGCTCGGCGGAAAGTGGGAGGTCGAGGAGGTCGAGCTCGATCCACCGGGCCCCGGTGAGGTGCTGGTGGAGCTGGTCGCGAGCGGGCTGTGCCACTCCGACGAGCACCTGGTCACCGGCGATCTGCCCATCGCCTTTCCGATGATCGGGGGGCACGAGGGAGCCGGGCGCGTCCTGCAGGTCGGCCCGGGGGTCACGGAGGTGGAGACCGGCGACCCGATCGTGATGACGTTCCTGCCGTCGTGCGGCCGGTGCAGCTACTGCGTGCGCGGCTACACCTCCCTGTGCAACGACGGCGCAGGCTCGATGCTCGGCCCACAGCTCGACGGCACCTACCGCTTCCACGGCGAAGGCGGCGAGGACATCGGGCAGATGTGCCTGCTGGGCACGTTCGCACGGCACACCGTGGTGCCGGTCAAGTCCGTCGTGAAGATCGACGAGGGCATCCCGCTGGAGCTGGCGGCGCTCGTCGGCTGTGGGGTCACCACGGGCGTCGGCTCGGCGATCCGCACGGCCGACCTGCGGGTCGGCGACACCGCCGTCGTCATCGGCGTCGGCGGGATCGGCGCCAACGCGGTGCAGGGCGCGAAGCTGGCGGGCTGCCGGTACGTGATGGCCGTCGACCCCGTGGAGTTCAAGCGCGAGAAGGCGCTGGAGCTGGGGGCCACTCACGTGGCCGCCGACATGGACGAGGCGTGGGCGACGGTTTCCGAACTCACTCGTGGTCAGCTCGCCGACGCCGCGATCCTGACCACCGACGTGGCCGAGGGCAGCTACCTGCAGCCGGCGCTGCAGCTCGTCGGCAAGCGGGGCCGGGTGGTCGTCACGGCGCTCGGCCACCCCGACGAGGACACGGCGAAGCTCTCGCTGCTGGAGCTCACGCTCTACGAGAAGCAGATCCGGGGCGCGCTGTACGGCAGCTCCAGCGCCCAGCACGACGTGCCGCGGCTGCTCGAGCTGCACCGGCTCGGCCAGCTGAAGCTCGAGGAGCTCGTGACCAGGACCTACCCGCTGGAAGAGATCAACACGGGTTACCAGGACATGCGCGAGGGCCGCAACATCCGCGGCGTCATCCGGTACTGAGCAGACCACCGCAGCAAAGGAGCGAGACGGTGACCGAGAAGCGATCGATCGAGCACGGCAGGCGCACCGGGTTCGCGACCCTGCAGCGCGGGGGGCTGAACTTCGACTCCCTGCCGATGCGCCTGTTCAGCAAGGGCAACGCCCGGCACTGGAACCCCGCCGACATCGACTTCACGCAGGACGCGCGTGACGTCGCCGAGATGACCGAGCACGAGCGCTGGTGGACCTGCTCGCTCGCCACGCAGTTCATGGCGGGCGAGGAGTCGGTCACCCAGGACCTGCAGCCGTTCGTGGCGGCGATGGCAGCCGAGGGCCGTATCGCCGACGAGATGTACCTGACGCAGTTCGTGTTCGAGGAGGCCCGGCACACCGAGGCGTTCCGCCGGTGGTTCGACGCCGTCGGGCTAACCGAGGACCTGCACTCCTACATCGAGACGAACCCGCACTACATGGAGATCTTCACCCGGCAGCTGCCGGACAGCCTGTACGCGCTCGCGGCCGACCCGTCGCCGCACAACCAGATCCGCGCCTCGGTCACCTACAACCACATCGTCGAGGGCACGCTCGCGCTCACCGGCTACTTCACGTGGGCGAAGGTGTGCTCGAGCCGCGGGATCCTGCCCGGCATGCAGCAGGTCATCAAGCTCATCGGTGACGACGAGCGCCGCCACATGGCGTGGGGGACGTTCACCTGCCGCCGCCACGTCGCCGCCGACGACAGCCTCTGGGACGTCGTCGACGAGCGGATGCAGGAGCTGCTGGTGCCGGCGATGGGCGTGGTCACGCACACCTTCGAGGAGTTCGAGGGCGAGGAACCGCCGTTCTCCGTCGACCTGAACGAGCTCGCGGAGTACGCGATGGACAAGGTCGGGCGCAGGCTCGGCGCCATCGAGTCGGCACGGGGTGCGGACGTGCGCGCCATCGACGTCGACGCCTCCCCCGAGCAACTCGAGGAGCGGTTCCACGCCGAGGATCTGGCGGTGCTCCCCGTCCCCGCGGCGTGACACACCGCGAGCGGACTAGTGCGGTTGGGGGTGACTGAGCGTCCATCTGGGGTAACCTCGCGGCGTTCTATGACCGGCGAGTAACCGAGATCACCAGGCCTCGTTGACCCTTTCGTGGGCAGCCGGCCGGTCCGCGCACATCGGCCGGCCCGCTCCCGACGAGAAGGTTCAGGAGGCACCGGTGGCTGGCGTCGAGGTCAAGGTGGAAGGGCTCTCGAAGTCCTTCGGCCGCGCCAACATCTGGTCCGACGTGTCGCTGACGCTGCCACCCGGCGAGGTGTCGGTGCTGCTCGGGCCGTCCGGCACCGGCAAGTCGGTGTTCCTCAAGACCCTCATCGGGCTGCTGAAGCCGGAGCAGGGATCGATCGTCATCCACGGCACCGACCTCGTGCGCTGCTCCGAGTCGCGTCTCTACGAGCTGCGCAAGCTGTTCGGCGTGCTGTTCCAGGACGGCGCGCTGTTCGGCTCGATGAACCTCTACGACAACATCGCGTTCCCGCTCCGCGAGCACACGAAGAAGTCGGAGTCGGAGATCCGCGACATCGTCGCGGAGAAGATGGCGATGGTCGGCCTCACCGGCGACGAGCGGAAGCTGCCCGGCGAGATCTCCGGGGGGATGCGCAAGCGCGCGGGGTTGGCGCGAGCGCTGGTGCTCGACCCGGAGATCATCCTGTTCGACGAGCCGGACTCCGGTCTCGACCCCGTGCGAACGGCCTACCTGAACCAGCTGATCATCGACCTGAACGCGCAGACGGACGCGACGTTCCTGATCGTCACGCACGACATCAACACGGCGCAGACGGTGCCGGACAACATCGGGATGCTCTACCGCAAGCACCTGGCGATGTTCGGGCCGCGCGAGGTGCTGCTGACGTCCGAGGAGCCGGTGGTCGCCCAGTTCCTGAACGGGCGCAGGCAGGGCCCGATCGGCATGTCGGAGGAGAAGGACACCGCGCAGGCCGCCCGGGAGATGCAGGAAGCTGGGGAGCTCGCTGGGCTGCCGCCCATGAAGCCGCAGCTGCAGCCGAGCCCGGGTGTGGGGGAGCGCAAGGCCGTCGGCCGCCGCCGTCAGCGTGTGCAACAGATGCTGCACACACTGCCTGCCGCGGCTCAGCAGGCGATCCGGGAGAACTACGCCCACGACCCGCTGCCGGACCCCCGGCCCGTCGCACCTCCCCTGCAGACACCGCCGCCGAGAACGGGCTGGCGGTGGCGCTCGCGGGGCCCGGTGCCGGGCTACCCGCCCCGAGCGCCCGGGTACGGCCCGGAGGCCGACGGCTTCGACACCTTCGACCCCGGCTATGTCGGCGACCCGGACCGTGACCCGCGGCCGGGGGCCGACGGTCCACCACCCCCTCCGCCCGGTCACGGCCGGCACCGGTCCTGAGGCGGCGAACATGACGGCACCTGCCCCGATCACCCGCGCCCTCACCCCCGTCGGACGACTGTTCGGACTCGGGATCGACGTCGTCCGCAACACCTTCCGACCACCGTTCCAGCTGCGCGAGTACATCGAGCAGACCTGGTTCGTCACCAAGGTCTCCGCGCTCCCGACGGCCCTGTTCACCATCCCGTTCGGCGCCACGATCGCGCTGCTCCTGGCCGACCTCACCCGCCAGTTCGGCGCACAGAGCCAGACCGGCGCGGGCAGCGTGCTCGCGATCGTCCAGCAGGCCGCGCCGATCGTCACCGCCCTGCTGATCTCCGGCGCAGGCGGCAGCGCGGTGTGCGCCGACCTCGGAGCCCGGACGATCCGCGAGGAGATCGCCGCGATGGAGGTGCTGGGCATCTCGCCCATCCAGCGCCTCGTCGTTCCCCGGGTGCTCGCGATGGCCACCACAGCGGTGGTGCTCAACGGGCTCGCCACGGTGGTGGGCGTCGCCGGCGGCTACTTCTTCAACGTCGTGGTGCAGGGCGGCACCCCCGGCGCCTACATCGCGAGCTTCTCGGCGATCGCGCAGGTCTCCGACATCGTGGTGAGCGAGATCAAGGCGGCCCTGTTCGGCTTCACCGCCGGCATCGTCGCCTCCTACCGCGGCCTCAACCCGCCACCGGGACCCAAGGGCGTGGGCGACGCGGTGAACCAGTCCGTCGTCATCTCATTCGTGCTGGTGTTCCTGATCAACCTGGTGCTGACGTCGCTGTACCTCGAGCTCGTGCCGCCGAAGGGGTCGTGACGTGGCGCTGCTGAACGGCCGGGCGCGCCGGGTGGTGGACGCGCCGCTGCAGGTGCTGGAGGAGCTGGGTGAGCAGCTCTCGCTCTACGCCCGCGCGATCGTGTGGATCCCGCGCACGCTGCGCCGCTACCGCTCGGAGATCGCCCGGCTGCTGGCCGAGGTGAGCTTCGGCTCCGGCGCGCTGATCGTCATCCTCGGCACTGCCGGCGTGATGCTGTCGCTGTCGCTCTTCGTCGGCAGCCTCGTGGGTCTGCAGGGCTTCCGGGCGCTGGACTCGCTCGGGGTCGAGGCGCTCACCGGCTTCATCACCGCGTACTTCAACACCCGCGACATCGCGCCTCTCGTGGCGTCGGCGGCGCTCACCGCCACCCTGGGCGCCGGCTTCACCGCACAGCTGGGCGCGATGCGGATCTCCGAGGAGGTCGACGCGCTGGAGGTGATGGCGGTGCCCAGCGTGCCGTTCCTCATCACCACCCGTGTGATCGCGGGCGTGATCGCGATCATCCCGATGTACACGATCGGACTCCTGGCGAGCTTTGCCGCGTCACGGCTCAACGTCACGCTGATCAACGGCCTGCCCGGCGGCACGTACGACCACTACTTCGATCTGTTCCTGCCGGTCAGCGACGTGCTGTACTCGTATCTCAAAGTGATCATCTTCGCGGTCGTGATCATCCTGATCCACTGCCACTACGGCTACAGCGCCAAGGGCGGCCCGGCGGGCGTCGGCATCGCGGTCGGGCGGTCGGTGCGCCTGTCGATCGTCAGCACGGCGATCCTCGACTTCTTCCTCACGCTGGTCATCTACGGCACCTCGACGTCCGTGAGCGTGGCCGGATGACGGCGGCGCAGCTCATCGGCGGAGGCCTGTCGTGAAGCGCAGGCTGCAGGGGCTCGCGTTCGTCGTGGTGCTGCTCGCGATGGCAGGGCTCGCCGTGGGCGCCTACGCCGGGTTCTTCTCCGACGCCGTGCCGGTGACGTTGAAGGTCGATCGGGTCGGCACCCAGCTCGCGCCTCGCGCGGACGTGAAGGTCCGGGGTCTGAACGTCGGCACCGTCAGGTCGGTGAGCACCGACGGGACCGGCGCCACGGTGGAACTCGCGCTCGACCGCGACAAGATCGCGCTGATCCCGCGGAGCGTCTCGGCGCGGCTGATCCCCAAGACCCTGTTCGGGGAGAAGTACGTGTCGCTGGTGCCACCCAGCGGGCCGCCGGGGCCGTCGCTCGCGGCGGGTGACGTGATCCCGGAGGACCGGAGCGCGGCCGCCCGCGAGGTGGAACGGGTGCTCGACGGGCTGCTCCCGCTCCTCCAAGCCGTCGAACCTCAGGACCTCGCCACCACGCTCGGTGCCCTGTCGCAAGCGCTGTCCGGCCGCGGCGAGGACCTCGGCAAGACGCTGGTGCAGCTGCAGCAGCTGACGGGCGGGCTGCGCCCCGCGGTGCCCGACCTGCAGGAGGACATCACGCAGCTGGCCGACTTCGCCGCCAACGCGAACGACGCCGCCCCTGACCTGCTCGACGCCCTGGAGGACTTCAGCGTCACCAGCAGGACGGTCGTGGAGCAACGCCAGCAGCTGAACGACCTGCTCACCGGGGTCACCGAGGCGTCGGACGACCTGAAGGCGTTCCTCGTGGAGAACCGCGGCAACATCATCGGGCTGGCGTCGTCGAGCCGCCCCACCCTGGAGAGCCTGGCGCGCTACGCGCCGGAGTTCCCGTGCCTGTTCGGCCAGCTCGCAGGCCTCGTGCCGCGCATCGACAAGGCGTTCGGCGTGGGCACCGACCGGCCGGGGCTGCGCATCACGCTGGAGATCGTCGCGAACAAGGGCAAGTACGTGCCCGACCAGGACGAGCCGCGCTACCTCGACGACCGCGGCCCGCGCTGCTACCCGATCCGGGACCTCGGCCCCGAACAACTGCCGGACGGCCCGTTCAAGGACGGCTCGAAACCGTCGCCACCGCCCGTCGGCACGCCGATGGGCGACCCCGAGGACGTCGGGGCGGAGGACTTCGGCACGGCTCCGGCCTCGTACCCCGGCCCGGCCGGCTACACCGGCATGGGGCTGCCCAACTCACCGGGCGAGCAGCAGATCGTCGCCGAGCTCACCGCGGCCCGCGACGGCACGTCGCCGTCCGCGGTGCCGAACTGGAGCTCGATGCTGGTCGGTCCGCTCTACCGGGGCACCGAGGTGGCGTTGACGTGAGCAGGATCCCGTACGGGCCGCTGATCAAGTTCACCGCGCTGACGGTCGTGGTCGCGCTGGCCACCACCGTGCTGGCGCTGACCATCGCGAACGCGTCGCCGGGGGAGCACACGGCCTACACCGCGCGCTTCACGGATGCATCGGGGCTGCTGCCCGGCGACGACGTCCGGATCGCGGGGGTCGTCGTCGGCACCGTCGACGACATCCGGATCGTCGACAAGCGGGTCGCCGAGGTTGCCTTCAGCGTCTCCCGGGACCAGCGGCTCCCGGCATCGGTGACGGGCGCGATCCTCTACAAGAACCTCATCGGCCAGCGGTTCCTGTCGCTCGCACTGGGTGCCGGGCCCACCGGCGACACCCTTCCGCCAGGGGGCACGATCCCGGTGGAGCGCACCCGCCCGCCGCTGAACCTCACCACGCTGTTCAACGGGTTCAAGCCGCTGTTCGCCGCGCTCGACCCGCAGCAGGTCAACCAGCTGTCCTTCGAGATCATCCAGGTCCTGCAGGGGCAGGGCGGCACCGTGCAGAGCCTGCTCGCGAGCACATCGTCACTGACCAACACGCTCGCCGACCGCGACGAGGTGATCGGGCAGGTCATCGACAACCTCAACGCGGTGCTCGACACCGTCAACGCGCGGGATCAGCAGCTGTCGGACCTCATCAGCTCCCTGCAGGCACTGGTGTCCGGCCTCGCCGAGGACCGCAAGCCGATCGGCGACGCGATCGTCTCCATCGGCAAGCTCACCACGGTCACGGCCGGTTTCGTCGAGGAGGGGCGGCCCGCGCTGCGCCAGGACATCGCCTCGCTCGGTGACCTCGCCGGCAACCTGAACGACCAGGCGCCCAAGCTGGAGCAGACCCTGCTGAACCTGCCGGGGAAGCTGGAGACGGTCTCCCGGGCGGGCAGCTACGGCAGCTGGTTCCAGTTCTATCTGTGCGGCCTCACCGGCTCCGTCGGGCTCGAGCCCTACCTCCCGACGGCCGAGATCCCGGCATTCACCAGCGCCTCCCCGCGGTGCGGACCCGACCCCGACGGTGTGGAGGGCGAGAAGCCGAATCCGCTCGGCGGCATCCCTCCCGTCGCCCCGGACGGTCCCGGGCTGCCCGCGCTGCCACCTGCTCTGTCGTTGCCGGGGGACCACTGATGCCCGGACAGCGCAACCCCGTCCGCACCGCTGTGATCGGCCTGCTGACGATCGTGCTCATCGTCGTGCTGGCCTTCAACGGCCCGGCGATCTTCGGCGGCGGCACCACTTACCGCGCCGAGTTCGGCGAGGCCGCCGGGCTCACCTCCGGCGACCTCGTCACCATCGCGGGCGTCGAGGCCGGGCGGGTCGGCTCCGTCGAGCTGGCCGGTGACCGGGTTCTCGTCACTTTCACGGTTTCCGACGCCTGGGTCGGCGACCGGACCTCCGCCTCGATCGAGATCAAGACGCTGCTTGGCTCGAAGTACCTGGCGCTCGACCCACAGGGCGACAACGCCCTCGAACCCGGAGCCGTGATCCCGCTGGCCCGCACCGCGTCCCCGTTCGACGTGGTGGAGGCGTTCGACGGGCTCTCCGGCACGATCGACCAGCTCGACACCAAGCAGCTTGCGCAGAGCCTGACCACGCTGGCCGACACGTTCCGCGACACCGCCCCCGAGGTCCGCGGCGCCCTCGACGGGCTCTCCCGCCTCTCCACCACCATCGCGAGCCGGGACGAGGAGATCCACAAGCTGCTCGAAGGTACCCACAAGCTCTCCGGTGTGCTGGCCGATCGGAACGACGAGTTCGAGAAGCTCCTCTCCGACGGCAACCTCCTGCTCTCCGAGCTCCAGAAGCGCAAGGAGGCGATCAGCGCACTGCTCGACGGCACGCGCGAGCTGTCGAAGCAGTTGCAGGGCCTGGTCGCAGACAACCGCGACCAGCTGCGGCCCACGCTGGAGAAGCTCGACAAGGTCGCCGCGCTGCTGCAGCGCAACCGGGATGCCCTCGACAACGGGCTGCGGCTCGAGGCGGTGTTCGTGCGGCTGTTCACCAACGCCGTCGGCAACGGCCGCTGGTTCGACAGCTACCTCTGCGGACTGGTGCCCCCGACCGTCGGCCCGATCAACCCGGGGGGGTGCTGAGGATGGGGCTCACCCTCACCGACCGCCGCCAGCTTCAGTTCACCGCGCTGGCGGCCGTGGTGGCCGTGCTGGTCGCCGGCGGGCTCTATCTCGTGCTCCAGCCGCCCGGGCGGCTGGTCACGGCGTACTTCACGTCGGCGACGGCCCTGTTCGAGGACAACTCCGTGCGGGTGCTCGGCGTGCCGGTCGGCACGATCACCAAGGTCGAACCGCAGGGCACGCAGGTGCGTGTGGAGATGCGGATCACCGACGCCGAGCTCAAGCTCCCGGCCGACGTGCGCGCCGTCGTCGTCTCACCCAGCCTCGTCACCGGTCGCTACGTCCAGCTCACCCCCACCTTCTCGGGCGGCCCGGAGCTGACCGACGGGGCCGTCATCCCGGTCGAGCGCACCGCCACCCCGCTCGGGGTGGACGAGCTCACGCGCACGGCCACCGAGCTCTCGAAGGCACTCGGACCGGACGGGGTGAACGCGAAGGGGGCGCTCTCCGACGCGCTCGACGTCGGGGCGGAGAACCTGGACGGCAACGGCCGGAAGCTCAACGACACGATCCACAACCTGGGCGAGCTGTCAGGGACGCTGGCGAACTCGCGCGAGGATCTCTTCGGCACCGTCACGGAGCTGCAGAAGTTCACGTCCATGCTCGCCGACAACGACGACCAGGTGCGGGAGTTCAACGGCAGGCTCGCGGACGTCTCGGGCTTCCTCGCCGACGAGCGGGGTGACCTCGGCAGCGCTGTCTCGGAGCTGTCGATCGCCCTCGGTGAAGTGGCCGACTTCGTGCGGGACAACCGGGGCGAGATCAAGTCCAACGTCGACAAGCTCACCGACGTCACCGCGGTGTTGGTCAAGCAGCAGAAGGCGCTGGCCGAGATCCTCGACATCGCCCCCGTAGGCCTGTCCAACCTCGCCAACACCTACAACGGCTCCTCGGGCACCCTCGACACCCGCGCCGACATCAACGAGCTGTCGCTGCCCCCGATCGTGCTGATCTGCCAGGCGCTCAAGCGCGGCACGCCCGCCGACCTGCCGCCCACCCTCTCCGACACCTGCTCCCAGCTCGAACCCGTGCTGTCCGGTGCCGTGCCGCTGCCGAGCCCCGCGCAGGTGATCAACTCCCTGCAGTCCGGTCAGCTGCCGCCCGTGCCCGGGTTGGCGCTACCGACGGACCCACCGCCGGCGCACGCGGGCGGTGACAAGTGATGGGCCGGGCGTCGCTCCGACTCGGCGCGCTCGTCACCGTGGTCGCGCTGCTCACCAGCGGGTGCGGCGTGCTCTCCGGCGGGCTGCGCGGCGTCGACCTGCCGGGTGGCGCGGCCCTGGGCCCCGACCCCTACCGGCTCACGATCGAGTTCTCCGACGTCGTCGACCTCGTTCCCCAGTCGCTGGTGAAGGTCGACGACGTCTCCGTCGGCACCGTCACCGACATCAGCGTCAGCCCCACCTGGACGGCGCTGGTGAGCGTGCTCGTCAACCGCGACGTCGCGCTGCCCGCCGATGCGCAGGCCCGGATCCGCACCACGAGCTTGCTGGGCGAGAAGTTCGTCGAGCTCTCCCGCCCACAGGAAGCGCCTGGAGCGGCGTCGCCACCGCCGATCGCCGACGGCGCCACCATCCCGCTCGCCCGCACCAGCCGGGCGGCGGAGGTGGAGGAGGTGCTCGGGGCGCTGTCGCTCCTGCTCAACGGCGGGGGCATCGCACAGATCCGGACGATCTCCAGCGAGCTCAACAAGGCGCTCACCGGCAACGAGCCCGAGATCCGCGCACTGCTCGACGACCTGGACCATCTCGTCGGCGCGCTCGACGACCGCAAGACCGAGATCACGCGCGCGCTCGACGAGATCAACCGGCTGTCCTCCACGCTGAACGACCGCCGCGACCAGATCAAGACCGCGCTCGACGACCTCGCGCCCGGGCTCAAGGAGCTGGAGGCCCAGCGCGCGCAACTCGTCGACATGCTGCAGGCACTCGACAGGCTCTCCGGCGTCGCCACCGACGTGATCAACCGCAGCCGGGACGACGTGCTCGCCGACCTGAAACTGCTGCAGCCGATCCTGGGCAAGCTCGCCGAATCCGGCCCCGACCTGGTCAACTCGCTCGAGCTCCTGCCCACCTTCCCGTTCACCGACGGCTCGGTCGACGGCTTCGCAGGCGACTACGCCAACCTCTATGCGCGCGCCGATCTCGACCTCGGCCACATCCTGCAGAACCTCGCACGTTCCAATCAGCCCTTCCCCGGCCCGGACGGCCCGATCCCCGGGCTGCCGCCCACGGCCGAGCTGCTCGGCCCCCTGCTGGGCCCCACCGCCCCGTCGCTCCCGAAGGTCCCGCTCCTCGGCGACGACGGCCTGCTCCCGTTGCCAGGGCTCCCCGGCCCGCAGCCGCGTGACTCCGACCCTGACTCCGACGCCCCGGAGACGCCGAGCTCCACACCCGAGCCGAACGAGGGTGGCGGGATCCTCGGCGGCCTGCTGGGAGGCGGCCGGTGATCACCAAGGCGGTACGACTACAGCTGATCGCGTTCCTCCTCGTGACCGCTCTCGGGGTGGGCTACGCGGGCTTCCGGTACGCCGGATTCGGCGACCTCTTCGGCGCCACGACGTATCCCGTGCGACTACAGCTGGCCCAGTCCGGCGGCATCTTCACCGGCGCCGACGTGACCTACCGCGGGGTCGGCGTCGGCCGTGTCGGTCCGCTCACGCTGATCCCCGACGGCGTAGAGGTGCGGCTCGACATCAACCGCGACGCCCCACCGATCCCCGCGGACCTGGACGCCGCGGTGCACAACCTCTCCGCGATCGGGGAGCAGTACGTCGACCTGCAGCCCACCAGCGACGGTGGCCCGGTACTCGACGGCGGATCGGTGATCCCGATGTCGCGGACCAGCACCCCGGTGCCGATCGAGGACCTCGTCGTCAGCCTGGACGACTTCGTCCGTTCGGTGCCGCTGGATTCCCTGCGCACCGTCGTCGACCAGCTGGGCGATGCCTTCGAGGGCACCGCGCAGCCCCTGCAGAAGATCCTGGACACCACCAACGCGTTCACCGCCGACGCCGTCGACGCGCTGCCGCAGACACTGGCGCTGATCCACGACGGGCGCACGGTGCTCACCACCCAGAACGACGTGTCCGGGGATTTCAAGAGCTTCAGCCACGACCTGTCGCTGCTCGCCGACCAGCTCGCGACGTCCGACCCCGACCTGCGCAGGCTGCTCGTCACCGGCCCGGACGTGTCCGACGAGGTGGTCGGCCTGCTCCGGGAGAGCGGTCCGGGGCTCTCCCAGCTCCTCGCCGACCTGCTCACGGTGTCGCGGGTCGCCGAGCCACGCCAGGACGGGCTGCGGCAGCTGCTCGTCACCTATCCCGGGCTGGCCTCGAACGGCTACACCGCGGTGCCTGACGACGGCACGGCCCACCTCGGCCTCGCCGTGAATCTCTTCGACCCGTTCCCGTGCACGCAGGGCTACGAGGACACACCGCACCGGGCAGGGAGCGAGGTCGGGCCGGTCGAGCTCAACGAGGACGCCTACTGCGCGGAGCCTCCCGGGAGCCCGATCAGCGTCCGGGGTGCCCAGAACGTCCCGCACGCAGCCACCCCGACGCCGCCCGCGAACGCCCCGGTCGGACCGCCCGGGCCACTGCCCGCCGGATCGGCGCCCGTGGATTCGGCTCCCCCGCTGAGCTCCCTGGCCCAGATCCTGCTCAGCTGATCCGTCCCCCGACGGCTGGAGGTTCCATGACCGTTCTCGACGACCCGCCCGCGGCTCCGTCAGCGCCTGCCCGGCCACGGCAGGCCACCACCCTCGTGCGGGTGCTCGCCGTACTGGTGGCGGTGGCGGCGGTGGTCGCGGCCTTCTTCGGCGTGCGGTGGGCCCTCGCGCTCGGCGACGACGGCCTCGAGCTGGCCGCCCAGCGCGATGCCGTGCTCCTCGACGCGCAGCAGGCCGCCATCAACCTCAACAGCCTCGACTTCACCCACGTCGACGCCGGACTCGACCTGTGGGAACAGACCTCGACCGGACCGTTGCTCGACGAGTTCCGCGCCAACCGCGCCGAGTACTCCAAGGTCGTCACCGACTCCAAGCGCGTCACGACGGCCACCGTCGCCGACGCCGCGGTGGCCGAGCTCGACGTCCGTGCCGGCACCGCCCGCGTGCTCATCGGGGTGGACGTCAAGGTCGTTCCCCAGGGGCAGGACCCCGTGGTCACCCGCCAGCGCCTGCAGCTGGAGATGACCCGCACCGATGCCGGCTGGAAGGCGAGCAGGCTCGCCCCGGTCCGCTCCCCGGCAAGCTGAGAGCAGGAGACGCTCACCATGCCCCCACGTCCCCGCACACCGCGTTCCCGGGTGAGCACGATCCGCCGCCCCCGGGTGGCCGGAACCGCACCCGCTGCGCAGCGCACCACCACCGCTGATCGCTCCGCCTCGGACGACGTGCGCACCCGGCCCATCCCGCTCGGCTCCGTACCGGTCGCCGAGCCCTCGGCCCCGGGCCCGTCGGGCCTGAGCGCGTCGGGCCACCCGCCGAAAGACCCGACAGCCGAAGAACCAGCGCCCGAGCAGCCGGCGCCCGAGACATCGGCGTCCGAAGAGCCGACGACCGAGGAACGCGCGGTGACGCCGGCGGAGGAGCCGGCAGCCGATCTCGCGTCGGACAGCGGGAGCAAGCGCTCCCTGCGGGTGCCTCTCCTCGCCGCCGCGCTCGTGGTGCTCACCGGTCTCGCGGTGCTCTTCGGCAGCGAAGACGCGCACCTGCGCGACACCCCGTCCGCGGCCAACTCCGCCCTGGTCGACGTCGGAACCACGGCCGAGGTGTCGGGCCAGCTCACCGACGCGCTGCAGACCATCTACTCCTATGACTTCGCCCGACTCGACGAGAACGAGCGAGCCGCCCGCGCCGTGATCACGCCGGAGTTCGCCGACCAGTTCAACCGGTTGTTCGGCCAGGTCCGCGACCTCGCGCCGCAGCAACAGGCCGTGGTATCGGCCACGGTCACGCTCTCCGCGGTCAAGGAGATCACCGGCGACCGAGCAATGCTCGTGGCGTTCATGGACCAGCAGGCCACCCGGGCCGCCGCCGACGACGGCCAGCCCACCCAGCTTGCGGCGGCCGGCCGCCTGACAGTCACGGGGCAGAAGATCGACGGCCGCTGGAAGATCGCCGGCGTCGAGAGCAAATGAGGAGCCTGCTACTCGATCGGATTCACCCGGCGGCCTCGTGACATACCGGTGTCGGCACGAATGTCACGTCGCGTATCCTGGTCAGTGGTTCCACCGAAGACCGCAGGTCTACGTCGTCGGCGAGTGATCGCCGGTGGCGTACGAAGGTTCCGCGACAGCGGGCGGCCCGCGCAGGAGGACGAGGTCATCGCGAGGTGCGCTGGTGCGCGCCGTCTGCCACGCCCCGTGCGCTCCTGCGCCGGGGCGTTCGTCTTCTCCGGCTCCGTCGACGGTGGGTCAGTCACGTGCACGACCACCCGACAACCGAGAGGAGGCAAGGGATGGCCCGACCTGACAAGGTCGCGGCGGTCGACGAGATCGCCGAGAAGTTCCGGGGCTCGTCCGCCTCGGTGGTCACCGAGTACCGCGGCCTCACCATGTCCCAGCTGACGACGCTGCGCCGCTCGCTGGGCGACAGCGCCAGCTACCGCATCGCCAAGAACACCCTGGTGAAGCGGGCGGCCGAGAACGCAGGCCTGGATGGTCTCGAGGAGCTGCTCGTCGGCCCCACGGCGATCACCTTCATCACCGGCGAGCCCGTCGACGCTGCCAAGGCGCTGCGCGACTTCGCCAAGGCGAACCAGGCCCTCGTGATCAAGGGCGGCTTCATGGACGGTCGCACGCTGACCGTCGCCGAGGTCAACCAGCTCGCCGACCTGGAGTCGCGCGAGGTCCTGCTGTCGAAGCTGGCCGGCGCGATGAAGGGCACGATGGCCAAGGCTGCCGGCCTGTTCGCCGCCCCGGCGTCCCAGATGGCTCGCCTGGCGCAGGCCCTGGCCGACAAGCGCGCGGAGGAGGGCGGTGCGGCTCCGGCAGGTGCCGATGCCGACGCCACCGACGCCACCGAGGCCCCGGCGTCCGCCGACGCCTCCGAGGCTCCGGCTTCCGCCGAGAGCTGACCACCACCCCCCTGCGTAGTTACACCCCAAGAGAGGAAGCGCCACCATGGCGAAGCTGTCCACCGACGAGCTGCTCGAGGCCTTCAAGGACCTCACCCTGATCGAGCTTTCGGAGTTCGTGAAGAAGTTCGAGGAGACCTTCGACGTCACCGCGGCCGCCCCGGTTGCCGTCGCGGCCGCCGCAGGCCCCGCCGCCGCGGCTGAGGCCCCCGAGGAGAAGGACGAGTTCAACGTCGTCCTCGAGGCCGCCGGTGACAAGAAGATCCAGGTCATCAAGGTCGTCCGCGAGCTCGTCTCCGGCCTGGGCCTCAAGGAGGCCAAGGACCTCGTCGAGTCGGCCCCCAAGCCGATCCTCGAGGCCATTCCGAAGGAGGCGGCCGACGCCGCCAAGGCCAAGCTCGAGGACGCCGGCGCCAAGGTCAGCCTGAGCTGATCACCGCACACCGGTAGCACCACGCCGAGGGGCGGCACCCGATCCGGGTGCCGCCCCTCGCGCGTGAGCAGCCCTCTTCAACGCCCGGGGCTGTCAGCTCGCCGTGCGGCAGCCAGGATGGCGAGCACCTCGGCGTCGGGGGTCTGGCCGAAGTCCCGGTACCAACAGCTCACGGCCACCAGCACGGCCGGCGCTATGAGAGCCACGACGTCGTCGGCGGCACCTTCCGCCCGTAGGCGGTCCGCGGTGCCCGCCCGCCCCACCGGCACGGCCAGCACCACGGAGCGGGGGCTGTCGTCGCGCAGCCGGCGTAGCGCAGCGCGGGCGGTGACCCCGGTGGCGAGCCCATCGTCGACGAGCACCACGTCCCGGTCCGCGACAGGCACCACAGCAGCCACCTCCCTGTACCGCCGCAACTGCCGGGCCGCTTCCTCCTTCTCCCGTGCAACGGCCTCGGCCAGATCCGCGGCGGCCACGCGCGCACGGCGGAGCGAGGCAGGGTCCCAGTTGACGGGGCCGTCGGCGGTCACCGCGCCGAGCCCCCACTCCGGCTGAGCGGGTGCGCCGATCTTGCGTGCGACCGCCACGTCGAGCGGAGCGTGGAGAGCTGTGGCCACGCCGGCCGCAACCGGCACCCCGCCGCGCGCGAGGCCGAGCACGACGGGGTCGCACCATTTCCGTACGCGCAGGTCCGCGCCGAGCCGGGTGCCCGCCTCGGCGCGGTCGGCGAACACGGCTCGCCGCACGCGCATCCTCATGCGCTCCGGGTACCCGCCCGCAACGCTCCCGCGACGTCTCCGCGCCGCGGGAGCGTGCGTGTTTCTCAGGCCTGCTCGCGCGTGCGCAGCTCGCGGCGCAGGAGCTTGCCCGTCACCGTTTTCGGGATCTCGTCCAGGAACTCGACCTGCCGGGGGTACTTGTAGGCCGCCATCCGCTCCTTGGCGAACGCGATGAGCTCCTCCGCCGTCACCGACCGGCCCGGCCGCAGGCTGACGAACGCCTTGACCGTCTCGCCCCGGTATTCGTCCGGGACGCCCACCACCGCGGCCTCCCGCACCGCCTCGTGCTCGTAGAGCACGTCCTCGACCTCGCGCGGCCATACCTTGTAGCCGCCCGCGTTGATCTGGTCCTTCTTACGGTCGACGATGTAGAACCAGCCACGGTCGTCCATATAACCGACGTCGCCGGTGTGCAGGGCGCCCTTCGGGATGGCGGACGCGGTCTCGTCGGGCTTGTTCCAGTAGCCCGCGACGACCTGCGGCCCGGTCGTGACGATCTCGCCGATCTCTCCGGGCGGGAGGTCCTCGCCGTCGTCGCCGACGATGCGCACCACTGTGTTGTATATGGGGACGCCGACCGACAGCGCACCCGACGCCTTGTCCACCGGGGCCTCGACGCCTTCCGGCACGCCGTGCGACGGCGACGTGGTCTCCGTGAGCCCGTAGATGTTGTGGATGTACTGCCCGAAGGCCGCCGAGAACGCCGTGACGGTCGACGGCGGGATGGGTGCCCCGCCCGACCAGATCTTCGTCAGCGACGCCAGCGCGTCGCGTTCCGCGTTGGGGGCGTTCATCAGGGCGATGAACACCGTGATCGACCCGACCGTGAACGTCGGACGCTCGTCGCGGATGGTCTCGATCGCCATCGAGGGCTCGAAGCGGCAGAACAGCACCAGCGGTGCCCCGAGCAGCAGCGAGAGCGTGACATGGGCGATCAGACCGGTGATGTGGAAGAGCGGTGCGACGCCCAGCACGACGTCGTCCTGCCCGAGGCCGCACCACTGCCGGTAGGCCTGGCTGTTGAACACCACGTTCCCGTGGGTGTTCATCGCACCCTTCGGCGGGCCCGTGGTGCCGGAGGTATAGGTCAGGAACGCGGTGTCGTCGGGGGAGAAGGACACTGACGGCGGCCGCTGCCCGCGGAACCGGTCGATCAGCCCCGCCATGTCGACGGTGCCGGGCAGCTCGATCCGCTCGATCCCGCCGAGGATCCGGGAATCGTCGCGAGCCTGGTACTCCAGCTCCGACGTGGTGATCACCGTGGCCACTTCGGTGCGGTCCACCACCGCGGCCGCGACGTCGCGGTACAGGCCCTCCAGGCACACCAGCACCTTCGAGCCCGAGTCGCGCAGCAGCAGGTCCAGCTCGCGCGCCCGGTTCATCGGGTTGACGGAGACGGCGATGCCGCCTGCCTTCCAGGTGCCCACCATCGCGATGACGAACTGCGGCACGTTCTGCAGGTACAGCGCCACCCGGTCGCCAGCGGAGAACCCGGAGTCGAGCAGGCCCACCGCGAACGCGTCGGAGAGCTCGTCGAGCTCGCGCAGCGTGATCCGGCCGTCGAAGTAGCGGATGATGTCGCCGTCGGGATTGCGCCCCACCGCCGCCCGGAACATCGCCAGTGCGTCGGTGAACTCGGGTTCGATGTCGTGCGGCTGCCCGTCGGCGTAGAGCGGGAGCCACGGCCTCTCGTCGTAAGTGCCCATGTCAGCGGATCGCCACCGGGTTCACCGGGGCGCCGGTGCCGTTGACGATCTTCAGTGGCGCTGCCACGTAGAGGAAGCTCCAGCGGCCGTCGGCGGCGCAGGCATCGGCCAGGTCGTCGAGCCAGGCGATCTCGGTGAGCGCGACGCCGAGGTTGCGCATCAGCGCGCAGTGCAGCGGGAGCGCGATGCCCGAGCCCGGCTCGTAGGTCACCTCGTTCGCGATGGTGTCGGTGACGAGGTTGGGGATCTCGCGGTCCTTGAACCAGTCCACAAGTTCACGCGAGTAGGTGAGCCCCGGCTCGTTGAAGCCGTCGTAGAACTGCTCCTTGTCGTTGAGCTCGTACCAGTACTTCATGAAGCCGGTACGGACGCAGAGCACGTCGTGCGGCTCGATGGTGACGCCCTGGGCCTTGGCCGCGGCCTCCAGGTCGTCGTGGTCGAACGTCTCGCCCTTGTCCAGCCAGTCCTTGCCGCGGTGGCGCGCCATGTCCACCAGCACCCCGCGCCCCACCACGCCCTTCTCCGCGATCGGCAGCACGGAGGCCTTGTCCATCGCGCCCACGGTGGATCGGGCGTCGTAGCCGTTCCAGAGCTTGCCGTCGTACCAGACGTGCCCCAGCGCGTCGTACTGCGTGGAGCCCTGCAGGAAGATCTGAGCCGTGTCGTCGGCGTAGTGCAGGCCGCCGGGGAACTGTGGGGCGCCGTCGCCGTCCCACGTGCTCTCGTCCATGACGTTCTGCCGCTTGATGCTCTCCCGCCCCGGCCACAGTGGGTCGCCCGGGCTCTCGGCGCGGCCCATGTGGATCTGCAGGGTGAAGACCTCGCCCGTGCGCACCTGCTGAACGCCGCGGAGCGCCTCGCCCGCGTCGAGGTAGTTGAGGGACCCCAGCTCGTCGGCCGGGCCCCACCGGCCCCAGTTCGACGGGGCATCGGCACCCAGCAGATCAGCCATCGAGGGGGTGTCGGACATCGTTGTCTCCTCACCGGGGGGTGACCCCCGTCGGCCGGCGACGCCGGCCCTTGCCGTCGTCCAGGACGCGATCCTGATCGCGAGTCGAGCCTCTGGCGGGCGCAGCGGTGTGTCAAGGACCACCCGACCGGGTGGAGGGGCCCACGACCGGGTGCGGGCGGCAGGCGTGCGAGACTTGGCCGACGGACGGTCGGTTCAGCGGCCTCCGATACACCCCGCGGCCACCAGGCGCGATGTCTTCGCCGGTCATCCCGCGAAAAGGACCATTTACCGCCGCGTAGAGTCTTGACGCCGTGCGCCGGTCAGGTCACTCTTAGGTCTC
Source organism: Pseudonocardia yunnanensis (assembly GCF_039534065.1). Lineage (NCBI taxonomy): Bacteria > Bacillati > Actinomycetota > Actinomycetes > Pseudonocardiales > Pseudonocardiaceae > Pseudonocardia > Pseudonocardia yunnanensis. The sequence goes on along the minus strand of NZ_BAAAUS010000017.1, from coordinate 98,623 downwards.
GATGGTTGTCTCGGTGACCTGTCTCGACAGCCGCTGCGTTTGCAGCTAGACTGCCTCTTTGCGCTGCCCTCGTCCAGCCTCGCGTGCGCTCAGATGGAGTTCCCCCCACCGGGAGTCCGCCCCAGTGCTCGCGCGCGTCTGGTCGGGGGCTGCGCATGACAACAGACGGCGTGCCCCGGATCCCGCATCCGCGAGCCCGATCGGCCCGGACCTCCCGCCCGGGTCGGACGAGCAGACGGTAGCGCGCGGGAGCCGGTGCCCGCCAGACGAGAGCGCAGTTCTCGGAAGGACGCATCTTGGCTTCGTCCCGCGCCACCAGCCCCCTCGCGACCCACGTGCCGGCTGCCGTCTCGGCCAACCCGAGCTTCCCCGGGGCTCCCACCCGGGTCACCTTCGCGAAGATCCGCGAGCCCCTCGAGGTGCCCGATCTCCTCGATCTGCAGATTCAGTCGTTCGAGTGGCTGGTCGGCAACGAGGCCTGGTTCCAGCGACGGATCGATGCCGGCGACGAGAATCCGATGGGTGGCCTGGAGGAGATCCTCACGGAGATCTCTCCGATCGAGGATTTCTCCGGCTCGATGTCGCTGTCCTTCTCCGACCCCCGCTTCGACGAGGTCAAGGCCTCCGTCGAGGAGTGCCGGGACAAGGACATGACCTACGGTGCCCCGCTGTTCGTCACCGCGGAGTTCACCAACAACACCACCGGCGAGATCAAGAGCCAGACGGTGTTCATGGGTGACTTCCCGGTGATGACGGACAAGGGCACGTTCATCATCAACGGCACCGAGCGTGTCGTCGTCTCCCAGCTCGTCCGGTCGCCCGGCGTCTACTTCGATCACAGCATCGACAAGACGACGGAGAAGGACGTCTACTCGGTCAAGATCATCCCGAGCCGGGGTGCATGGCTCGAGTTCGACGTCGACAAGCGCGACACCGTCGGTGTCCGCATCGACCGCAAGCGCCGCCAGCCGGTCACCGTGCTGCTCAAGGCGCTGGGCTGGACCGCCGAGCAGATCCAGGCTCGCTTCGGGTTCTCCGAGACGATCATGGCCACGCTCGAGAAGGACCACACCGCCGGGCAGGACGAGGCGCTGCTCGACATCTACCGCAAGCTGCGCCCGGGCGAGCCGCCCACCCGCGAGAGCGCGCAGACCCTTCTGGAGAACCTGTTCTTCAAGGACAAGCGCTACGACCTCGCCAAGGTCGGCCGCTACAAGGCCAACAAGAAGCTCGGTCTCACCATCGAGACGTCGGTCGGCACGCTGACCGAGGAGGACATCGCCACCACCATCGAGTACCTCGTCCGGCTCCACGCCGGTGAGACCACGATGACGGTCGGCGCCGATGCCGAAGGCAACGGCGGCATCGAGGTACCCGTCGAGACCGACGACATCGACCACTTCGGCAACCGGCGCCTGCGCACGGTCGGCGAGCTGATCCAGAACCAGGTCCGTGTCGGCCTGTCCCGGATGGAGCGCGTCGTCCGCGAGCGGATGACCACCCAGGACGTCGAGGCGATCACGCCGCAGACCCTGATCAACATCCGCCCGGTCGTGGCGGCGATCAAGGAGTTCTTCGGTACGTCGCAGCTGTCGCAGTTCATGGACCAGCACAACCCGCTGGCCGGCCTCACACACAAGCGCCGTCTGTCGGCGCTGGGCCCCGGCGGTCTGTCCCGTGAGCGCGCGGGCTTCGAGGTCCGCGACGTGCACCCCAGCCACTACGGCCGGATGTGCCCGATCGAGACCCCTGAGGGTCCGAACATCGGCCTGATCGGGTCGCTGTCCACGTTTGCGCAGGTCAACCCGTTCGGGTTCATCCAGACCCCGTACCGCAAGGTCGACAACGGCCGGGTCACCACGCAGATCGACTACCTCACCGCCGACGAGGAGGACCGCTTCGTCATCGCGCAGGCCAACGCGCCTCTCGACGACGACGGCAACTTCCAGGAGGAGCGCGTCCTCGTTCGCCGCAAGGGCGGCGAGGTCGACTTCATCTCCCCGACCGGCGTCGACTACATCGACGTGTCGCCTCGGCAGATGGTGTCGGTCGCCACGGCGCTGATCCCGTTCCTCGAGCACGACGACGCCAACCGCGCGCTCATGGGTGCCAACATGCAGCGTCAGGCGGTGCCGCTGCTGCGCAGCGAGTCGCCGCTGGTGGGCACGGGTATGGAGCTTCGCGCCGCGGTCGACGCCGGTGACGTTCTGGTCGCCGACAAGGCCGGTGTGGTCGAGGAGCTCTGCGCCGACTACATCACGGTCATGGCCGACGACGGCACGCGCACCACGTACCGGCTGAACAAGTTCCGCCGGTCCAACCAGGGCACGTGCAACAACCAGAAGCCGATCATCGACGAGGGCGACCGCGTCGAGGCCGGTCAGGTCATCGCCGACGGGCCGTGCACCGAGAACGGTGAGATGGCCCTGGGCAAGAACCTGCTCGTGGCGATCATGCCGTGGGAGGGCCACAACTACGAGGACGCGATCATCCTCTCGCAGCGCCTGGTGCAGGACGACGTGCTCACGTCGATCCACATCGAGGAGCACGAGATCGATGCCCGCGACACCAAGCTGGGCGCCGAGGAGATCACCCGGGACATCCCGAACGTCTCCGAGGAGGTGCTCGCCGACCTCGACGAGCGCGGAATCATCCGCATCGGCGCCGAGGTGCAGCCGGGCGACATCCTGGTCGGAAAGGTCACGCCGAAGGGCGAGACCGAGCTGACCCCGGAGGAGCGCCTGCTGCGTGCGATCTTCGGTGAGAAGGCGCGCGAGGTGCGCGACACCTCGCTGAAGGTGCCGCACGGCGAGAACGGCAAGGTCATCGGCATCCGGGTCTTCTCCCGCGACGACGAGGACGAGCTGGCTCCCGGCGTCAACGAGCTGGTGCGCGTCTACGTGGCCCAGAAGCGCAAGATCCAGGACGGCGACAAGCTCGCCGGCCGCCACGGCAACAAGGGCGTCATCGGCAAGATCCTTCCCGCCGAGGACATGCCGTTCATGGAGGACGGCACCCCGGTCGACATCATCCTGAACACCCACGGTGTGCCTCGACGGATGAACATCGGCCAGGTGCTGGAGACCCACCTCGGGTGGATCGCCAAGTCCGGATGGGAGATCGAGGGCAAGCCCGACTGGGCGTCGAAGATGCCCGAGGACCTCTACACCGTGCCCGCCGGCACGAAGACGGCCACGCCGGTCTTCGACGGCGCCAAGGAGAACGAGATCACCGGTCTCCTCGGCTCCACGCTGCCCAACCGTGACGGCGAGCGGATGGTCAAGTCCGACGGAAAGGCCCAGCTGTTCGACGGGCGTTCCGGGGAGCCGTACCCGTTCCCGGTGGCCGTCGGCTACATGTACATCCTGAAGCTGGCCCACCTCGTCGACGACAAGATCCACGCCCGGTCCACCGGTCCGTACTCGATGATCACGCAGCAGCCCCTGGGCGGTAAGGCCCAGTTCGGTGGCCAGCGGTTCGGCGAGATGGAGTGCTGGGCGATGCAGGCCTACGGCGCGGCCTACACGCTGCAGGAACTGCTCACGATCAAGTCCGACGACGTCGTCGGCCGAGTGAAGGTGTACGAGGCCATCGTCAAGGGCGAGAACATCCCCGAGCCGGGAATCCCGGAGTCGTTCAAGGTGCTGCTGAAGGAGCTCCAGTCGCTCTGCCTGAACGTCGAGGTGCTCTCGAGCGACGGCGCGGCGATCGAGATGCGCGACACCGACGACGAGGACCTGGAGCGGGCCGCGGCGAACCTGGGCATCAACCTGTCCAGCCGTCCCGGTTCCGACTCGATGACCGTCGACGACGTCGTCAACTGATCCCGCCCAGAGCCGAATAACGAACGAAGGACACGAATTTGCTCGACGTCAACTTCTTCGACGAGTTGCGCATCGGCCTGGCCACTGCTGAGGACATCCGCCAGTGGTCCCACGGCGAGGTGAAGAAGCCCGAGACCATCAACTACCGCACCCTCAAGCCGGAGAAGGACGGGCTCTTCTGCGAGAAGATCTTCGGCCCCACCCGTGACTGGGAGTGCTACTGCGGTAAGTACAAGCGCGTCCGCTTCAAGGGCATCATCTGCGAGCGCTGCGGCGTGGAGGTCACGCGCGCCAAGGTGCGTCGTGAGCGGATGGGCCACATCGAGCTGGCCGCCCCGGTCACGCACATCTGGTACTTCAAGGGTGTGCCGAGCCGCCTTGGCTACCTGCTCGACCTGGCGCCCAAGGACCTCGAGAAGATCATCTACTTCGCGGCCTACGTCATCACCTCGGTGAACAAGGAGCTGCGCCACACCGACATGTCCACGCTCGAGAACGAGATGAGCGTGGAGCGCAAGCGGGTGGAGCAGCGCCGTGACGCCGACCTGGAGGCGCGGGCCCAGAAGCTCGAGGCCGACCTGGCCGAGCTGGAGGCGGAGGGCGCCAAGAGCGACGTCCGCCGCAAGGTCAAGGAGGGTGGCGAGCGCGAGATGCGCCAGCTCCGCGACCGTGCCCAGCGCGAGCTGGACCGGCTCGAGGAGATCTGGACCACCTTCTCGAAGCTCGATGTGCAGCAGCTGATCGCGGACGAGGGGCTCTACCGCGAGCTCTACGACCGCTACGGCGACTACTTCACCGGGGCGATGGGCGCCGAGGCGATCCAGACCCTGCTGCAGAACTTCGACATCCCGGCCGAGGCCGAGAACCTGCGGGAGACCATCCGCAGCGGCAAGGGGCAGAAGAAGCTCCGCGCCCTCAAGCGTCTCAAGGTCGTCGCGGCGTTCCAGACCACGGGCAACAGCCCGATGGGCATGGTGCTCGACTGCGTCCCGGTCATCCCGCCGGACCTGCGCCCGATGGTGCAGCTCGACGGTGGCCGCTTCGCCACGTCCGACCTGAACGACCTGTACCGCCGGGTCATCAACCGCAACAACCGCCTCAAGCGACTGATCGACCTCGGCGCGCCCGAGATCATCGTCAACAACGAGAAGCGGATGCTGCAGGAGGCCGTCGACGCGCTGTTCGACAACGGCCGTCGCGGCCGTCCGGTCACCGGACCGGGCAACCGCCCGCTCAAGTCGCTGTCCGACCTGCTCAAGGGCAAGCAGGGCCGGTTCCGCCAGAACCTGCTCGGCAAGCGCGTCGACTACTCCGGCCGTTCGGTCATCGTGGTCGGCCCGCAGCTGAAGCTGCACCAGTGCGGCCTGCCCAAGCAGATGGCGCTGGAGCTGTTCAAGCCGTTCGTCATGAAGCGGCTGGTCGACCTCAACCACGCGCAGAACATCAAGTCCGCGAAGCGCATGGTCGAGCGTGGCCGCTCGCAGGTGTGGGACGTGCTGGAAGAGGTCATCTCCGAGCACCCGGTGCTGCTGAACCGTGCACCGACCCTGCACCGCCTCGGTATCCAGGCCTTCGAGCCGCAGCTGGTGGAGGGCAAGGCCATCCAGCTGCACCCGCTGGTCTGCGAGGCGTTCAACGCCGACTTCGACGGTGACCAGATGGCGGTGCACCTGCCGCTGTCGGCCGAGGCGCAGTCCGAGGCCCGGGTTCTGATGCTGTCCAGCAACAACATCCTGTCGCCCGCCTCCGGGCGGCCGCTGGCGATGCCGCGTCTGGACATGGTCACGGGCCTGTTCCACCTCAGCCGGCTGCGCGACGGCGCCACGGGCTCCGGTCAGGTGTACTCCTCGCCGGCCGAGGCGATCATGGCCTACGACCGCAAGGCACTCCACCTGCAGGCGCCGATCAAGATCCGGCTCACCGAGGCGGTCCCGCCTGCGGACGTCGCCGCGAAGCTGGGTGCCGATGGCTGGCAGCCGGGCTCACAGTGGCTCGCCGAGACCACGCTGGGCCGCGTGCTGTTCAACGAGCTCCTGCCGAGCGACTACCCGTTCGTCAACGAGCAGCTGCCGAAGAAGCGCCAGGCCGCGATCATCAACGACCTGGCCGAGCGCTACTCGATGACCGAGGTCGCGCAGGTGCTCGACCGCCTCAAGGATGCCGGCTTCTACTGGGCCACACGGTCCGGTGTCACCATGGCCGTCTCCGACGTCGTCGTGCCGCCGAACAAGCAGCAGATCCTCGACGGCTACGAGGTCAAGGCCGACCAGGTCAACAAGCGCTACCAGCGGGGCGCACTGTCCCACCAGGAGCGCAACGACGAGATGGTCAAGATCTGGAGCCAGGCCTCCGAAGAGGTGGCCAGGGCGATGGAGGAGAACTTCCCCGAGGACAACCCGATCCCGACGATCGTGAAGTCGGGCGCGGCGGGCAACATGACCCAGGTCCGGCAGCTCGCCGGTATGCGTGGTCTGGTGGCCAACCCGAAGGGTGAGTACATCCCCCGTCCGATCAAGGCCAACTTCCGTGAGGGCCTGTCGGTGCTGGAGTACTTCATCTCCACGCACGGCACCCGCAAGGGTCTGGCGGACACCGCGCTGCGCACGGCCGACTCGGGCTACCTGACCCGTCGTCTGGTGGACGTGTCGCAGGACGTCATCGTCCGCGAGGTCGACTGCGGCACCGAGCGCAGCATCACGATGCCCGTCACGGAGGAGACCAGCGACGGTCGCCTCATCCCGCACCGCTACCTGCGCACCTCGGTGTACGCCCGCTCGTCCGCCGAGGACGTCACGGGTCCCGACGGCGAGTTCGTCGTCCGGCGCGGCGACGACCTGGGCGACCCCGCCCTCGACGCGCTGGTTGCGGCCGGTGTCCGGCAGATCAAGGTGCGCAGCGCCCTGACCTGCACGTCGGCCACCGGCATCTGCGGCATGTGCTACGGCCGCTCGATGGCCACCGGCAAGCTGGTGGACGTCGGCGAGGCGGTCGGCATCGTCGCGGCGCAGTCGATCGGTGAGCCCGGCACGCAGCTGACGATGCGTACCTTCCACACCGGTGGTGTGGCGGGAGACGACATCACGACCGGTCTGCCCCGTGTGCAGGAGCTCTTCGAGGCTCGCGTCCCGAAGGGCAAGGCGCCGATCGCCGACGTCGACGGCCGCATTGCGATCGAGGACGGCGAGCGCTTCTGGAAGATCACCCTCACCCCGGACGACGGTGGCGAGGAGATCGTCTACGAGAAGCTGTCGAAGCGGCAGTGGCTGGCCATGACCACGGTCGACGGCCAGGAGCGTCCGCTCGCCGACGGCGACCACGTGCACGTGGGCCAGCTGCTCCTCGAGGGCACGGCCGACCCGCACGAGGTGCTGCGTGTCATGGGCCCGCGCGAGGTGCAGCTGCACCTGGTGCGTGAGGTGCAGAAGGTGTACCGCACGCAGAGCGTGGACATCCACGACAAGCACATCGAGGTCATCGTCCGCCAGATGCTGCGGCGGGTCACGATCATCGACTCCGGCGCTACGGAGTTCCTGCCCGGTGCACTTGCCGAGCGGGCCGACTTCGAGACGCAGAACCGCCAGGTGGTGGCCGAGGGCGGCGAGCCGGCCTCCGGTCGCCCGGTCCTCATGGGGATCACGAAGGCCTCGCTGGCAACGGAGTCGTGGCTGTCCGCGGCCTCGTTCCAGGAGACCACCCGGATCCTCACCGATGCCGCGATCAACGGAAAGCGCGACAAGCTCGTCGGGCTGAAGGAGAACGTGATCATCGGCAAGCTGATCCCGGCCGGCACCGGCATCAACCGGTACCGCAACATCCAGGTCCAGCCCACGGAGGAGGCCCGCGCGGCCGCCTACGCGCTGCCGAGCTACGACGACGGCTACTACAGCCCCGACGTGTTCGGCACGGGCACCGGTGCCGCGGTGCCGCTGGACGACTACGACTTCGGACGCGACTACCGCTAACCGGTAGGCGCATCGGGCCCTCCGCGACGGCGGAGGGCCCGATGCCGAAGGCAGGTCCCGAACGGGGCCGGATACCGCTCTCCCGTGGCGGTGTCCGGCCCCGTTGGTGTTTCCGGGCCCGGACGAACGGCCCCTTCGCCCGCTAGGTCTGGATGAACGTGCCGCTGGTCCGGTCCGCTCAGACCCGGGCTGGGGCTCGGCTTGCGCCGGGCCCTTGGGTTCCTGGACGAGCGGCGCAGTCGTCCAATAGGTCTGGGCGAGCGTGCCGCTCGTTCGGCCGGTTGGGGTGCGGGCCGGGGTTCGTGGTGGCGCGGGTTCGTGGGTTGCGTACGAGTGGCGCGGTGGTCTCTTAGGTTCGGACGAGCGTGCCGCTCGTCCGGCCGGTTTCGGCGCTGGTCCAGGTGCTGGGGTGGTGCGGGGTGCGGGGGTACGGGTGGGGCCGTCGTGCGATAGGTCTGGATGAGTGTGCCGCTCGTTCGGTCCGCTCAGGTCCGGAGCGGGTTTCCGTATGTGCGGGGTGGGCTTCGTTGGGTCTGGGCGGGTGTGCCGCTGGGCCGGCCAGGGCGCAAGGCCCGGGGGTACGTGGCAATGCGCGTTCACGCGATGTGTACGAGTGGCGCGGTGGTCCACTAGGCCTGGACGGGCGTGCCGCTCGTCCGGTCGGTTTGGGGTGCGCGGTCGGGGTTCGTGGTGGCGCGGGTTCGTGGGTTGCGTACGAGTGGCGCGGTGGTCTCTTAAGTTCGGGCGAGCGTGCCGCTCGTCCGGTCCGCTCAGGCCCGGAGCCTGAGCTCGTGGTGGTGCGGGTTGCCTACGAGCGGCGCGGTGGACCGTCAGGTCTGGACGGGCGTGCCGGTCGTCCAGGCGCTGTCTAGGGCCTTTGTACGAGTGGCCTTGTCGTCCGATAGGGATGGGCGAGCGGGTCGCCCGAGCCCCGGAGCCGGGATCGCAATGAGTGGCGGTCTTGGGCGGCAGGCCGCGTTGTGATACGTGCGACGCAGTTCGTCGACTGCATCCCGGCTGCGATGGACCAGCTTCGACGGTTGGGTGTGCAGCACGACCACATTCGCGGCGGTCATCGCGGCGTGCCGGTCGAGGGTGCGCTCGTAGTCGGCCGGGCTCAGGTGCCATTCCGTGGAATCGATCTCCCAGGCCATGCCGACGTCGTCGAACCAGGCGTCCGGCATTGCGATGAACCGCCCGGTGTGGTCGTAGAGGGCCGGGTTCCACAGGGGTGCAGGCAGCCCGCTCCGCAGCACGAGAGCCCGCGCCTCCGCCTCGGCTGCCGACCGCACCCCGTCGCCGATCTCCGCGAGGACCGTTCGGGGCAGGGCGCTTCCCCGGCCGCTCCCCAGGTCCAGCTCGGCTCCGAGGTCAGCCGGGGTGCAGCGCCCGCGCTGGACGACCTCGGCGAGGGTGCCGCGCACCTGGTCGCGGTCGCCGATCCGGCGAACGGCGTCGAGGGCGGCCCGTGGGATCGGTGCGAGAGGCCACCGACCGGGAACGGCGGACGGGAGCCGCTCGGTGCGCTCGACGAGGACGAGACCCGAACCCGATCGGCGCCGCTCGGTGGGCACGAGCACGTGCACGGGACCCGACGGCTGCGGCATCCGTTCCATCCCGTGCAGCTCGAGCGCATCGAGCCCTGTGAGCACGGCTCTGTGACCGGCGTGCAGGAGCGCCGCGCGCCGCCGGTCGGCACGGGTGGGCGGGCCGTTGTCGAGCTTGACCACCCCGGGGACCATCCGCCGCCACGGTCCGCCGGCACGGCAGCGGTGCGCGATCGTGCTGCGAGCGAGGCCGAGGCGGACCAGGTCGTCGACGCGCACCACCGTGGCGCCGCAGAGGGTGGCGAACTCGTCGGTCCGTAGAAGGTTCGATCGTCGAGGCACAAGGGCGATGTTGAGGCGGGGAGCCCAGGGACGGGGAGGCGAGACGCAACCTGTGGATCGACGGCACCCCTTGTGGATAACTCAGCGCGTCCGAGCCGCCCACCCGCCTGATCGGCGCGCACGAATGTGCCGCTCGTTCAGCGGCGGGAGGTGCGCGGGGGCGCGAGCTGGGGCGCAGGGCCGGAGCGCCGGGACGGGCGGCACGTTCCGTGCGACAGGTCTGGGCGGACGTGCCGTTCGAACAGCAAAGAGGCTGCACCGTGGGCCCAGGCAGAGGCACCGGCTGGGGCGTCGCAACGAGCGGCCCGCTCGTCCGGTAGGTCTGGACGGGAGTGCCGCTCGTTCAGAAGTGGGTGCTGCACCGGGGTGCTGGGCTGGGACAGGTCGAAGGGCTCGCCCATCCGCAGGTCTGAGCGGTACCGGCATGGGAACCGGGCGTAAGGGCTGGGCCGGGGCCCGCGGGATGGGTGGCCCGCCCATCCGATAGGTCCGGACGGCCGTGCCGTTCGATCGGGCTGGGAGCTGCATCGGGAACCCGTGTGCGGGCGCGTCGCTGGGCTCGCCGGGGACGAGTGTGCCGCTCATCCGATAGGTCTGGACGAGGGTGCCGTTCGTTCAGCCGCGGTCGCTCCCTCCGCAGGTGCCAGGTTCTTGGCGGCGCTCAGGAGTTGCAACGGGGTGCTGGGCCGATGAGCGGGCCGCTCGCCCGATAGGTCTGGACGGGAGTGCCGTTCGTCCAGTGCCTGCGTTGCATCCGGGGCCAGGCTGGGTGCCCGGACGGGCGGGTCGTTCGGGCCGTAGATCCGGACGGGCGGGCCGTTCGAGCGGCGGCGGGCTGCGGGCGGCGGGGCGGGAATGCGCGGGTCGCTCGGCGTGTTGTTCTATGCGGTACGGGGGGCGTCATGCTCGTCGTCGCGGTTGCGGCGAGCGGGGGTTTCCGAGCGGCGAGCGGGCGTGCCCTCTTGCGGCTTACGAGGTGTTCAGGCACCCTGCTCGTACCGGCAGGGCGCCGCTGAGGACCCGTTTTGACCCCCTTCCTGGGGGGCGGGTACTCTGTTGTCTTGCGCTCGACCACGGTCGGGCCGATCTGCGTGCCCTGTGGTCGCCGATCCCGCACACTCGTGTGAGAGCGGCCCGCTGGGTCCGCGGGCCCCCCGGCCCTCGTGAGGTCCCCGATCTCATCGCTTGGTGCCCGGGCAGCAGTACGTCCGATCTTGGGACACGCCCGACCTCGGGGGTGGGCGACCGGCGCAGCCCGGTCTCTTCCCACCGAGCCGCACCAGCACGTACCACCAGCACAGATAGAGCACATCGACGGGAAGAAGCAGACGGTTCATGCCCACGATCCAGCAGCTGGTCCGCAAGGGCCGTCAGGACAAGGTCGGGAAGACCAAGACCGCAGCGCTCAAGGGAAGCCCCCAGCGCCGCGGGGTGTGCACGCGCGTGTACACCACGACGCCCAAGAAGCCGAACTCCGCGCTGCGCAAGGTCGCGCGCGTGCGGCTCAGCAGCGAGATCGAGGTCACGGCCTACATCCCGGGTGAGGGCCACAACCTCCAGGAGCACTCGATCGTGCTGGTGCGTGGGGGCCGGGTGAAGGATCTGCCCGGCGTTCGCTACAAGATCATCCGTGGTTCGCTCGACACCCAGGGTGTCCGCAACCGCAAGCAGTCCCGCAGCCGCTACGGCGCGAAGAAGGAGAAGAGCTGATGCCCCGCAAGGGTCCCGCTCCGAAGCGGCCGCTGGTCTCCGACCCGGTCTACAACTCCCCGCTTGTCACCCAGCTGGTGAACAAGGTGCTCCAGGACGGCAAGCGCTCGCTCGCCGAGCGCATCGTCTACGCCGCGCTGGAGGGCACCCGGGAGAAGACCGGCACCGACCCGGTCGTCACGCTCAAGCGCGCGCTGGACAACGTGAAGCCGGCTCTCGAGGTGCGCAGCCGCCGCGTCGGTGGCGCCACCTACCAGGTGCCGATCGAGGTCCGGGCCGTCCGGCAGACCACGCTCGGCCTGCGCTGGCTGGTGTCCTACGCGGGGCAGCGCCGTGAGAAGACAATGGTCGACCGGCTGATGAACGAGCTGCTCGACGCGAGCAACGGACTGGGCGCCAGCGTGAAGCGGCGCGAGGACATGCACAAGATGGCGGAGTCGAACCGAGCCTTCGCCCACTACCGCTGGTGACGGGCCGATCGTCCGCGCCAACCTGCTGAGGGAAGCGAGCTAAAAGTGGCACGGGACGTGCTGACGGACCTGGGCAAGGTCCGCAACATCGGCATCATGGCGCACATCGACGCCGGCAAGACCACCACCACCGAGCGGATCCTGTTCTACACCGGGGTCAACTACAAGATCGGTGAGGTCCACGACGGCGCGGCCACGATGGACTGGATGGAGGAGGAGCAGAAGCGCGGCATCACGATCACGTCCGCCGCCACCACCTGCTTCTGGAAAGACCACCAGATCAACCTCATCGACACCCCCGGACACGTCGACTTCACCGTCGAGGTGGAGCGCAACCTGCGGGTGCTCGACGGCGCCGTCGCGGTGTTCGACGGCAAGGAGGGCGTGGAGCCGCAGTCCGAGCAGGTCTGGCGGCAGGCCACGAAGTACGACGTTCCCCGCATCTGCTTCGTCAACAAGATGGACAAGCTGGGCGCGGACTTCTACTTCACCGTCAGCACGATCCAGGACCGGCTGAACGCCAAGCCGCTGCCGATCCAGCTGCCCATCGGTTCCGAGAACGACTTCATCGGCGTCGTCGACCTGGTCGAGATGCGCGCGCTCACGTGGCGCGGCGAGGTCCAGAAGGGCGAGGACTACGCAGTCGAGGAGATCCCCGCGGATCTCGCCGACCGCGCCGCCGAGTACCGGGAGAAGCTGGTCGAGGCCGTCGCCGAGACCGACGACGCGCTCATGGAGCTCTACCTCGGTGGCGAGGAGCTCTCCGTCGAGCAGGTCAAGCAGGGCATCCGCAGGATCGTGAACAACCGGAGCGCCTACCCGGTGCTCTGCGGTTCGGCGTTCAAGAACAAGGGCGTGCAGCCCCTGCTCGACGCCGTGATCGACTACCTGCCGTCGCCGCTGGACCTGCCGCCGGTCGAGGGCACGCTGACGGACGGGGAGACCCCGGCCTTCCGCAAGCCCACCAAGGAAGAGCCGTTCTCCGCGCTGGCCTTCAAGATCGCCGCGCACCCGTTCTTCGGCAAGCTGACCTACGTCCGGGTGTACTCGGGCCGGGTCGCCGCGGGCTCCCAGGTCATCAACTCGACCAAGGACCGCAAGGAGCGCATCGGGAAGATCTTCCAGATGCACGCCAACAAGGAGAACCCCGTCGATGAGGCCATGGTCGGCCACATCTACGCGGTGATCGGCCTGAAGGACACCACCACCGGCGACACGCTGAGTGACCCGCAGTCGCCGATCGTGCTGGAGTCGATGACCTTCCCGGACCCGGTGATCCAGGTCGCGGTGGAGCCGAAGACCAAGGCCGACCAGGAGAAGCTGTCCACGGCGATCCAGAAGCTCGCCGAGGAGGACCCGACGTTCCAGGTCTCCCTGGACGAGGACTCCGGCCAGACGATCCTCGCCGGCATGGGTGAGCTGCACCTCGAGGTGCTGGTCAACCGCATGAAGAGCGACTTCAAGGTCGAGGCCAACATCGGCAAGCCGCAGGTTGCCTACCGCGAGACGATCCGTCGCGCGGTCGACAAGTACGAGTACACGCACAAGAAGCAGACCGGTGGTTCGGGCCAGTTCGCTCGGGTCATCGTCAAGCTGGAGCCGCTCAGCACGGCGGACGGTGCGCTGTACGAGTTCGAGAACAAGGTCACCGGTGGCCGTATCCCGCGGGAGTACATCCCGTCGGTGGACGCCGGCGCCCAGGATGCCATGCAGTACGGCGTGCTCGCGGGCTACCCGCTGGTCGGGATCAAGCTCACGCTGCTCGACGGTCAGTACCACGAGGTCGACTCGTCCGAGATGGCCTTCAAGGTCGCCGGTTCGATGGTCCTGAAGGAGGCTGCGCGCAAGGCCGACCCGGCCCTGCTCGAGCCGATGATGGCCGTCGAGGTCACGACGCCCGAGGACTACATGGGCGACGTGATCGGCGACCTCAACTCCCGCCGTGGCCAGATCCAGGCCATGGAGGAGCGGGCTGGTGCCCGCGTCGTCAAGGCGCTGGTGCCGCTCTCCGAGATGTTCGGTTACGTCGGTGACCTCCGGTCGCGGACTCAGGGCCGGGCGAACTACACGATGGTCTTCGACTCCTACGCGGAGGTCCCGACCAACGTGGCCAAGGAGATCATCGCCAAGGCCACGGGCGAGTAAGAGGCACGTGCCGCGGACGGGTACCGTCCGCGGCTCGTACCGGCACCACTACACAGACGACCTGCCGTCAGCACGGCGGACACGTACACCAGTCCAGGAGGATCCCCCAGTGGCGAAGGCGAAGTTCGAGCGGACCAAGCCGCACGTCAACATCGGCACCATCGGTCACATCGACCACGGCAAGACCACGCTGACGGCGGCAATCACCAAGGTTTTGCACGACAAGTACCCGAACCTCAACGAGGCTTCGGCGTTCGACCAGATCGACAAGGCTCCCGAGGAGCGTCAGCGCGGTATCACCATCTCGATCGCGCACGTCGAGTACCAGACGGAGAAGCGCCACTACGCGCACGTCGACTGCCCCGGGCACGCCGACTACATCAAGAACATGATCACCGGTGCGGCGCAGATGGACGGCGCCATCCTGGTGGTCGCCGCCACCGACGGCCCCATGCCGCAGACGCGTGAGCACGTGCTGCTCGCCCGTCAGGTCGGGGTGCCCTACATCGTCGTGGCGCTGAACAAGGCCGACATGGTCGACGACGAGGAGATCCTCGAGCTCGTCGAGCTGGAGGTCCGCGAGCTGCTGTCGTCGCAGGAGTACCCGGGCGACGACCTCCCGATCGTGCGTGTCTCGGCGCTCAAGGCGCTCGAGGGCGACGCCGAGTGGGGCGCCAAGCTGCTCGAGCTCATGGACGCGGTCGACGAGTCGATCCCGGAGCCGGAGCGCGACACCGAGAAGCCGTTCCTCATGCCCGTCGAGGACGTCTTCACGATCACCGGTCGCGGCACCGTGGTCACCGGCCGTATCGAGCGCGGCATCGTGAAGGTGAACGAGGAGGTCGAGATCGTCGGCATCCGCGAGAAGTCGACCAAGACCACCGTCACCGGTGTCGAGATGTTCCGCAAGATCCTCGACGAGGGTCGCGCGGGTGAGAACGTGGGTCTGCTCCTCCGCGGTATCAAGCGCGAGGACGTCGAGCGCGGCCAGGTCGTCGTCAAGCCGAACTCGATCACCCCGCACACGGAGTTCGAGGCGCAGGTCTACATCCTGTCCAAGGACGAGGGCGGCCGTCACACGCCGTTCTTCAACAACTACCGCCCGCAGTTCTACTTCCGCACCACGGACGTGACGGGCGTCGTGACCCTGCCCAGCGGCACCGAGATGGTCATGCCGGGCGACAACACCTCGATCAGCGTCTCGCTGATCCAGCCGATCGCCATGGAGGAGGGCCTGCAGCTCGCCATCCGCGAGGGCGGCCGCACCGTTGGCGCCGGTCAGGTCACGAAGATCAACAAGTAGGTAGTACCCCCCGGTCGAGGGCGCCACGCTGACGTGTGGCATCCTTGACGGGTTGTGCGTAGGGCCTGGTGCGCGCAGATGTAGAAGTCCGCGCGCACCAGGTCCGGACGCCGACCCTCGAGCACAGCGACCCCCCAGGGGGACGCGGGTGATCCGGGAACTGGTCTGCGAGTAGGGCGCGACACGCCCGACCTCGTGGACCGGAGCCATGCGGAGTGAGACCAACCGATGGAGGGCAGGGCTCCTCCACGTGTGCGCCACCCGGAGCACGCGTACATGAGCGGCAGGAAGAAGAGGACGACCGACGACCATGGCGGGACAAAAGATCCGCATCAGGCTGAAGGCCTATGACCACGAGGCCATCGACGCCTCCGCGCGCAAGATCGTGGAGACCGTCACGCGCACGGGTGCGCGGGTCGTCGGGCCGGTGCCGCTGCCGACGGAGAAGAACATCTACTGCGTCATCCGTTCGCCGCACAAGTACAAGGACTCGCGCGAGCACTTCGAGATGCGCACCCACAAGCGGCTGATCGACATCCTCGACCCGACGCCCAAGACGGTTGACGCGCTCATGCGCATCGACCTGCCGGCGAGCGTCGACGTCAACATCCAGTAGGGCTGACCGAGAAGATGACCGAGAGGCAGATCACCGGGATCCTGGGCACCAAGCTCGGGATGACCCAGGTCTTCGACGAGAACAACCGGGTGGTCCCGGTCACCGTGGTCCAGGCGGGCCCGAACGTGGTGACGCAGGTCCGGACCTCCGAGAACGACGGCTACACCGCCGTCCAGCTCGCCTACGGGGCGATCGACCCGCGCAAGGTGAACAAGCCGCGCACCGGCCACTTCAGCAAGGCGGGCGCCACGCCGCGCCGGCACCTGGTCGAGCTGCGCACCTCCGACGCGGGCGAGTACACGGTCGGCCAGGAGATCACGGCTTCGGTGTTCGACGCCGGCGCCGTGGTCGATGTCGTGGGCACCAGCAAGGGCAAGGGCACCGCGGGTGTCATGAAGCGCCACGGCTTCAAGGGCCTCGGCGCCAGCCACGGCACCCAGCGCAAGCACCGCTCGCCGGGCTCCATCGGCGGGTGTGCCACCCCGGGCCGGGTCTTCAAGGGTGTGCGGATGGCCGGTCGCATGGGCAACGCGCGCATCACCACGCAGAACCTCACCGTGCACCGTGTCGACTCCGACAACGGCCTGCTGCTGATCAAGGGCGCGGTTCCCGGCCCTCGTGGCGGCCTCGTCGTGGTCAAGTCGGCCGCGAAGGGTGGTGCGAAGTAATGACCAGCGTCGAGATCCGCACGCCCGACGGCACGGCCGACGGAACCGTCGAGCTCCCCGCGCACGTCTTCGACGTCAGCGCGAACGTGCCGCTGATGCACCAGGTCGTGGTCGGCCAGCTCGCGGCCGCGCGGCAGGGCACCCACGACACGAAGACCCGTGGCGAGGTCAGTGGCGGCGGCAAGAAGCCGTACCGCCAGAAGGGCACCGGTCGTGCCCGCCAGGGCTCCACGCGGTCGCCGCAGTTCGCCGGCGGTGGTATCTCGCACGGCCCCACGCCGCGCGACTACACGCAGAAGACCCCGAAGAAGATGAAGGCCGCCGCTCTGCGCGGCGCCCTCTCCGACCGGGCCAGGGCCGGCCTGGTGCACGTCGTCACCTCGCTGGTCACGGGCGACACCCCCTCCACGAAGGCGGCGCGCACCGCGCTCACCACCGTGGCGGGCGGCGCCGACACCCGTGCGCTGGTGGTCGTCGGTCGCGACGACGAGGTGACGTGGCTGAGCCTGCGCAACCTCCCCACGGCGCATGTGATCGCGCCCGACCAGCTGAACACCTACGACGTGCTCGTCAACGACGTCGTGGTGTTCACGCAGGAGGCGCTCGACGCCTTCCTCGCCGGTCCGATCGCGGTGCCCACCAGGGCATCCGGGCGGGTCGCCGCGAGCACCGGGCAGGGCAGTGACGAGGCCCCCTTCGGGCCGCAGAGCCACGCTCCGCTGGCCGACGGCTCGCAGCCGGAGGGTTTCCCGGTCAAGGGGGACGCCGAGGCGAAGCTCTACCACGTGCCGGGCAGCTCGTTCTACGCCCGCACGCAGGCTGAGGTCTGGTTCGCCTCCGCGGAGGCGGCCGAGGCAGCGGGGTTCCGGCAGCCGTCGTCGCAGCGCAAGGAGACCGCGGCGGACAGCGAAGAGGAGGCTGACCAGTGATCCCCGACCCGCGCGACATCCTGCTCGCGCCGGTGGTCTCGGAGAAGAGCTACGGGCTGCTCGACGAGCGCCAGTACACCTTCATCGTCCGACCGGACGCGAACAAGACGCAGATCAAGATCGCCGTGGAGAAGGTGTTCGGGGTCAAGGTGCTCAGCGTCAACACGCTGAACCGCCCGGGCAAGCGCAAGCGCTCCCGCACCGGATACGGCAAGCGCAAGGACACGAAGCGCGCGATCGTGACGCTCTCCGAGGAGAGCCGTGCGATCGACGTCTTCGGTGGCCGGGCGAGCTGAGGGGCTGACCGATGGGCATCCGCAAGTACAAGCCGACGACCCCCGGCCGCCGTGGGTCCAGCGTCTCCGACTTCGCTGAGATCACGCGGTCGGAGCCGGAGAAGTCGCTGGTCCGTCCGCTGCACAGCAAGGGCGGCCGCAACGTGCACGGGCGGGTCACCACCCGGCACCAGGGTGGCGGGCACAAGCGCGCGTACCGGGTGATCGACTTCCGGCGCAACGACAAGGACGGTGTGCCGGCCACGGTCGCGCACATCGAGTACGACCCGAACCGCACCAGCCGGATCGCGCTGCTGCATTACGCCGACGGCGAGAAGCGCTACATCATCGCGCCGGCGCGGCTGAAGCAGGGCGACAAGGTGGAGGCCGGTCCTCGGGCCGACATCAAGGTCGGCAACAACCTGCCGCTGCGCAACATCCCCACCGGCACCGTGGTGCACGCGATCGAGCTCCGCCCCGGCGGCGGCGCGAAGATCGCCCGCTCGGCCGGTTCGGGTGTGCAGCTCGTCGCGAAGGACGGCCCCTACGCGCAGCTGCGCATGCCGTCCGGCGAGATCCGCAACGTCGACGTGCGCTGCCGCGCCACCGTCGGCGAGGTGGGCAACGCCGAGCACTCCAACATCAACTGGGGCAAGGCAGGCCGCATGCGGTGGAAGGGCAAGCGCCCCACCGTCCGCGGTGTCGCCATGAACCCGGTCGACCACCCGCACGGTGGTGGTGAGGGTAAGACCTCGGGTGGTCGCCACCCGGTCAACCCGGCGGGTAAGCCCGAGGGCCGCACCCGTCACCGCAAGGCCAGTGATGCACTGATCGTCCGTCGCCGTCGCACCGGCAAGAAGCGCTGAGCAGGGAGGTAACCAATGCCGCGCAGCCTGAAGAAGGGCCCGTTCGTGGACGACCACCTGCTCAAGAAGGTGGACGCGCTCAACGAGTCGGGCAAGAAGACCGTCATCCGGACCTGGTCCCGGCGGTCCACGATCATCCCCGACATGATCGGCCACACGATTGCGGTGCACGACGGCCGCAAGCACGTGCCGGTTTTCGTGTCGGACTCGATGGTCGGCCACAAGCTCGGGGAGTTCGCGCCCACGCGCACCTTCCGAGGCCACATCAAGGACGACCGCAAGGCGCGCAGGCGCTGAGCGGCTCGAGTAGCGACTAGGGAAGGGTGAAAGGAAATCATGGCTGACAGCCAGAGCCCTGCCACCGCGCTCGAGCCGGTTCGGGCGCGCGCGGTAGCGCGGTACGTGCACATGTCGCCGACCAAGGTGCGGCGCGTCGTCGCGCTGATCAAGGACCGGTCGGTGCAGGAGGCTCTCGACATCCTGCGGTTCTCGCCGCAGGCCGCCGCCGAGCCGCTGTTCAAGGTCGTCGCGAGCGCAGCGGCCAACGCTGAGAACAACCTCGACCTGGACCGCGACACCCTCGTGGTGGCCGCGGCCTACGCCGACGAGGGCCCGACGCTCAAGCGCATCCGGCCGCGTGCCCAGGGGCGTGCGTACCGCATCCGCAAGCGCACGAGCCACATCACCGTCGAGGTCGAGTCGCAGCCGGCGAAGGCCGGTCGTGGCGCACGCGGTGCGAGAGGGAGGACCCGCTGATGGGTCAGAAGATCAACCCGCACGGGTTCCGGCTCGGCATCACGACCGACTGGAAGTCGCGCTGGTACGCCGACAAGCAGTACGCCGAGTACGTCAAGGAAGACGTCGAGATCCGCCGCATGCTCTCCAAGGGCATGGAGCGGGCCGGCATCTCCAAGGTGGAGATCGAGCGCACGCGTGACCGCGTGCGGGTCGACATCCACACCGCACGTCCCGGCATCGTCATCGGCCGCCGCGGCGCCGAGGCCGACCGCATCCGCGGGCAGCTCGAGAAGCTGACCAAGAAGCAGGTCCAGCTCAACATCCTCGAGGTCAAGAACTCGGAGTCGGACGCCCAGCTCGTCGCCCAGGGTGTGGCCGAGCAGCTCTCCAACCGTGTGGCCTTCCGCCGCGCGATGCGTAAGGCCATCCAGTCGGCCATGCGCTCGCCGCAGGTCAAGGGCATCCGGGTGCAGTGCTCCGGTCGTCTCGGCGGCGCGGAGATGTCGCGCTCGGAGTTCTACCGCGAGGGTCGGGTCCCGCTGCACACGCTGCGCGCCGACATCGAGTACGGCCTGTTCGAGGCCCGCACCACGTTCGGTCGCATCGGCGTCAAGGTGTGGATCTACAAGGGTGACGTCGTGGGTGGTCGCCGTGAAGGTGCGCCCGCTGCCGCTCCGAACGCCGAGCGTGCTCCGCGGCGCGAGCGTCCGCAGCGTCGCCGTTCGGGCGCGTCGGGCACCACCGGCACGAGCACCGAGGCCGGGCGGGCCGCCGCCGAGCGTGCCGACGCCCCGGGCAACCAGGCCGGCGTCGCCACCATCGAGGCCGACCAGACCGCTCCGCAGACCGGTGGGGAGAGCTGACCCATGCTGATCCCACGCAAGGTGAAGCACCGCAAGCAGCACCGGCCGCACCGCACCGGCGCCGCTTCCGGCGGCACCAACGTGACGTTCGGTGACCTCGGTATCCAGGCTCTCGAGCCGGCCTACGTCACCAACCGGCAGATCGAGTCCGCTCGTATCGCCATCAACCGGCACATCCGCCGTGGCGGCAAGGTCTGGATCAACATCTTCCCGGACCGCCCGCTCACCAAGAAGCCCGCAGAGACCCGCATGGGTTCCGGTAAGGGCTCGCCGGAGAAGTGGGTCGCGAACGTGAAGCCCGGCCGGGTGCTGTTCGAGATGAGCTACCCCAACGAGCAGACCGCTCGCGAGGCCCTGCGTCGCGCGATCCACAAGCTGCCGATGAAGTGCCGGATCGTGACCCGTGAGGGTGGTGACATCTGATGGCCGCTACGACCACCGCCGCCGAGCTGCGTGAGCTCACCGACGAGGAGCTCGTGCTGCGCGTGCGGGAGGCCAAGGAGGAGCTGTTCAACCTCCGCTTCCAGATGGCCACCGGGCAGCTGGACAACAACCGGCGGCTGCGTACCGTCCGGCACGACATCGCGCGGATCTACACGATCATGCGTGAGCGCGAGCTGGGCCTGTCTGCCGCCCCGAGCGAGGATGGCGAGGGCGCGGCATGAGCGAGTCAGCCAAGACGCCGCCGAAGACGGTGGCACGTGCGGAGCGGAAGGTCCGTGAGGGCCTGGTCGTGTCCGACAAGATGGACAAGACGATCGTGGTTTCCCTCGAGGACCGCGTGAAGCACCCGATGTACGGCA
This sequence comes from Pseudonocardia yunnanensis, assembly GCF_039534065.1. Taxonomy (NCBI): domain Bacteria; kingdom Bacillati; phylum Actinomycetota; class Actinomycetes; order Pseudonocardiales; family Pseudonocardiaceae; genus Pseudonocardia; species Pseudonocardia yunnanensis. Next base: position 77,562 of record NZ_BAAAUS010000017.1, on the reverse strand, counting down.
AGGTCATCCGCCGGACGAGCAAGGTCAAGGCGCACGACGAGGCCAACACGGCCGGCGTCGGCGACCGCGTCCGGCTGATGGAGACCCGCCCGCTGTCGGCCACCAAGCGCTGGCGGCTGGTGGAGATCCTGGAGAAGGCGAAGTGATCCAGCAGGAGTCGCGGCTGCGCGTCGCCGACAACACCGGTGCCAAGGAGATCCTTTGCATCCGGGTGCTGGGCGGTTCGGCGCGACGCTACGCAGGAATCGGCGACACGATCGTCGCCACGGTGAAGGACGCCATCCCGGGCGCCGGGGTGAAGCGCGGTGACGTCGTCAAGGCTGTCATCGTGCGCACCGTCAAGGAGCGGCGCCGGCCGGACGGGTCCTACATCCGGTTCGACGAGAACGCCGCCGTGCTCATCAAGCCCGACGGCGAGCCGCGGGGGACCCGCATCTTCGGCCCGGTCGGTCGCGAGCTTCGCGACAAGCGGTTCATGAAGATCATCTCCCTCGCCCCGGAGGTGCTCTGACATGAAGATCAAGAAGGGCGACACCGTTCAGGTGATCGCCGGCAAGGACAAGGGAGCCAAGGGCAAGGTCATCCAGGCCTATCCCGAGCGCGACCGCGTCCTGGTCGAAGGCGTGAACCGGATCAAGAAGCACACCCGGATCAGCCAGAACCAGCGTGGTGCGCAGTCCGGCGGAATCGTCACGCAGGAGGCGGCCATTCACGTCTCCAACGTGATGCTGGTCGACGGTGACGGCAAGCCCACCCGGGTGGGCAAGAAGACCACCGACGACGGCAAGCGCGTCCGGATCTCCCGGCGTTCCGGGAAGGAGATCTGATGACCACCGCAGAACGCGTGGCTCCGCGGCTCAAGCAGCGCTACAAGGAGCAGATCGCGGGCGAGCTGCGCGAGGAGTTCTCCTTCGCCAACGTCATGCAGATCCCCGGCGTGGTGAAGGTCGTCGTCAACATGGGTGTCGGCGACGCCGCCCGTGACGCGAAGCTGATCGACGGCGCGGTCCGCGACCTGGCCACCATCACCGGCCAGAAGCCGCAGGTCCGCCGGGCCACCAAGTCGATCGCGCAGTTCAAGCTGCGCGAGGGCATGCCCATCGGGGCGAAGGTGACCCTCCGGGGCGACCGCATGTGGGAGTTCCTGGACCGCCTGCTGACAATCGCGCTGCCCCGTATCCGCGACTTCCGCGGCCTGTCGCCGAACCAGTTCGACGGCCGGGGCAACTACACGTTCGGTCTCAACGAGCAGTCGATGTTCCACGAGATCGACCCCGACTCGATCGACCGGCCGCGCGGCATGGACATCACGGTCGTCACGACAGCCACGACCGACGAGGAAGGCCGGGCGCTGCTGCGCAAGCTCGGTTTCCCCTTCAGGGAGGCGTGAGATGGCCAAGAAGGCGCTCATCATCAAGGCGGCGGCCACGCCGAAGTTCAAGGTTCGCGGCTACACCCGCTGCCAGAAGTGCGGCCGGCCGCGTGCCGTGCTGCGCAAGTTCGGCCTGTGCCGGATCTGCGTGCGCGAGATGGCGCACGCCGGCGAGCTGCCGGGCGTCAGCAAGTCCTCCTGGTAATTCCATTCGCCGAAGGCCCCATCGGGGAACCACGGCGGGAAAGTGACGACGTCACATGACGATGACCGATCCGATCGCAGACATGCTCACTCGTCTGCGCAACGCCAACTCGGCGTACCACGACCGCGTGGTCATGCCGCATTCCAAGCTCAAGGTGTCGATCGCGGAGATCCTCCAGAAGGAGGGTTACATCGCGTCGCACACAGTCGAGGACGCCGAGGTCGGCAAGTCCCTGGTCATCGAGCTGAAGTACGGGCGCAACCGCGAGCGCAGCATCGCGGGCCTGCGGCGGGTCTCCAAGCCCGGCCTGCGGGTCTACGCCAAGTCCACGAACCTGCCCCGGGTCCTCGGCGGCCTCGGCGTCGCGATCATCTCGACGTCGAGTGGCCTGCAGACCGACCAGCAGGCGAAGAAGAACGGCGTGGGCGGGGAAGTCCTCGCCTACGTCTGGTGAGGGGGTAACACCATGTCCCGTATCGGGAAGCTGCCCGTCACCGTGCCTTCCGGGGTGGACGTGACCATCGACGGCCGCACGGTGATCGTCAAGGGGCCCAAGGGCACCCTGTCGCACACCGTGATCGAGCCGATCACCGTCGAGCGCGATGAGACCGGCACCGTCGTTCTCAAGCGCCCCGACGACGAGCGCCGTAACAAGGCCATGCACGGCTTGTCCCGCACGCTCGTCAACAACCTCGTCGTCGGCGTCACCAACGGCTACGAGAAGAAGCTGGAGATCCACGGAGTCGGCTACCGCGTGGCGCTCAAGGGCTCCTCGCTGGAGTTCGCGCTCGGGTTCAGCCACCCCGTCGTGATCGAGGCCCCGGAGGGCATCACGTTCCGGGTGGAGACGCCCACCCGGTTCTCGGTCTCCGGCATCGACAAGCAGTTGGTCGGTGAGGTCGCCGCCAACATCCGCAAGCTGCGCAAGCCCGACCCGTACAAGGGCAAGGGCGTGCGCTACGCCGGCGAGGTCATCCGCCGCAAGGTCGGAAAGACGGGTAAGTGAGCATGGCCGAGACGATTTCCGCCAACGCCAGGAAGCGCACCGCTTCCCAGGTGTCGAGCAAGCGCCGCATCGCGCGCACCCGTCGGCACGACCGGCTGCGCAAGAAGGTCAGCGGCAGCGCCGAGCGTCCGCGCCTGGCCGTCAACCGGAGCTCGCGGCACATGGTCGTGCAGCTCATCGACGACCTGGCCGGCCACACGCTGGTCTCGGCGTCGACGATGGAGGCCGACGTCAGGGCGCTCGAGGGCGACAAGAAGGCCCGCGCGGCCAAGGTCGGCGAGCTGGTGGCCGCCCGTGCCCGCGAGGCCGGCGTCACCGCGGTGGTGTTCGACCGGGGTGGCTACCGCTACCACGGCCGGGTCGCCGCGCTGGCAGACGCCGCCCGCGAGGGCGGCCTGGAGTTCTGATGAAGATCGAGATGATGGAAGGGAACGTCTGATGCCGGGACGCGCACGGCGTGACGGCGGAGGGCCCGGTGGCGAGCGCAGCAACAGCGGCGACCGCCGGGACCGCCGGGACGGAGGCCGTGGCGGGGCGGCCCAGGACAAGACCCCGTACATCGAGCGACTGGTCACGATCAACCGTGTGGCCAAGGTCGTCAAGGGTGGTCGGCGCTTCAGCTTCACCGCGCTGATGATCGTCGGCGACGGCGACGGCCTCGTGGGCGTCGGCTACGGCAAGGCCAAGGAGGTGCCGGCCGCGATCGCCAAGGGCGTGGAGGAGGCGAAGAAGAACTTCTTCCGCGTCCCCCGCATCGGCGGCACGATCGTGCACCGCGTGCAGGGCGAGGCCGCTGCCGGCGTCGTGCTGCTGCGCCCGGCCAGCCCCGGTACCGGTGTCATCGCCGGTGGTCCGGTGCGCGCCGTTCTGGAGTGCGCCGGTATCCACGATGTCCTCTCCAAGTCGCTGGGCAGCGACAACGCGATCAACGTCGTGCACGCCACGATCGCCGCGTTGAAGCAGATCCAGCGTCCGGAGGAGGTGGCGGCCCGTCGTGGCCTGCCGCTCGAGGACGTGGCTCCCGCGCAGATGCTCCGGGCGCGCGCCGCTGCGGCGCAGGGTGCGAGGTCGTGATGGCCACATCCACCGACGCCACCGCGCAGAGCACGCCCACGAGCGGCACCAAGCTCGTGGTCACCCAGGTGCGTAGCACCATCGGTGCCAAGGCGAACCAGCGTGCCACGCTGAAGTCGCTCGGGCTGCGCAAGATTCGCCAGACGGTCGAGCGGGACGACACCCCGCAGATCCGCGGCATGATCCACACCGTTCGCCACCTGGTGACGGTCGAGGAGGTCGGCTCCTGATGAGCACGATCAAGGTCCACCACCTGCGCCCCGCCCCGGGAGCCAAGACGGCGAAGACCCGGGTCGGCCGTGGTGAGGGCAGCAAGGGCAAGACGGCCGGCCGCGGCACCAAGGGCAGCAAGGCCCGCAAGAACGTGCCTGCCGGCTTCGAGGGTGGGCAGATGCCGATTCACATGCGGCTGCCCAAGCTCAAGGGCTTCAAGAACCGTTTCCGCGTCGAGTTCCAGGTGGTGAACGTGGGCGACCTCGCCCAGCTGTTCCCCTCCGGCGGCACGGTGGGTCCGGACGAGCTGGCCGCGGCCGGCGCCGTCCGGCGCAACCAGCCGGTCAAGGTGCTGGGCAACGGGGACATCGACGTCGCGCTGACAGTGAGCGCGCACGCCTTCTCCGGTAGCGCCCGTGACAAGATCGCGGCTGCTGGCGGAGCCGTCACCGAGCTGTAGTTCGGTGCCCGTTCGGTGCGGACCGGCGCCAATGCGCCGGTCCGCGCCGTGGGGGCGACACGGCCGCTGTTACAGTCGTCTCCGCCCGGTGCCACCACAGGCCGGGTGCGCGCCACGCTCGCGGGCGCTGTGCGCCCGGGCGATCCGGGCCGGAGCGGGCCACCAGTACAGGAGGATCACCGAGTGCTCAGCGCTTTCCGGTCGGCACTGACCACGCCGGATCTCCGGAAGAAGATCCTCTTCACTCTCGGGATCGTGGCCGTGTACCGCCTTGGGGCGACGATCCCGTCACCCGGCGTCTCGTACCCCAACGTCCAAGAATGCATCCGGCAGGTCGAGGGCAGCGAGAACTCCGGCGTCTACTCGCTGATCAACCTGTTCTCCGGCGGCGCGCTTCTGCAGCTGTCGATCTTCGCGCTCGGCATCATGCCGTACATCACCGCGAGCATCATCATCCAGCTGCTCACCGTCGTGATTCCCCGGTTCGAGCAGCTGAAGAAGGAAGGGCAGTCGGGTCAGAACAAGCTGACCCAGTACACCCGTTACCTGACGATCGCGCTCGCCATTCTCCAAGCCACGGGAATCGTGGCGCTGGCTGACCGCGGAGCGCTCTTCGGTAACTGCTCCCTGCCGGTCATCCCCGACTCAAGCGTCTACCAGCTCTCGGTCATCGTCGTCGTGATGACGGCGGGCACCGCGGTCATCATGTGGCTGGGGGAGCAGGTCACCGAGCGCGGCATCGGCAACGGCATGTCGCTTCTGATCTTCGCCTCGATCGCAGCCCGTATTCCGGCCGAGGGCGCCAACATCCTCAACAACGGCGCACTGATCTTCATCGGCGTCTGCATCTTCGGGCTCGCGATCATCGCGAGCGTCGTCTTCGTCGAGCAGGGCCAGCGCCGCATTCCTGTCCAGTACGCGAAGCGCATGGTCGGCCGCCGGATGTACGGCGGCACCTCCACGTACCTGCCGCTCAAGGTCAACCAGGCAGGCGTCATCCCGGTGATCTTCGGATCGTCGCTGCTCTATCTCCCCGACCTCATCTCGCGGCTGGCCGGAAGCTCCGGCGGCCCGTTCCAGCAGTTCGTCCAGACCTACCTGGTCGATCAGTCAAGCTGGGTGCACATCGTCCTGTACGTCGCGCTCATCATCTTCTTCACGTACTTCTACGTCGGCATCACGTTCAACCCTGAGGAACGTGCCGACGAGATGAAGAAGTTCGGCGGCTTCATCCCCGGGATCAGGCCCGGGCGGCCGACCGCCGAGTACCTGAACTTCGTGCTCTCCCGCATCACGCTCCCCGGCTCCCTGTATCTCGGCATCATCGCCGTGCTGCCGAACTTCTTCCTCGGCATCACCGGTAGTGGCCAGAACCAGAACTTCCCGTTCGGCGGCACGGCGGTACTGATCATGGTCGGCGTGGGTCTCGACACGGTCAAACAGATCGAGAGCCAGCTCATGCAACGCAGGTACGACGGTTTCCTGCGCTAACGTCGGCTGTTCGGGCATTGTCGTGTTGGGGTTCGATATCAGGAGGTCGGTCGAGTGCGTCTCGTTCTGGTTGGTCCGCCGGGAGCGGGCAAGGGCACCCAGGCGGTGCTACTCGCGGAACGTCTCGACGTGCCGCACATCTCCACGGGTGACCTCTTCCGGGCGAACCTGAAGGACGAGACGGATCTCGGGCGTGAGGCGAAGCGGTACATGGACGCCGGAGATCTCGTGCCCGACGAGGTCACCGTCGCGATGGTGCGCGAGCGCCTCACCCATGACGACGCGGCGAAGGGTTTCATCCTCGACGGCTTCCCGCGCACGCGGAGCCAGGCGCGGTCGCTCGGCGAGCTGCTCGCCGAGCGAGGCGAAGACCTCGACGCGGTCGTCGAGTTCCAGGTGCCGGAGGACGAGCTGGTGCGCCGGCTGATGGGCCGGGGTCGCGACGACGACACCGAGGACATCATCCGCCGTCGTCAGCAGGTCTACCGCAGCGAGACCGCTCCACTCCTCGACCACTACAGCGATCGGCTCGTCAGCGTCGATGCCGTCGGCTCTGTCGAGGAGATCACCGACCGAGTGACCCAGGCGCTACGCACACAATGACGAAAGGCTCGCAATGAGCGGGGGACGTACTGGCGTCCGGGGTTTGTTGGCTCGCTGGCGTGGCAGGGACATCGAGCTGAAGAGCCCGGATGAGCTGGATGCGATGCGGGCGGCGGGCGGTCTGGTTGCCAATACGCTCGCGGCGGTCATCGAGCTGGCGCGGCCGGGGGTCAGCACCAAGGAACTGGACGCGCTGGCCGAGCAGACCATTCGCGACGCCGGTGCGGTCCCCTCGTTCCTCGGCTACCACGGTTACCCGGCCTCGATCTGTGCGTCCGTGAACGAGCAGATCGTGCACGGCATCCCGTCCGGCTCCCAGGTTCTGGCCGACGGCGACCTGGTGTCGGTGGACTGTGGGGCGATCCTGGAGGGCTGGCACGGCGACGCCGCCGTCACGATCCTCGTCGGGGCGGTCTCCGACGCCGACCGGGCGCTGTCGGCGGCCTGCGAGGCCGCTCTCCACGCCGGTATCGCTGCGGTCCGGCCGGGCGACCGGCTCTCCGACATCTCGTACGCCGTGCAGACGGCGTCGGAGGAGGCCGGGAAGCGCGACGGAGTGAAGTACGGGATCGTCGCCGAGTACGGCGGCCACGGCATCGGCACGTCCATGCACATGGACCCGTTCCTGCCCAACTTCGGTGACCCGGGGCAGGGCCCGCGGCTGGTGCCGGGAATGGCGCTGGCTGTGGAGCCGATGCTCACGGCGGGAGACCCGGAAACCCGTGAGCTGGACGACGGGTGGACGGTGGTCACCGCTGACGGCGGCCGCGCCGTGCACTGGGAGCACACCGTCGCCATCACCGAGGACGGACCGCGCGTCCTCACGCTTCCGTTGGACTGACCGCCCCTCGCCTCATCGGCGCTGGTAGGGCATTCTTAATCGGTCGAGCTTCGCATCCCGGGACCGACCGGCCAGACGTATCTCCTGATTGGCCGTTCCCTGGGCTAGGCTCCTGTCCTGTGAATACAGAATCCACAGTACCGCGGCGCACGACCGTGGGGGTGCCTCGCGAGTCCGCCGCCGGTGAGCGTCGTGTCGCCCTGGTGCCGAAGGTCGTCGAGAAACTCCGGTCGCGGGGTGTGGAGGTCGTGGTCGAGTCCGGGGCGGGCCTGGGCGCGTTGATCCCGGACGAGGTGTACACCGCGGCCGGGGCCACGATCGGCGACCCCTGGTCGGCCGACGCCGTGGTCAAGGTGGCGCTACCCACGGCCGAGGAGATCGGACGGCTACGGTCGGGTGCCACCCTGATCGGGTTCCTGGCTCCACTGACCTCGCCCGACACGATCGCCGCGCTCAAGGACGCCGGGGTGCAGGCGTTCGCCATGGAGTCGATTCCGCGGATCTCCCGAGCGCAGTCGATGGACGCACTGTCCTCGCAGGCGAACGTGGCGGGCTACAAGGCAGTGCTGCTAGCGGCCGAGAAGTCCACGCGGTTCTTCCCGATGCTCACCACTGCGGCGGGCACCGTGAAGCCGGCAACGGCGCTGGTGCTGGGCGTCGGGGTCGCGGGCCTGCAGGCGCTCGCCACGGCCAAGCGGCTCGGCGCACGGACCACCGGCTACGACGTGCGCCCCGAGGTGGCCGACCAGGTGCGCTCGCTCGGTGCGCAGTGGCTGGACCTCGGGATCGAGGCGGTCGGTGAGGGCGGCTACGCGCGGGAGCTCACCGAGGACGAGCGGGCCGAGCAGCAGAAGCGGCTCGAGGAGGCGATCACCGGCTTCGACGTGGTGATCACCACCGCCAACGTTCCCGGCCGGAAGGCGCCCACGCTGGTCACGGCCGCGGCCGTCGAGGGCATGCGTCCCGGCAGCGTCGTCGTCGACCTGGCCGGGGAGAGCGGCGGCAACTGCGAGCTGACGGAGCCGGGTGAGGTGGTCGTCAAGCACGACGTCACGATCGCGTCGCCGCTCAACCTGCCCGCAACGATGCCCGAGCACGCCTCGGAGCTGTACTCCCGCAACGTCTCGGCCTTGCTGGAGTTGATGCTGAAGGACGGCGACGGCGGGGTCACGCTTGCGCCGGATTGGAACGACGAGGTGCTCGCAAAGTCCTGCGTCACCCGTGTCGAGGCCACCACTGCGAGTGGGGGAGAGGCGTGATGGAGAGCGGACTGCTCGCGAACATCGCGATCCTGGTGCTGGCCGGCTTCGTCGGCTTCGCCGTGATCTCGAAGGTGCCGAACACCTTGCACACCCCGCTCATGTCGGGCACCAACGCGATCCACGGGATCGTGCTGCTCGGTGGGCTGATCGTGCTGGGCCACCTGGAGAACCCGTCGGTGATCGACCAGATCATCCTGGTCATCGCCATCGTGTTCGGCATGATCAACGTCATCGGTGGGTTCCTGGTGACCGACCGGATGCTGGGCATGTTCAAGGCCAAGCCGGAGGCCCGGCAGGCGCCGTCGGCCGAGAAGGCGGCGACCAACGGGAAGGGCCAGTGATGGAGACGCTCGTCCCGGTGCTCTACATCATCGCGTTCGCGCTGTTCATCTACGGCCTGATGGGCCTGACCGGCCCGAAGACGGCGGTGCGTGGCAACTTGATCGCCGCGGTCGGTATGACGATCGCGGTGGTGGCCACCCTGCTGGAGGTCCGGCACAACTGGGTGTTGATCATCATCGGGCTCGTGGTCGGCGCCGCGCTGGGCATCCCGTCCGCGCGTCAGGTCAAGATGACCGCGATGCCGCAGATGGTGGCGCTGTTCAACGGCGTCGGTGGTGGGGCCGTGGCGCTGATCGCCTGGTCGGAGTTCCGTACCAGCGATGGTTTCCTCTCCGAGCCCGGGTACGTGGTCGTGGCGTCGCTGTTCGCGGCCATCATCGGGTCGATCTCGTTCTGGGGATCGCTGATCGCGTTCGGGAAGCTGCAGGAGATCCTGCCGGGCCGCCCGATCGGGCTGGGCAAGGCTCAGCAGTTCGTCAACGGGCTCCTCCTGCTGGCCGCTGTGGCGTGTGCCGTGGTTGCCGGAATGGGCGGTGCCCCCGAGATCTGGGTCATCGGGCTGCTCGTGCTCGCGGCCGTGCTCGGCGTGCTGGTGGTGCTGCCGATCGGCGGCGCGGACATGCCGGTCGTGATCTCGCTGCTCAACGCGCTGACGGGGCTCTCGGCCGCCGCGGCGGGGCTCGCCCTGAACAACACCGCCATGATCGTGGCCGGCATGATCGTCGGCGCGTCCGGCTCGATCCTGACCAACCTGATGGCCAAGGCGATGAACCGGTCGATCCCGGCGATCGTCGCGGGCGGGTTCGGCGGCACCACCACCCTGCCCGGTGCGGACGACGGCATCGACCGCACGGTGAAGGCGACCAGCGCGGCCGATGCGGCGATCCAGATGGCGTACGCGTCTCAGGTGATCGTCGTGCCCGGCTACGGGATGGCGGTGGCGCAGGCGCAGCACGCCGTGAAGGACATGGCCAAGCTGCTCGAGGCCAAGGGTGTGGAGGTCAAGTACGCCATCCACCCGGTCGCGGGCCGGATGCCGGGGCACATGAACGTGCTGCTCGCCGAGGCCGACGTCTCCTACGACGCGCTCAAGGAGATGGACGACATCAACGACGAGTTCTCCCGCACCGACGTCACGCTGGTGATCGGGGCGAACGACGTCACCAACCCCGCGGCGCGCACCGACCCGAGCTCGCCGATCCACGGTATGCCGATCCTCAACGTCGACGAGAGCCGCTCGGTGATCGTGCTGAAGCGCTCGATGAACAGCGGCTTCGCCGGCATCGACAACCCGCTCTTCTACGCCGACAACACCTCGATGCTCTTCGGTGACGCGAAGAAGAGCGTCACCGAGGTGACCGAGGAGCTGAAGGCCCTGTAGCTCCTGCACGACAACGCCCCCGTCCGGATCCATCGGGCGGGGGCGCTGTTCGTTCTTCCATCAGCAGCAGCGGCTACCGGGTGTGGCGTCCTTCGCGTCGATCCGACGACGTTCGAACTCCCGCCGCGACAGCGGCGCTGTGCCGGCGTGCTCGCGGGCGTGCCGTTCGAGATACCGGTCGTACTGGTTCTCGCCGGTGAGCTCCCGCAGGTACCACAGGATGCTGCGTACGGCCGTCCTCACGACCGTTCCCCGGCCCCGGTGAGGGTCGGCTTCTCCTCGGCCCTGGCCTTGAAGCCCGACGGAGTCGCGATCTTCGACAGCACGGCCGGCGCTTCCGCGCCGGCGAGCGGCACCGGCGAGTTCAGCGCCCGGTACCAGATCACCATGGCGTTGGCGATCACGATGATGATCAGGATCGCGAACAGGGCGGAGAGGACGCCGTCGACCGTGGAGTTGATGACGACGGCCTGCATGTCGGCGATGCTCTTGGCGGGTGCGAGCACCTGGCCCTGCTCCAGCGCCGCGGCGTACCTCTCGCGCTGGGCGAAGAAGCCGAGCGTCGGGTCGGGCGAGAACACCTTTTGGTAGCTCGCCGTGAGTGTCACCGCGACGTCCCACGCCAGCGGAATGCCCGTGACCCAGGCCCACTTCGCTCGCCCGGACTTGATCAGCAGCGTGGTGCAGACCGTGAGTGCGACCGCGGCGAGCAGCTGGTTGGCGATTCCGAACAGCGGGAAGAGCTGGTTGATCCCGCCGAGCGGGTCGGTGACGCCGGCGTAGAGGAAGTAGCCCCACGCCGCCACGACGACGGCGCTGGTGGCCCACATGCCCGGCTTCCAGTTCACGTTGGCCATCGGCTTGTAGACGTTGCCGAGGGTGTCCTGCAGCATGTACCGCCCGACCCGGGTGCCCGCGTCCACCGTGGTGAGGATGAACAGGGCCTCGAACATGATCGCGAAGTGGTACCAGAACGCCTTGAGCGCATCGCCGCCGAAGGCCCCGGAGAAGATCTCCGACATGCCGACGGCCAGCGTGGGCGCACCGCCCGTCCTGGCGATCAGCGTGCTCTCCTGCACCGCCGCGGCAGCCGCGGTGAGCGCCTCCGGGGTGATCGTGAAGCCGAGGTTGCTCACGGCCTGGGACGCCGACTCCACCGTGGTGCCGAGCAGACCGGCGGGCGCATTCATCGCGAAGTACAGGCCGGGGTCGAGGATGGAGGCCGCGATCAGCGCCATGATCGCGACGAACGACTCCATCAGCATCGCGCCGTAGCCGATGAGCCGGACCTGCGACTCCTTCTGGATCAGCTTCGGAGTGGTGCCGGACGCGATCAGTGCGTGGAAGCCGGAGAGCGCCCCGCAGGCGATCGTGATGAACACGAAGGGGAACAGCGACCCGGCGAACACGGGACCGTTCCCGCTGAACGCGAACTCGGTGAAGGCGGGGGTGTTCAGCATCGGCGCGGTGATCAGCACGCCGACCGCGAGCAGCACGATCGTGCCGATCTTCATGAACGTCGACAGGTAGTCCCGCGGCGCGAGCAGCATCCACACCGGCAGCACCGACGCCGCGAACCCGTAGATCACCAGGCAGATCACCAGCGTGCGCGGGTCGAGCGTGAAGGCAGCCGCCCAGCTGGAGTCCTGCACCCAGCCACCGGCCACGATGGCGAGCAGCAGGAGCGCGACACCGATGATGCTGGTCTCGACGACCTTCCCGGGCCGGATGACGCGCATGTAGTAGCCCATGAACAGCGCGATCGGGATGGTCATCGCGATGGAGAACGTGCCCCACGGCGACTTCGCGAGCGCGTTGACGACCACAAGTGCGAGCACGGCCAGGAGGATGATCATGATGGCGAACACGGCGATCAGCGCCGCGGCCCCGCCGATCGGGCCGATCTCGTCACGTGCCATCTGGCCGAGGCTCTTGCCGTCGCGCCGCATGGAGAAGAAGAGCGTGACCATGTCCTGCACGGCGCCGGCGAAGATGACACCGACGATGATCCAGATCGTGCCAGGCAGGTAACCCATCTGCGCGGCGAGTACGGGGCCCACCAGCGGGCCTGCGCCGGCGATCGCCGCGAAGTGGTGGCCGAACAGCACGCGACGGTCCATCGGCTGGAAGTCGGTGCCGTTGTCGAGCCGCTCGCCCGGTGTGGCCCGGGTGTCGTCGGCTCGCAGCACCTTCTTGACGATGAACCGCGCGTAGAAGCGGTAGGCGATGGCGTAGGAGCCGAGCGCGGCGATGACCAGCCAGACCGCGGAGATCTGCTCCCCGCGCGAGAGGGCGAGCACGCCCCACGCAATGGCACCGAGGATGGCCACCCCGGTCCAGATCAGTATCGAGCGCGGGCTCATTCGTGACCGCGCCTCCTGCAGCGCCGTCATGCCAGACCACCCCGGGCCGTCCCGCCGCACGGGGTGCCCCTGCGTTGCCGCATCGCCAACATCGGTTCTCCTCTGCCTCCGCGGCGCCGTCGCCGCAGCGTCTGATGCAGTAGGAGCAGACATGTGCCCCTATCGGATGACATCCGCGCGAAGATTGTGCGCTTTCTTCCGCCGTTTGGACACACGTAGTAGTCGGTTCGCCGGATACGGCGTTGCGCCTTCGGAGGGCCGTGGTCGGGTGGCCGTTACTCCTGGGGGTCGGGGGTGTCGAGTGGGTGGGCGATCTCGTCGGCGGGCAGCCGCCAGCCCACGATCGCCGCCACCGCGAGGAACACCGGGATGGCGCCGGCCAGCACGAACGTCATGGGGACGCCGAGCCACTCGCCGACCGGGCCCGCGAGCGCCATCGACACGGGCATCAGGGCGAGCGAGACGAAGAAGTCCAGGCTGGAGACGCGGCCGAGCAGGTGCCGGGGCACCCGGCGCTGCAGCAGCGTTCCCCAGATGACCATCGCGGCCGCACCGGTGAAGCCGACGACGAACGTGGCCACCGCCATGACCCACAGCTGCCGGGTGAGGCCGATCAACATCATCGGCGCCGTGCCCACGCCCCAGAGCAGGATCATCGCGGTGAGGTACCGCCGGGGCAGCCGCAATGACGACACGACGAGCGAGCCGATGGCGCCACCGATCCCGAACGCAGCGAGGACGAGGGCGAAGCTGCTGGCGCCGCCGCCCGTCTGGTCGCGCACGGCGAAGGGCAGCAGCACCTCGATCGGGCCGATGAGCACGAGGACGTACAGCGTTGCGAAAGCGAGGGTGGCGAACAGCCACCCGGTGCGGAAGAGGTAGCGGAAGCCCTCGGCCAGATCGCCGAGAACGGAGCTGCGAACCTCGTCGTCCGCGACGACCGGCGCGGCGCGCATGGCGAGCAGCGCCACGAGCGCGAGCGCGTAGATCCCGGCCGCGAGCAGCAGGGAGATGCCCGGGACGAACGAACCGATGAGCAGGCCCGCCAGCGCCGGGCCGAGTGCCTGCTGCGCGATGGGCCGGAGTGTGCCCTCGACGCCGTTGGCGGCGAGCAGTTCGTCCGGGGGTAGCAGCGTGGGCAGGATCGCCGAGTAGGCGGGGTAGAAGAAGGCCTCGGCGGCGCCGATGACGAAGGCGATCACGGCCAGGTGCCACAGTTGCAGCGCGCCGGTGACGGCGAGCGCGCCGGCGAGCCCCGCCGAGGCGATGCGGACGACCTCCACCCCGATCATGACGGCACGTTTGGGTAACCGGTCGGCGGCCACGCCCCCGATCAGCACGCTCACGAGCAGCCCGGCGCTCGCAGCGGCGGCGACGAGGGACAGCTCGGACGGGCCACCGTCCAGAGCGATGACCTGGTACACGATCGCGACGAGCCACAGGCCGCTCGCGAAGAGCGAGGCCGCCATCGAGGCCGCCAGCAACCGGTACTCGCGATGGGCGAACGGTCGCAGCGCACGGGGAAGCCGGACGGTTCGGGCTTCGGGGGCCGAGGAGGTTTCCTTCATCACCGTTCCAACGAACTACGTGAACAGGACTTCAAGTCAAGAAATGGGCGAAACGGGCCGCCGGGACCTTAGCCCGACCGGGGTGCGGCAAGCGCGTGATTTGCCCGATCCGGCGAGGTCGGAGCCGTTCGCCGGTGGCTGTGCGAGGCAGCCGGAGGCACCATGGAGCTGTGGACGAGACGGCGGATCCCGGCCCGCCGCACGTGCGGCCCGAGAACATGCGAGCCGGAGACGTCGACCGGGAGCAGGTGCTGGACCGGCTGCGCATCGCACACGCGGAGGGCCGGCTCGACCTCGACGAGTTCGACGAGCGCATCACCGCCACGCTCGCCGCCCGCACCTACGCCGACCTGCGTGCGCTCACCGTGGACCTGCCGGGTCAGCCGCCGGCGCCACCGGCCGCCACCCCGCCGCCCCCTGAGCCGGGCCCGCTCCAGGATCTCGACGCGCTCCAGGAGCGGGACCTGCGCGGAGCTGTGATCGGGTGGGCCGGGGCGAGCGTCGTGACGATCGCGATCTGGGCAATGAGCTGCATCGCGACGGCCTCGTTCGTGTACCCGTGGTGGATATGGGTGGCCGGTCCGTGGGGGCTGGTGCTGCTGTCGTCCTGGGTGCGCGACAGGCGGCAGTAGTGCGGGGTGACCAGATCCACCCCGTGGGGCGTCTACCCCATGTGCGGGTGCGGCCGCAACGGTCGTACACTGGGAGTTCGGCGCGCCCTACGGCGCCGGTTCCGTCGTGCCTCCCCGCACCTCACGGTCCCGGAGCAGCGACGTGCCTACGCACGGAACCGAGAGTACGCACACCTGTCACGGAACGCGGAGGACATGGCCAAGAAGGACGGGGCGATCGAGGTCGAGGGCCGGGTGGTTGAGCCCTTGCCGAACGCGATGTTCCGCGTGGAGCTCGAGAACGGACACCGGGTCCTTGCCCACATCAGCGGCAAGATGCGCCAGCACTACATCCGGATCCTCCCGGAGGACCGGGTTGTGGTCGAGCTGTCGCCGTACGACCTGACCCGCGGCCGCATCGTCTACCGCTACAAGTGACGAAGCCGCGTCGTCACCCTCACCGGTGGCGACGCTCGTGACGCCACTTCGACACACCGACACCAACTGAGAGAGCGACGGACGTGAAGGTCCAGCCGAGCGTCAAGAAGATCTGCGACAAGTGCAAGGTGATCCGCCGTCACGGGCGGGTCATGGTGATCTGCGAGAACCTGCGCCACAAGCAGCGCCAGGGCTGATCGCGGTCGCCGTCGCAGACGGCGCACCACCGAGCACCACCAGCTACAACACGAGACACCAGCAACACAGAGGAACCTGGCGCACCTACCGGGCCACACGGGCCCGGTCCACCCCCGGAACCAGGCCGGGGCCCGGCACAGCGCGAGCATGAGGCGGCGGGCCGGGGCGGGCGTCGGGCAGACCTGGCTCAACGGAACAGAGGAGAACCCCGCCGTATGGCACGCCTTGCCGGCGTCGACCTCCCCCGCGACAAGCGGATGGAGATCGCGCTCACCTACATCTTCGGGATCGGGCGCACCCGATCCCTCCAGATCCTCGAGGCCACCGGGATCGACCGCGACCTGCGGTCGAAGGACCTGACCGACGAGGACCTCGCCGCCCTCCGCGAGTACATCGAGACCAACTTCCGCGTCGAGGGTGATCTGCGCCGTGAGGTGCAGGCCGACATCCGTCGCAAGATCGAGATCGGCTGCTACCAGGGGATCCGGCACCGCCGGGGCCTGCCGGTGCGTGGCCAGCGCACCAAGACCAACGCCCGCGGCCGCAAGGGACCGAAGAAGACGGTCGCCGGCAAGAAGAAGGCAGGTAAGAAGTAATGCCGCCCCGCACTCGCGCTGCGTCCGGGCCCAAGAAGGTCCGGCGCAAGGAGAAGAAGAACGTCGCGCACGGCCACGCGCACATCAAGAGCACCTTCAACAACACCATCGTGTCGATCACCGACCCGACCGGTGCCGTGATCGCGTGGGCTTCCGCAGGCCACGTCGGTTTCAAGGGCTCGCGCAAGTCCACGCCGTTCGCCGCGCAGATGGCCGCCGAGAACGCCGCCCGCAAGGCCGCCGAGCACGGCATGAAGAAGGTCGACGTCTTCGTCAAGGGCCCCGGCTCCGGACGTGAGACGGCGATCCGTTCACTGCAGGCCGCCGGCCTCGAGGTCGGCACCATCTCCGACGTCACCCCGCAGCCGCACAACGGCTGCCGCCCGCCCAAGCGGCGCCGGGTCTAGGGAAAGGGAGTAACAAGACATGGCTCGTTACACCGGACCCATGACCCGCAAGTCCCGCCGACTGAAGGTCGACCTCGTCGGCGGCGACCAGGCGTTCGAGCGTCGTCCCTACCCGCCCGGCCAGCACGGCCGGATCCGGATCAAGGAGACGGAGTACCTCCTGCAGATGCAGGAGAAGCAGAAGGCCCGCTTCGCGTACGGCGTGCTCGAGAAGCAGTTCCGCCGGTACTACGAAGAGGCCAACCGTCGCCAGGGCAAGACCGGCGACAACCTCCTGCAGATCCTCGAGACGCGGCTCGACAACGTCGTCTACCGGGCCGGGCTCGCCCGCACCCGGCGGATGGCCCGTCAGCTGGTGAACCACGGCCACTTCGCTGTCAACGGCAAGAAGGTCGACATCCCCAGCTTCCGGGTGTCGCAGTACGACGTCATCGACGTCCGGCCGAAGTCGCTGGCCACCGACCCGTTCATCATCGCCAAGGAGCTGCTGGGCGACCGCCCGGTTCCTGGCTGGCTGCAGGTTGTCCCGTCGAACCTGCGAATCCTGGTCCACCAGCTGCCCGAGCGTGCGCAGATCGACACGCAGGTCACCGAGCAGCTGATCGTCGAGCTCTACTCGAAGTGATCTGCCTCGGGTAGCAGCTCGACACCCCCGGCCCCGCAGGGAGGGGCCGGGGGATTTCCACTGCGGCATCAAATAGCGGTTGCCGCAGGGTGTGAGGAGGCACCAACCCATGCTGATCTCTCAGCGACCCACCCTGACCGAGGACTCGGTCGTCGACACCCGTTCCCGGTTCGTCATCGAGCCGCTGGAGCCGGGCTTCGGCTACACGCTGGGCAACTCGCTCCGGCGCACGCTTCTCTCCTCGATCCCCGGCTCGGCGGTCACCAGCATCCGCATCGACGGCGTGCTGCACGAGTTCACCACCGTGCCGGGTGTGAAGGAGGACGTCACCGACATCATCCTCAACCTCAAGGAGCTGGTCGTCAGCTCCGAGGAGGACGAGCCGGTGACGATGTACCTGCGCAAGCAGGGCCCCGGCCCGGTCACGGCGGGCGACATCGTGCCTCCGGCCGGCGTCACCGTGCACAACCCGGACCTGCACATCGCCACCCTCAACGACAAGGGCCGCCTCGAGGTGGAGCTCGTCGTGGAGCGTGGCCGTGGCTACGTCCCGGCCATGCAGAACAAGGCCACCGGCGCCGAGATCGGCCGCATCCCGGTCGACTCCATCTACTCGCCGGTCCTGAAGGTGACCTACAAGGTCGAGGCCACCCGTGTCGAGCAGCGCACCGACTTCGACAAGTTGGTGCTCGACGTGGAGACCAAGCCCTCGATCACGCCCCGGGACGCGCTGGCCTCGGCCGGCAAGACCCTCGTCGAGCTGTTCGGCCTCGCGCGCGAGCTGAACGTCGACGCCGAGGGCATCGAGATCGGCCCGTCGCCGCAGGAGGCCGACACCATCGCGGCCTTCGCGATGCCGATCGAGGAGCTGGACCTCACCGTCCGCTCGTACAACTGCTTGAAGCGCGAGGGCATCCACACCGTGGGTGAGCTGGTGGGCCGCAGCGAGGCCGACCTGCTCGACATCCGCAACTTCGGTGCCAAGTCGATCGACGAGGTCAAGATGAAGCTCGTCGGCCTCGGGCTCGCGCTCAAGGACAGCCCGCCCGGATTCGACCCGTCGGCTGCGGCCGCCGACTTCGGCTCCGAAACGTTCGACCCCGAGCACTTCGGGGACGACGGCCAGGACTACGCAGAAACGGAGCAGCTGTAGCCATGCCTCAGCCCACCAAGGGGCCTCGTCTCGGCGGGTCGCCTGCGCACCAGCGGCTGATCCTGGCCAACCTGGCCACCGCGCTGTTCGAGCACGGCCGGATCACCACCACCGAGGCCAAGGCCCGGCGGCTGCGGCCCTACGCCGAGCGCCTGATCACCAAGGCCAAGCGTGGCGACCTGCACAACCGTCGCGAGATCCAGAAGGTCATCCGCGACAAGACGGTCGTGCACCGGCTCATCGCCGACATCGGCCCGTTCTTCGCCGACCGCGACGGCGGTTACACCCGGATCACCAAGACGCTGCCGCGCAAGGGCGACAACGCCCCCATGGCCGTGATCGAGCTGGTCCAGCAGAAGACGGTCACCGACGAGGCAGAGCGCGCCCGTCGCGTCGCGTCGTCGCAGCGCAAGCCCGCCACCCCGGCTCCGGCCGAGGCGGCTCCGGCTGCCGACGAGACGCCGGCCACCGACCAGACCGAGGCGACCGAGCCCACCGCGGTCGAGACCGAGGCCACGGGCACCACGAGTGCTCCGGCCGAGGAGAGCGCCGCTCCGGCTGCCGGGTCCGGTCAGCCCGCGTCGAAGCGTGAGGACAACTCCACCGAGGAGTCCTGATAGTCGCGCAGCACCCGCACCACCCCGTCGAGCCCGCCGTCCTCCGTGACGGCGGGCTCGCGGGTCTTCCGGGGCATCTCGGCCCTGCCGAAGAAGCGAGTCGCGATCGGGAAACGGGCGACTCGCAGAGGTTCCGGCTGGACATCGCCTACGACGGCACCGACTTCTCGGGCTGGGCGATGCAGCCGGCCCGCCGGACGGTGTGCGGGGTGCTCACCGAGGCGCTCTCAACGGTGGTGCGGGCGCCCGTGCAGCTGACCGTCGCCGGGCGCACCGATGCCGGGGTGCACGCCACCGGCCAGGTGGCGCATGTCGACCTCGCTGCCGACCTCGACGGGACGTGGCTGGTGCGAAGGCTGGCCCGGCTGCTGCCGTCCGACGTGCGGGTGCGCGCGGTCATCCCCGTTCCCGCGGCCTTCGACGCCCGGTTCTCGGCGCTGCGCCGCCACTACCGATACCGGGTGGCCACCGCGCCGCACGGCGCGGAGCCGCTGCGCGCCCGCGACACGCTCTCCTGGCCGCATCCGCTGGATCTCACGGCGGTCACTGATGCGTCCGAACGTCTGCTCGGCGAGCACGACTTCGCCGCGTTCTGCAAGCGCCGCGAGGGAGCTACCACGGTGCGAGCGTTGCAGCGGTTGTCCTGGACGGAGGCCGGCGGCGGCGTCGTGGAGGCGGCCGTGTCCGCCGATGCGTTCTGCCACTCGATGGTGCGGAGCCTGGTCGGCGCGCTGCTCGACGTGGGCCGCGGGCGGCGGGCGGGGGCGTGGCCCGCCGAGCTGCTCACCCGCGGCGAGCGGGCGAGCGAGGTACCCGTTGCCCCGGCCCACGGCCTGACGCTCGTGGCCGTGGACTACCCGCCGGACGCCGAGCTCGCCGCCCGCGCCGACGCCACACGCCGCAAGCGCGTGCTCGGCGCGCAGTAGCGCACAGTCGGCGCGCTCGGCGCCGAGAGATCGTTCCGCGCTCTGGCGCCGGTGGCCCGTGGCAGTCACACTGTGCGCCCCACCCTTTGATCTTGTCGTCACAACCAAGTGCGTAACTCCCTCGGGCGACCCCCCTTTGCCCATGGGAGTGGGTGCTCTGCGCCCAGACCGTGATCGATCCGGCGTGTCCGGTATCCCGGCCCGCCCCCCGTGCCTGCAGACCAGAAACGGAGATGCCGTGCTCACCACGCCCCCCACGCGGCTGATCGAACCCACCGAATCCGCGGTTTCGCCGTGCGCAACGCCCGCGCATCCGGCAGCCACGACCGCGCATCGAGC
Organism: Pseudonocardia yunnanensis; assembly: GCF_039534065.1. Taxonomy (NCBI): domain Bacteria; kingdom Bacillati; phylum Actinomycetota; class Actinomycetes; order Pseudonocardiales; family Pseudonocardiaceae; genus Pseudonocardia; species Pseudonocardia yunnanensis. The sequence goes on along the minus strand of NZ_BAAAUS010000017.1, from coordinate 57,471 downwards.
AGGGACGGTGCCGGCTCAGAGACCGGCAGCGAGCACCGTGACAGCGGAACAGGTGGAGCGTGCGGTGCTCCAACTGCGGGAGCGGCCCGGGATGTCGCCGGTGGAGCAGATCCACGCGATCCTGCGCGAGCTCGGCCTGACCGTCGCCCCGCCCCTACGGTGAGGGTTCCCGTCTCGACTCCTCGGTCGCTGCAGCTGGTGCCGACGTGACGCCGGAGCCCGCACCCGACCCCGCACCTGACGTGGTGCCCACCGGGCGCGACTACGGCGAACGCGTGATCGCCGTTGAGCCGGGAGGCAACGAGCCGATCCCGGCGGACGAGCGGCACGGCCGCCCGCGGCAGCTGTTCTGGACCTGGACCTCGCCCAACCTCGAGTTCGCCACGATCTTCGTGGGCGTCCTGTCCGTGCAGGCCTTCGGGCTCACGTTCGCCCAGGCCGTCGCGGCTGTGCTCCTCGGCAACGGCCTCGCGGCGATCGCGCACGGCGTGCTCTCGGCCCGCGGACCGCTGGCGGGCGTGCCCCAGATGGTGCTGGGCAGGCTCGCGTTCGGTTATCGGGGCAACGCCCTGCCGGCCGGACTGATGACGATCACGTCCGGGTTCGGCTGGTTCGCGGTCAACAGCGTCAGCGCGGCATTCGCGTTGAACTCGCTCACCGGACTGCACCCGGCGACCTGGCTCGCGGTCGTCGTGCTCGTGCAGATCGCCGTCGCGTTCGTCGGCCACAACCTCGTGCAGGTCTTCGAACGCTTCGCCTTCCCCGTCCTCGCGCTGGTGTTCGCGGTCGGGGCCGTGATCGTGCTGGCGCAGTCGGACCCGTCGGCCGTGCCCGCCGGCGGAGGCACCGGAGGCGTCGGGGGGTTCCTGCTCACCGTCGGCGCCGTCTTCGGCTACTCCGCGGGCTGGAGCCCGTACGCGGCCGACTACGCGCGCTACCTGCCGGCCGACTCCCCCCGTCTGCGCACAGGGCTCGCTGCCGGCCTCGGGCTGTTCGGCTCCACCACCGTGCTCATGATCGTGGGAGCGGCATCGGTGAGCGCGACGGCGGCAGCGGGAGTGCTGTCGGACAACCCGACCACGGCGTTCGTCGGAGTGCTCCCCGGGGCGCTCGCGAGCCTCACGCTGCTGGCCATCGCGCTGGGGGCGATCGCGGCCAACGTGCTGAACGTCTACTCGGGCGCGATGTCGTTCCTCAGCATGGGCGTGGACGTCCCGCTGCGTTGGGCCCGGGCCGTGGTGGCTGCGGCGTTCGGCGTGGTCGGTCTCGTCATCGCGCTGCTCGCGCTCGGCGATGCCGCCCACAGCTACGAGGGCTTCCTGCTGGTGATCGTCTACTGGATCGGGCCGTGGCTCGGCGTGGTGCTCACCGACCAGTACCTGCGCCGCGACCGGCTGCCGACCGAACTGCTCTACGACCGCGGCCACCGCAACACTGCCGGCGTCGTGGCCCTCCTCGTGGGCATCGTCGTGTCCGTGCCGCTCTTCTCGAACCAGGTGCTGTTCGTCGGGCTGATCCCACGGCTGGTGCCCGGCGTGGGCGACGTGACGTTCCTCGTCGGCATTGCGCTCTCGGCCGGTGTCTACGCGCTGCTGTTCCGGCGACAGGCGGGCCGCGCAGGGAGAGCGCCTGTTGCGGGGGCGGACGGTCGCCGCGCAGAGTGAGCAGGTGACCACCCTGCCCGTACCGGCGGTGTCCGACCCGGCCGTGCTGCTCGACGTCGCGTTCGGTGAGGCCGAAGCCGGCCTCACCGAGGGCGGCATCCCCATCGGCGCGGCCCTGTTCGCCGCCGACGGCACGCTGCTGGGACGCGGGCACAACCGCCGCGTCCAGGACGACGACCCGTCGATGCACGCCGAGACCGCCGCGTTCCGCGCGGCGGGCAGGCAACGCGACTACCGTTCGACGATCATGGTGACGACGCTGTCGCCGTGCTGGTACTGCTCGGGGCTCGTGCGCCAGTTCGGCATCGGCGCGGTGGTCATCGGCGAGGCCCGCACGTTCCACGGCGGCCACGACTGGCTCGCCGAGCACGGCGTCTCCATCACGGTGCTCGACGACGACCGGTGCGTCGAGCTCATGACCGACTTCATCGCCGCCCGCCCGGACCTGTGGCACGAGGACATCGGGGAGCCCTCTTGATTCCGACGATCGACCTGGCTGCGTGGCGCAGCGGTGACGCGGGCGTCGGTCCCGCTGTCGATGCTGCTCTGCAGCAGGCCGGATTCCTGCTGGTCACAGGCCATGGCGTGGACGATGCCCTGCGTACCGAGGTGCGCGCGGCCGCACGGGCGTTCTTCGCGCTGCCTGCCGAGGTGAAGGCCCGCTACGCCGTGCGGATCGGCGGGCGAGGCTGGCTCGCGCCGGGGGTGGAGGCCAACGGAAACGTCGAGGGGGTGGAGACGCCGCCTGATCTGAAGGAGTCCTTCGCGGTCGGGCCGGACACACCCACCGGTGATCCGGAGGTCGACGACGTGTGGTTCCCGCCGAACGTGTGGCCGCCCGAGGTGCCGGCACTGGAGCACGCGGTCGGCCGGTACGTGGCTGCGATGACAGCGGTGTCGCGCGAGCTGCTGGAGCTGTGCGCGGATGCTCTGGGCCTGCGGCGGGAGACGCTCACCGCCTTGGCCGGCCACCCGACGTGGACGTTCAACATCAACCGGTACCCACCGCTCACCGAGGTCGGCCCGCCCGCGCCGGGGCAGTTCCGGATCGGATCGCACACCGACTTCGGCACCGTCACGGTGTTGGACCGGGAGCCGGGTGCGGGGGGTCTGCAGGTCGACATCGAGGGCATCGGCTGGACCGACGCCCCGTACGACCGGTCCGCGTTCACGGTCAACATCGGCGACCTCCTCGAACACTGGACGGGCATGCGCTGGCGTTCCGGACGGCACCGGGTGCTGCCGCCGCAGGCCGAGTCGCCGCACGAGGAGCTCATCTCGCTGGTGTTCTTCTTCGAGCTCGACCACGACGCGCTGGTCACCCCGCTCGCTCCGCCGATCGGCCGCCGCGCGGATCTGGCTCCGGTCGTCTCGGCCCCGTTCCTGCGGGAGCGGCTCGACGCCATCTCGGTCGGGTAGCGCCACCAGTTCTCCCGAACGGCCACGGCGCGGCGACTCGCGCGGTTAGCGTCTGGCCGTGCCCCGACCGAGCGCCGTGCGGGCCCCCGCCACCCGCGACCAGGCCGATGCGTACCGGTTCGGCCTGCGCCGCATGGAGGCTGCGCTGGTCCGCGGCGATCCCGTGCCGTTGCACGAGCAGATCCGGTCGCAGCGCCGTGCCGCGCTCGCCGGTGTGGCGCTGGGGCTGCTCGGGATCTGTGTCGCGGCCCTCTTCGCGCGGATGGCACCGAGCCCGAGGTGGACCGACGCCGCCGTGGTCATCGGGGCCGACTCCGGGGCGATGTACGTCGTGGCGCACGGGCCCGACCGGCTGGTCCCGGTCGCCAACCTCCCCGCCGCCCGGCTCGTACTCGCGGCGCTGCGCTCAGGTGGCAGCACCGACGCCGACCCGGCGAAGGCCACGCCCGTCACGGTGCCGGACGGCTCCCTCGATGGGGCCCCGCGCACCCCGACCGCCGCGGTCCCGGGCGCGGTGGCCGTCCGGCCGGACTCGACCGTGCCACCCCGGTGGGCGGTGTGTGACCGGACCACGGCCGACGGCGCGCTCGTCGGCACCACCGTGGTGGCCGGCATGCCGACGGCCCCGGAGCCGATGCCCGCGAATGACGGAGTGCTGCTCGACGGGCCCGACGGCGTGACATGGCTGGTGACCGGCGGCCGTCGCCACCGCGTCGACGCCGGCGACGGGAGGGTGCTCGCCGCGTTCGGGCTCACCGCCCGCGTGCCCCGGGCCGCCGCTCCCGATCTGGTGTCGCTGCTCCCCGAAGGAGTCGCGCTGGCCACGCCCGAGGTGGCAGGCCGGGGCCGTCCCGCTCCGGTCGGCCTGCCCGGACGGATCGGCGACGTCCTCACGACCCGGCCGGTCGGCGGTGACCCGCGACATTTCGTCGTGCTGACGGGTGGTCTGCAAGAGGTGCCGGACCTGCTGGCCGAGCTGCTGCGTGTGGCCGCGGGACAGGCACGGGACATCCCCCTCGGCACCGACGAGCTGGCTGAGGCCGCGCTCGTCGGCGATCTTGCCGTCGAGGGCTGGCCTCCCGGCGCCCCACGGCTGCGCGAACCCACGGATGCCCCGGTGGTGTGCTGGACGTGGACCGCCGCCGGGGAGCCGTCCACCGGCGGCGCTGTGTGGGCAGGCGGGGCGGAGCCGGCACCGGCGCAGCCGGTGAGCCTGGCGCAGGCCGACGGGTCAGGGCCGAAGGTGGACGCCGTCGTGGCGGGTTCCGGCGGCGCGGTACGGGCGACCGGGCCGGGACGCTCGCCGGCCGGCGGGCCGTTGTGGCTGGTGTCTGCCACCGGGGTCGCGTTCGGAGTGGCAGACGACGCCACTGCCGCCGCTCTCGGGATCACCTCCGCCGAGCCCGCGCCGGAGGCCGTGCTGCGGTTGCTCCCGAGCGGCCCGGCCCTGGACCTCGCGGCGGCGGGCCGCATGGTGGACGTTCTGCCGGCGGGGTGAGCCTGCCCGTCGTCGTCCGTGGACGGGCACGGGGTCAGCGGGTGCGCCGTGGGCGGCTGCGCAGCAGCACCGCTGCCATCGCGCCGGCCGCCAGCAGCAGGCAGGCTGCCGCGAGGTCGAACGGCGGGCTCGCCGGTTCCGGCGCAGTCGGGTGTGGCGCGGTGCCGGGCAGCGGCGCGACCGATCGCTCGATCGGCCGTTCAGCGGCCGGTTCGAGCACGGCGGGCACGGCCGTGAGCGCGCTGACGGGGTCGATCACACCGTGGCCCAGCCGGTCGTCGCGGCCACCCGCGGGCCGGCGGGCCGTGGCGATGATGCGGTCGGCCACCTGCCGAGCGGTCAGGTCCGGGAAGCGTTCGCGCACGAGCGCGGCCAGGCCGGCCACCCACGGTGCGGCGAAGCTCGTGCCGTCGAGGCCCGAGCTCGTGGTGCCGCCACCGACGGCCAGCGAGCGCAGCCCGGTGCCGGGAGCGGCGACGTCCACCCAGGGGCCGGGCACCGTGAACGGCGCGGCGCTGTCGTCCGGACCGACGGCGCCCACGGCGAGCAGCGTCTCGTCGTACCAGCCCGGGAGCGACACCTGTCCCGTTCCTCGGTCGGTGCACGAGCCCGTGCCCACGTTCCCCGCTGCCGCCACGACCACGACATCGGCCTCCACGGCGTAGCGGAGCGCGGCGTGCAGTCGGGCGCCCGCTGTGGCCGCCAGGTCGGTGGGCACGCACACCGCTCCCGAGATGTTGATGACGTCGGCGCCTTCGCGGACGGCCAGCACCACGGCCTCCGCGAGGGTGCGGGTGTCGCCCGCTGGACGTGTGGTGCCGCCGGGAGCGGAGACCTCGAACGACGAGCTCGACTGGCGGATTGCGAGCAGGCGTGCGCCGGGCGCGATGCCGATCGGTGTGCTGCCACGGCCGGCCGGCTCCGCGGCCGCGGCGAGGAGCCCGGCCACGGCGGTGCCGTGCCCGTCGCAGTCGTCGAGACCGTCGCCTCCGGTGAGGTAGTCCCCGCCGCCACGCAGCCTGCCGCCGAGCAGCCGGTGCGGGAAGACACCGGTGTCGATCACGGCGATGAGCACGTCGCGACCGGTGGCCAGCCGATGGGCCTCGCGCAGCTGGAGACGGGCGGCGGTTGCGTAATCGGCTGGTCGGCCGTCGGCCGCGGGAGGGGTGCAGCGCTGTGGCGGACGAAGACCGGGTGCGGCCCCGGGCGGGCGGCCGCTCGGAGGCTCGACGCCGACCGGGGGTGGCGCCGGGTCGGCCGCGGCGGGGACCGGCACCCCGGTGAGCGCGAGCGCCGTGACGATCGCGCACACCACCCGTCTCACAGGCCCCGGACCAGCCGGAACAGGTCCATCGTGGCGAATGCCAGCGGGATCGCGACGGCGATGAGCAGACCTTCCAGCAGGTCGACCGCCCGGCGGGAGACGGGGGAGCCCAGCGGGGCGCTGCGGCCGAGCGTGAGCGCGCCGGCTGCCGCAGCGACGAGCAGGGCTGCCGCGATTGCCGGCCGGAACGCCGTGCCCGCGTGCACGGCCGCCATGACGGCTAGCCCGATGCCCGCGGCTATCGCGCTCGCCAGCAGGACCCGAACCGGGGCCCGGTCGGCGAAGCTGCGCGCGCGGAGGCCGAGCACCGCCACGACGACCGTCGCGAAGACCGGGCCCGCCCAGCCGCCTGCCCCGGCCGCCGGCAGCGCGGCACCGGCCGTGACCACGGCGCATCCGCCGACCAGCCCGGCGAGGTAGCCGCGGGCCAGGTCGGCACGTTCTGCGAGCTCGTCGGGCGGCAGCAGATCCGGGCCGTCGTCGGCGTCCACGAGCTCACTCCCATCGGCCGGAACGACCGGACGGGGCAACCCGGCGAGTCGCAGCGCCACCCGCGGCAGCACGGGGCCGACGGCCAGGCCGACCGCACCGACGGCCGTGGCCGCGGCGGCGGGGGCGACGCCGAACCGCAGGACCACGAGAGCGGCCACGCCCACAGGTACCGCTGCCACGACGATGCCGACGAGCATCGGAGCCACCACACGCAGCGCGATCTGGGCTACCGCGGCCGTGGTGCCCGCCGCCACGGTGGCCAGCAGCAGCTGCGCTGCGCCACCGGACGCGGACAACGCCGCCCACCCCGCCGCGCCCCCGAGCGCCACGGCCGCCAGCGCGGCCGCCCCCGCTGCCGGATGCACCGACCCGCCGTCCTGCTCCTCGGCACGGCGGGCCAGACGAGCCGCCAGGGCCACCGTGGCCACCGCGCCCAGCGCCGCGACCACTGCAGCCGGCGTCCGGGTGGCGCCCGGTGCGCCCGCCAGCACCGCCGCCGCGGAAAGCGCCACCGCGAGGACCGCCCCCGCACCGAACCGCCGGTCGCCGGAAGTGGCGGAGGCCGCCGTGGCCGCCAGCGCGTCCACAGGGTCGTCGAAGACCGGCGGAGCCGGGGCCGGGCCCTCCGGGGCGATGCGCAGCAGCTCGCCGTCGAGCACGCCGAGTTCGGTGAGAGTGGCCTCCGTCGGCAGCGGCCCCCCGGCGACTCCCGACAGCCGCCACGGCAGGGGACGCAGGCCGAACACCGGCTCGCCGATCAGCTCCAGCACCATCGGCACCAGCTCCGCCACCGGCACGTCGGCGGGCAGCGCCACGTCGACCCGGGCACGGGGGGCGAGCACCGTGAGCCGGCAGTAGGCCGCATCGGCGGCGGGCGCGCGCATGGTCGTTTCTCTCCCCCCGAGCGACGGGACGACTTCTCCGGAACGGCCCCGGCGGCCCCCGTCGGCTGCCTAGCATCGCAGCGCCGAGGCCCCGGGCGGGCCCGTTCGGTGGAAGTCGTCGGGGGTCGGCGGAAACGGCGGGGAGGGGTGCCGATGGGCACGGTGGGGGTCGTCCGGCCGAGGCGCCTGCCGCCGCGGACGCCCGGCGGAGAGCTCACGCTCGAACCGCCCCCGGAACCCGAGCGGATCGTTCCCGCGGGTGTGCCGGCTCGGTTGTTGCCGGTCGTCATGCTCCTCGGGTCCGTCGGTTTCGTCGCCGTACTCGGGGTCGGCAACCCGACGTCGTGGCTGTTCGGTGGCATGTTCGCGATCTCGACGCTCAGCATGATGCTCACCGGCGCCGGTCGCGGCGGCGCGGAGCGCTCGGCGGGCCTCGACGAGGACCGGCGCGACTACCTGCGTTACCTGTCGGTGCTGCGCCGCCGGGTGCGGGGCATCGCGGCCGAGCAGCGCACCGTGCTCGAGTCGGTGCACCCGGATCCGGCAGCCTGGCCCGCGGTGCTCGCGGCAGGTCGCCTCTGGGAACGCAGGGCCGCGGATCCGGACTTCGGGCAGCTGCGCATCGGACGTGGGGCCCAGCGGCTGGCCACGCGGCTCGTAGCCCCGCAGACCGGGCCGGTCGAAGGCCTCGAGCCGGTCACCGCGCTCGCGCTGCGCCGGTTCCTGCTGGGCCACGCCGTCGTGCCCGACCTTCCGGTCGCCCTGTCGCTGCGGGCCAGCTCCACGGTGTGGCTGGAACCGGCCGACCCTGCTGCGGGTCTCGGGCCTGCCCGCGCGCTCGCCCGCGCCGTCGTCGCCCAGTACGCGCTCTGGCACAGCCCGTCCGATGCGCTGCTCGCCGTCGTCGCGCCGCCCACCCTCGCACCGGAGTGGGAGTGGGTGAAGTGGCTGCCGCACGTCGGCCATCCACGCCGTCGCGACGCCGTCGGTCGGCTGCGGATGATCTCCGCCGACGCCGACGACGTGCGCCGCTGGTGGGTGGCCGAGCTCGCAGGCAGACCCGCCGGACCGGGGATGGGCGAACCGCACCTGCTCGTCGTCGTCGACGAGGTGGCCGAGGGGCCGGGGCCGTGGGCGGGCGTCGCCGGGGTCACGGTGCTGCGGGTCGGCGCGCCACCGGGGCGGCGCCCTGGCCCGTCCGTCGTGCGGCTGCTCGTGGGGCCGGGCGAGCTGCACCGCATCGGCGGCGATCAGGCGCCGCACGCCGGCGACGAGCGACCGGCGCTGATCGGGCAGCCGGACGTGCTGGGCGTTGCGGAGGCGCGTGCGCTCGCGCGGCGGCTCGCCCGCTACCGGCAGGGAGGCGCGGAGCCGGTGGGTGAGGCGACCCCGCGCACCGCGCCGGGCCTGCCCACCCTGCTGGGGCTGGAGCCCGGCCAGGCGGGCATCGCGGCGCTACGCGCCCGCTGGGCCCGCTCCGAGACCCACCGGCTCCGCGTCCCGATCGGGGTGGACGAGCGCGGCGGCCCGGTCATGCTCGACCTCAAGGAATCGGCGCAGGGAGGCAGCGGGCCACACGGGCTGTGCGTCGGCGCCACCGGGTCGGGCAAGAGCGAGCTGCTGCGCACGCTCGTGCTCGGTCTCGCGGCAACGCACTCGCCCGCCGAGCTGAACCTCGTGCTCGTCGACTTCAAGGGCGGGGCCACATTTCTCGGGCTGGCCGGGCTGCCGCACGTATCGGCGGTGATCACCAACCTCGCCGACGAGCTGACGCTGGTGGACCGCATGGCCGACGCACTGGCCGGTGAGATCACCCGCCGCCAGGAGCTGCTGCGATCGGCGGGCAACCTCGTCGGGGTCGCCGAATACGCCGCGGCGCGCCGGGCGGGGGCCGACCTGCCGCCGCTGCCGGCGCTGTTCGTCGTGGTCGACGAGTTCTCCGAGCTGCTCACCCAGCGTCCCGAACTGATCGAGCTCCTCGTCACGATCGGCAGGCTCGGTCGCTCTCTCGGAATCCACCTGCTGCTCGCGTCCCAGCGCCTCGAGGAGGGACGGCTTCGCGGGCTGGAGTCGCATCTGTCGTACCGGATCGCCCTGCGCACGTTCTCCGCGTCGGAGTCGCGTGCGGTGCTCGGTGTGCCCGACGCCCACCAGCTTCCCTCAGCGCCCGGGTCGGCCTTCCTCGCCACGGGCACCGACGAGCTCGTGCGGTTCCGCGCCGCCTACGTGTCGGGTCCGGGCAGTGCACCAATGCGCGGAGAGGTGGCGGGGAGGGCCGCTGCGTACCCGTTCCGGGTGGGACCGGTTCCGGTGGTCGCCCCGTCGGAGCCGGCCGCGCCGGCCGAGGAATCCGACGGACTCACCGTGCTCGACACCGTGATCGCGGCGATGGCCGGCCAGGGCCCCGCGGCCCACCGCGTCTGGCTGCCGCCGCTCGATCTCCCGCCGCCGTTGGACGAGGTGCTCGGCCCGGTCCGGGCGGTGCCCGGTCGACGCCCGATGTCGCACCGGGCGGCCCCGCTCCGCGTGGCCGTCGGTCTGGTCGACCGGCCCTACCAGCAGCGACGCGACCCTCTCGTGATCGACCTGGCCGGTGGGTCCGGACACCTCGCGGTGGTGGGTGGGCCGCGCACGGGCAAGTCCACCGCGCTGGCCACGGCCGTGCTCGGGCTCGCGCTCACGCACACACCCGACGAACTGGGTGTGCACGTACTTGACTTCGGCGGCGGAGCGCTCCTCCCACTCGCCGCTCTCCCACACGTCGGCACGGTCGCCGCACGCCAGGAGACCGACCTCGTCCGACGTACCGTCGCGGAGCTCTCCGCTGTGCTCGCTCGCCGCGAACGCCTCTTCCGCGAGGCCGGGATCGCCTCCGTCGAGGAGTTCCGGGCACGCCGCGCAGCCGGTGCTCACCCGGGCGAGCCCTGCACCGACCTCCTGCTCGTCGTCGACGGGTACCTCACGCTGCGCGGTGAGTTCGACGACCTCGAGGCGAGGCTGCTCCCGTTGGCCGCGCAGGGCCTGGCCTACGGGCTGCACCTCGCGGTGTCGGCCACACGGTGGAGCGAGTTGCGCCCGGCCGTGAAGGACCTCCTCGGTGGCCGCATCGAGCTGCGGCTCGGGGAGCCTGCGGAGTCGGAGGTCGACCGTCGCCGGGCCGCCGAGGTACCGAGCCGCCCCGCACACGGCCTCGCGCCCGATGGTGCTCCGGCCGTCGTCGCCGCGCCCCAGCTCAGCACCGGGGCCACCGATCAGCCCGCGCTGGTGGCCGCGGTCGCCGCGGCATGGCCGGGCGCGGGGTTCCCACCGGTGCGGTTGCTGCCCGAACGCATCGACCACGACGCGCTTCCGCCTGCGCCGCCCGGGTCGTGCGGAATCGCGATCGGCGTGGACGAGGAGCGGCTCGACCGCGTGGAGCTCGACCTCGTCGCGGAACCCCACCTGTTGTGCTTCGCCGACGCCGAGAGCGGCAAGACCAACCTGCTGCGCCTCGTCGCGCGTGGAGTCATCGCCCGGCACGGGCCGGAAGCCGCGCGGATCGTGGTCGTCGACCACCGCCGCACGTTGCTCGGCGTGGTGCCGGAGAGCCATCTGATCGGCTACGCGAGCACAGCAGGCGCCACCGCCGAAGCCGCCCGTGAGGTGGCGGCCTCGCTCCGCCGCAGGATGCCCGGCCCCGACGTCACGCCGCGGGCGCTGCGGGAGCGCACCTGGTGGACCGGGCCCGAGGTCTACGTGCTCGTCGACGACTACGACCTGGTGGCGCCCGGCGGCGGTGCCGAGCACCCGCTACTTCCGTTGGTGGAGTTCCTGCCACAGGCCAAGGACGTGGGCCTGCACCTGATCGTCGCCCGTCGTTGCGGCGGTGCGAGCCGCGCGCTGTTCGACCCGTTGCTGGGGCGGCTGCGTGAGCTCGGCGCACCAGGGTTGGTGATGAACGGCAGCTCGGACGAGGGCGCGCTGGTGGAGTCGGTCAAACCCTCGCCCCTGCCTCCCGGCCGGGCCACCCTCGTCGACCGGCGGCGCGGGGCCCGGCGGGTCCAGCTGGCCTGGCTGCCGCCGGACACGCAGGACGAGCCGTGAGCCGCGAAGTCTCCCGGTGTGGAATGCGGGCCGTGAGCGGCTGGGCGGCGCTGCGGCCGATCCGCGAGACCACACCCCTCGCCACCGGAGCTGTGCAGCACCCGCTGCCGGTCGCCGCGCCGTGAGCGGCACGCCGGTCCGCGTCGCCGTTCAGCTGGGCAGCACCACCGCGCGGATGGCAGCCGCCGGTGCCGACGGGGAGCCGTGGTTGGTGGCGCGCAAAGCGGCTCCCGGCGCCACGGTGGCGTCCCTGCTGGCGGAGCTCGCACCGGCGCCCGAGGAGCTCGTGCTCGTCCACCCGGTGAGCTGGCCCTCGTCGCGGGTCGCGTCGTCGCTGGGCGAATGCGTAGGGCTCGGCGGGCGGGTCCGAGCCGTCCCGGCCCCGCTCGCCGCGGCGGGGCTCGGCGCCGTGGCCGTGCTCGATGTCGGACGGACCACGGCAGAGGCCACGCGTTGGGACGCGGCCGGGCGCCTGCTCGCCGTCACGTCCCGACCGGTCGGTGGGGCCGATCTGGATGCGGTGCTGATGCAGCTGCTCCGACTTCCGCACGGGGACCCGACCGCGAGGGCGGAGGCGCAGCGGGTGCGCGAGGCACTGTCCCTGTTGCCCGAGGTCTGGACGCGGGCCCCGGAGCCGGTCCGGGTGGTCGCCGACGAGGTGCGCGAACCGCTGGCGAGGCGCCTCGGTGTGGCGATCGACGCACTGCACGAGGTGGTGCACCGCACAGGGCCGGCACGGGTACTGCTCGTCGGCGGGGTCGCACGCACCCCGCTGCTCGCGGAGCTGCTCGACGAGGCCGGGATCGGCGACGAGGTCTCCGTCGCCCCGCGGCCCGATGTCGCCGCGGTGCTCGGGGCGCTGATGCTGCCCGGCGCTGTCGGCCGGGTGCCGCCCATGCGTGCGAACGCCCCGTCCTCGTCGCGCGGCCCGGGTGCCCTCGGCTCGCCCTCCGTCGGCCACGAGCGGGCCGCAGAGGCGTTCGTGGCCCGCAGGTTGCCGCCACCGCTTCCCCGGACCCGCAGGCCGCTGCGCACGGTCCTGCTGCTCGTCGCGGCCGCCGGTGTCGTCGCAGGCCTCCTCGGTGTGGGCGCTTTGTTGCCATCGCCGTCGACGGCGGTGCCGGCCGGCGTGCTCGTGCAGTACGGCTACCGGCTGGACGTGCCGTCGGGGTGGGAGCACACCGGCGGCCTGCCGGCGCGGCGCCGCACCCTGCTCACCCCGGCCGGGGCGCCGGAGGGCAGTGATCTCATCGCGGTCGAGCGGAGTCCGCTCGGCTACGACACCGGTGCCGAGCCCGAACGAGCGCGGGCGGAGCTGCGCGCAGAGTTCGACACGGCCGTGGTGGGTGGGTCCCCGCTCTCGGACTTCCGCATCACCAGCATCGCCGGGCGCGAGGTCGCCACCTACCGGCAGCAGGAGGCGGGCCCCACGGCCGTCGAGTGGTTCGTGCTCCTCGACGGTGATGCTCAGCTCAGCGTCGGCTGCAAGCAGACGGCGTCCGGGAGCGCAGCGGTGCAGGCGGCCTGCGCCATCGTCGTCGCCTCGGTGCGACGGGCCTGAGCAGGCGAGTGGCCCGCTCGCGCTCAGCCGTTCGCACCCGCACACGATCTCGCTGGTTCGGCCCCGCGCCGTCGTCACCCCTGCGACGGTGGCCCGGCAGCAGACGGCTGGAACGGGAACAGGGGTGATCGACATGGCCGACGGGTTCGGCACCACCGTCGAGGAGATGCAGCGGGCCGGAAGGCATGTGTTCGCGGTGAACGACGCCGTGCAGGCCGATCTCGCCACGTTGCGCGGCAGGCTCGCCCCGTTGGCGGGGGCATGGCGGGGAGAGGCGTCCACGGCGTTCACGGCGCTGATGGCGCGATGGGACGCCGACGCCCGTGCCTTGAACGAGGCGCTGCGCACGATCGGCGAGGCGATACAGGGCACGGGCGCGAGCTATCAGGCACAGGAGGAGCAGCGCACCGGAGAGCTGTCCTCGATCCGTGCGGCGCTGGGCTGAGGGGAGCGAGCAATGCCTGAGATCAAGGTCACGTTCGGGGCGCTGGAAGTGGCGCGGACGGACGTCGGCACCACCGCCAACCGCATCTCTGGCCAGCTGGAGGAGCTCAAACGGTTCCTGGCGCCGATGGTCGCAGGCTGGGAGGGGCAGGCGGCCACCGAGTACCAGGCCACCCAGCGCCGATGGGACACGGCCGCAGCCGATCTGGCGGCGGTGCTCGCCCAGATCGGCGTGGCCCTGGGCACGGCCAACGAGAGTTATCAGCAGGTCGAGCGGGCCAACGCGGCCCGCTGGAGGTAGCGTCGAGGGCAACGGAACAGGGTGCCCGGCGGTTGGAGGGGGCGTTTTGACCCCGCTTCAGACCGGCGGGTACCCTCGTTCTTCGATGTGCGGTGGGTGGAGACCCGCGGTCGCTCTCAACGGCGGCCCGCACGGCCCCATCCGGGCCCGGCGCCTTCCTCCGCACCCGCGACCAGAGGCAGCTCCCGAGCATTCGACGAGCACACGACAGCGACGAGGTAGGTCCGTGCCCACGTACAGCCCCAAGCCCGGCGAGATCACCCGCGCCTGGCACGTGATCGATGCTACGGACGTGGTGCTCGGCCGCCTCGCCACGCACGCCGCCACACTCCTGCGCGGCAAGCACAAGCCGACGTATGCCCCGCACATGGACACCGGTGACTTCGTCATCATCGTCAACGCGGAGAAGATCGCCGTCTCCGGCAACAAGCGGGACGACAAGTTCATCTACCGCCACAGCGGCTTCCCTGGTGGTCTCCGCCAGCGCTCGGTCGGCGAGATGATCGAGAAGCACCCCGACCGCCTCGTCGAGAAGGCGATCAAGGGCATGCTGCCGAAGAACCGCCTCGGCCGGGCCATGAGCAAGAAGCTGAAGGTCTACGCCGGGCCCGACCACCCGCACGCCGCGCAGCAGCCGGCCGCGTTCGAGATCACCCAGGTCGCGCAGTGACCACCGCAGAGAACGAAGAGGGACAGCCCGTGACCACCCCCCCGGAGCCCGGGAGCGAGGCCGCCGAGACGGCAGCCGCCGAGATCGAGGCCGTCGAGGAAGCCGCGCTCGCCGCGGACAACGCCGACGAGTACGACGTCGACTCCGAGGTCGAGGTCGAGGTCGACTCCGACATCGACGCGGTTCCCGCCATTCCGGCGGTATTCTCCGACCGGCCGATCCAGACCGTCGGCCGCCGCAAGGAGGCCGTCGTCCGCGTCCGGCTGGTGCCGGGCACCGGGGTGTTCCGCCTCAACGGCAAGTCGCTCGAGGAGTACTTCCCCAACAAGCTGCACCAGCAGCTGATCCGGGAGCCGCTCGTCACGGTCGAGAAGACCGAGCGCTTCGACATCTTCGCCAACCTCAACGGTGGTGGCACCTCGGGTCAGGCCGGCGCGCTGCGCCTGGCGGTCGCCCGTGCGCTGATCGAGGCCGACCCCGACGACCGCCCGCCGCTCAAGAAGGCCGGCTTCCTCACCCGTGACCCGCGCGTCATCGAGCGCAAGAAGTACGGCCTCAAGAAGGCCCGCAAGGCGCCTCAGTACAGCAAGCGCTGACCCATTGGGCGAGCGACGTCTGTTCGGTACCGACGGCGTTCGCGGACTGGCCAACGGCGACCTGCTCACTCCTGAGCTCGCTGTCGCGTTGTCCGCGTCCGCCGCACGGGTGCTCGCCGAACGGGACCGTTCCCACCGGCCGTTGGCCGTTGTCGGGCGGGATCCGCGGGCGAGCGGGGAGATGCTGGAAGCTGCGGTCGTCGCGGGCCTGACGTCGGCGGGAGCCGACGCGGTTCGCGTAGGGGTGCTACCCACCCCGGCGGTCGCCTTCCTGGTCGGGTCGCTCGGAGCCGACCTCGGTGTGATGATCTCCGCGTCGCACAATGCGATGCCGGACAACGGCATCAAGCTCTTCGCGGCGGGCGGCCACAAGCTCCCCGACGCGCTCGAGAGTGCGGTCGAGGAGGGCCTCGACACCCGCGGTGAGCGTCCGACCGGTGCGCGGATCGGCCGTGTCCACGACCTCGTCGACGCCGCTGATCGGTATCGCGACCACCTCATCGCCGCCACACCGGGCTCGCTCGCCGGGCTTCGCGTCGTCGTCGACTGTGCACACGGTGCCGCATCCGTCGTGGCGCCCGCGACGTACCGCAGGGCCGGGGCCGAGGTCGTCGCGGTGCACGCCGACCCGGACGGCCTCAACATCAACGACGGCGTCGGGTCCACCCACCTCGGGCCGCTCCAGAAGGCCGTTCGTGAGCACGCTGCCGATCTCGGTATCGCTCACGACGGGGATGCCGACCGCTGCCTGGCCGTCGACGCCACTGGCGCAGAGGTCGACGGCGACCAGATCATGGCCGTGCTCGCTCTCGCCATGCGCGAGGCCGGTGAGCTCACCCACGACACCCTCGTCACCACGGTGATGAGCAACCTCGGCCTGCACCTCACGATGCAGGAGGCGGGTATCGCGGTACGCACCACCCAGGTCGGCGACCGGTACGTCCTCGAGGAGCTGCGGACGGGCGGGTTCAGCCTCGGTGGCGAGCAGTCCGGGCACGTCGTGCTGCCGCAGCACTCCACCACCGGCGACGGCCTGCTCACCGCGCTGCGGCTGATGGCGCGGATGGCGGCCACCGGTTCGTCGCTCGCCGCGCTCACCTCGGTGGTGACGCCGCTGCCGCAGGTGCTGCGCAACGTGCAGGTGGCCGACAAGACCGCGGTCGCCGGCTCCGACGCGGTCCGTGAGGCCGTCGAGGCCGCGCAGGCGGAGCTGGGTGGCACCGGGCGCGTGCTGCTGCGTCCGTCCGGCACCGAGCAGTTGGTGCGGGTGATGGTCGAGGCGCCCACCGCAGAGGTCGCGGAGGCCGTCGCGCTGCGGCTGGCCGACGTCGTCGCCGCCGCGCACTGATTCTCCCGTTCCGCCCCGCCCTGCCGGATGGGTGCGGCACGATCGGCTCGTGCCGCCTGAGCTGCGCCTGCAACCCGATCGGCTGCGATCCCACGCGATCACGGCATCCGGCCTCTCCGAGGACCTGCGCGGGGTGCTGCCTCCATCTTCCGGCGACGTCACCGGCGGCCCGGCCCTCGTGGCCGAGCACGAACGGCTGCGCGCGGTCCTTCTCAGCGCCGTCCGCGAACTGGCCGAGCTCAGCGCGGCGCTCGCCGGTGCAGCGACCGTGTCGGCCGCCGCCGACGGTGCGGTCGCCGTGGCGATGCTCCGAATTCAGGACGCGCTCGGCGCCCCACGCCCCGCGTCGTCGTCCGGCGAGGAGTGGACATGAGCCGGCCGGTCCCACTGCCCGGTCCCGCCGACCTCGTCGATGTCGAGACCCTGTCCCGTACGGCGCGGTGGTGGGCTGAGCTCGGCGACGCTCTTGCCGACATGGGGCGGCGCGTCGGCCGGCTGTCCGAGCAGATCGGCCACGACTGGCCGGACGGCCGTGGCCTCGAGTGGGCGGAGCGGGTCGTGCGGCTGGGTCAGGAACTGGGCCGGGAGGCCGGATCGGCTGCCGAACTGGGCGAGGCGTACGCGCGACAGGCGGCCGATCCCGCCGGCGTGGGCCTGCCGTCCCCGCGGACTTCCGGGATGCGTCTCGGCGGCACGGAGGCGCAGCGCCCTGACAGCGAGCGAGGGATGCGCATCGCCCAATTCCCGCCGGAGGACCCGGAGACCGGCTGACCGCTCGTGTCCCGCCCGAGCCACCCCTTCGAGCAGCACGGATCTCCCCTTTTGCCTGCGCTAGTCGCCCGTCCCATCTGCCCGAACGGCCCCTTTCGGCTGCCAGAGTCGCGGCCCGCTGGGCCTGGGCGTCTCCGGCCGCATCGTCCTTGCGCGGGTCGGCCCGTCCGGTGGGGCACCGACTCCAGCTGTGCGAGTCGACCGTCCCGCCAGCGCGATTCGCATCGTTTGGGGGCCGCGAGTCGTTCCGGTGGGCGAGTTGCCAGTCCTGGTTGCGCGAGTTGCGGCCTGCCGGCGCTGGATCAGTGGCGGTCGGCGAGCGTGGTGCCGGGGACCTTCCCGTCGATGAGCATGTCGACGCGGTCCTCGTCGCACAGGTGGTGCAGCAGGAAGGCTGTGACCAGGGCGCGGGCGAGGCGGCGTGCCTTGGCGTCGGGGTTGCCCGAGAGCACGAAGTCGCTCCAGTGCACGCCCTCGAGGAACCCGGTGTGGGTGGCCTTGGAGAGCGTGCGCAACCAGACGGGTCCGCCTGCCGCCGCCGCGATGGGCTCTGCGTGCCCGGCGGCGGGCGCGACAGTGTCCCTGCCCGCGGCGAGGTGCAGTACGGGGATCGTGAGAGCACGGGCGGCGTCCAAGGCGGACGGCCGCGTCTGCGCGACCGCGATCGTGACGACGGCCCGGACGCGTGGCCGGTCCTGCGCCGCAAGCATCGCGATCCCGCCGCCGATCCCGTGACCGGCGAGTGCGGTGCGGCGGGAGTCCACGCTGATCCGTCCCTCGCCGAGCCGCACCCCGGCACACACGTCGAGCGTGGTGCGCAGGTCGGTGGCGAACCCGGCGTGGCTCGGCAACGGGCCGCGGTGGCTCGACGGGGCGGCCGCCACGATGCCCCAGGACGCGAGGTGCCGCAGCAGGTCGGCGTAGCGCTCGGCGGGCTGCAGCCAGTCGTGCCCGAACGCGACAGCGGGCAGCCCCAGCCCCTCCTCCGGCGCGAAGACGACGCCCGGGATGCCGACCATGCCGAGGTTGCCGCGCAGCACCTGGTGCGGCCCGGGCCGGGAGAGCTGTTCCAGCGCCTCCTTGGCGTTGCGCATCTCCGGTGGCCGGGCGAACGGGCGGGTCCGGGTCACAGCGCAGCACCGTAGTCCTAGCGACGTCGGGCGGGCGAACGCAACGCGGCGACGGCGCATCGTGCGAGCAACAACCGACGGTGCTCAGGTGCTTTCTCCGCTACTCGTCGCGGCGGCCGGGGATGCGTTCGGTGTCGTCGCCGGGTGCGTCGCGCCCGAGCCGGCGGTTGATCGCGTCGGCGCCTCGGACTCCGAGTAGGCAGCCGCCGACACCGGCGGGGATGGCGGCGAGGAACAGCAGGAAGTCGAGCCAGGTCCATGCGGGGAGCACCAACCCCCCGTCGCCCCCAGGCTGCGCCGCGTTACCACTACGGCACTGACCGGCGATTAACGCTGTCCGCAACGGGCGATTCACGGATCTGGCGAGTGGCCCACGACATCGGCGGTGTTCTCGCCCTCACGCCATCCTGACGCGGGTCGTCCGGCGCTCGTGCCCACCCGCGTCCTACGCTCCGGGCATGCCACCGAGAGATGGCCGATGAGGGGCGTCTGGACGGCCCAGCAGGTGCGGGAGTCGGAAGCCGTGCTCCTGGGCCGCACGGCCGAGGGCGCGCTCATGCGGCGCGCCGCGTTCGGGCTCGCGGTGCATGCACGCCGGATGCTCGCGCGGAGCGGGCAGGTGAGCGGCCGTCGGGTGGTGCTCCTCGTCGGCGCAGGCAACAACGGCGGGGACGCGCTCTGGGCCGGGGTGGAACTGCGCAGACGCGGCGTCGGCGTCACCGCGGTGCTGCTCGACGCGGCTCGTGCCCACCCCGAAGGTCTCGCCGCGCTGCGCCGCGCGGGGGGCCGTTTCGTGGACGTGGACGCCGGCCTGGTGGCCGCGCTCGGGGCCGACCTCGTGATCGACGGCATCGTCGGTATCTCCGGGCACGGGGCTCTGCGCGAGCCCGCGGCGCGCCTGGTCGCCGCGGTGGACCACGCCGGTGTGCCCGTGCTGGCCGTCGACCTGCCCAGCGGTGTGGACCCCGACACCGGCGCGGTCGACGGTCCCGCCGTCACGGCCACGGCGACCGTCACGTTCGGTGCGCTCAAGCCGGTGCATGTGCTCGCGGCCCACAGGTGTGGCGAGGTGCACCTGGTCGACATCGGGCTCGGCCCGCTGCTGCCCGAGCCGTACGCCGAGGTCCTCGGCCCGGCCGACGTCGCCGCTCGTTGGCCCGTTCCCGGCCCGGCGGACGACAAGTACACCCAGGGTGTCGTGGGTATCGCCGCCGGTTCGGCGACCTACCCCGGCGCTGCGGTGCTGTCCGCAGGGGCGGCCGCCCTCGCGACGAGCGGTATGGTCCGTTTCGCCGGGACCGCCGCGTCGCTCGTCCGGGACCAGTGGCCCGAGATCGTCGCGACCGAGTCGATCGTCGATGCGGGGCAGACCCAGGCGTGGGCCGTCGGGCCGGGCATCGGCACGGACGACGCCGGCTTTGCCGTGCTGTCCGAGGCCATCGGCCGCAACGTTCCACTCTGCATCGACGCCGACGGGATCTCCCTGCTCGCCCTGCACGCGGATCTCCGTGCGGCGCTGCGGGGGAGGCCGGTACTGATCACGCCGCACGACCGCGAGTTCGCGCGCATCGCGGGTGAGGTCGGCAGCGACCGGGTCGCGGCTGCCCGTCGGGCTTCGGCCGAACTGGGCATCACCGTGCTGCTCAAGGGCAACGCCACCGTGGTCGCCGACCCGGGTGGACGCGCGCTGGTACACCCGTCGACGTCCTCCTGGGCGGCGACCGCCGGTTCCGGAGACGTGCTCACCGGAATCACAGGTGCGCTGCTGGCTGCCGGGCTCGAGCCGTGGTGGGCGGCGGGATGCGCGACCCACGTGCACGGGCTCGCGTCCGAGCTGGCCGCGCGCGGCGCGCCGGCCCCGGCGTCGAGGCTGCAGGCGGCGATTCCGGCGGCGATCCGCGCGATCCGAGGTGTATGAGTTCGCACCGGCCCTCCGACGTCTCGCCGATCGGTGCCGGGCGGCTCGCCGGGTTGTCGGTGGCCGGGGGGATCTCGGCCGATCTGGGATCCGATCATCGCTCTGTCCGCGATGTGACGGTCATGGATGAGATGATGAGGACGTGGTCGATCTGCCCGGGAGCGCGCGTGCGGAGGCCGTCGTCGATCTCGACGCCATCCGGCACAACATCGAGGTGCTGCGCGCCGCCGCGGCTCCCGGCGCCGCGGTGATGGCCGTCGTGAAGTCGGATGGTTACGGCCACGGCGCCGTACCCGTCGGTCGCGCCGCCCTGGAGGCCGGGGCCACCTGGCTGGGCGTCTGCACCCTCGAGGAGGCCATGCAGCTGCGACACGGCGGGATCACCGCGCCGGTGCTGTGCTGGCTGCACCTCCCCGACGACGACTTCACCGAGTCGGTGGCCGCGGGAATCGACCTGTCGATCTCGTCGCGCCGCCATCTCGCCGGGGCGCTGGCCGGTGCGCGCCGCGCGGGGCGACCTGCCCGGTTGCACCTGAAGGTCGACACCGGGGCCACCCGTGGCGGCGCGCAGCCCGCCGACTGGCCCGATCTGCTCGACGATGCCACGAAGGCCGTTGCCGACGGGATCGCCGAGGTCGTCGCGGTCTGGTCCCACCTGGCGAATGCCGACGTCCCGGAGCACCCGAGCAACGACCTCCAGAAAGCTCGGCTCATCGCCGCGTGGCAGGGCGCCAAGGACCGTGGCCTGTCGCCGATCCGGCATCTCGCCAACTCCGCGGCCACGCTCACCCGGCCCGATATGCACTTCGATCTCGTGCGTCCCGGTATCGCCGTCTATGGGCTCGACCCGCTGGACCGCCAGCCGGCACGCAGCCCGTTGCGGCCCGCGATGACGCTCCGGTGCAAGGTGGCGCTGGTGAAGCGGGTACCGGCAGGGGAGGGCGTCTCCTACGGCCATGAATGGACCACACCGCGTGAGACCACTCTCGCGCTCCTCCCGATCGGCTACGCCGACGGCGTGCCTCGCAGGCTCGGGCGCGACGGGCGCATGCAGGTGCTGCTCGGTGGTGTGGTGCGGCCCGTCGTCGGGCGGGTGTCGATGGACCAGGTGGTGGTGGACTGCGGTGACGACCCGGTCCGGGAGGGGGAAGCCGCGGTGCTGTTCGGTCCCGGTGACCACGGCGAGCCGACCGCCCAGGACTGGGCCGATGAGCTAGGCACGATCCACTACGAGATCGTCACGGGAATCCACTGGCGCCGTGTCACCCGCACGGTGATCGGTGCCGGAGCGTCGTCGTGAACCGGGGGCAGATCTGGGGCACCGTCGCCGGCGCCGCGGGTGCGGCCGTCACAGGGGTCGCGGTCGGCGTGGCCGCACGCAAGCACTCGCAGATCGCCGCTGAGCGGCGCCGCCTCGCCACCCAACTCGCCGAGATCGAGCCAGGGCCCGCAAACGGGCCCAAGAGCGAGGCGTCCTCGGTCACCGCCGACGACGGTGTGCGGCTCTCCTGCGAGGAGATCGAGGCGCCGGGCGGCAACCCGTCGCTCACGGTCGTGCTCGTTCACGGCTTCGCCCTCGACCGGCGCACCTGGCACTTCCAGCGCCGGTCCCTCCCGATGCTCACCGACCCCGCCGTGCGGCTCGTGCTCTACGACCAGCGCAGCCACGGCCGATCCGAGCGGGCTCCGCGGGAGAGCTGCACGATCGAGCAACTCGGCCACGACCTCGACGCGGTCATCCGGGCGCTCGCACCCGAAGGGCCCCTCGTGCTCGTCGGCCACTCGATGGGCGGCATGACGATCATGGCGCTCGCGGAGCAGAACCCTGCGTTGTTCGCCGAACGTGTGGCCGGTGTGGCGCTGGTGTCTACGTCGGCGGGCGAGGTGGCCAGTGGTGGGCTCTCCGGCACGCTGCTGTCGCGCCACAACCCGCTCACCCGCGTTGTCGGACTGGCGGCCCGGCTCCAGCCGAAGCTCGTGGAGGGAGTCCGGAAGGCCGCGGGCGACGTGATCTGGGCGATCACGCGCAGCTTCGCCTACGGCGACCGCAACGTCGCGCCATGCCTGGTCGACCTCGTCGACGAGATGATCAGCGCCAACGCTGTCGACGCGCTCACCGACTTCGCCGACACGGTCGGCAGCCACAACCGGGTCGCCGCGCTGCCCGCCCTCGCCACCTGCGAGCTGCTCGTCGCGGCCGGCGACGCCGATCGCGTCATCCCGTTCTCCCACAGCGACGTGATCGCGGCGGAGCTGCCGGAGGTCACGCTCGTGCGGTTCGACGGGGTGGGGCATCTACCGATGCTGGAGCAGCCGGCAGCCATGGACGAGGCACTGGTCGACCTGCTGCGTCGCAGCGCGGTCCGGAGCGCACCCAACGGGCTGCGGCGGCGCGCATGACGCAGCAGGCGAAGGACCCGGTCGAGCTCGACGTCGAGATGGAGCTGCCGGGGGCCGCCGACACCGAGGAGCTCGGCGAGCGGCTGGCCGGCGGGCTCAAGGCAGGCGACCTGGTGGTGTTGTCCGGGCCGCTGGGGGCGGGCAAGACCGTCCTCGTCCGGGGCCTGGCGCGCGGGCTCGGCGTGGCCGGTCCGATCACGTCGCCGACGTTCGTGATCGCCCGTGAGCACCGTCCGCTCCCGGGTGGGGCGGGCGTACCGCTCGTGCACGTCGACGCCTACCGGCTCGGCGGCGCCGCGGAGCTGGACGACCTCGACCTCGACACCGACCTGGCGGAGGCGGTGGTAGCCGTCGAGTGGGGCGAGGGCGTGGCCGAGCGGCTCGCGGAGCGCCACCTGCTGGTGCGGATCACCCGCCGCCCCGACGACGTTCGGGTGGCGAGCGTCCACCGGGTGGAGGCGGCGTGATCGACACGGTCATCTTCGACTGGGGTGGAACGCTCACCCCATGGGCCACCGTCGACCATCTCGCCGGTTGGCGGCGCCTCGCCGACGTCCTACACGCCGACGACCCCGACCGCGCCGAGGTGTTCGCGGCAGCGCTCCTCGCCGCCGACGAGGCCCGCTGGATGACGGTGCGCGACGAGCACCGTGCGTTCACGCTGGCCCACGTGCTGGCCGACGCGGCCGACGGCGCCGACCACCCGCGCGAGCGGTACGAGGCCGCGCTGGAGGCGTACCGCGAGTACTGGGTGCAGTACACGGCCACCGACCCGGACGCGGCCCCGATGCTCGCCGCGTTGCGCGAGCGCGGTCTCAAGCTCGGGGTGCTGTCGTCCACGGCCTGGCCTCGGGAATGGCACGAGGAGCTCTTCCGCCGCGACGGCGTGCTGGATCTCTTCGACGCGTGCGTGTGGACCAGCGAGCTGCCCTGGACGAAGCCGCACCCCACCGCCTTCCACGCCGCCATGAGCGCCGTCGGGGCCACCGACCCCGGCCGCTGCGTGTACGTGGGCGACCGGCCCTACGACGACATCAGCGGGGCTAAAGGGGTGGGTATGCGTGCGGTGCTCGTGCCCCACTCGGACATCCCGGCCGTGCAGCACGTGGCGGTGGACGTGCAGCCCGACGGCGTGATCCAGCGCCTCGCCGACCTCCCGGAGTTGCTCGCCGACTGGTGAGCGTCGCTCCCGGCGCCACGGAGCCGGCCTGCCCCCTCCGACCGGCCTCGGAGGCACGCTCGTAGGCTCGACCTGTGCTCGTGCTAGCCCTGGACACTGCGACGCCCGCCGTCACGGCGGGCGTCGTCGAGCTGACGGGCAACGCCGTCGTCGAGCGATCCGTCCGGGTCGCGCACGACGCCCGCAAACACGCCGAGCTGCTCATGCCGGAGGTGCTGGGCGCCTGCGCCGACGCCGGCGTGGCGATGCGCGATGTCGACGCCGTGGTCACCGGCACCGGCCCCGGTCCGTTCACCGGCCTGCGGGTCGGCATGGTCACCGCCGCCGCGCTCGGTGACGCCCTCGGCATCCCGGTCCACGGCGTCTGCTCGCTGGACGCGATCGCCGCCGCGTCCCTCGCCGCGGGTCCCGTTCCGGACGGCCCCCTTCTCGTCGTCACCGATGCCCGTCGGCGTGAGGTCTACTGGGCGCTCTACGACGGCGAGGGCGGGCGCATCAGCGGCCCGCACGTCGAGACCCCCGCCGTGTTGACGGCCCGTGTCGACGGCTTGGGCGCCGTCGCCGCAGCGGGTGGCTCTGCTGCGCTCGTCGGCCTCCCCGAGTGGGAGCCGGCGTCACCCTCACCCGCCGGGCTGGTTGCGGTGGCGGCTCCTGCGCTGCACTCCGGGGTGCGTCCGGGCCCGCTCGAGCCGCTCTACCTGCGCCGACCCGACGCCGTGGAGCCCGGCGCGCGCAAGCGGGTGAGTGAACCCGCGGGTAGGAGCGCTGGATGACGGCCACCGTGCCTGCGATCGACGCGCTGCGCGAGGCTGACGCAGAGCGCTGCGCCGAGCTGGAGAAGCTCCTCTTCCCCGGCGACGACCCGTGGAGCGCGCCGGCGTTCCGTGAGGAGTTGCGCGCGGGCCACCATTACCTCGCCGCGCGCGACGGCGATCTGCTCGTGGGCTACGCGGGGCTCGCGTTCGTGGCCGGTCCACCGTTCGCGGAGGCGGAGATCCACACCATCGGAGTCGATCCGGCGTACCAGCGGCGCGGAATCGGGCGGGAGCTGCTGCGCGGACTGCTCGCGGTGGCCGACGCGGAGCGTGCCACGGTGTTCCTGGAGGTCCGCACCGACAACGACGCGGCCCGTCGGCTGTACGAGGACGAAGGATTCACGGTCGTCGGCCTGCGCAAGCGGTACTACCGGCCCAGCGGTGCCGACGCACACACGATGCGGCGGGAGCCGGCAGCATGATCGTTCTCGGAATCGAGACCTCCTGCGACGAGACGGGCGTCGGGGTGGTGCGCGCCGACCCGGACGGGAGCGTCACGCTCCTGGCCAACGAGGTGGCCTCCAGCGTGGAGGAGCACGCGCGCTTCGGTGGGGTCGTTCCCGAGGTCGCCTCGCGGGCGCACCTGCAGGCGATGGTGCCCGCTGTGCACCGCGCGCTCGCCACCGCCGGGGTGACCGGCCGCGACGTCGAGGCCGTGGCCGTCACAGCGGGTCCGGGGCTCACCGGAGCCCTGCTCGTCGGCGTCGCTGCCGCCAAGGCCTACGCCGCCGCGTGGGACGTCCCGCTGTACGGGGTCAACCATCTCGCCGCGCACGTCGCCGTCGACACGCTGCAGCACGGGCCCCTGCCGCCGTGCCTGGCGCTGCTGGTGTCCGGCGGGCACTCGAGCCTCCTCGACGTCCCCGATCTCGCCGGGCCGGTCACCCCGCTGGGGGCCACGATCGACGACGCTGCCGGTGAGGCGTTCGACAAGGTGGCGCGGTTGCTCGGCCTGCCGTTCCCCGGCGGTCCGCACATCGACCGCGTGGCCAGGGACGGCGACCGGGGGGCCGTGGCGTTCCCGCGCGGCCTCACCGGGCCCCGCGACGCCCCGTTCGACTTCTCGTTCTCGGGGCTCAAGACGGCTGTGGCGCGGCACGTCGAGGCGCTCGAACGGGCAGGCACGCCGGTGCCGGTCGCCGACGTGGCCGCGAGCTTCCAGGAGGCCGTGGTCGACGTCCTCACGGCGAAGGCCGTGCGGGCTGCCCGGGAGCGGGGGATGGACACGGTGCTGCTCGGGGGTGGGGTCGCCGCCAACTCCCGGCTGCGCGAGCTGGCGCAGGAACGCTGTGCCGCCGCCGGCATCGCGCTGCGGGTGCCCCGACCGGGGTTGTGCACCGACAACGGGGCCATGGTCGCCGCGCTGGGCGCGCACCTGCTCGTGGCGGGCGCACAGCCCTCGTCGCTGCAACTGCCGGCCGACTCGTCGCTCCCGGTGACCGAAGTTCTGGTCTGATCGCCAGGTTTTCGAACCCTTTCCGAATTGGTTCCAAACTTTCCGGATGCGGGTTTCCGTGCGGCCCGCCTGCCCGCATTTCTTACGGAACCGAGACATCCTGCGCGAATTGAGGGCGATGTAGATCCCATCGCCTTGACTCCCCGATCGTCCCAGCTACCGTTGGTCGTTCAATGATCAACAATCAGTGATGGGAGTCGGAAATGAGTGCGGCCCTCAATACCGACGATCTGCGTGGAACGCGGTCATACGTTCCGATGGATCGGTCCCTGCGTCGATTGCACGGCGCGGCGGTGGTGCGGATCCTCTTCGGCGTCCTCTGGGCGATAGACGCTGTTTTCAAATGGCTCCCCGGTTTTGTCGGCGGCCAGACCCTCGGTCACGAGCTCGATGAGTCGAAGGTCCCGGTCCCGGTGCTGCATCAGTGGGTGCAGATGTGGCACGGCGCTGCCTCGACGAGCCCGGGAGTGTTCGCCGTCGTCACCGCCATCGTCGAGTCGCTGATCGCAGTGGCCCTGATCCTCGGGTTCCTGTCGAATCTCACGTTCATCGTCACCGCCGTGTGGTCCTTCGGCATCTGGACCTCCGCGGAGCACCTGCACATGCCGTTCACGACGGGCATGACCGATCTCGGGCCGTCGATCGGCTACATCTTCGCCGCGCTCGCGTTGTTCTTCGCCGGGGCGGGAGCCACCTGGAGCGTGGACGCGGCGATCCGTCCGCGCCTGGGACGCCTCGCGCCCCTCGCCGGCTCGGCTGACTGACAACGGCCCACCGGCACTGCCGGGGCCGTGGCCGGCATCGCCGCCGGCCACGGACCATGCCGATCCGGTCCCGATCAGTCCCGATCAGTCGCTGACGTGGCGCAGCAGCCGCAGCTCGTCGTCGGTCAGGCGCAGCTCCAGCATCGGGAGCAGATCGGCCAGCTGCTCGGTGGTGCGGGCGCTGGCGATGGGAGCGGCCACGGTGGGCTGGTCGGCCAACCAGGCCAGAGAGACGGCGGCCACGGGCACGTTGTGACCGGCCGCGATCTCGTCGAGCACCGCCAGCACTCGCAGCCCACGGTCGTCCAGATACTCCCGTGCTCCCTCGGCGCGGACGCTCTCGACGGTGGTGTCCGGCCGGTACTTGCCGGTCAGGAAGCCCTTGGCCAGCCCGAAGTACGGCAGGCACGCCAGGTCCTGTTCGGCGAGCAGCGGCGCGAGGGACGCCTCGAAGTCGGCCCGCTCGAGCAGGTTGTAGTGCGGCTGCAGAGCGACGTAGCGCGTGAGCCCGTCGCGGTCGGAGATCTCCAACGCGGAGCGCAGCCGCTCGGCCGTGAAGTTGGACGCGCCGATCGCCCTGACCTTGCCCGCCCGGACCAGGCTGTCGAAGGCGTCGAGGGTCTCCTCCTGCGCGGTCTCCGGGTCGTCACGGTGTGCGTAGTAGAGGTCGATCCGGTCGGTCTGCAGCCGACGCAGCGAGTCCTCCACCGCCGCCGTGATGTTGGCGCGCGAGAGCCCCGGCCGCTCGGGCCACGAGCCGACCTTCGTGGCGATCACCATGTCGTCGCGGTTGCCGCGGGCGGCCAGCCACTCGCCGATGATCGTCTCGGACTCACCGCCCGAGTTGCCGGGCGCTCTCCACATGTACGAGTCGGCCGTGTCGACGAAGTTCCCGCCCGCCGCCACGTACGCATCGAGAACCGCGAACGAGGTGTCCCGGTCCGCCGACCAACCGAACACGTTGCCGCCCAGACATAGCCGGGTCACATCCAGGTCAGAGCCGATCTTCGCCATGCTTGCGACTCTACGACCGTGTGCGGATACGAGTGCCGCAGCACTCGTATCCGCACACAGTTCACGCCTTGTTCAGACCGGGCTTGCGGTCCTCCACCACGAACGTCCCCCGGGTCTCGACGGGGGCACCGGGCTGCTTCACGAAGGGCACGACGCGGAAGTCGGCGGTCACCTCGTTCTGCGTGAACCGCGTGCGCACGTAGCCGCGACGGTTGTTGTAGAAGCGGATGTGCGGGTTGTCGGCGAGCGTGTCCGCCGTGGTCGGGCTGGTCTCCGAGCCGTCTCCGCCCGACGTGATCGAGCTCGACACGAGCTCGGATCCGACGACGGGAGCCGCCGGGTCGTCGAAGCGCTGCTTGATGTCGGCCGCCCAGTGCGCGTGGACGTCACCGGTCAGCACCAGCAGGTTGCGCGCCTTCGCCGCGGTCCAGGAGTCCACCACGCGGTCGCGCGAACCCGGGTAGCCGTCCCAGGCGTCGGGGTTGAAGCCGCGCCCCGCGCCGGGCGTGAAGTCGACCTGGGAGAAGAACACCTGCTGGCCGAGCACGTCCCAGCGGGCCTGCGAGCGCCGGAACTCCTCGGCGATCCACTTCTCCTGCTGCGAGCCGGGCAGCGAGCGTGCCGGGTCGGTGCGGTCGGCGCAGTCGGTGTTGAACTTGTCGTCGCACGGCTGGTCGCCGCGGTACTGGCGGGTGTCGAGCATGTGGAAGCTCGCCATCCGGCCCCACGACACCGAGCGGTAGAGCCGCATGTCGATGCCCTTGGGCCGCTGGGCCTTGCGCAGCGGCATGTTCTCCCAGTACGCGCGCAGTGCCGCTTCCTGCCGGGCGAGGAAGTTCGGCTGCGGGGTCTCCGGGTGCTCCGGCACCTCGTCGGCCCAGTTGTTGTCGAGCTCGTGGTCGTCGAAGACGACGAGCCAGGGCGCGACGGCGTGGGCGGCCTGCAGGTCGGCGTCGGTCTTGTACTGCGCGTAGCGCTGCCGGTAGTTCCCGAGGGTCTCGGTCTCCGGGCCGACGTGGTCGCGCACGTTCCCGCCGGGGGCCTTGTAGTCGCCCGCGGCGTACTCGTACTGGTAGTCGCCCAGGTGCAGGATGAGCTCCGGCTCGTCCTCGGCGAGGCGGGCGTAGGCGGTGAAGTAGCCGTGCTCGTACTGCGAGCACGACGTGAAGCACATGGTCAGCTTCTGCATCGCCGACGCGGGCGGCGCGGTGCGGGTGCGGCCGGCAGGGGAGACGTCCTTCCCGGAGCGGAACCGGTAGAAGTACTCCCGTCCCGCCTTCAGGCCGGCCAGCTCGACGTGCACGCTGTGGCCCAGCTCCGAACCGGTGGTCTCGGTACCCCGGCGCACGATGTCCCGGAAGCCCTCGTCGGAGGCGAGCTCCCACTCGACGTCGGTCTTCCGGTCGCCCATCCCGCCGAGTCCGTCCTCGGCCAGTGGGTCGGGCGCGAGGCGCGTCCACAGCACCATCCCGTCCGGCGTGGGCTCCCCGGACGCGACGCCGAGCGTGAACGGGTTGCCCGCGGGAGCGGCTGCCGCCGACCCGGCGAACCCGGTGAGGAGGGTGCCGGGCACGGCGAGCACGGCGGAGGCGGTCAGCCCCGCCTTCAGCATGTTGCGCCGGCTGAAGCTGGAGTCACGCACCGATGTGGTGGGAGGTACGTCTGTGGTCACGGCGAGCAGGGTCGATCATCCCTTCGTGCGCCGGATGGCGCCGACGGCACCGGCCGGTGAACGGGAGGCGAGGTTTGCTCGTTCCGTACTGGTTCGTCCGGTCTACTCCTGCCCTCCGAATTTCGGCCCCTGCGCTGCTGGGTGCGCTCAGGGGGTCGCGCGGGGTCGGGACGTCGAACGCCTGACTTCAGTGCGATCACTCGCCTGTGACCAGCGATGACGTCATCGGGGGGATGCTGTTGTGGCTCACAGCTACCACTTCGTGTCATAGCGGGCACCGGCGTTGAGACGCTGGCACTCTCATGGGTAGAGTGCCAAACGCACGGCCAGGATGTTCCGGCACCCGCGACGACGGGACCTCCGATGGCTGTCGTCCCTGAACATGTAGGCGAAGGCACGTACCCCAGGAAGGGGAGGTCATCGGCGTGGCAAACATCAAGCCGCTCGAGGACAAGATCGTCGTCCAGGCCAGCGAGGCGGAGACCACGACCGCGTCCGGCATCGTCATTCCGGACACCGCCAAGGAGAAGCCCCAGGAGGGCAAGGTCCTGGCTGTCGGACCGGGTCGGATCGATGACAACGGCAACCGCGTTCCGCTGGACGTCGCTGTCGGCGACGTCGTCATCTACTCGAAGTACGGCGGCACCGAGGTCAAGTACAACGGCGAGGAGTACCTCATCCTCTCCGCGCGTGACGTCCTCGCGGTCGTCAACTGACGCAGGCAGTTCTGTAGCCGCCGCCCCGGTGGTCCCTCGACCGAGCGGGCCACCGGGGCGGCGCTGTTTCCGGAGAACCAAGAGAGGCAGGACATGCCGAAGCAGATCAGCTTCGACGAGGCGGCGCGGCGCTCGCTCGAGCGCGGAGTGAACCAGCTGGCCGACGCGGTCAAGGTGACCCTCGGCCCGCGTGGCCGTCACGTCGTGCTGGACAAGAAGTTCGGTGGGCCGACCGTCACCAACGACGGCGTCACCATCGCGCGCGAGATCGACCTCGAAGACCCGTTCGAGAACCTGGGCGCCCAGCTCGCGAAGACCGTCGCCACCAAGACCAACGACGTCGCCGGTGACGGCACGACCACCGCCACCGTGCTCGCCCAGGCCATGGTGGCCGCCGGCCTGCGCAACGTGGCTGCCGGTGCCAACCCGACCGCGCTGGGTCGTGGCATCTCCGCCGCCGCCGACAAGGTCGCCGAGGTCCTCAAAGCCAAGGCGATCCCGGTCGACGACAAGGAGCACATCGCGCAGGTCGGCACGATCGCCTCTCGTGAGGCCGAGATCGGCAACCTGATCAGCGAGGCGCTCAAGACCGTCGGCAAGGACGGCGTGATCACCATCGAGGAGGGCTCCACGCTCGCCACCGAGCTGGAGATCACCGAGGGCCTGCAGTTCGACAAGGGCTACCTCTCGCCGTACTTCGTCACCGACGCGGAGTCGATGGAGGGCGTGCTGGAGGACCCCTACGTCCTGCTGCACCGCGAGAAGATCAGCGCGATCGCCGACCTGCTCCCGCTGCTGGAGAAGGTGCTCGCCGACGGCAAGCCGCTGCTGATCGTCGCGGAGGACGTCGAGGGCGAGGCGCTGTCCACGCTGGTCGTCAACTCGATCCGCAAGACGATCAAGGTCGTCGCGGTCAAGTCGCCGTTCTTCGGTGACCGCCGCAAGGCCTTCATGGACGACCTCGCCGTCGCCACCGGCGGCACGGTCATCAACCCGGAGGTCGGGCTCAAGCTGTCCGAGGCCGGGCTGGACCTGCTGGGCAAGGTGCGCCGCGCCGTCATCACGAAGGACGCCACCACCCTCGTCGAGGGCGCTGGTTCGAAGGAGGCCATCGAGGGGCGCATCGCGCAGCTCAAGGCCGAGATCGAGGCCACCGACTCGGACTGGGACCGCGAGAAGCTGCAGGAGCGGTTGGCGAAGCTCTCCGGCGGTGTCGCCGTCATCAAGGTCGGCGCCGCCACCGAGACCGCGCTCAAGGAGCGCAAGCACCGCATCGAGGACGCGGTGTCGGCCACCCGGGCCGCGGTCGAGGAGGGCATCGTCCCCGGTGGGGGCGCTTCGCTGGTGCACGCGGCCGCTGAGCTCGAGGGCGGCCTCGGACTGACCGGCGACGAGGCCACCGGTGTGGCGGTCGTCCGCCGGGCGCTCACGGCCCCGCTGTACTGGATCGCCGCCAACGGCGGCCTCGAGGGCGCGGTCGTGATCGGCAAGGTCGCCGACCTGGAGTGGGGCCACGGCTTCAACGCTGCCACCCTGACCTATGGCGACCTCATGGCCGACGGGGTCGTCGACCCCGTCAAGGTCACGCGGTCCGCGGTGGTCAACGCCGCGTCGATCGCCCGGATGGTGCTCACCACGGAGAGCGCTGTCGTCGACAAGCCGGAGCCGCCGGAGCCCGCCGCCGCGGGTGGCCACGGCCACGGCCACGGGCACTGACCCACCTGGTACGCCGGAACGGCGGGCCGCCCCGGTGAGGGGCGGCCCGCCGTTTGTCGTTGTGTCTCAGTTCGCGGGACTGTGCCTGCGGCGGGAGCGCTCGCCGGGCATCCGCAGCCTCCGGTCGCGACCGCGGATGATCTCTTCGCGCTCGGACTCCGACAGGCCACCCCAGACGCCGTAGGGCTCATGTGCGTTCAGCGCGTGCCGGCGGCACTGTTCGAGGACGGGGCACTGGTGGCAGACCATCTTCGCCCGCGCTTCGCGGTTGGCCCGTGCCGGTCCGCGTTCTCCTTCGGGGTGGAAGAAGAACGCGCTGTCCATCCCGCGGCACGCACCGCGCATCTGCCATTCCCAGATCTCCGTGACCGGGAGCGGAAGCCGTCGGGTGTCAGCCACGTCACTCACCTCGCCCTGTTCCCACGCTCATCTTCGACGCAAGTGATGTGCCCATGGTAGACCGCGTCAAACGTTGTTCAATAGCCAATCTCGGCTTGCCTCGCCCCGCTGGGGCCAGCACGATGAGCGCGTGCAGCCTGAAGCGCGGCCTCCGGCACCCGATGCTGCAGAGCCGTGGCTGAGCGTGGCCGCCGCGGCGCGCAGGCTCGGTGTCGCACCGGCCACGCTCCGCACCTGGGACCGTCGCTACGGGATCGGCCCCACCGAGCACACCCCTGGCCGCCACCGCCGCTACTCCGCGGAGGACCTCGCCCGCCTCGAGCTCATGCAGCGCGCGCTGGTGCGGGGGGTGTCTCCCGCGGACGCCGCGGCGTACGCGATGGCAGCCGCCGTGGGGTCTCCTCCCGGCGTCGCACTCGCCGCTGTGGCGGGTGACGGCGGGGCGCCGGCCCAGCCACCCCGCGGCCACAGCGGGCAGCGTCGCGACGACGACGGCGGCAATGACAACAGCTGCGGCGGCAACGGCGGCAACGACGACAACGGCGACAACGGCGATGACGACCCCGGCCGCGTCCGCGTGGGCGGTCGGGTGCTGCGCCTCCCGGGCGCCGGACGGGCGGCCCGGGGCCTGGGGCGTGCCGCGCTCGCACTCGACGCCCCCACGGTCTACAGGCTGTTGGAGGAGGCCGTCGCCACGGCCGGTGCCGAGTCCGCGTGGGACGACGTCGTCCGGCCCGTCCTCGCCGCGATCGGCGAGAGATGGGCGCACAGCGGGACCGGCGTCGAGATCGAGCATCTCGTCAGCGAGTGCGTCCATCCCGTCTTCGGGGCCCGCGCTGCCGCACTCCGGCCCACAGCTCCCGACGCGCGTCCGATACTGCTGGGCGCGATGCCCGGCGAGCTGCACACGCTGCCATTGGTGGCGCTCTCCGCCGCCCTGGCCGAACGGGGCGTGGTCTGCCGGGGTCTCGGCGCGAACGTGCCTCGGGAGGCGCTCGTGGCGGCGATCCGGCGTACGGCGCCCGTCGCCGTCGTGCTGTGGGCCCAGCTACCCGACACGGCCGACGCGGACGTGCTGGAATCGCTGCCCCGTACCAGGCCGCGGTACCGCACGTTCGTCGCCGGACCGGGCTGGGACGGCGTCGAGCTGCCCGAGCGGATCGGGCGTCTGCCGTCGCTGCGCGCGGCGACCGCGACGATCGGCGACGCGGTGCTGGTGTGACCACGGTGGCAGCGCCGCCCCATCTCGCGGCGGTGGCCTTCGGTGCCGAGCCCGGTGCACCGGTTCGGGTCCGGTCCGGCGCAACGGCTCTCGAACGCTGGTACGTGGCGGTGGCCCTCGGTGGACAGGGGCGCTACGGCGCTGCGGCCGCCGTTCTGGAGCCCCTGCTGACACGGCCGGGTGTCCCGGTGGCGGTGGCGGCGCACGCGGCCGTCACCCTTGCGGCCCATCGCCGTCAGCTCGGCGGGCACGTCGCCGCCCGCCCGTACGACGCGCTGGGTCTGCGTCTGGCCTGCTCCGTTCGGGACGACCCGCACGGTCTCGCGCTCGCGGCGCGGGTCGATGCGCTGGTCGGGTTGGCCGCCGATGCGGTCGGCACCGCCGCGCCGGATACCGCGAAACGCCTGCTCTACAGAGCGAACGAGCTACTCGAAAGAGCGAATGCGCAGGTCACGGTTAACGATGGCGGTGACCACTCCGACTGCGCTGCCGTGGGGGACGAGGCGCGCAGCAACTGGTCGTGGCGGCCGTCCGTCCGGCTGGGATGGGTGCGCGCCGAGTTGGCGCTGGCCTGCGGCGACGCCGCAGGCGCCGTCGAGCCGGCACGGTCGGCCCTCGGGCTGGCGCGTGTCTCGGGATCGATTCGTCACGTGCTCAAGTCCCGGATCGTGCTTGCGGTCGCTGAAGCGGTCGCCGGTGCGAGTTCGACAAAGGCTGTCGCGGAGCTCGATGCGGCGGCGGAGTCGGCCGGTCAATATCGACTGCTCCCACTCGTGTGGCCGGCACGACTGGCTGCAGCTGATCTTCTCGAGCACGGCGTCACAGTGGCGCTGGACGCAAACGACGGTGTTACCAAGATCTCTCAGAAAGCGGTGAGCGACAGGGTCGACGGCGCGGCACGCCGACGACACGCCGCGCTCGCCACGTTGAGCGTCATTCAGCAGCGCGCAGACCCGATCGGTAGGCGCCTGCTGGGGGAGTCGTACCGGGTACCTGCTCCACCCCCGGTAATGTAATTAGTCCATTCGGTCTTACGTCACCCACATGACCAGTGCCACTCGGCGCAACTCTCCCGAATGGAGGGCACAAACCGGCCCTGATCGTGTCAAGGTGAGCCTGTCTCCCGCCGATGAGGGGGGTGACACATCACCCGGCTGCAGGAAGCTGCAGGAAGGAATCGTCGTGACGACGGTACTCATCTGCGACGATCGTCGCAGCGTCCGCGAAGGCCTGACCCGCGTGATGTCCGCGGTGCCGGGGGTGCACCGGATCGATTGCGTTGCGCATGGGGACGAACTGCTGGCCCGGTTCTCCCGGCAGCCGGTGGACGTGGTCCTGGTCGGCACCCAGCGGGCGGTGCCCACGGGTGTCGAGGCCACGCGGCGGCTGGTCGCCGCCCACCCGCAGGCGAACGTGATCGTGTTCGGAGCCCCCGACGACGCGGGCAGCATCGCCGCCGCCATCGCGGGCGGCGCCCGGGGTTACCTCCGTTGGGACGCGTCGCGTCCGGAATTGGTGGCCGCACTCGCGCACACCCTGGCGAGCACGGCCGTGCCCACACCGCGGGCACCCACCGATCCCGGAGTCCAGCTCACCGAGCGCGAGCTGCAGGTGCTGCGCGGCATGAGCCAGGGCAAGAGCAATGGCCAGATCGGACGAGAGCTCTACCTCTCCGAGGACACGGTCAAGACCCACGCTCGGCGGCTGTTCCGCAAGCTCGGGGTCCGCGACCGCGCTCAGGCGGTTGCCCACGGCTTCCGCCGAGGCCTCGTCTCCTGAGCGTTCCGACCGGCCCTGCTGTCCTGGTGACCGGTGCCCCTCCACGTACTTCGCACTTCCCCGGACGCGTATCCGGGTCGACCGAGCGGGCGACGTGGCTGCCTACGCGCAGCCACGCGCCCTTCGTTGCGGTGATCTCTCCCGCGGCGTCGCAGACCGCCATTCGGGTGGTTCTGTCCTGAGCATGAATCGCCGGGCATCCCGGCGCGTCTCCTCCCTCGGGAGGATCCCATCCCGAACCGTCACCCGCCTTCGCTACGGTGGTCGGCACTGAGGACACGGTTGAGCACTGTCCGTGATGAGCCTCACGAACGGATGATGACGAACATGTTCAGTAACGCCCGGGCGACTGTGTGCGATGAGTGAGACGACAGACGTTCCCGACGAGCTGGTGAGCCGTGCCATGGCCGGCGATCCAGAGTCCGTCGGGCGCTTGATCGCCATCATCCGGCCCATGGTCGTGCGCTATTGCCGAGCGCGGCTCGGCCGGATGGACCGATCATCGGTCTCGGCCGATGATGTCGCGCAGGAGGTGTGTTTGGCCGTGCTCACGGCCTTGCCCGGGTACCGAGTCCAGGGCCGTCCGTTCCTAGCGTTCGTCTATGGCATCGCGTCACACAAAGTAATCGACGCGCACCGCGCCGCAACGCGGAACCGTTCCGAACCAGTCGCGGACGTGCCTGACTCGGTCGAGTCCGCGGACGGCCCGGAACAGCGTGTGCTTCGCGTCGAGCTCTCCGACGAGATGGGTCGGTTGCTCGACACGCTCCCCGAGAAACAGCGAGAGATACTTGTGCTGCGCGTGGTGGTCGGGCTGTCCGCCGAGGAGACGGCGGAGGCTGTCGGTTCCACCCCGGGCGCTGTCCGTGTGGCCCAGCACCGGGCGCTGTCCCGCCTGCGCAAGTCGATGCCAGAGGAGGAGGTGGTGTGAGTGCGTGACGATACATACGGCCCCGGTCGGAATCCGTTCGAACACCGCCGCCCGCGCCACAGCAGCAACGGGCATCGGCCCGCCCATATGCAGACGCGTCCGGTCCCGCTCGACGAGATCGGCGAACCGGTCGACCTCGTCGCCGTCCAGGCCGACGACGAGCTGATCAACGCTTTGGCCGCCGGCATGACGGTGAGCTCCCCAGGACGCTCCGGCTACGGCGCCGACGACCGCGTCGCCGCGATCCTGGCCGCATGGAAGGCCGACGTCGACGTCGACCCGATCCCCGAACTCATCGACACCGACACCGCCGTGGCCACCGTCCGGGCCGCCCGGCGACCGGGCCGTCGAGCGCGGCACCTCGCCCCGGTGGCCGCCGCCGCGGCTTTCGTCGTGCTGGCCATCGGCGCCGTCTCGGTCGGCTCCTACAACGCGCAGCCCGATGACGCGTTGTGGGGTGTGTCGAAGGTGCTCTACAGCCAACGGGCGGAGTCGGTCGAGGCCGCGGTCCGTGTCGAGGCGCGCATCACCAAGGCCAAGGAGGCGCTCGTCGCAGGCCAGCCCGTGGCCGCGGCGCAGGAGCTCCAACAGGCACGGGCCGACCTCTCCGTCGTGCGCCCCGAGGAGGGGCGCAACGAGCTCACACAGGTGCAGGAGTTCCTCGTCGCCAAGGCGGCGGAGACCCCCAACGGCACGCCGACCGACCCCGGCACCCCGCTTTCCACGCAACCGTCCCGCCCGGTGCCGCCCGGTGCCGCGATCCAGCGGCCCGGCAGGTCCAGCAGTACGGAACCGCCACAGCCGTCCGGCACGCAGGTTCCGCCCTCGTCGGCATCGGTTCTTCAGGGAGTCCCGGCCTCGCCGGATTCGGGAAGTTCCACCGCGCCTTCGGGGGAGAGCTCGTCGCGTGACCCCCGCCACCAACGAGGCGGTCCGGGGTCCGGCGGTCCCGGCGACAGTTCGAGCCCCGACCCGAGGCGGCAGCAGCTGTCGCCCGCCTCGCCCGGCGGCCCATCGGGATTGCCCTCGAACCCGGCCAGCGCCACGACGGCCCCGCCGCCGAGCCGCGACCCGGGCGCCCCGAACAGCCCGGAGACCACCACCCGCCCACAGACGCCCCCGGCCACCGCCGAGGGCGACCCGCAGGGCTCGAGCTCCACTCGGCCGGGGCAGAGCACCGGTGGTTCGACCAGCTCCACCCAGAGCATGGGCGGCGCACCCAGCCCCGACCGCGGCCCGGACGGGCAGCACACCGCAAGCCGCGGTGAGGGCGGGCTCACGGGCACCACGGCGGCCGGTTCCGATTCGGAACCGCCCACCAGCACCGTCAGCTGAGACCGGAAACGGCGACGGCCCCCGAT
>NZ_BAAAUS010000017.1:0-19905 GCF_039534065.1 Pseudonocardia yunnanensis | reverse complement strand
CGGGGGCCGTCGCCGTTGTGCGTGACGTCAGGAGTCGGACAGCACCGCGTCGGCGTAGCCGCGGCAGTACTCCCAAGTGACGTAGCTGGTGGGGTCGGGGTCGAAGGCAGGCTCGTGGGGTCGCATCTGCCCCTCGTCCAGCAGTTGCTGGAGGCTCGCCCGCAGCAGACTCCACTCGTGGAAGTGCTGCTCGCCGCAGTCACCGCAGTCGACGACGATGCCGCGCACGCCGCGGGCCTCCAGCAGAGCCTGGTAGACCGCGAGGTCGGCGAGGTCGGCCACCACCTCGTCGCGCTCGGCCTCGGTCAACCCGTCCTGCTCGCCACCCTCCGGACCGTCGAGGGAGAGGGCGGGATCATGCGGGTCACCGGCGAACGGGTCCGGCGGCAGGGCATCAGGTGACACAGGTGCGACGATACCCGCACCGGGACCCGGGTGGATCGTGCGCACCAGGTTCACCGCGGCGGGGATGGTGCGGATGTACCGGACTGTGGTGATGGACTCGGCGCGGCCGGGGGCCGCGGTATGGGCGGCGCGGATACGATGTCGGGAAATCTCCCCGCCGCCCGGACCGCCGCGCAGCGGTGGAGGCGCAGGGATCGACGGGATGGTGCCGATGACCAGCGAGGCCGCAGGACTGCCCCCGAAGTTCGCGATGCTCGGCCTGACGTTCGACGATGTGCTGCTGCTCCCTGCTGAGTCCGATGTCGTTCCCAGTTCGGTCGACACGAGCACGCAGATCACGCGCCGGGTGCGGATCCGGGTGCCGCTCGTGTCGTCGCCGATGGACACGGTCACCGAGTCTCGGATGGCCATCGCGATGGCCCGGGCGGGTGGGCTCGGTGTGCTCCACCGCAACCTGTCCCCCGAGGAGCAGACGGCCCAGGTGGAGGTCGTGAAGCGCTCCGAGGCGGGGATGGTGACCGACCCGGTCACGTGTGCGCCCGACGCCACCTTGGCCGACGTCGACGCGTTGTGCGCGAAGTTCCGCATCTCGGGGGTGCCCGTCACCGACGCGGGCGGGCGCCTCGTCGGCATCATCACCAACCGCGACATGCGGTTCGAGATGGACCACAGCCGCCCCGTCCACGAGGTGATGACGCACGCCCCGCTGATCACGGCCAGGGTGGGCGTCACCGCTGAGGCCGCGCTGGGACTGCTGCGCCGGCACAAGCTCGAGAAGCTGCCGATCATCGACGGCGACGGCATCCTTCGCGGCCTGATCACGATCAAGGACTTCAACAAGACCGAGAAGTACCCGCTCGCCACCAAGGACCCGGACGGGCGCCTCGTCGTCGCCGCAGCGGTCGGCGTCGGCGAGGAGGGCTACTCGCGGGCGATGCAGCTCGTCGAGGCCGGGGTCGACATCTTGATGGTGGACACCGCCCACGGGCACTCCCGTCGAGTGCTGGAGACCGTCGCGAAGCTGCGGGCCGAGGTCGGGCACAACGTCGACGTGGTGGGCGGCAACGTGGCCACCAGGGCCGGTGCGCAGGCTCTCGTCGAGGCCGGGGCGGACGCCGTGAAGGTGGGCGTCGGGCCGGGCTCGATCTGCACCACCCGTGTCGTGGCCGGCGTCGGGGCGCCGCAGATCACCGCGATCTACGAGGCCTCGCTCGCCTGCGCACCCGCGGGCGTCCCGGTGATCGGCGACGGTGGCATCCAGTACTCCGGCGACATCTCCAAGGCGATCGCAGCCGGTGCGTCGTCGGTGATGCTCGGGAGCCTGCTGGCCGGCACCGCGGAGTCGCCCGGCGAGCTGATTCTGGTGGGCGGCAAGCAGTTCAAGACCTACCGCGGCATGGGCTCGCTCGGGGCGATGCGTTCGCGCGGCGGGGAGAGCGGCGGCAAGTCCTACTCGAAGGACCGCTACGCCCAGGACGACGTGCTCAGCGAGGACAAGCTGGTGCCCGAGGGCATCGAGGGCCGCATCCCGTTCCGGGGGCCGCTAGGGCAGGTCGCGCACCAGCTCGTCGGTGGCCTGCGGTCCGGGATGGGCTACGCGGGGGCGCAGACGATCGAGCAGCTCCAGCAGGCGCAGCTCGTCCGGATCACCGCCGCGGGGCTCAAGGAGAGCCACCCGCACGACATCACGATGACGGTCGAGGCGCCCAACTACGTAGCCCGTTAGAGGCTCGCGGAAGAGCCTGTCTACGCTGGTCATCCGTGCGTGACCTCGTGGAGATCGGGATGGGCCGGGAGGCCCGTCGCAGCTACGACCTGTCTCAGATCGAAATTGTGCCCTCGCGGCGCACCCGCAGCTCCCAGGAGGTCTCCACCGCCTGGCAGCTCGATGCGTACCCGTTCGAGATCCCGTTGGTGACCCACCCCACCGACGCGATCGTCTCGCCGGCGAGCGCCGTGCGGATCGGGCAGCTGGGTGGGCTGGCCGTCCTCAACGCCGAGGGCCTCTGGGCCCGGCACGCCGACGCGCAGGGGGCGCTGGAGCGGGTGCTCGACGCCGCGGGCGACGAGGACCCCTCGGCCGCCGTGCAGCTGCTGCAGGAACTGCACGCCGCGCCGATCCAGCCCGCGCTGCTCGCGGAGGCGCTCAAGACGGTGGGCGAGGCCGGGGTCACCGTGGCCGCCCGGGTGAGCCCGCAGCGGGCCCGGGAGCTCACCCCCGACCTGCTTGCCGCCGGCGTCGAGATCCTGGTGGTGCAGGGCACGATCATCTCCGCCGAGCACGTCTCGGGTGGGGAGCCGCTGAACCTGAAGGAGTTCATCAACTCCCTCGACGTGCCGGTCGTCGCCGGCGGGGTGGGCGACTACCGCACGGCGATGCACCTGATGCGCACCGGCGCTGCCGGGGTGATCGTGGGATACGGGGAGTCGTCCGCCACCACCACTGACGACGTGCTCGGGATCGGCGTGCCGATGGCAACGGCGATCGTCGACGCTGCCGCGGCCCGCCGCGACTACCTCGATGAGACCGGCGGCCGCTACGTCCACGTCATCGCCGACGGTGGGATGACCGGCTCGGGCGACATGGCCAAGGCCATCGCCTGCGGTGCGGACGCTGTGATGCTGGGCGAGCAGCTGGCCGAGGCGTCGGAGGCACCCGGGCAGGGCCTGTACTGGACCTCCGCCGCGGCCCACCCGTCCCTGCCGCGTTCGGAGGTCACAGGCTTCCCGCCCGGTGAGCGTGACCTGCAGACGCTGCTCTTCGGCCCCTCCAGCAGCCCTTACGGCCTGGTCAACCTCTTCGGCGCCCTGCGGCGAGCGATGGCGAAGACGGGCTACTCGGACCTCAAGGAGTTCCAGCGCGTGGGGCTCACCGTCAGGGGTTGAGGTCGGCGACGTCAGGGTCGCGGAGCGGATCCGGCGGGGAGGTGCTCACTGCGCCAGCTGCTCGGAGTCGTTCCGTACCGCCGCCGGAACGCCCGCTCGAACGTCCGAAGATCGAGGAACCCGACGGCCGCCGCAACGGCCGATATCGTCAGCCGGTCGTGCCCACGGCCGGACAACATGGCCTCTGCCGCGAGCAGCCGCTCCTCGCGGAGGTACGCGCCAGGCGTGGTCCCGATCCGCTCGAACAGGGTGTACGCGTGGCTGACCGACACGTGGTGCCGCCGCGCCAGTTCCTCGACCCGCAGGTTCGGGTCGGCCAGATGTTCGCGGACGTGCGTCCGCATCATGTCGAGTAGCACGATGTATATGCAGAAGAGCATCAGGTTGTCGGCTGACGCTCGTGCTGTCATCCGGTCGGTCCGGACCGACGACATCTGCCCCCAATGCGTCCGAGTGAGTGTCAGGGTCTCGCCCAGCTCCTGGCTCGCCGCCCGCCCGCGGAAGTGGGGACCCGTCCGGGCGATCACCGGGATGGCGAACTCTCCGGCGGCGTCTTCCAACTCCTCGCCGGAGAAATCGAGAATCTGCACGGCACTGAGGCTAGGTTCGGGCCATCCGCCCAGGTAGGGGCACTACGAGTGCTCGTAGTACCACCTGGACGGCCAGTACTTCAGGGCAGCGAGGCCGCTCAGTAGGTGCCCATGCCGTTGTCCGCGATCTTGTTGAAGACGCGGCGCTCGGTCTTCCTGTCG
Source organism: Pseudonocardia yunnanensis (assembly GCF_039534065.1). NCBI lineage: Bacteria > Bacillati > Actinomycetota > Actinomycetes > Pseudonocardiales > Pseudonocardiaceae > Pseudonocardia > Pseudonocardia yunnanensis. The sequence continues at coordinate 15,862 of NZ_BAAAUS010000017.1, read as the reverse complement.
GAGACCAGCATCTGCACGGCAGCGCGGAGCACGTCCTGGGTGGTGACTCTGGCCCAGCCGAGGTCGAGCGCCGCGTCCACCTTCCACTTGGTGAAGGCGTCGAACTCCGCCTGTGTGAGGTCGACGAACTGCCGGACACGGCCGTTGACCACGGGCGGAGCGACCATGGCCGCAGGCGACCGGATCGTGTCTCCCGGTTCGGGCGCGATCTCGGGCCCGTGCCCGACCGGGTAGACCTTCGCCCAGTACGGCTTGGGGAGATGCTGGTCGTCGGACGGCGACGTGCTCATCCTGTTCCTTCCGTTGATCGTCGGCGGGATCGTCGCACCGACGTCCGACAGTGCTCGTCGAGCTCCGATGGTTCAGCGGGGAACAGGAACCGCTGCACGCTCGGCCAGAAGTCGTGTCCGCTCGTTGACTACTCTGGAGTTGTGCAGCCCTCCACCGTCCTCGTCGTCGACTACGGGGCCCAGTACGCCCAGTTGATCGCCCGTAGGGTGCGTGAGGCGCAGGTGTACTCGGAGATCGTGGCCGGCGACACACCGGTCGAGGAGATCGTGGCGCGCAAGCCCGCCGCCGTGATCCTGTCCGGCGGCCCGTCGAGCGTCTACGAGTCCGGAGCGCCCCGGATCGACCCCGCGCTGTTCTCTGCGGGCATTCCGGTGCTGGGCCTCTGCTACGGCTTCCAGGCGATGGCGCAGGCCCTCGGCGGGGAAGTCGCCCAGGACGGCACGCGTGAGTACGGACGCACGGTGCTCACGGTCTGTGAGGCCGCGAGCGTGCTGCACGACGGGCTGCCGGGGAGCCATCCGGTGTGGATGAGCCACGGCGACTCCGTGGTGCGTGCGCCCGATGGGTTCACGGTCACGGCGTCGTCCGAGCGTGCGGCGGTGGCGGCCTTCGAGGACACCGATCGGCGCCTGGCCGGCGTCCAGTACCACCCGGAGGTCGGGCACTCGCCCTACGGGCAGGACGTGCTGCGACGGTTCCTGTACGACATCGCCGGCATCGCCCCCGGCTGGACCACCTCGTCGATCATCAACGACACGATCGACGCGGTTCGCGCGCAGGTGGGCGAGGGCAGGGCGATCTGCGGGCTGTCCGGCGGCGTCGACTCCGCCGTGGCTGCGGCGCTCGTGCAGCGGGCCATCGGCGATCGCCTCACCTGTGTGTTCGTCGACCACGGGCTGCTGCGGGCCGGCGAGCGGGAGCAGGTGGAGCGCGACTTCGTTGCCGCTACGGGCGCCAAGCTCCACACGGTCGATGCGCACAAGCGCTTCCTGGACGCCCTCGCCGGGGTCACCGACCCCGAGGAGAAGCGCAAGATCATCGGGCGTGAGTTCATCCGGGTCTTCGAAGCGGCCACAGCAGAGGTGGCGGCCGAGGAACACGTGGGTTTCCTCGTGCAGGGCACCCTCTACCCCGACGTCGTCGAGTCCGGCGGCGGCTCGGGCACGGCCACGATCAAGAGCCACCACAACGTCGGTGGGCTGCCCGACGACATCGAGTTCGATCTGGTCGAGCCGCTGCGGGCGCTGTTCAAGGACGAGGTGCGCAAGGTCGGCGCCGAGCTCGGGCTGCCCGACGCGATCGTCTCGCGCCAGCCGTTCCCGGGGCCGGGGCTCGGCATCCGGATCATCGGCGAGGTCACCCACGACCGGCTGGAGACGCTGCGGGCCGCCGACGCGATCGCGCGCGAGGAGCTCACCGCCGCCGGTCTCGACCGCACGATCTGGCAGTGCCCCGTTGTGCTCCTCGCCGACGTCCGCAGCGTCGGGGTGCAAGGCGACGGGCGCACGTACGGCCACCCCGTCGTGCTCCGCCCGGTGTCCAGCGAGGACGCCATGACGGCGGACTGGACCCGCCTGCCCTACGACGTCCTGGAACGTATCTCGACACGGATCACCAACGAGGTCGCGGAGGTCAATCGCGTGGTTCTCGACGTCACGAGCAAGCCGCCGGGCACGATCGAGTGGGAGTAGAGATCCCGGCGGAGCGGCCGGGCCGCCTCGCCGATGCGCTGCGCAACGGACGGTTCGCCGTCACCGCCGAGATCGGGCCCCCGCGGGGCGCCGACGTGGACGAGATCCGCGAGTCCGCGGCTTTGCTGCGTGACTGGGTCGACGCCGCGAACATCACCGACAACCAGGGCGCCCAGGTGCGGGTGTCCAGTTTCGCCGGCAGCGTCGTCGCGCTCGCCGAGGGTCTCGAGCCGGTCATGCAGATGACCTGTCGCGACCGCAACCGGATCGCCCTGCAGTCCGATCTGCTCTCGGCGGGTGCCCTCGGCATTCCCAACCTCGTGCTGATGACCGGTGACCGGCCCGAACGCGGCGACCACGCCGACGCCACGCCGGTGTTCGACCTGAGTTCGAGCAGCCTCATGACCACGGCACGCACGTTGCGGGACGAGGGCAGGCTGCTGTCCGGCCGTGTCATCGACCCGGCGCCGCGGTTCCTGCTCGGTGCCGTCGACACCGGGGCGGGTGTCCCCGACCGGCTCGAGCAGAAGGTGGCCGACGGCGCCGAGTTCGTGCAGACCCAGTTCGTGTTCGACGTCGACGAGTTCAGCATCTGGATGGAGAAGGTGCGCGACCTCGGGCTCGACACGAAGTGCGGGATCCTCGCGGGCGTCGGGCCCATCCGGTCGCTGCGGGCGCTCGAGTTCATGGCGGGCATCCCCGGCGTGATCATCCCGCCTGCGTTCGAACGCCGGCTGCGTGGAGTGCCGGCCGACCGCGTCGCTGCCGAAGGCATGGCCGCGTGCGCGGAGACCGTGGCTGCGCTCCGCGAGGTCACCGGCGTTTCCGGGGTGCATGTGATGGCCGTCGGCTACGAGCGGGGCGTGCCGGAGATCCTGGAGGCAGCCGGGTTGGAGCCCACCCACCGGGCGTGACGCGCGCCCGCGAGTCGCACGGCCAGGGCGCACCGCGTCGAAACGACGAGGGCGGCACCCGGGTTCTCGAACCCCTGGTGCCGCCCTGCGCGGCCGCTGCTCCCCCGAGCACGGCCTCCCGGTCCCGGCGACCCCCATCGCCGGTTCCGGTCGATCTCATCAGCTGGTGCCGCGTCCCCTGAGGCTCCCGACCAGCAGCAGGAGCCCGATCACCGTGGCCCCGGCGGCAAGCAGCCACCGCGGGTCGAACCCGGCGAGCGACGGCACCTGACCGACGAACGCCGATGCCGCCATCCCCAGCGAGAGCACGCCGACGAGCAGGGTCGCCAGGTCCGGGCCGCGGCGCCGGCTAGCCGACTTTCCTGTCGTCGCCTGCTGATCGTTCCAACTCTGCTCAGCCACGGTGCACCTCCACACTTCCCGCGCCCGACTCGATCGTCAGGACGAGCGGACGTCCCGACGCAACACCGTCGGCGCCCAGGTCGTTGGCGACGGCGAGGTGCGCCCCCGGGCCCGACTCCTCGCGGGTGCCGTACTCGATGCTTCCCACTCCGGTGGTGCTGGTCAGGCTCAGGTCGGCATTCGGGGGCACCCACACTTCGACGTCACCCACCCCGAGCGTGATGCTCGACCGCACCGGGCTCGAGTTGCCGCCGGGCTGCGCCGTCAGGTCGAGGTTGCGCAGATCGAGCGCGATCTCACCGGCAGTGCGCTGGTAGCTGGGCTGCAGCGCCGCCACGGTGGTGGGGGCCTCGCGCAGCTCGCCGAACCCATTGCCCTGCCAGCGGTCGAGCGGCGCAGCCACCATCGCCCAGGTCAGTACGCCCAGGAGCACAGCGATCGGGATCAGGCCCCGGCCGGAGCGGACGAACGCGCCGATCACCAGCCCGGCTCCGATCACCGCCAGCACCACCCCGAGCAGCACCGGCAGGTTGGCAAGCGTGAGCACCCCGGCCAGGAGCATGATCACGGCGGTGATCCCGCCGGCGAGCAGTGCGAGACCGAGGGTCACGGGCGTGACTGGCAGTCGGCGCGGCGCCGGCTGCTCCGGCGGGGCGACCGGTGAGGGCTCGGGGAGGTCCCAGGCGAACGGGGCGGCCCCCAGCGGGTCCCACGCCGGAGGAGTGGGCGCTGCCGAAGCGCTGCTGGTGCCGGGAGCCTCCTTGTTCAGGGAGACGCCGGGCGTGGCCGTGGTGGGCGCCTCAGCGGAGTGCGCCGTCGCCGGCCCGCTCGGTCCGCGGTGGCTCCGGCTGCGGTGCAGCAGGAACAACAGGACCGCGACGGCCACCGTGGGCAGCAGGATGTTGCGCTCGCCGCCGAAGATCGACCCGAGAGTCACGAACGCCGCGACCACCAGGCCGATGACCATGATCGTCCGCGGTGAACGGGCCGCCCCGGGTGCACCCGGGGCGGCCGGCTCCTCGGGCAGGAGGAACCAACCGGCGATGTAGAGCGCCGCGCCGATTCCGGAGAACGCCGCCACCACGAAGCCGACCCGGACCAGTGTCGGGTCGATGTCGTAGCGCCGGGCGATTGCTGCGGCAACGCCCGCCACCTGCCGGTCGTCACGCGGGCGGGCGGGCCGGGTCTCCCACATCTCCCGCAGCGTGTTCTGCACGTCGGTCCCGTTCATCGCTCTTCTGCCTCCATGGGAGACAGCTTGATGGTCATGCGGACCCTGGGGCATGGGGGATGGCCCCGAGCCGTCCCGGAGCTTTCCCCGATGTCCCGCTTCCCCCGGCATGTGACCATAAGTGCGTGACCACGGTTACCCCACCGCCTGCGCCACCGCCGCCGGTGTCGCCCGCCCCGCCGCTCGCCCGCAGGCGCAACGGCCGGTTCGTCGCGGGGGTGGCCGGTGGTGTCGCCGACCACCTCGGCGTCAGGGTGCTCTGGGTACGCGCGGCCTTCGTCCTGCTCGCCGGCATCAACGGCGCCGGCGTGCTGGCCTACGGGCTGCTCTGGATCTTCCTGCGGCAGGAGTCCGCCGACGTCCAGCGGGTGCTCGGACGCAGTGAGCGTCAGCAAGCGATGGGGCTCGCGGCCCTCGGCATCGGTGCGGGCCTCGCCGCTGCGGCCGTCGGAAGCAACGTCGTGGGCTGGATCGTCGGCCCGCTCGGGGTCGCGGCCGTCGGGGCGGCGGTCGTGTGGCGGGAGGCCGACGAGGCACAGCGGCGCCGGTGGACGGCAGGTGCGCGGTCGGGGGTCACCGGTATCGCGGGCGGAGGGCGCACGGCCCTGCTGCGGTTGATCGCCGGGGCCGTGTTCGTGGCCAGCGGGATCGGGGTGTTCCTGCTCGGCAACCTGGATCTGTCCCAGGTGCAGTTCGGGCTCCTGGCTGTGTTCGCCACCCTGCTCGGTGTGGGCGTGCTGACCGTCCCGTGGTGGGTGCGGTTGATGCGGGAGCTGAGTGAGGAGCGGCGGGAGCGCATCATCGAGGCGGAGCGGGCGGAGATCGCCGCGCACCTGCACGACTCGGTGCTGCAGACCCTCGCCCTCATCCAGCGCCAGTCCGACGAGCCGCGCGAGGTGCTGCGGCTGGCCCGGGGCCAGGAGCGCGAGCTGCGGCACTGGCTCTACGGGCCCACGGGGTACGGCCGGTCCGCGCGCGCGTCCGGTGAGCCCACCCTCGACTCGGGCCTCGCCGCCGCGATCACCGCCGCAGCGGCCGAGGTGGAGGACACCTACGCGATCAACGTCCGGCCCGTGGTGGTGGGCGACCGGCCGCTCGACGACGGCCTGCGGGCACTCGTGCTCGCCGCCCGCGAGGCGATGGTCAACGCGGCGAAGCACGCCAAGGTGGGCGAGGTGAGCGCATACGTCGAGGTCGAGCCCACCGAGGTGCACGTGTTCGTCCGCGACCGCGGCATCGGTTTCGATCCCGACGCCGTTTCCGACGACCGGCACGGCCTCGCCGACTCGATCCACGGCAGGATGAAGCGGCACGGAGGTGCGGTCCGGCTGCGGAGCACCCCGGGCGAGGGCACCGAGGTGCATTTGAGCATGCCGGTGGACGGACCGGCCGACACGGAGCCCGAGCCGGAGGCCCAGGCCCAGAAGGAAGCGACGACATGACCGACACCCCCGATGTGACGACGGGTGCCGAGGAGCCCGGGATGATCCGGGTGTTCCTGGTCGATGACCACGGCCTGTTCAGGTCCGGGGTACGCGCGGAGCTGGACCGCCGCGTGCCCGACGTCACGGTGGTGGGCGAGGCCGGTTCCGTGGACGAGGCGGTGGCCGCGATCCGCCACCTGCGGCCGGACGTGGTGCTGCTCGACGTCCACATGCCCGACGGTGGGGGCGCCGAGGTGCTGCGGCAACTGCGGCCCGAGCTGCCGGACGTGGTGTTCCTGGCGTTGAGCGTGTCCGACGCCGCCGAGGACGTCATCGCTGTGATCCGGGCCGGGGCGCGGGGCTACGTCACCAAGACGATCTCTGGCAGTGAGCTCGCGGATGCCGTGCGGCGGGTGAAGTCCGGAGATGCGGTGTTCTCGCCGCGACTCGCGGGATTCGTGCTCGACGTGTTCTCGGAGCGGCCCGGAGCGGCCCCGCCCGGTGACCCCGAGCTCGACCTGCTCACCCGGCGGGAGCGCGACGTGCTGCGGCTGCTCGCGCGCGGCTACGCGTATAAGGAGATTGCCGGGGAGCTCTTCATCTCGGTGAAGACGGTGGAGACGCACGTGTCGAGCGTGCTGCGCAAGACTCAGCTGTCCAACCGGTACGAGCTGTCACGGTGGGCATCGGACCGGCGGCTGGTGTAGCCGCCGGTCCGGGCGACCGGGGTCAGCCGCCGAGCAGACCCGCAGCGACCTTGCCGATGCCGCTGAGCAGACCACCGGACGACTTCCCGCTGTCGCCGCCGCGGCTGCTGTCGCCGTTGTCGTTGCGGCCACCGTCGCTGTCGTCGTTGTTGTCCCGGTCGCCGTCGCTGCTACCGCGGTCCTGCTGATTCGACGACTCCGCGTCGGATTGCTGGGGAGCGGAGTCCTGGTGGGAGTCGTCGGAGTCGTCGGAGCGGAGCAGGCTGCCCACGTCGTCGACGAGGCCAGTCACAACACCATCGGACTCGTCGTCACCGTTTGTGGTGGTGGACGGGGTGGAGTCCGAGCTGTCACCGCCGCTGCGGGCGTTGCTGTCATCGGTGGAGCGGGAGTCCCCGTCGTCCGAGCCGGCGGAGAAGCCCCCGTGGTCCGAGCCGGAGTTCTGCGTGGTGCTGGGGGCCGATGTGGTGGGGGTGTCGTCCGCGCCCGCGATGCCCGCGGGCACGGCGGCGACCGCGCTCGGGAACGCGACGGGCGTCCAGGACGTGGGCGGAGCTGTGCCGGCGTCGAGGACGTCGCCTGCCGCGCCGGAGTCGACGACCCCGGCGGCGGGGAGAACGGGCGCCTCCGGCTGGGTCGAGCTGAGCCTGCCCTGGCCCGGGTAGCTGTTGTTGGTGGCGCCCTGCGCCTCGGTGCCGGTGGGTGCCACCTCGCTGAGCACCGCGGCTCCGACCACCGATCCGACGGCGAGGAGCGCGCCCGCCGCCACGGCACCGCGCTTGACCGCCAACTTCTTCGCGGTGGGCGCGGGGGCGGCGGCAGCGGCGGCGCTCGGTACATCGGCCTTCGGCGGGTCGATCTGCTGGTGGCCCCGGGGCTGAACGGGCCGGTCCACCGTGTGCGGGGCCCGGCCCTCGCGACGCAGCAGGCTTCCTACGGAGACGCCTGTGGTGGCGGTCTCAGTCACGACCGGAAGCTTCGTGGTGACAGCGGCGTTACGGCTCAGCAGATCCGCGACGGTGACCACACCGGCAGGAGCCATCCGAGGTCCGCCTCGGGACACCATCTGAGCCACTGTGCTACGTCCTCCCTTTGAGTGAACGGACGAGCGAATGTCTACCGGATGTCGATTCGGCGTACCAAGTGTCAATCGTCCGCTCGCCGGCTTTCACCCAAATGGAGTATTTCCGTTCGGCGACGATTACCGACCGCTCATCTGATCGAGACGACCTGGAAGCCCTCGGCGAGGCTCCCATCTGGCATTTCGTAGCGCCGGGCCCATCCCTCGCTCCACGGCCGGATGATGCCTTCCAGGTCCATGTGCGACGTCTGTGATCGGTGCTCCCGCAGCGCGGCGATCTTACGGTCGAACGTGGCGGTCACGTCGACGATGTGATTGATGCGCTCGTCCGGCGCTCCCATGAGCCACAGCTCGCCGACCGTCCACGCCTCGAGCCCCTCCTCCTGCAGGAGCTCCGGGTGGGCGAACGGGTTGCGGGCGTCGGGATAGACGGCCGCGAGCGCGGCTTCCCCTGCAGCCCGATGGTCAGGGTGGGACGCGCCGAGGCGGGGCCAGGAGATCTCCGGGGACTGCGCCAGCACCCGCTGCGGACGGACCTTGCGGATCTCGCGGCTGATGTCGCGGCGCAGCTCGATCGTCGGGGTCAACGTGCCATCGGGATAACGGAGGAAGCGGACCTCCTTCACCCCCAGCGCGGCAGCGGCGGCCTGCTGCTCGGTCTCCCGCAACGGGCCCATCGCCTCGCGCGGGGTGTCGTCGTAGCCACCTGCGTCACCGGACGTGCAGATGCAGTACGTGACCTCGATGCCGGCCGCCGTCCATGTGGCGACCGTGCCGCCGGCGCCGAAGTCGACGTCGTCGGGATGGGCGGTGACGACGAGTGCGCGCTCGACGTCGTCGCGGACGCCGACGAGTGGCCGACCGGTGTCAGCGTGAGGCATGGTCACCGGCGAACCCTACGACCGCCTGCGTGGCCGCCTCACCGGACGGTGGTCCGCAGGACTGATCAGGGCAGGCTGCGGAAGCGGGTGCGGGTGGAGTCGAGCGCCTGCTTCGCGTAGAGACCGGCGCCGCCGCCCAGCACGAGGCCGATCAGGTCGATCGGCACCGAGCTCGAGGTGGTCATCAGCAGGCCCAGCAGTGCGACCCCCGCGGTGCCGCCCGCCACCTTCCAGCGGCTGTTCACGTAGTCGACGGTGGTGCCGCCGGACAGGCCGCGCTTCTTCGCGGCGTTGTTCAACATGGCCAGGTAACCGACGTGGCCCAGCGCCGCGAGAAGCCCGACGAGAGCGACGACTGCTGCGACGATCCCGAACACCGTGCCCATGCCGTCAACAGTGCCACGAAATGGCCCCGCGGGGGGCGGCTGGCACCGGGATAGACCCGGTAGGACGCCGGTCAGCGCCCGCCGAGGCGCCCGCGGCCCAGCCGCAGCAGCAGCATCCCGAGCTCGCGGCCCTCGGCGCCGAGGTCGCGGAACCGCGCGAGCACCGTCATCTCCCGGTTGTAGACGATTCGCGGGCCGCCTGCGGCCATTCTGGCCCGGCCGATCCGCCGCGAGACCTGCGTTCGGCGTTTCACGAGTCGGAGGATCTCGGCGTCGAGGCGGTCGATCTCGACACGCAACGCCTGGATCTCCTCCTCGGCGGGGATGTCGCTCGCCGGATCGTCCAGATCGCTGCTGCCGGCCGGCGCGGTGCTGTTCTCCGTCGTCACGGTCAATCTCTCTTCCAGGTGACTGGGCCCCGGCCCGTGACGCGAGAACGCCCCGGGTCCTGAGGACTCCGGGGCGTCGTGGGGGCTGATCAGCTGGCCACGGGCACCGGTGTCCGGTACCCGTAGAAAAATCGATGGCTGATCAGTGGCACAGCTGCAGTGTGCCACAGCCGGGCGCGTCAGAGGGCGGCGGTACTCTTCGAACACGATGAGCGCGCTGTTCGAACTGCCAACCGAGAACCCCGTCCACGCCCGCACCGAGCGCGGCGCGGCGCTGCTGGAGGGGCTCAATCCGCGACAGCGCGAGGCGGTGGTCCACGCCGGTTCGCCGCTGTTGATCGTCGCGGGAGCGGGCTCGGGCAAGACGCGCGTGCTCACCCACCGCATCGCCTGGCTGCTGGCCGAGCGCGGGGTGCACCCCGGCGAGATCATGTCGATCACCTTCACCAACAAGGCCGCCGCCGAGATGAAGGAGCGCGTCGACGCTCTGGTCGGCCGCCGCGCCAACGCGATGTGGGTGTCGACGTTCCACTCGATGTGCGTGCGGATCCTGCGCCGCGAGGCGCAGCACCTCGGCGTACGCAGCGCGTTCTCCGTCTACGACGCCGACGACACCCGCAGGCTCGTCGGGCTCGTCGCGCGCGACCTGGAGCTCGATCCCAAGAAGTTCGCAGCGCGCGGGCTCGCCGCCCAGATCTCCAACCTCAAGAACGAGCTGCTCTCGGCCGACGACGCCGCCGAGCGCGCCACCAACGAGTACGAGCGCAAGGTCGCCGAGGTCTACGCCGTCTACCAGACCAGGCTGCGCACGGCCAACGCGTTCGACTTCGACGACCTCATCATGGAGACGGTCTCGCTGCTGCAGCGCCTGCCCGCTGTCGCGGAGTACTACCGGCGCCGCTTCCGCCACGTGCTGGTCGACGAGTACCAGGACACCAACCACGCGCAGTACACCCTGGTGCGCGAGCTGGTCGCCCCCGCGGCCGATGGCGAGCAGCCGGGCGAGCTGTGCGTGGTGGGCGACTCCGACCAGTCGATCTACGCGTTCCGCGGCGCCAGCATCCGCAACATCATCGAGTTCGAGCAGGACTTCCCGAACGCCCGCACGATCCTGCTGGAGCAGAACTACCGCTCCACCCAGCGCATCCTCACGGCGGCCAACGCCGTGATCGCGCGCAACCCGGACCGCCGCGACAAGCGCCTGTGGTCCGAGCAGGGCGACGGCCACAAGGTCACCGGCTACGTCGCCGACAACGAGCACGACGAGGCGGCGTTCGTCGCGCAGGAGATCGACCGGCTCGTCGACTCCGGTGAGATCCGCAACTCCGACGTGGCCGTGTTCTACCGCACCAACTCCCAGTCCCGCGTGTTCGAGGACGTGTTCCTGCGGGTGGGGCTGCCGTACAAGGTCGTGGGCGGGGTGCGGTTCTACGAGCGCCGCGAGGTCCGCGACGCGCTGGCCTACCTGCGTGTGCTGTCCAACCCGGAGGACACCGTCAGCCTCCGGCGCATCCTCAACGTGCCCAAGCGGGGCATCGGCGACCGCGCCGAGGAGCTTGTGGCCGCCTACGGCGACCGGCAGCGCATCTCGTTCGCCGCTGCGCTACGGGTCGCCGCCGAGCAGCCCGAGCGGATCCCCGGCCTGGTCACTCGCTCGCAGCGCTGCATCGCTGCGTTCGTGCGCCTCCTCGACGAGCTCGCCGAGCTGGTGGAGCGCGGCGAGGAGACCGCCGAGCTGCTGGAGGCCGTCTACGCGAAGACGGGCTACACGGCCGAGTTGGAGGCCAGCGAGGATCCGCAGGACGGGTCGCGGCGGGAGAACCTCGCCGAGCTCGTCACCGTCGCCCGGGAGTTCGCGGGCGACGCCGCTGTGGCCGACCTCGACGACTCCGACGTGGCCGTAGGCGCGCCTCCACCCGGCTCCCTGGCCGCTTTCCTCGAGCGGGTGGCGCTCGTGGCCGACGCCGACTCGATCCCCGACAACGACGAGGGCATGGTCACGCTGATGACCTTGCACACCGCCAAGGGCCTGGAGTTCCCGGTCGTGTTCCTCACCGGCTGGGAGGACGGCGTGTTCCCGCACATGCGGGCCATGGGCGACCCGGCGGAGCTCGCCGAAGAGCGGCGGCTGGCCTACGTCGGCATCACGCGGGCGCAGGAGCGGCTCTACCTGACCAGGGCGATGATCCGGTCGTCGTTCGGGCAGCCCAACGCCAACCCGGCATCGCGGTTCCTCGCCGAGGTGCCGGAGGACCTGGTCGACTGGCGCCGCTCCGAGCCGGAGCGTTCGGCTCCTGTGGGCCGGTTCGGGTTCGGCCGCCGCGCCGGGGCCACCGACCGGGGCGACTGGCGGGTGCCGGAGCGCAAGCTCACCGCGTCCATCCACCTCGAGGTGGGCGACCGCGTCAGCCACGACAAGTACGGCCTCGGCACCGTGATCGCCTCCGACGGCGCCGGGGCCCGGGCCACCGTCACCATCGACTTCGGAAGTGCGGGCACCGTGCGGCTGATGCTCATCGGTGGGGTGCCGCTCCAGAAGCTCTGACTCCCCGGAGCCGATGGGCGGCCGGCCCTAGAAGTCGATGCCCCGCTTGCGCAGCCAGGGGATCGGGTTGATCTTCGAGCCGTCCTCGTCCCAGATCTCCAGGTGCAGGTGCGGGCCGGTGGAGTAGCCGCGGTTGCCGATCTCGGCGATCTCCTCGCCGGCCTCCACCTTCTCGCCCTTGTCCACGAACATGCGGTTGACGTGGCCGTACACGCTCTGGCTGCCGTCGGTGTGGCGCAGCACCACCCAGAGGCCGAAGCCGGTGGCCGGGCCGGCCTCCTCGACCACGCCGTCGGTGAGGGCGTAGATCGGCGTGCCGATGGGGCCTGCGATGTCGATGCCGAAGTGGGACGTGCCCCAGCGCGCTCCGAACATCGACGTGAGGCGGCCGACGGCCGGGCGCACGAACGCGAGATCGCCGTAGAGGTGGGCCTCTGAGGCGCCGTGGGCCAGCGCTGAGTCGATGATCGCCGCCTGGCGGGCGAGCTCACGGCCGAGGTCCACGGCCTTCGCGAGGTTCTGGACGTCGACCTGGGAGGCGGGGTCCAGCTGCGTCAGCGTGAACTGGTCGGGGAGCAGCTGGTCGCCACCGATGGCGTCGACAGCAGGGTTCGGGGTGTTGACCTCGGTGACATCGGCGACGGGCACCAGCGCACTGACGGCCTGCGGGGCGACGGCGCCGAGGGGCGACACCAAGGTCTGGCCTGCCGCGACGACCGCACCTGCGGCGACTGCGGCGACGGTGGCCCGCCCGCGTAGGGATGCGGCGGGTGGCGCCGGAAGACGGTGCCCGCTCGGGACCGCGACGACACGTTGGCGCGTCGCACGATCGGGGTTGTCCGCCTGGGCGCCGCTTGGGGAGCGGTGGCGCGCCAAGTCCTGCCCTTCTCGACGAATAACCGGTGCATCCATGCCGGTCGCGACCGCGTGGGCTGGGGATCCCGCAGCGGCGATCGGGGTCGCCGCTGATGCTGTCGTGACCGCTCCGTGACTCGGACGTCGCGAAACGTAGCGGGGGCGTGGGCATCGGGCAAATCTGACGCGGCGTGTCGGACGTTGATGAAGGCGCGATCAGGACGCGGGGAACGCGGACTCACCGAGCGTGTCCGTCAGGGGGCTCGGACGCTCCTGACCTCGGCTCTCCCGGTAGTAGCGGTGGTCCGAACGAGTGAGCGCATCGGCTACCCAGTGCAACGTGCGCGTATCGATCGGCATCGACAAGTGACCGACATCACGTAGTTCGAGCTCTTCGATGTCGAGGTCCGGATGTATCAGGCGACCGTTTCGTTGGGGCACGACCATCTGGTCGAGCCGGCTCCACACCACGAGGAACCGGGTGGAGCACCCTGGTGACGGGCGGGCGAGCTCCTCGAGCAGCTCCGAGCCGGGCCGCAGCTGGCGGCCCAGCGGGGTCGGCATCAGATGTGCGGTCAGCGTGCCGCGGTGCGGGCTCCCGAGCGTCACGAGCGTGTCGACGGCGGCCGAGCCACCCATCCGCTGGACGTAGTAGCGCGCGATCATCCCGCCGAGCGAGTGGCCGACGATGTGCACCTTGTCGGCGCCGGTGAGCTCGCGCAGTTGCTCCACATGACCCCGCAGCTGATGGGCGGCGGTGCGGATGTCGCCGGTGAAGAGGCTGTAGTTCACCGCGTGGACGGCTCCGAAGCCGCGCCGGCGCAGAGACCTGCGGAAGAGGGTGAACACCGACCTGTTGTCCATGATGCCGTGGACCAGCAGGATCGGAGTGCCCGCCGCCTCGAGGTCGGTGACCATCAGGCTGCGCCGCGCCGGGGGGAGCGAGTCGGTGCGGTAGCCGCTGGGTTCGACGAGTTGCTCACGCAGGAGGCCTGCCGGGTAGACCACCATGTGGGCAGCGAACCAGGCCCACTCGATGGCGAGGCCGCGCAGCCCGGCCGGAACGCAGAACGTGCGTGCTACGTAGGCGCCCGCTCGGCCGAGTTCCAGCGCGGTCGTCTGTGCCGCCGCGGCCACTGTGGCCAGGCGGTCCAGTCCAGCGTGGACGAACGCCATAGAACGACGGTAGGTGACAGATGCCGAAAGCGCCGGTCCCGGATCGTGCGCAGCAGCGCGGAACCGATTCCGGTGCAGGGGTGACTGCGGTCACCAGGGCAGCACAGGGGCGGTCCGAACGGCGTCGCTAGGGTCGCCCTAGCAGGGGTTCCGCGGGCTCCAGGCCCGCCGCGGACCAGCGCAGTGGGGATTCTGAGGAGAGCCAGTGGACCTGTACGAGTACCAGGCGAAGGACCTCTTCGCCGCCCACGGAGTCCCGGTTCTGCCGGGTCGGACCGTGGAGACACCCGAGGAGGCGCAGTCGGCGGCGTCGCAGCTCGGCACGGCCGTCGTCGTCAAGGCCCAGGTGAAGACGGGCGGCCGCGGCAAGGCGGGCGGCGTGAAGCTCGCCAAGACGCCGGAGGAGGCCAAGGAGAGGGCCGAGGCGATCCTCGGCATGGACATCAAGGGCCACACGGTGCACCGCGTGCTCGTGACCGAGGCGAGTGACATCGCCGAGGAGTACTACTTCTCCTTCCTGCTCGACCGGTCGAACCGCACGTTCCTCGCCATGTGCTCCGCTGAAGGCGGCATGGAGATCGAGCAGCTCGCCGTGGAGCGTCCGGAGGCGCTGGCGCGCATCCCGGTGGATCCGATCGCGGGTGTCGACCGGGCCAAGGCCGCCGAGATCGTGGCGCAGGGGAAGATCCCGGCCGAGGTCGCCGACCAGGCCGCGGATGCGATCGTGAAGCTGTGGGAGACCTTCGTCTCCGAGGACGCCACCCTGGTGGAGGTCAACCCCCTCGTCCGCGATCCCCAGGGCAACATCGTCGCCCTGGACGGGAAGGTCACGCTCGACGAGAACGCCGGTTTCCGGCACCCGGGCCACGCCGACCTGGTGGACAAGCGCACCGAGGACCCGCTGGAGGCGAAGGCCAAGGCCAAGGACCTCAACTACGTCAAGCTCGACGGCGAGGTCGGCATCATCGGCAACGGTGCGGGCCTGGTCATGTCGACCCTCGACGTCGTGGCGTACGCCGGTGAGAAGCACGGCGGTGTGAAACCCGCCAACTTCCTCGACATCGGCGGCGGCGCATCGGCCGAGGTCATGGCCGCCGGCCTGGACGTCATCCTCGGCGACCCGGACGTCAAGAGCGTGTTCGTGAACGTCTTCGGTGGCATCACGGCCTGCGACGCGGTCGCGAACGGCATCGTCGAGGCGCTGAAGATCCTCGGCGACAGCGCGACGAAGCCGCTGGTCGTGCGGCTGGACGGCAACAACGTGCTCGAGGGCCGCCGGATCCTCGACGAGGCGAACCACCCCCTGGTCACCCAGGTGGACACGATGGACAACGCGGCCGATCGCGCCGCTCAGCTTGCGGCTGCGGGAGCCTGAAATGTCGATCTTCCTCAACGAGAACAGCCGGGTCATCGTCCAGGGCATCACCGGCTCCGAGGGCACCAAGCACACCACGAAGATGCTGGCCGCCGGCACGAACATCGTCGGTGGGGTGAACGCCCGTAAGGCCGGCACCAGCGTGTCGATCGGTGGGAAGGACCTGACCGTGTTCGGCACGGTCGAGGAGGCGATGAAGGAGACCGGCGCCGATGTCAGCGTCGTCTTCGTGCCGCCGCGTTTCGCCAAGGACGCCGTGATCGAGGCGATCGACGCCGAGATCGGCCTGGCCGTCGTGATCACCGAGGGCATCCCGGTGCACGACTCGGCCTACTTCTGGGCGCACGCGGTGGCCAACGCCAACCGCACGCGGATCATCGGCCCGAACTGCCCGGGCATCATCAGCCCCGGCAAGTCCAACGCCGGCATCATCCCGGCGGACATCGCCGGCAAGGGCCCGATCGGGCTCGTGTCCAAGTCGGGCACGTTGACCTACCAGATGATGTACGAGCTG